>JBIKRT010000121.1:0-11317 GCA_044349005.1 Cyclobacteriaceae bacterium
TTTCGTCTATGCCACATCTTATTGCTCGAAGAGTTGGTCTCCACCAGAGCTCTCCTCCTCTTCAGGTGAGGCCGGAATATTAAGCACAATCAATCAAAAAAGCACCAACCATTTTTCAGTACATTACCTCTTTATCTGGTTTCGGGATTGCAAATCCCGAACAGCGTGGGAGTCACCAATAGGCAATACTAGAAGGGAACAAGGAAGTAGCAACAAGCTAGAGTACAACCCTAATTTCGTTCTCGCCAACAATTAAAAGAGTTGATGTTTCAATTTTTTCGCTAATCATTTTCCAATTTTTATCAAAAAATAGATGGAGTTGATGTAGCGTGTAATTTCCAAACTGAAAGTGAATGACCTTCACAGGTTTCGCGCTCAGAACACATCGGGTGTAAAAATCAGAATCTTTAGTTAAAATAATCAAACCTTGCTCGCGGGCGTAATCCCATATTCTTTGGTCGCTCATTCGAGGGTCAATATCAGACACAAATTCAAAGTGTTGAGAATCAAAGTATTTAAAATATCTTGGGAGATTGGCATCAACAAGAAACTTCGCCTTCATTTATGAATCATTACTCTTTAGCGCACAAATAGGATATTAAGCTTAATCATAAATCGCTTTTAATGCTTGAGGTTCTCGGAAATTTCAAGCTAAAATCTTGAAAACCGATTTGTCCATGTCCACAGCTAAAGAAGCATAGTGAATACAAGCAAAAATATCTTCCCGTTCAAGATAAGGATAGGCCTGTAGCAAATTGTCGATTGTTTCGCCTGCCGCTAAAAAATCCAAAATTGTCTTTACCGTAATTCGCATACCACGGACAGTGGGTTTGCCATTAAATATCTGAGAATCAATCGTAATTCTATCAATTAGATTTTCCATTGTACAAATATACAATTTTGGGGAAATCCGGCAGAGCAATAAAATAGCGGACCTTTAAAAAAGCCCTGATCATTCCTGACCAAGGCCTTCCCTAAACCAATCAACTATTATTTTGTGAAATTAAGTACTTGTGCGCCTTTAACAGATGCTTCCCTTCCACCGCTTAATGTGGTTTTCGCCCACGTGTAGCTGAGCTTTAATGTAGTATCGGTAACCTCAACGGAGATGATCAGTCCATCATCGCGCTTTACAGTCGTGCCGTTCGCATCACTAAAACTCCATGTGCCCGTGGCGGGCCATACCGCTCCGCCATTGGTGGAGCTATAGCCCGCAGCGCTGAAACTCAGCGCAAGGTTTTTATAAATTGCCGTTTGATCAACACCATCCACGGTGGCGGATTGGACTTTCCAGGAAGTAGCAGCCGTTAATTTTGCTTTCACCGCATCGGAAGCGGAAAGTGTGGGCGTGCCATTACCGCCTCCACCACAGCCGCTAATTTGGAAGAGGGCAATCGATACTAGTGCGACTGCAAAGAGTTTAACTATTTTTGTTTTCATGTTTTTAATTAGTTACAAGTTGCCAGTGGCCGGTTACCAGTAACTGGCAACTGGCAACAAATTTTTACTTCTTAATAAATTTAATCTGTACCACTTTGTTTTCTTGAACCACTCTAAGCACATAAACCCCTTGGTTTAAATGCTCTACCGATGCCTGATATACATCGTTCTTCTTCTCAAGCGTAAGTGGTGAACTTGCTCTTCCGGTCATATCAAACAAATGGGTTGATTTTATCTCACCCATAATTCCGTTTAATTGCAGCACCTCATTAACAGGGTTAGGAGAAATAGAAACAGAGGAAGCATCCAGCTTTATATCGCCAGTAACGATGATCGTTTGGTCTGCCGAGAACTCGCTGCTGCAATCATCCACTTTTACCTGCACCTTGTAAACGCCTGGCGCAGTTACTGCCAGCGTGGCATTGGTAGCACCCGCTATGGCAGTGCCTGCCAAGTACCATTGATTGCCTGCACTTGCATTGCTGGTAAGCGTAACCGTTTCGGTGTTGGTGTTGGATAACGTTACCGTTGGCTTGGCTGGTTTAATACAGAAGCTTTGCGTTACCGCGGTGGCGGCATTGAAAGCATCGTTACCCCCTTGATTGGCTACAATGGAAGCACGGCCAGCTTTTACCAACGTTACCTGACTACCATTGATGGTGATCTTATCAGAAGTGGTTGAATAAGCAACCGCTAAGCCAGACGAAGCCGTGCCTGTAAGCGCAAAAGCCGCATCGCCCAGCGTCTTGTCTGCCAAGGCGGCAAACGTAATGGTCTGGTTTTGCTTTGCGGTTACCGTAAGCGCCTGAACCACGTCTGTAGCGGCATTGTAGTTGGCATTGCCTGCCTGGCTGGCGGTTATGTTCGTAGTACCTGCCGCTACAATGGTCACTGTGCTTCCGGTAATGGTGGCCACTGCAGTATTAGAACTTACAAACGTAATGGGCAACCCGCTAGCACCCCCTGTAGCGGTAAGTGCAAACGCGGCACTGCCTACCGACCTAGCTGGCAAGGCAGCAAACGTAATGGTTTGGCTTGCTTTATTTACGGTCAATAACTGTGTAACATTTGCAGCCGCAGCAAACGCATCATTCCCCGCCTGACTGGCTGTGATTGTTGAAGTACCAGCACCCACAATGGTAACCGTGTTGCCTGAAATAGTGGCTACTGCCGTATTTGAACTAGCATAACTCACAGCCAACTGTGAGCTGGAGGTAGCCGATAATGTAAATACTGCATCCCCAAAAGTTTTAGCTGGTAAAGTACCAAACGTAATGGTTTGGCTCGGTTTGGTGGTTACCGTAAGTACTTGCACTACATCAGTAGCGGCATTGTAATTGGCGTTGCCTGCTTGACTGGCAGTAATGTTGGTTGTGCCTGCAGCAATTATGGTTACCGTGCTTCCGCTTACAGTGGCCACTGATGTGTTAGAGCTTACAAACGTAACAGGCAAACCAGACGCACCACCTGTAGCCGTAAGCGCAAACGCTGCACTGCCAACAGACTTAGCTGGCAACGCAGCAAACGTAATTGTTTGGTTCGCTTTATTAACCGTTAATGTTTGTGCAACACTAGTGGCAGCCGCAAACGCATCATTCCCAGCTTGGCTGGCTGTAATTGTTGAAGTACCTGCCCCAACGATTGTAACCGTATTGCCCGAAATAGTGGCTACCGCTGTATTGCTGGAGGCATAACTTACAGCCAACTGTGAACTTGCTGTTGCTGCCAATGCAAAAGCTGCGTCTCCAAACGTTTTAGCGGGTAACGCAGCAAACGTGATGGTTTGGCTTGGCTTGGTCGCTGCTGTAGTTACATCAATTGAATTTGAATTGGCAGAAGTACCATTTGCATTGGTTGCCCTTACCCGATACTTGTAAGCAGTACTTGCGGTTAAACCAGTTACAGTGTCAGTTACGCCTGTGATGGCCTTTGAATTGTAGCCTGTTACATAATTGGCAAAGTTATCGCTACTAATATCTAATTGATAACCCGTTGCACCAGTTACCGCTGCCCAATTGGCTGTAAAGCCCGAAGAATTGATTTGTGTAGCAGCCGCGGCAACGGGAGCAGCTATTGCCAAGGTTGTAGTGGCGGTGATGGCAGACGAATTAGCCGATGTACCCACTCCATTAGTGGCTCTAACACGATACTGGTAAGCGGTACTAGCAGTGAGGCCTGTAACCACCTCCGAAGCGCTAGTGACGCTCTTTGAATTATACCCGTTAATAAACGTGGCGAAGTTATCAGCACTGATGTCTAACTGATACCCTATTGCTCCCGTTACGGCAGCCCAATTCGCGGTAAAGCCCGAGGGGGTTATAGCTGTGGCTGCGGAAGCCGAAGGTGTTGTAAATAACGTAATTGCTGAAATAGCAGGCGAAGCCACAGAAGTACACGTAGCATTAACCGAACTCACCCTATAACTGTAAGATGTACCGGCCGTTAATCCCGTAACTGCTTGTGTGGTGGCGGTTACACTTTTGGCATTAAAACCACTTACAAACGTAGCAAAGTTATCCGTGCTTACGTCAAGGGTATAGCTTGTTGCTCCAACAGCGGCAGCCCAGTTAGCGTTAAACCCCGAAGTAGTTACCACACTTGCTGCCGAAGCAACAGGCGCAGGTTGATTGCATACCGAAAAGTCTCTAACCTGAAGAAGACTCCACTTATTGTTGGCATCGCGGCTACGAACATAGAGTTTATGACTACCCTGCGAATCTGCCGATACATCAACATTGAAAACCAGATCCGTAACAGTTGGCGCAGCCGAAAAAGTTACACTCGTGCCAGCTCCATACCCAGGATCAGTATCAATAAAATACTCAATGCGATTGATGTTGGCCAACGCTGCAGGGGCAGCCGCTTTGAAAAACGGACGAGATTGCACCAGGCTCCACTTATTGTTGGCATCTCTTGTTCGAATAAATAAGGTATGGAAACCATCGGTAACAGAACCTAGTGGCACCGTAAACGCAAGATCAGTTACGACATTGCCTGCTGTAAATGTTACGTTTGTGCCTGCTCCATAGCCAGGGTCTGTATCAATGTAATACTCTATGCGACTGAGTGCCGGTGCCGTAATAGGCTCGGGTGTGAAACGATAAAACGGCCTGCTTTGCACCAAGCTCCATTTGTTATTGGCATCCCTCGAGCGGACATTTAGTGTATGGAAGCCATCGGTAACTGCAGTAAGTGGAACGGCAAACGTAAGATCGCTAACTGTGGCAGCAGAGGTAAAGGGCACGTTGGTGGCACTGCCATAGCCTGGGTCTGTATCAATAAAATACTCTATACGGGTTAGGTTTTGACCAACGCCAACCATACAGCTGACGCAGGCCAACACCAGAAAGACAAGGCGCTTCATGGAGGTATTGGTTAGTTGTTAGACTTAGTGGATATGGTTACACCTAGAGGCGTTGCAGATGAGGCTGTACCCGAAGTAATAAAATTTGTTATTGTTGGATAATTAGGTATGCCCGATAAAACGTATGGGGTATCACCACCAAAAATCCCACAATCTATTCCTCCTACTCCTGCGCCCGAGGCAGCAGAGCCAGGCTTAAGTTGCCAGCCTGTGTCTACTGGTGGATTGATTTGAACAAAGGGATTCGTGATATTATTGATATTGTTATTTCCTGATGGCCAAGGGCCACCAAGTGCAACGTTGTTTGTAACAGAACAATTTATAAAGGTTCCAGCAGCGGTTTGAACATGTGAAATATTGTTTTGAAAGCTAGTATTATGAACCGTGCCAATAAAACCAATTATATTATTGGAGACGACAGTTGAAACAACCAAGTTAGGGACTACATCATAGTACAATCCACCAAGTAAATTGTTTTTTATTATAACATTACTAACAGTATAATTGATACTTGCATTTGTTCTCGGCACCAACCGAATGTCAAAATTATAGTTTCCGATAAGCGTGATATTTGAAATACTCGCGAAAGTGCTAGCGTCATTACAATCAACAAATATGTTGCGAATGCTTGGTAGTGATGCAATTCTGCTTATCGTAATGTTACTAACTTTAAGAATAGAAATATTTCCCGTAACAATAAACCCGGAAATTGTTGAGTTTTGACTACCCGTCTTAAATGTTACAGCGCCCAAAGTACTTGTGAGTATGTTGGGGTTTAAGTAATAACCAGTACCAATCCAAGTCAATGACTTTGTGCTATTGAGATCTCCATAGGAAACAGTCGATCCCTCGACATAAATAATGTCTCCATTTACGGCAGCATCATGAGCCGCTTGTACAGTGGAGTAAATATTCGTGCCAGTTACTGCAGGGTTGTTGTTTACCCTGCGTATGGTTTGGGCAAAAGTGGCTGCACTTAGCAGCATCAGTAAAAGAGTAATTTTTGTTTTCATGGGTTTTGTTTGTTTTATTTTATCGGTAATACATTTAATGGAATAGTTCAGTTTGCCTTTCTCAAAATCCAGCCGTGTCAGGTGTTATCACTGTGTTATCACCTGATACACCAAATCCGTGGTTCGTGTCTCCACGAAACACAGCTTTTTATTATTCTTTCTTGATTCATGAAGACGCGAACTAAGGCTCGGGTTTAAAGACTGGAAGCGTGATTGTTTTGTTTTCATTGTTTTGAGTTTGGTATAGTCGCTAGTTGAAAGTTTTAAATTGAACGGTGTTTGTTATCTTTGATTGTTAATTCCACTTCTATGACAGTCCATCGCACTATAATTCATCCACAAACAGCCGATGAGCTTGTGGTACGCCTGCCCGAGCAATTTCTCAACACCGATATAGAGATTATTGCTTTTTCTGTTGAAGCAGAGCCACAGGCTGTTAAACAAAACAACAGAACCTTCGAAGAGGCTGTTAAACTTTGGGATACCCATGCGGTAGATATGACCAACTTCAAGTTTGACCGTGAGGAAGCCAATGAGCGCTGATTTTTTTATTGATTCTAATATTGCGGTATATTCCGTTGGCCTGCCTTCAGTAAAACGGGATATCGCCAGAGCATTGATAAAAGAACGCCCATGCATCAGTACCCAAGTGGTTATGGAAACCGTTAATGTGCTGATAAAGAAATTCAAGTTTGAAAAAGCAATTGCGTTTGAAAACGTAACCGCAATTATGGAAAGAGCTGAACTGAAAATAATTACCAACAAAACATTATTGAACGCATTTAAAATTGCTGTTACATATAAATTATCGCATTGGGACGGCTTAATAATTGCCTCAGCCCTTGAAGCCAGCTGCACTACCTTGTATTCTGAAGACTTGCAGCATAACCAAGTTATTGAAGGCACATTAAAGATTGTTAACCCGTTTCTCATTTCTTGATTTCATTTCCAGCCGTGTCAGACGTTATCACCGCGTTATCACCTGATACACACTCTCTTGCCCTTTAGTTTCCTAAAGGTCGCTACGTAAAAAGGCCTTGTCAATTACCCGAAAGGGTGATTTTTCTTAGCAAAACGGCTGCACAATTACCCTTTCGGGTAATTGTTTGTAAACATAACAATGGCTTACCTTTATATATGCCAAACTTGCACCTCGCTATAGTGGATGACAACCTGCCGCTGGCTCACGCACTGCGCGAGGAGTTGCTCAACTTCCCAGCGTTCGAGAAAATAACAGTACATGGCAGTGGGCTCGGCTTTGTGCAGGCTTTACCATTGGCAAAAGAGCGGGTACCCGATGTAATACTCATGGATATTTCAATGCGGTTGGCCGATGAAGGAATTCAAGCTACGCGCGTGCTGTACGAGCGGTATCCGGACTGTAGGGTAATTATCTTTACTGTAAATGATGATCATGATCGAATTTTTGACGCCTTTAAGGCAGGGGCGGTGGGCTACTTGCTAAAAAACGAACGGTCGGTATTTATCTATAAAACCATTCTAGATGTAGCGAACGGAGGCGCGCTGATGTCGCCCTCGGTGGCACGAAAGGCAATCGGGTTTCTGAGTGCAGGGCCTCCTGAAAAAAGAAAAGAAGAGGCGGACGACTTTCAACTTACTGAACGTGAATTGGAGGTGTTGCGATGGGTGGCCAAAGGCAACACCTATGTAATTATTGCAGACGAGCTGTGCGTAACCACCGAAACCGTAAAGAAACACCTCTCCAATATCTTCAAAAAAATGCGCATAAAAAATAAGATCGAAGCCATCAATAAAGCACCAACCATTTTTCAGTACATTACCTAAACCGGCAAGGTGACGGATATGCACACTCCTTTGCTGGGTGTTGAAAGAATGGTCAGGTCAGCACCGATTTGCTTTGCCCGTGTGTGCATGTTTTTTACTCCATAATGCCCGTTCTGTTGGGCTGCCGTGGGCTCAAACCCAATGCCGTTATCTGAAATTGTGATGAGCATGTTAATACCCTGGTTTTTGAACACAATTTCAAGTTGGGATGCATTGCTGTGCTTAACGCTATTATGTGTGGCTTCCTGTAGAATGCGAAACAATTGACCCGCTCGATCGGAATCAAGCTGATGCCCTAGCAACGACTCCTCTACCTGTAAACGCAGCACCATCGGCACCTCCATTTTTCTGTATTGCCAAAACAATCCATTTATTCGTTGCTCCACATCGGCTATGGTCAACGATGGTTTATCCAGCACCCAAAGTGAATCGCGCAGTTCAGCAATGGCTTTGTCGGCAATCTCCTGCAAGGGGTGCACTAAACCACCCAGGTTACCTTTCGCCAATCTGTCTAGCCCCACAGAAATTGAACTTAGCTGCCCACCCAGGCTGTCGTGAAGGTCGCGCCCAATACGCTCCTTCTCCGCCTGAATTTTTTGAATGGCTTGAATTTCCTTCACTTTCAACAGAAAGCGCGATCGAATAACAAATAAAACAGCCGCGAAAATCAATATCAAAACAAAAAAGAGGGCTATGACCATCGTCATCCAATTTCTGTTTTCCATTTCTAATCGTTCGGTTCTTACCCTTTGTTCTAACAGTGTAATTTGACTTTGCTTTTTTTCGATTTCATATTTAGTTTTCAAATCGGCCACAATAGTTTGGTTTCGGGTGGTGAAAATTGAGTCGTTTAACACCCTCATCTCGTGCTCTACACGAAGCGCATTTTCAAAATCTTTTGATTTGGTCAATGCATCCGCGATGATCGAGTACGTTCCAATATACCTGCGTTTGAAAGGTACCGTTGAATAGACCAAGTAAGCCTTTTTCGCCAATCGTTCGGCATCGCCTAGTTGTCCGTTCGCCTGCCAGGTAAGCGATAGTTCCGCCAACGCTTTTGCGTATACGTCTCTGTTAGATTTGGTGTCTTCGAGCAATTGCATCGCTTGCTTAAGAATGTTGGCCGATGCTGCAAAGTCATGGTTTAGTGAGCGCAAAAGGCTGCCCACATTACACATCACAAAAGCCCGTTCCCTTATCGCCATACCCGGTTTTTCATTCAGTGCTGAATCAAAGTATACCTTTGCTTGTTGATATCTCTTTAGCTCATAATTCAGTTGGCCTACACCCCGGTAGGCAAGGGCAATTTCTTCCGAATCGGCATGCACGCTTTTCAACATGCTTTTCGCTTTCATGAAGTGAGCCAGCCCATCTTCTAATTCATTCATTTCAAGGTCAATCCAGCCCATCATTCTATGACCTCTCGCTTGTATATCCAGCCGCTTTAAAGCTTCCGCGTTTCTGAGTAATTGAAAATAAAGTAATAGGCACTGCTCATAAAGCCCTCTATAGTACAACACGTGGCCGATCCGCTCCATATTGAACGTCATTGCCAACGTATCTTTAAATTTAACAGCCAGCGCCATTCCGCTTTCTGCTGCCTCGTTCACTTTGTCGAGATCCATGCTTTCATGATACAAATATGCTTGGGCTAAGTCAGCATATTGGTAGGCCCGCAACGAATCATTTCGTTGACTTTTGATCGCATTCTTAATGCTATCTATATTTTGAGCAAGACCCGGATAAGCTAGCAGAATCAGAAAGAAAAAAACAAAAAGCCGGATGCTCAGTTGATTCATACATTCAATTAAGCAAAAAAAAAATATATTCAACGTGTTTACATCAAAATTTAACTGGTTGAACTTGCTAAAAAAAGCAACTAGCCGCCCGACAGGCTATTAATGCGTTTTGCAATCCCAGAAATCATACCGCCTTATGACACCAACACCAATAAAATTTGCAAAAAAATCACCCTTTCGGGTGATTGAAACTTGCTATGCCGGTTGCTTATCTTTGACGAATGTCAATTAAAGTAGCACTAGTAGACGATAACCAGACTTTCTTAAATAATTTAAGGACAGAGCTGGATGAGTTTCCTGAAATTGAAACAGTTTTTGCTTGCGGAAGCGGTGAAGAGTTCGTGAACGCGCTGGCAGTGGGTGCATTAAGCCCACCAGAAATCGTATTAATGGATATTTCGATGAACTACCCAACCGAGGGAATTCAAGCTACCAAATTGTTACATGAGCTTCACCCCGCTATGAAAGTAGTGATGCTAACAATGTCAGACGATGACGATCGGGTTTTTGAGGCTTTTAAATCGGGTGCCGTGGGTTACCTATTGAAAAGCGAAAAGCCTTCTTTTATTTTAACGACACTTCAGGAAGTGAATCTGGGCGGTGCACTGATGTCGCCCGGTATTGCCCGAAAAACAATTCGGTTTTTAACACAACTCCCTCCTGTTGAATTAAAAGAAATAGCTAATCACTTTCAATTGACGGAACGCGAATTGGATGTGTTGAGGCTAGTTTCAAAGGGATTAACATACAAGGCGATAGCAGAACATCTATTCATCGCCCTCGACACTATCAAAAAACATATGACCAATGTGTTTAACAAAGTGCATGTGAAAAATAAAATTGAGGCTATCAATAAAACAAAAAATTTCCTCTAGCTAGATTTCACAAAGGGGTCAGTCATTGTGATTAAAATTTCAAGACCTTTAGATGGCGCTGTATTTAGGGCAAATGTACCGTTTATTTGGTTTGTTCTGGCGGCCATATTTTTTAAGCCATAGTGTCCTAACTGGCCAATAGGGTTCGATTTTTCAAACCCAATACCGTCATCTACAATAATTAGACGGAAGCCACTCTCCATAGTTTCAAAGGTAATTACCAACTTATTGGCGTTACTATGCTTGATTGAATTGTGAGTGGCCTCTTGAATAATTCGAAATATATGCCCTGCAGAACTTGATGGTAATGACAAGGCCTTCAATGATTCGTCCATATTTACCTGAAACTCAATGGCCAATTCCGTCTTGCGATATTGCCACAAAAGTGAATTTATTCGCTGCTCTAAATCAGCAAAACTCACCGTCTCATTCTCTAGCACCCAAAGCGAATTTCTTAATTCAGTTATCGCTCCGTTTGCTAACCCTTGAATGGTTTCAATGGCAGTTGTGCTAGTCTCATGCTTTAATCTATTAAGGGCAAGAGAGATCGAACTCAACTGCCCGCCAAGGCTGTCGTGCAAATCCTGCATGATACCTTCACGCTGGGTTTTTAGGCGTAAAAGGCCGTCAATCGATAGTTGTTTCTTTTCCTGTTCTACACGTATTGAATTTCGCTGTACGCGCCAGAAACGATCTGCAACACCTACGGCAAAAACAATACTTCGGATTGCCTCCGCAAAATAAAAAAAGTCAGTTTCGTTGCTTCTAAAATCGGAAAAGCTAAGTGGGTAAATAAGAACAAAAAGGGGTAGACCGAAAAAAAGATATCCGAAGAAAATATAGGGAGCAATTACATTTCCTTTCAAAAAAGCTCGAATTGAAATCGCCAAAACCAATAAGTAGTCGTCCCTTAAAAACTCAATTTTAGGATTAGAAGATTTTGGATTTGTGATTTTGTGGTTTTAACGAGCGAAAAAAGGCAATTAAAAAGTTGGGCTAAAAAGACAAGTGGATTTACTT
>JBIKRT010000178.1:0-11246 GCA_044349005.1 Cyclobacteriaceae bacterium
TGACAAGGCTCCCGGGTGGACTGCTGAGGTGACGCAAAGATTGTCTATCAACTGCCGCATGACCTCTCTGGCCATGAACAGCGGATACCGTTTTGAGTCAATGCAATCATCCGGGATGCGACAAGTATCAATTAGACAGGCGTGGTGCCACAACCCATGTTCGACCTATTCCCTTAGGTAGAGCTTAACGTGCATGGCGGTGATTTGTCGCTATCGGGGTGACCTTTCTGTCCGCTTACTCTGAGGCAGTTGCGGAGTGATGGTAACTAACAGGCTTAGATCCACTATAAACATAAGATTATAACCCTGATGGAGATGTAGCATATGAATGTAAAAAATCAAGAATTACTCACAGTAATGCGTAGTGTTGTGGCGGATAACGCAAGCGAGATAGGTCACAACGACCGGTTATTTCTTCAACGAATTTACGGTGAAGGGTTGAGTAAATATGTCGATCGATTAAAGGCGATTGGTTTTACGGGTAATGATAAGGTGCTTGATGCCGGTTGCGGCTATGGGCAATGGTCATTAGCATTAGCTGGTTTAAATAACACGGTTGAGAGCTGTGATATCTCGCCATTAAGAATACGATTTTTAGAGGCCATGGCTGATAAATATCATGTCACGAACCTCACTGCGAAGGTCAATGGGATTGATGTGATGCCCTATCGAGACAATCACTTTGATACTGTATTTTGTTATGGCGTAATTTTTCTTACACCTTGGCGACAATCATTAAGGGAACTCACGCGCGTTTTAAAACCTAGTGGGCGACTTTATGTGAATGCCAACGGTCTTGGTTGGTATATGTTTCTCTGGCAAGAGGAGCACAACAAGGCGGATGACTACGATCCAAAAGAAATTGCAGCAAAGTGTTTAAGCGACACTTTGGTGTATGACCGCAAAGGAATTTACGAGCCAGGAATGAATTTAATCATTGAACCGCAAGGAATAAAAAGAGAGTTGGAGATGCTTGGATTCCAGCATATACAAATAGCTCACGAGGGTGGACTACATCGGGATGATTCCGCACCAGCACCGAAGCCGTTCTTTAAAGGCGAGTATAACGGCCAAGTCGGAATTTATGAAGTTTTAGCTTCAAAAAAAATGATATTTTAAAAAAATTACTCTAAATATTCTTTATTTGATAAAAAAATATAAATAATTTTAATTTAAGTTTAAAATATTATGCGTAGTCATTAAGCATCAAAAGCCACCATATCATTTTTACATAAATAATTTTCTTTGGTTATATGGTTGTGGAGATGTATATGACGTTTATTGGTGTTGAGAAAATAATAGATTGACTGCATCTAAAAATGTAAAAAATATCTGGTAATTTTTCTTATTCTTTTAAAGTTAAATTGTCAATAAAATCAAATCCAGCTCGTGGCCTATCGAATAAAGGCCGATTAAAATTTTTATTGAGCGATACAATAATTTACGGTTTAGCCTCTGTCTTAAGCAAATCTTTGACACTGGTTACTTTTCCGTTGCTTGTCAGATACTTGACCATTGAAGAATATGGGATTATTGATTACTTTCTCGTATTAGCAGGTCTTCTTACAACTTTGTTTATCTTTGGTCAAGATTCTGCTGTGGCTCGTTTTTTTTATGAACACGAAAAAATTAGTATCCGTAAGCAATTAATTTCTCAATCATTACTATTTCAATTGTTAATTTTGGTATTATCAATTCCATTGCTTTGGTTTTATTCAGATTGGCTGATGGGTTTTGTGGTTGGGATGAATGATCGAGTACACCTTTTTAAAATTGTTTTGTTGCAACTGCCATTTCTGTTATTAATTAATTTTTCACAGAATATTCTTAAATGGACATTTTCAAGAACGCACTTTCTTGTTATTTCTATCGGATTTACTGTAATGCAAGCTAGTTTGCTGGTTGTCGCGGTATTGGTTATAGATGTCGGAATAGCAGAGGTGTTGGCAATTGGTCTAGTGGCTAGCATATTTTTCGGAGCACTTGGTCTATTTTTTATACGCAAGTGGTTGGTTCGTCCCGAAGATTTCAGTCGCATTCGTGAGATGTTGCCTTTTGCTATTCCTTATGGGGTTATATGCGTCGTAGGGAGCTTCTTGCCGGCGCTAGAGCGGACATTTACTAACAGTTTATTAGGTGCCGAGTCTTTAGGTCTATATGCAGCAGGTGCTAAACTTTCAATGATGATCGGGCTTTTAGTCAGTGCCTTTCAGATAGCATGGGGTCCATTCTCTTTATCAATCTATAAAGAAACTGATGCTGCATCAACATTTAATTGGATATTTAAAATATTTACGCTCGCCGTATGTCTTGCAACCTTGCTCCTTACAATGAGCGCCTATCCCTTGATTCGACTTTTGGCAACGGATCGCTTTCTCGATGCAGTGATCGTGGTGTTTCCTTTAGCCATGGGTTTGGCAATTCAAGCAATTAGTTGGATGACTGAGATCGGTATCGGTATCACCAAGCGATCTAACCTCAGTCTTTTGGGCTATGGAGCTGCAATAATAGCTAGCTTAGCAGGAATTCAATTATTTACGCCGATTTTCGGACTATTTGGCGTTGGATTAGGAATTCTTTCGGGGCATATTGCTAAAGCATTGGTGGCTTCTTATTTGGCTCAAAAAGTATATCCACTGCCGTGGCAGTATGCACCAGTATTACTAATTATTTCTTTAACAATGTGCGGTGGATTGGCCTTCTCTTGGGTCGCAGAGAAAATGGGTATTCTGGTTGGCAACTTGCTGCTCGGCGTAACAATGTTTTTACTCATAGGTGTAGGTTGGTTTGCGCTATTTTCGCAGCAAGAACGAAATCGAATAAATGAATTATTATTTAAACTTAAAATTCAAATTTATCATAAATAATATTAAAGTGGCACGTAAATAATGAAAAACATTAAAATAGGATTTTTGGGAAATAACAATAACAATAATTTTGCAATATCAAGATATATGCGTGACAGAGGTTATGATTGTGACTTATTAATTTATGATCATGAGGCAAATCATTTTCACCCAAGTTGTGATACTTATGCTACTGATAATTTAACATGGATAAGAAAATTAGATTGGGGCTCCCAAAAGAAATACCTATCAACATCACAAAAACGCATAGAGAATGATATTGATCGTTACGATATATTGATTGGGTGTGGATCCGCTGCCGCATACTGTAAAAAGATTAATAGAATATTAAATATATTTGTACCTTATGGTGGTGATATATGGACGGAAACATTTTACAGAATAACCAAGCCAAATAACTTAATTTCTACAATTGCAGCTGTTCGTGCTCAACGTTCGAGTTTCAAAAGTATTGAAATAATTCATTCTCCACACCTGACGGTAGATTATGAAAAACAAATAAATCGATACTTGCCTGAATCAACTCGCTGGTTGGAGCCGGTGCCAATGATTTACGCAAAAGAGTATTTGGAAACAAGTGATATAATTAATAAATTAGATAATTTAATTAAATATAAAATTCTTGACATCAGAGAAAAAAACGATTTTATTTTAACTGCGCACGGTAGGCATGTGTGGGGTGATTCGAAAAGCCCGGCTTCAAAAGGTAATAAGATTTTAATTGATGGTTGGAAGCTTTTTTGCGATCAACATCCACTCCTTCGAAAGAAAATCATATTTATGGAGTATGGAGTTGATGTAAATAAATCAAAAAAATACATTAAAGAAATTGGTTTGGAAAAAGAAGTTGAATGGTTTCCTTTGATGAAACGAAAGGAAATTATGCCAATTTTAATGCAATCAGATATGGTGGCAGGAGAATTCATACACTCATGGATTGCCGGTGGCGTAATTAATGAGGCTTTAGTTGCTGGTAAACCTTTGCTAATGCATAGTTTATACCATTCTGAATGTAACGAGTCTGAAAATATCTATAAAATTTTTAATTCAAATACGCCTGAAGGTATTGCGCGATGTTTGTTTGATTGTGTTAGTGATATGAATAATGCTAAAAAAATTGGAATTGAGGGTCAAAGGTGGTATTTAAATAATGTTCAAAAAGCACTTAGCAAATATGATGGATATTTAAATTTAAAATATAATTCTCAGAAATGAAAACCTGTTTATTTATTATTATTTATTTGGCAATAATTTAAGTATTTTATTTATTATTAACTTTTTGTTTATGAAAATTACACACATTATTATCGGTTTAAATGGAGGAGGGGCCGAATTGATGCTTCAAAGATTAGTTGCAAATGATCCTTCATCGCTACATTCAGTTATTTCTTTAACAACATGCGGAATAGTTGGTCGCAAATTGATAGATAAAAATATTTCTGTTTTTTCGATGGGGATGAATAAGGTTAATTTTTTAATTGTATTTTTTCGTCTTGTATTGCTTCTTCGTCAACAAAAACCTCAGGTTGTTCAAACCTGGATGTATCACTCGGATTTATTTGCTGGAACTGCAGCAAGACTTGCAGGTATACGCAAAGTCTACTGGAATGTACGTAATACCGAAATACCTCAAGGCTTGTTCTCTGTAACGAGTATTATTATTCGTATTGCTTCTTTTATTTCTTATATTGTGCCTAAAAAAATTATTTGTTGTGGTGAGGCAGCAAAAAAATCTCACATTAATTTAGGCTATTGTAAAAGAAAAATGTTTGTTATTCCGAATGGTTATCTTATTGACAATTCCAATATTTCCAATTCATCTAAAAATTTTGATCATAAAATTAAATTTAGTAATATAAATTCTATTGTTATTGGAGCTGTTGGCCGATTTGATTATTTGAAAGGCTATGATGTTTTAGTGAATGCTGCTGCTCATCTTATCCAAAATTCTGATAAGAATATTATTTTTCTTTGTATTGGAAAAGACGTTGATTGGAACAATTCAATTCTTGTCTCTTACATTAATAATTTTAATTTAAAAAATAATTTTTTACTTGCAGGTGAGATTGAAGAGCTTGAGCATTATTATTCTTTAATGGATATATTCTGTTTATCATCTAGAGCTGAAGGTTTTCCAAATGTTGTAGCGGAGGCAATGTTATCATCACTACCTTGCGTAGTCACAGATGTTGGAGACGCTGCTATTATCGTTGGTAAACATGGTATTGTTGTTCCTAAAAATGCTCATATTGATATTGCTTGTGCTTTAAAGCATTTTGTTGAAATGGATCCTAAAATTAGAAATTTGATTGGTAATGAAGGTCGCTCAAGAATTATTGAAAATTACAATATTAATGATATTGTTGTAAAATATAATAACTTATACCAAGATTGAATAATATGAAAAATTTTGACGTTAAAACTGTTGATGGTTTTGGTGATGAGTGGGAGCGATTCGATCAGTCGCAACTTGATTTTTCTGAGCATATTTTATTATTTAATAAATATTTCAATATTTTTCCTTGGAATTTATTGCCAGAAAATTCTGTCGGTTTTGATATGGGATGTGGGAGTGGTCGTTGGGCGAAGATTGTTGCTGATAGAGTTGATACTTTGCATTGCCTTGATCCAAGTTCGGCTTTATTTATTGCTCAAAAAAATTTGTCAGATAAACAAAATTGTATTTTTCATAATTGTGGAGTGGGTGATTATATTTTACCTATTAATAGTATGGACTTTGGATATTCTCTTGGTGTTTTGCATCATGTTCCTAACACGCAGAGCGGCATTGACGAGTGCGTAAGTTTTCTTAAACCTGGCGCTCCATTTTTGATTTATTTATATTACTCATTTGATAATCGTCCATTATGGTTTTTTATGCTGTGGAAGCTAAGTGATGTAATTCGTAAATTTATTAGTAAATTACCTCACTCCCCAAGGTATGTGGTTTCGCAATTAATGGCATTATTTATTTATTTGCCATTGGCTAAATTTTCTTGGTTGTTAAAATTAATTGGCTTTAATGATAAATTTTGTGATACTCTACCATTGGGTACATACAGAAATTTAAGTTTTTATACCATGCGAACAGATGCCTTGGATCGATTTGGTACGCAATTGGAGCAACGTTTTTCTCGCGCTGAGGTAGAAAGCATGTTGAAGAAGGCTGGGCTTGTTGATATTAAATTTTCTAACCAAATTCCGTATTGGTGTGCTGTTGGATTCAAGGCGCGTACATAAATGTGCGGATTAACTGGTTTTTTATTGCAATATGCTTTGGATCAACAGTGCGATGTGACTGGAGTCTTAACGAACATGGCCCAAGCTATCGAGTCTCGTGGGCCAGATGCCTTTGGTATTTGGGCCGACCCAGAGGCAGGCATGGCATTGGCACACCGGCGTTTGGCCATTGTGGACCTCACACCCTCTGGGGCGCAGCCCATGGTGGCAGCGGGTGGTCGGTATGTGTTGGCTTTTAATGGCGAGATCTACAACCATTTGAAGCTCAGGGCTGAATTGGATTGCTTAGCTTGGCGCGGACATTCCGACACCGAGACCTTATTGGCGGGGTTTGAAGCTTGGGGGGTCGAGGCCACGTTGCAGCGGGCCATTGGCATGTTTGCCTTTGCGCTGTGGGACCGCGAGCTCCGTGTGTTGACACTGGGCCGAGACCGTTTGGGTGAAAAGCCCCTTTATTACGGTTGGCAAGGCCAAGGGTCTCAAGCGGTGTTTTTGTTTGGCTCCGAGGTGTCGGCCTTACGCCGCCACCCTGCCTTTGCAGCCCCCATCAACCGCGATGCTTTGGCGCTTTACATGCGCCACAACTGTATTGGCGGTGAGCACTCCATTTACCAAGGCATTCATAAACTCTTGCCAGGGCATTTGCTCACCTTGGCCGCTGGGCAAACCGAACCCCGCGTGTGGGCGTGGTGGTCTGCGGCCGATGTGGTGCAGCGCGGCGTTGCCAGGCCCTTTGCTGGTTCAGCCGAGCAAGCGGTGGACGCGCTTGAGGCCTTACTGAGCAGCGCCGTCGGCCAGCAAATGGTGGCCGATGTGCCGCTGGGCGCCTTCCTTTCGGGTGGGGTAGATTCCTCAACCGTGGTGGCCTTGATGCAGGCGCAGTCCAGTCGTCCGGTCAAGACCTTCAGCGTTGGCTTTCACGAGGCGGGCTACAACGAAGCCGAATATGCCAAAGCCGTGGCTAAACACCTTGGTACTGAACACACAGAACTCTATGTGAGCGCTCAGCAAGCGCTTGACGTGATTCCCAAGCTGCCCGCGCTCTACTCCGAGCCGTTTGCCGATTCGTCCCAAATACCCACCTACCTTGTGAGCCAACTGGCGCGACAAAACGTGACTGTGGCGCTTACGGGTGATGCTGGTGACGAGTTGTTTTGTGGCTACAACCGCTACAAGATGACGGCTCAGCTTTGGGATAAGTTACAGCGGGTGCCCAAGCCCCTGCGCCGTGCCGCAGCCGCCGCCATCACCGCTGTGTCCCCGGCGCGTTGGGACGCGCTAGGTAGATTGTTAGCATTGCCTCATTTAGGTAATCAAATGCATAAGGGATCGGGGGTGTTAAGTAGTGATTCGGCTGAAAATATCTATTGGCAACTGGTTTCTCACTGGAATAAAAACGACGACGTAGTTTTGGATCATCGTGAATTAGTGAGATTTTCATTGCCTCTACAGGCAAATCTAAAAGGATTGAGTAGTGTTGAGCGAATGATGGCGTTGGATTTGATTGGCTTTTTATCTGATGACATCTTGACCAAGGTGGACCGTGCCGCCATGGGCGTGAGCTTGGAAACCCGGGTGCCGATGCTGGACCACCGGGTGGTGGATTTTGCGTGGTCGCTGCCACTGGACTACAAGCTGCGCGGTGGTGTGACCAAGTGGCCGCTGCGCGAGGTATTACAACGTTATGTGCCGCGAGCGCTGATTGAGCGCCCTAAAATGGGTTTTGGTATGCCTCTTGACCACTGGCTGCGTGGACCGTTGCGCGACTGGGTCGAAAACTTGATTAGCGAATCGCGTCTAAGTCAAGAAGGTTTCTTCAACCCCGCGCCCATTCGAAAGAAATGGGCCGAACATTTGTCTGGGCACCGCAATTGGCAACACCACATCTGGGACGTTTTGATGTTTCAAGCTTGGTTGGAAAATCAAAAAAAATAGTTTAAGTGACATGTCTCTAAATTTCTGAAGCGTTTTTGATAATTAAAAATAATGCATAGTGTTTTGTATAAAATATAATAAATTTCAATCTGCAATGTGCCATTAATGGAAATACTTACATTCCCGCTGCTTGTCATCTTGGGCTATTTGCCGGTTTTAATTATTGGATATAGTTTAAAAATAACAGTTGTTCGGGCATTATTAATTTATGTGTGGCATACCATATTTGTATTGATTTATTTTTTATACGTTTCTTATTATGGTGGTGATGCAATAGATTATTTTAATAAAGCAAAAAAAATTAATTTTAACGATTCAATAGGAAATATAGGAATTATATTGATCATAAATTTTTTATATGAAGTATTTAATTTTTCCATCTTGTCCGTTTCAGTGATTTTTGGCATAACAGGGGCCGTTGGATTATTGTTTTTCGATAGTGCATTGCAAGCAGCTGTTTCGCACAAAGAAAAATGGTTGAAAATTTTTGCTACCATGATCATTTTTCTTCCCTCAGTAAGCTTTTGGACAGCAGGTCTAGGCAAGGAGCCCTTGTCATTTTTGTCAACATGCTTATCTTTATGGGCCGCCTTAAAATTAAATAAAAGATTACCGTTTATGATATTTTCCATTATGCTTATGTTGGCCGTTCGTCCACACATTGCAGGTATCATGCTTATCGCTTTATTTTTGGGAGTATTTTTTTCAAATAAAATCTTTTTGCATAAAAAAATCTTTATTATTATTTTATTAATTTTTTCGGTAATAATTTTGGTGCCTTTCGCCTTAAACTACTCGGGCATGGGTACAAATTTAAACATTGATTCAATTCTCTCATACATTCAACTACGCCAAAGTTACAATATGCATGGTGGTGGCGCTATTGATATTAGTAAAATGAGTCTTCCAGAGCAATTATTTGCATTTATGTTTCGTCCTTTTATTTTTGATATTCACTCCATGTTTGCTGCAGCTGCAGCTTTTGATAATTTAATTTTATTTGTTCTTTTCATTCTAGGAGCTTGGTCAATGCTCAAAGGAATGCGCAGTGATTTAGGCGAAAACAGAGTATTCATGTGGGCTTACACGTTGACGGTATGGACGGTTTTAGCCATAACAACTGCCAATCTGGGCATTGCTTTGCGCCAAAAATGGATGGTTGCCCCCATTTTGATATTTTTGTTTATTTCAGTGATCGGTCGGAGAAAGCTGGCAACATCTGTCAACGAGCCCGATTCCCGCAGTTCCCGTGCCGACTCTCAACCCGCGCCAGGCGGGTGCTAGCAGACTTAATTCATGTCTTTCCTAGTCATCGCCAGTTTTCCTGAATCGCTTTTGCATTTCAGAGGCCAATTGCTGGCCGCTTTGCAAGCCGAAGGCCTGCAAGTACATGTAGCCGCCCCCGACTTGCTCGAGGGCAGTGCCATGCGACACCAGTTGCAGGCACTTGGCTTGGTGGTGCACAGTGTGCGCATGCGTCGCACAGGTACAAACCCGCTGGCCGATGCCCTTACCTTCTTTCAGCTTTTGCAGTTGATGCGTCGCATTCGGCCCAAACAGATATTGAGCTACACC
This sequence comes from Cyclobacteriaceae bacterium, assembly GCA_044349005.1. Lineage (GTDB taxonomy): Bacteria > Bacteroidota > Bacteroidia > Cytophagales > Cyclobacteriaceae > ELB16-189. The sequence continues at coordinate 9,618 of JBIKRT010000178.1, forward strand.
ATTAAGCCAGTCATTTATGGCAGCCTGGCAGCCTGGTGTGCGGAAGTCCCTTGTCGTTTTGCCTTGATCACCGGGTTAGGTTATGCATTTCAGGGGGAGGGCAAGGCGCGGGGTGGTTTGCGAGCGCTGGTGCATCTCCTTTATAGCCTTGCGCTGAGGCGTACGCACAAGGTTTTTTTTCAAAACCCTGATGACCACGCTTTGTTTCGGTCTTGGGGCTTGTTGTCACCGGGAACGGACTCTTGCGTGGTCAATGGTTCGGGCGTGGATTTGGCGGCCTTTGTGGTTAGGCCGCTGCCCTTTGGGATACATTTTTTAATGATTAGCCGTTTGTTGGGTGACAAAGGTGTGCGCGAATACGCGCAGGCTGCGCAACGAATTCGAGTGCTTTATCCACAAGCGCGGTTTTCTTTGGTGGGTTGGCTGGATGAAAATCCCAACGCCATTGATCAATGCGAACTGGACACATGGGTGAATGCGGGCACGCTGAACTTTTTGGGCCGTTTGTCAGACGTGCGCCCAGCCATTGAAGCTTGCAGCGTGTACGTGTTGCCCAGCTACCGCGAGGGCACGCCGCGCACCGTCCTGGAGGCTATGGCCATGGGCCGCGCTGTCATCACCACCGACGCGCCCGGCTGCCGTGAGACGGTGGTCGATGGCGACAACGGTTTCTTGGTGCCAGTCAAAACTGTCGACGCCTTGGCCGATGCCATGGCACGTTTCATCAACGATCCTGACTTGGCCTTTCGCATGGGCCAACGTGGTCGCCAGCTGGCAGAGGACAAATACGACGTGCACAAAGTGAATGCGGTGATGTTGAAAGAGATGGGGTTGGGGTGAAGCGATTATTTGACTTGCTGGCTTCGGGGATGGGCCTGTTTCTCTTGGCCGTGCCTTTGGCGTTTTTGGCTTGGCAGATACGCCGCAAGCTTGGGAGCCCGGTGTTGTTTACCCAAGTGCGCCCGGGCTTGCACGGCAAGCCGTTTCGGATGGTCAAGTTTCGCACCATGACCGACGAGCGCGGCCCCGATGGTGCATTGTTGCCAGATGTTCAGCGCCTGGCCCCCTTTGGCCGCTTTTTGCGGGCCAGCAGCTTGGACGAGTTGCCTGAGCTGTGGAATGTGTTGCGCGGCGACATGAGCCTAGTGGGGCCTCGGCCTTTGCTGATGGAATACCTGCCGCTCTACACCATCGAACAAGCCCGCCGCCACGAGGTGCGCCCCGGCATCACGGGTTGGGCGCAGGTCAATGGCCGCAACGCGATCAGTTGGGTCGACAAGTTTGCGCTGGACGTCTGGTACGTGAATAACCGCAGCTTTTGGCTGGATGTGCAGATTTTGTGGCGCACCGTGCGCAAGGTTCGGGTGCGCGATGGCATCAGCGCTGAGGGTGAGGTCACTATGCCTAAATTCACAGGGTACGAGTCATGAAGCGTTTTGCCATTTTTGGGGCCAGTGGTTGTGGCCGTGGCGTGTTGCCTTTGGTGCGCCAGCGGTTGCAGGCCGATTTGGCGGCTGGCTTGGCCGATCTGGTGTTTGTGGACGACCAGCCGAGCGCGTCTTTGGTGAACGGGCAGCGGGTGCTGTCATATCCGCAGTGGCTGGCCGAGTCCGCCAGCTCTCGCCATAT
>JBIKRT010000122.1:0-11103 GCA_044349005.1 Cyclobacteriaceae bacterium
TCGTCTATGCCTCATCTTATTGCTCGAAGAGTTGGTCTCCACCAGAGCTCTCCTCCTCTTCAGGTGAGGCCGGAATATTAAGCACAATCAATCAAAAAAGCACCAACCATTTTTCAGTACATTACCTGAAATTTGAAGCGATTTTTTTTTGGAATAAGATTTAAGTTCATACTAATCAGCTCTTGACACATGAAGAGAAAAGTCAAGATTGTAAGGACTGAACAATATCCAACTTTATTAACTCCCAATATTTCCCTTTTAGGCAAATAGGATCAAAGTCATCATCAGCAATTTTGAAGTTGGCGAAATTTGTTCGGATCTTGCTCTCTTCGTGGCTAAATGGATACCTTGTTTTATGCAATTCAATCATTTGGCTTGGAGAGTATTTATGTAGCAATTCATGCAAGTCCCAAAAATCTTTTTTTCTTGCACCTCGTTGAACGATATCAATTTTCATAGCGATAATCTCCTCAATCGTTGCTAGCCTATAAGAGCCAATTATCAATTCAGGCTGAATAAATGACTCCGTATAATATAAGTCAATCTTAACTGATTCATTCTCATCATCGCCAACTAAATACGACACTCCCATTCCTATTATGCCCGACTGGGACTCTGATACATATGCGAAAGTTTCTCTTAAATAGTTATCAATGATTTGAAAATCAATCGAACCGTAACGTGCGTCTGTAAAAAGATCAATATCGACAGAAATACGGTGACCTAACTGAAGACTAAGCGAAGTACCCCCTACGAGTCTGAATTGTTGAAATAAACCATTGTCCATCAATTGCCAATGCAGTTTTAAGCAAAGGAGTAACCGTATTCAGGAATAATCCGTCAGGCATGCATTTGATCTTGTTTCTGAATGAATTGGTTGATTTCGCTATCTCCATAGAAACGAGTTATTTCAGCTTTCTCATCATTATTACCACGTTCAAAAACTCGTTGAATTACGGCTCGTCTTTGGCGATGCCAATCAATTTTTTTCATGTCAGTATCCCAGAATAGTCCTCGTCTTAACTTAGATAGATCAGGATTCGTTTTTTCTAACAGTTTGTGCTTCTCTTGCTTGATATCGTAGAAGATTTGAAGCATCATTAAAAATCCTTCGGTTAAGTTGAGCTCCTTCTCAATTTTCATGGCAAGAGGGATGTTCATATTCCGTTTTCCCTTTATGATGGCTCCTAAGGTTTGTGGATATTCATTTATTTGAAGAGCAAAACGCCCTTTTGGTAACTTCTTCTCCTTAAGCTTCCGATCGACTATGATTCCCGGATGAATGCCCTTTAATATCTCCAGTTCTTGATTCATAATTCAAATATAATTATTAGTATGTAAACAATATTGTTTATTTATACTCCTTTTTTTCAAACCCCTATTATGATTTCGAAGGTTGACAACCCGTATTTCTAACCCGCTTTGACCAATTGAAAGGCAAGGGTTTAGTATGAATAAGCAAAGCACGAGGTAAATATTATTCATATCATTTGTTAGGGTTTTGTAAATATGATGGTATTGCCAATGGAGTTGTTTTTTTTGTCTCTCCCTGTATTTTATATAGATAAAAAATACCGCCATCAAGGAGCAAAGTCCACTTGGTACTAGCTGACTGTAAGGTTGAAATTCATTTAATACAGTGCCTGAAAAAGCTGACACTAGTGCATTAAAAGCAGAAATCATTTTATAGATGTGCTCGTATAGCCACCAATTTTTAATGTAGCTGTGCAGGAAAAGGAACTTTAACAAATCGTAAGTGGCAACCATGCCCAAGGCAGCAAAAGTTGAAGATACTACAGAGACATTCCAATGAGTTTGCCTATTTGCAAGCTTCCATAGATAAATGGATGCTATTATCAATGCCCCTAATGCGATAGCGGCATCCCAGACAGTACTTCTATTTTCACGCAGTTTTATATTGCGAAAGCCTGCATAGCCCACATAAAAAGCGATAAGTGTTAACATAAGCAAAAATGGATCTTGCATGAAAAAGAAAAAGCCAAAAAAGCCTGTGGTCACCACAACCGTCAGGAAATAAGTAAAAAGCCGACCGAGCTTTTTATGTATAGCCACTTTTCGATTGTAAACGATGGCAAATAAGCCAATGATCATGGCGATGGTTCCTGAGACGACATGAATACCAATGTTGACGTGGTGAAGCATAGATTTTTGGTTTTAGAATTTTCTTACAAAAGGAGTTTCTTAATCTTGATTTGAAAAGTAGAAAGTGGCCAAGGCGCTTGGCAATTGACGAAAGCACTTCGTCACATGGCAGAAAAATGCAAGCCGATGGTTATTTTTGCCTTTGTGTATAAAGGTTTGCTAAAATCGGTAATTTGGAGAAATTTGTTGGGCGCATCGGCCTTAGTGATTGCCTACTACATTCCCGATAGATATTGGATTGAAAGCCGAGCCGGGCTAGATAAATTTTCACCCTACTTATTTCTCCTGTTGATGTATGCATGGATTGTGTTCCACAATCGCCTGCTCTTTGAATATCTTTATCTCAATAACCGAAAGCGAGCTTACTTTCTGTGGGCTTTAGGCGTAATGGTGTCAGGCTCTACTATTATGCACTTTGTGTTGGTCTATCAATTTAACCAATCGGAAACGCTTTCAAGAATTTTAAACTATTGGGTTTTTACCCTAACTGGTTTGGGTATCTATGTAATGTTCAAATTTTTGCACGTTATTGAAAACAAACCGAGAATTCACTTTATCCGTCCAGAAGAAACTGCTCAGTTCTTTTCATTTCTTACAAACGGTGTGGAAAAGCAAATTCCACTCACCGAAATTTTTTACTTAGTGAGTCTAGAAAACTATGTAAAAGTGGTCACCAAACACAAGACACACATCGTAAGGCTTTCATTGAAAGAAGCCGAACAAAAACTTCCTGAGTCTTTTTTGCGCATCAGTCGCTCGCACATCGTAAATACTCGATTTGTTGAATCTGCTCAGGCCGAAAGTTTAAAAATTAACGGAGAATTGTTTAAGGTTGGCAAGGTCTATAAAAGATATGTGGAGGAACAGTTGAATCGAAATAGCCAAAGCTGAGGCTGGGGAACGTGATAAAAAATCGTGCATCGTCCAAATTGAAAGATACTTGACCTAGGAGGATCATTTAATACAATACCCTAAACTTAATCGTATTCTCAATTGCCCGCATCTTTTTTATAACCTCTTTATCGTAGCCTTTGTTAATGTCGGTGATAACGTAACCAATTGATTCGTTTGTTTTTAAATATTGACCAGCAATGTTGATTCCATGGTCGGCTAGTACTTGGTTTATCTTAGCCAAAATACCAGGCACATTATTGTGAATGTGTATCAATCGGTGTGCATTCTCTAATGTGGGCAAGGTGAGGTTAGGAAAATTAACGCTGTTACTTGTGCTGCCCGTATTGATGTAGTCCATCATTTTACTTGGCACGAAGTTGCCAATGTTTTCTTGGGCTTCCGCTGTGCTTCCGCCAATATGGGGCGTAAGTAGGGTATTGGGAAGGCCGCGCAGATCGGACTTAAATTCTTCCTCGTTGCTCAGTGGCTCATAGGGGTAAACATCCACACCACAGCCAGCTATTTTTCCACTTAAAATATTGTCCTTTAAAGCTGGAATATCTACTACGTGACCTCTACTCAGGTTTAAAAAGATGACTCCTTTTTTCATGAGTTTAAATTCCTCTGAGCCAATCACATTGGTGTTGCTCTCGCGGCCATCGATGTGAAGTGTGATAATATCGGCTATTGCCAATAGGTCTTTCAACGACTTACATTTAACAGCATTGCCCAATGCCAACTTTTCTTCTTTGTCGTAGTAAAACACTTTCATGCCCAGGTTTTCTGCTAGCACAGATAGCTGGGCGCCAATGTTACCGTAGCCAATAATGCCCAGGTTTTTCCCACGGATCTCAAAACTTCCCTTGGCTGATTTATCCCACTTTCCTTGATGCATCTTGTTCGACTTATCGGGTATGTTGCGCATCAGCATGATGATTTCTGCAATGGCTAGTTCAACTACGGAACGGGTGTTGCTAAAGGGAGCGTTGAATATGCTAATGCCTTTCTTTGTAGCTGCTTTCTTATCTATTTGATTGGTGCCAATGCAGAAGGCGCCAATAACCATCAGGCGGTTAGCATTTTCAAGCACCTTGGCGGTAACCTGGGTTTTTGAACGGATGCCTAATACAGAAACATTTTTGATTTTCTCGCAAAGCTCCTCTTCGTCTAACCCTGCTGGGTAGCTCTCTACGTTAAATCCTTCTGCGCGCATCAATGCCATGGCTACGGGGTGAACATTTTCCAACAGCAATACATTGATCCGGTTTTTTGGATATGACATGGCTGTGTTGAGTTTGTTTAAGTATAGAAACTCATCTAAACTGGGGGTAACATGGTCTGCCTTTTCCATAATACTGTCGCGCTCCACGTTTTCAGTAAAGGCAAAAAATTTGTTAGCCAACCCAAAATGTTTGATCTCGTAATCAGTATATCCATCGCCAATTACATACACATCACCATCTAGTTTCAGGCGCTTCAGTTGCTCCACTTTTCCATTATTTGATGAAAGCGGATTTTCTTTGTCGAAGCCGATTACTTTTCCGGTTTCATCGAAGCGAAATTCGTTTGCCAAAATATTCTCAGGCTTTATTCCAAATTCAGTAACTACCGGCTCAATAAATTCGCGGAAGCCGTTTGAAATAATATAGATGTTATCTTGATAGGTAGAAAAAAATTCTTTGTTGCGTTTGAATGATTCTGATACTTTTGATTTTAGCAATGTAATCAAGGCGGGCAGGTGATTTCTATGCGGAGCCAATAGCGTGAGTCTTTTCTCTAGCGACTCACGAAGAGAAATTTCTCCGCTCATTCCCAAGTTTGTAATGTCGATAATTTGCTGTTTTATTTTTTCCTGATCTGGATGATCGTTTAATGAAATATCGGCCAGCACATCAAAGGCTTCTACTTTTGTGAACGTGCTATCAAAATCTATAACAAAGTACTTGCTCATAGTTAACAATTCAAGATTTCGGGTTCAAGGATTTACGTTATTCGGTAAACTATTCAATATCAATTGTTGAATGTTGAAGCTTAGCTTTTCCGTTTGATTACCCGTTCGGTGGCGTTTACAATGTTTTCAGGACTGAGGCCATATTTCTTTAGTAGATCCATTGGCTTTCCACTTTCGCCAAACGAATCGTCTACTGCAATAAATTCAATCGGAGCAGGGTAGTGGCGTGCCAGCAACTGTGCAATCGAATCGCCCAAGCCACCATTCATTTGATGCTCTTCGCAGGTAACTACACATCCAGTTTTTTGAACTGATTTTAGAATGGCTTCTACATCCAGCGGCTTTATTGTGTGGATGTTGATTATTTCCGCGCTGATCCCTTTTTCCGCCAGAATAGCCTCGGCTTCAATGGCCTGCCACACCATGTGGCCGTTGGCAATAATCGTTACTTGATTACCCTCAATCATCACATCTGCTTTGCCAATTGTGAAAGGTCTGCCTTCGGTAAAGATGGGCCAAACGGGGCGCCCAAATCGCAAATAGGTTGGCCCTACGTGATCGCCCAAGGCAAGCGTAGCAGCTTTTGTTTGCGCGTAATCGCAAGGAACGATCACCGTCATGCCAGGTAACATTTTCATCATTCCTACATCTTCGAGTATCTGGTGCGTGGCACCGTCTTCACCCAATGTTAAGCCAGCGTGGGATGCGCATATCTTGACATTTTTATCCGAATATGCGATCGACTGTCTTATCTGATCATAAACCCTGCCTGTTGAGAAGTTGGCGAACGTTCCCGTAAAGGGAATTTTACCACCAATAGTAAGGCCGGCAGCAATGCCCATCATGTTTGCTTCCGCGATGCCTATTTGAAAGAATCGGTCAGGGAACTCTTTCTTAAAAGCATCCATTTTTAAGGATCCAATTAGATCGGCACACAGTGCCACCACACTTGGATTTTGTTTTCCCAGTTCGTGAAGCCCTGCGCCAAATCCTGAGCGAGTGTCTTTTTTATCGGTGTATTGAAATTTGATCATAAAATTTGATGATAATGTTGGATGAAAATTGAGTTTCTACAAGGGTCTGAAAATTGGTTAGTTGATTTTCGAACTGGTTAATTGCCAAATTTTCAAACTAATAATCACCAAGTGTTTCGGGCAGTTGCGCCAAGGCTTTTTCAAGTTCCACATCGTTAGGGGCCACTCCGTGCCATTTATGTGAGCCCATCATAAAATCAACCCCTTTGCCCATAATCGTTTTCATGAGAATCATCAGCGGTTTTTCCTTGTGGGAAAGAGATTTTGCGAGGTCGAGCGTAGCAACTAATTCTTCTATGTTATTGCCATCACATTCAAGTACATGCCAGCCGAATGCTTCCCATTTTGCTTTAAGGTCTTTGAGTGACAATACTTGGTCGACTGGGCCGTCAATCTGCTGACCGTTGTAGTCGATGGTAGCGATGACATTGCTTACTTTGTTATGGGCAGCGTACATGGCCGCTTCCCACACCTGTCCTTCCTGCTGTTCGCCATCGCCCATGAGCACGTAGATGGTGGCTTTGTCGTTATTCAGTTTTTTGGCTTGCGCAGCTCCAAGGGCTACCGACAAACCTTGGCCTAGGGAACCAGAAGCTATTCTAACACCCGGCAAATGTTCGTGCGTGGTGGGATGACCCTGAAGGCGCGTATTGAGTTGCCGAAACGAGGCTAGTTCCGCAACTTCAAAATAGCCAGCGCGCGCCAGCACCGAGTACCAAACGGGTGAAATGTGGCCGTTCGAAAGAAAAAAGAGATCTTCTCCTTTTCCTTCCATCGTAAAATTGGTGTTGTGTTTTAGGACGGAATAATAAAGAGCCACAAAATATTCTGTGCAGCCTAAAGACCCACCAGGATGACCTGACTGGCATGCATGCACCATTCTAACTATATCTCTCCTTACTTGAGAGGAAACCTTCTTTAACTTTACGAAATCTGTTTGCGAGCTCATGTGCTAAATTTTGCACAAATGTGTCGCTTTTCGCTAAAACTAAAAAACGGAAGTACCGCCTCGAAGCGATTATATGGACATTACTTTTTTGAGCCTTTCTTTGCTGCCTTTTTGGGAGCTACTTTTTTGGCAATTTTCTTTGCTGCAACCGTTGGCGAGCCGTCTTCTTTTAAAATTTGGGAAGTGTGATTTTTTGTGTCTACTTTTTCAATAATTTCTTCAATTACGCCTTTTTCGTTGATCACAAAGGTAACGCGAGCCGTACCCATGTACTTTCTACCATACATTGATTTTTCAATCCAAGTGCCATACTGTTCATGCACTGTTTTGTCAACATCTGCCAATAGAGAAAACGGTAATTTTTCCTTTGCAATAAATTTTTTGTGCGATTTCTCATCATCCGTGCTAATGCCTAGCACTTCATAGCCTGCCTTTAGCAATGACTTGTAGTTATCGCGCAGGTTGCAGGCCTCTGCGGTACATCCGGGGGTGGCGTCTTTCGGGTAGAAGTAGAGTACCACTTTTTTCCCTTTTAGGGCTGCGAGCGTGATAGGTTGTCCGTCCTGGTTGTTTACTTTAAAGTCGGGGGCTTTGTCACCAATTTTTAATGCCATGATGTAGATTAATTTAGGTTGGTTGATCGATTACGAAAATTAAAAAATCTTCTGAATAAACGTTTTTTCATTTCCAGCAGTATCCGTTACTTTCAGTTTAAACTCTCCTTTCAATAACTTGGTTTTGTCTTGTCTTTCTGCCAGCAAAATTCCAGTTTTATATTCGTAATCCATTAACAACCATTCGCCATCAATTGTTGCCTCAAAAGAAGCAATGCCCGATCGATTGTCGCCTATTTTAAATCGAGCGGTACGACTGGTGAGAAAAATTTTTGTAATCGTTGGGGGAGTCACGTCTTGCAGAATAGTGAAACTCCCTAAGTCACGCGCCATAAATCGTATCTCACCCTGCTCCCATGTTCCACCAAGGTTAGCACCATTGGCAGTATAAACGCTGGTCTCGCTTTCTGAATAAGTGCGTTTGGGCTTTAGTTTTATTTCAACTGGTTTAAACAAAGGGGTCGTGTTGCTCCCCACTGTAAAAACTTCACTAGTAGCAGAGGCTTTGTAGGATTCGGTCAAATAGAGTGTGTCATACAAGGCTTTTTCCTCAAATTTTATCTCAAGGAAATCACTTTTATACGATTGGATTTGACCTGAGGGGATACTCTTTTTTAAGTTTGTTTTTAACGTATTGCCGCAAGCGCGGATGGAGTCTGGCAGTGCTTTTCTGAGATCGATTAAATATACCTTTGCGAGCGATGTACCATAGCTAGGCAATTGCGTATCTACCTTTCCTCCTACGAAAACACTAAGTTTATTTTCGGGGCAAGCCTTAGATGTTACTTTCATAACATTTTTGAAAACATCAATATCAAGGGGTTTTACAATCGTTTCTGGAAGCAAAAGTTGATTTGTTTTCGGGCTCGGTTTCAAACTAAAACTAACCTCGCTTTTGTTTCCATAGGTGTCTTTTAATTCAATTAAAACAGGAACGTCTTCTTTATCTACCGTAATGATTCCGTTGGCAATTGTCCCTTCGTGGTAGTCAAATGTATTTCCATCGTCTACGAACAACTTAGTAAAGTATTGTCCTTTCTGTTTTAATACTTTGTAATCGAAAAGGTTTTGAATGCCTCGTGTTTCTTCAAAATCGATTTTGTCTATAGTTTGCGAAAAAACCTTCTTTCCGTTTAGAAACATTTCCATGTTATTGATACCAAAACGGAAAGCAGAATTGTTCATTCGATCAGTAGCTAAAAGCTCAACACCAATATTTCCAGATGCCAATATGGGTTGTGCAAAGGAATAGGTATCACCGCTCTTCAAAAGATAAAATTCAAATCGGCCAAACTTATCATTGATTCTAGAATTTGAGTCTAAGGTGATCAATGCAATCTTGTTAGCCGTGGGTGCATAGGTGTCGATAATTTCATCGAACTTAAATTGAAGCGGATTTAATGCTTGATTTAAACTATCTCTAATTTCAAAGTGGAGATGGGGCCCTTGCGATCCTCCGGTGTTTCCCGACAGGGCAATGGTATCGCCCCGATTTATTCTTAATCTATTCTTTTCAGGAAATAAATCGAGGTCAAACAATTTGCGCGAATAGTGCTCGCTTAATACATAGTCTGCCAATTCACCTTTAAACTTATCTAAGTGGGCATACAACGTTTGGTTACCGTCTGGATGCTGAAGGACGATCGCCTTGCCATAACCGTATGACCCCACTATTATTCGCGAAACATAACCCCAGTTGGCGGCCCTCACGGGGATGCCTGTTACGCTATTGGTTCTGATATCTAAGCCCGCGTGAAAATGGGTACTCCTAAGCTCTCCCATCGAGCCCGCCAGTAAGTTTGGCTTTCCAGGAAAGATAGGAAACAAGTACGTTTCATTCCTTTGCAAATGAGAATCTTGCGTAGCGATTTCAAGTTGAGCAAAAGTATATCGAGAAAATAATAAAAGTAAAATGCTAAGCTTACTTAACTTCAAACTCCAACAGTTTTTCATTTTCAATGTAAGCAGATAATGTATTTCCAATCGCCACGGGACCAACTCCTTTCGGTGTTCCGGTGAAAATGAGATCACCTGTTTTTAACGTAAAAAATTTTGAAAGATAACTGATAATGTAACTGAAGCTGAATAGCATCAGGCTTGTGTTGCCTTGCTGCTTTAGCTGCCCATCAATTTCCAGTTTAAAATTTACGTTGCTGAGGTCTGAAAAATTAGCGACTGGAATAAATTTGTCTGAGATCGGGGCAGAACCATTAAAGCCCTTGGCAATATCCCAGGGCAATCCTTTTTCTTTGGCCTTGGATTGCAGATCTCTGGCTGTAAAGTCAATTCCAATTCCAATCGAATCAAAATATTTGTATGCAAATTGTTCGTCTATATTTTTTCCTTCCTTACAAATTCTAAGCACCAACTCAACTTCGTGGTGAATGTCTTTAGAGAAATCCGGGTAGTAGAAGGGGGCGTTGTTTTTTAGAATCGCGGTGTCAGGCTTTGTGAATATAACTGGCTCATCGGGCCTTTCGTTGTTGAGTTCTTTTATGTGTTCAGCGTAATTTCGTCCAATTGCGAATATTCTCATAAAACAGGTTAAGTTTTCGCAAAGCTAAAACATTCTAAAAAATCACCGTAAATTCATTCTGGTAATTTAAAAATTTTAAAAGGGTACGGTGTACCTTTGCACGAAACAATAATACGATGACCCTACGAATTTTTGCTTTAATGCTAGCATTGCTCATCATTCAATCTTGCGCCACCGTGCCCGTGACTGGCAGAAGACAGTTGAGCTTAGTTTCAAATTCTGAAATTATTGCTGAGTCGGCTGCTCAGTATAAACAAGTATTAAGTGAGTCTAAATTAGGCACTGATGCTCAGCAGGTTGAGATGGTTAAGAGAGTTGGTAATAAAATAAAAGCGGCCGTTGAAAGCTATATGCAGACGAAAGGATTAGCGAACCAATTGGAAGGCTTTAACTGGGAATTCAACGTTATACAGGATGATAAAACCGTAAATGCATGGTGCATGCCAGGTGGCAAAGTTGCATTCTACACCGCAATATTGCCGATTTGCAAAGATGAGGACGGGGTTGCCGTTGTAATGGGGCATGAAGTGGCACACGCTATTGCCAACCATGGCAGGGAGCGGATGAGCCAAAGTATGCTTCAAAATGGGATACTAACGTCTTTTGGTGCTGCAATGGGCCAAAATCCTTCTCAGACGGGCCAGTTGTTGCTGCAAGCACTCGGGGTGGGTTCAAATATTGGTTTATTGAAATTCTCTCGCGATGACGAATCGGAAGCGGATCATATTGGATTGATTTTTTTGGCGATGGCGGGGTATGATCCTACGACTGCTCCAAAGTTTTGGGAACGCATGTCGGCATTAAGTGGTGGGCAGCAACCTCCAGAATTTCTATCTAGTCGTCCCTTAAAAACTCAATTTTAGGATTAGAAGATTTTGGATTTGTGATTTTGTGGTTTTAACGAGCGAAAAAAGGCAATTAAAAAGTTGGGCTAAAAAGACAAGTGGATTTACTTTCCACTT
>JBIKRT010000046.1:0-34138 GCA_044349005.1 Cyclobacteriaceae bacterium
GAATCAAGATAAAGAAAAGAAAGATGAGGACTTCACTGTTTCCGATGGCCTTTAGTCGGCTTCAAGCCGAAGTGATCTCATCAACCCCTCGCCTTCTAGGCGAGGGTAGTTTAGTTTAGCGTTTAATTGTTTCAAAAACGTAATATCATCGCCTTGACTACCTGAAATATCATCACTTCTACAATCATTCCAACCGGGATTTCCTTGAATATCAAGAGATCCTTCTGGATAAACAACTAAGAACCTCTCACTGTCTGCAATCGTTCTAAAAACAGAAAGTGGGTGAGTTCCGAGTTCGGCTACATCAAGTCCAAGTCCACCACCACCGTGCAAAACAGTTACAACTGCATTTATTGTTGTCATTCCAGTTGGTCTGTACACTAAATATTTCCGTGTAATGTTGCTGACTGTTATGTAATTAGTTGTCAAACCCTCTTGATAAGGAATTACTGTCGGATTTACATCATCGTTATCCTTTCCACAACCAAAAGCAGAAATTACGATTAAAGGAAACAAAGCTTTTTTCATTTTTTAAAATTTGTAAAAGTTGTTTTCGTTAGATATGCTTTTCGCAAAAAAGTTTAAGTTGGAAACAATTTTTTTTCAAAATTCGCACTAACACGTTGTAAAGTGTTAGTCATCAGTTCCTATTCGGTCGCACTAACCTCCTTTTAGACTTCGATTTGTCCCGAACCTTAGCTTCGAAATTGATTTTCATCTCGAAAATGGGGGGAATAGCACACAACGCTAAAGTTTGCGCAGGGCGGGAAATTAAAACCTTCGTCCTGTCCGCAAGATAAATGAACTAAAAAAATGCGAACCTTGCAAGCCACACGTTCCGCCCCGCCTTGCGCAAACTTATTGTTAGCGGTAGTAATTTTAAAACCCGTACTTTGCTAAAGTCTTACCTAATTCTGAGATTTCGTAGCGATAGTTAAAATTTGTCCGCGTCTGAAATCCCGTGTCACCGCGCTGAGAACTTTCAATCGTTTCTTTCATTAGTCCGACATAGCTTAGTTCTTTATTCATCAACGGATCCCTAATCTTGCTCGCCCATGTGAGTGCTGGTTGTCGCTGCTCAAAATTGACTTGATATAATTCATGTAGTGCTTTCAAACTTGTCAGAAATGTTTTCTCAACAGCAAAGCAAAGTCTAAAAAAGGTGTCTTGGTCCATTTGCTTAAGAATATAGTTCAAGAACAACTTGCCTGTGATTTTGGCTTTTTCGACTTCGTCAAGTCGTTCGATAATCAAAACCACTCTCTCAAATGTTTTCTTCTTAAAATCTGGATTATCGTCTATTTTTTCGATCAAAGTTTTACGCTCGTGGTCGGTGATGCTTTTAAGTTGAAAGAGAAAAATAAGAATTTTTTTTATCTCGGCTTTTTCTCTTATGCCCGTGTAAATTTTATACCCACTGAAGATATATTTAACAATTGGGATTTCTTTTATAAAATCATTGTCGGTTAAGACGTCTACAACTGAGTCTAGGCTTTCTTCTGAAATATTCTCTATCTCAGTCCCGATTACACTTTGCTCAAACGCTTTTCCTAAATCCTTATTGTCCATAAAATTATTACCGCTAACGGTTATATTTGCGCAGTGGTGGGACTTTGAAACGCGTCACTGTCCCACGTGACCAAACGTTGAACGAAGATAGCACTTTGGGCTTACACGTCCACCCACCATTGCGCAAACATTTTGTTAGCGGCTGCTCTCTCTGTTGTCAATGTAAAAGAGTTCCACAAAAATTTGTAGAACTCTTTTATCTTAGCACTTGTCAATTTTAATACTTGAACTGGTAAGTCCTTTTTATATCAGTCGCTAAACTGTTACCAACTGGACAAGTCTTTGCGGCATTTTCTATAATTGCCTTTTGGTCAGATGAATACTCATTGCCAAAGTTTACAACAGTATCAAATGCTTCAACTTTTGTTCCGTCCGCATTCATTGTTTTCTTGATTTCTACATTTACATTTGGCGTTTCAAATTTATTTCTCTGTGCCACAAAGTCAATGTATGTTGCAATACAACTACTTAATGAAACGGTTAATAAGTCAGTAGGCCCAAATGGTTTTGCTTCTGTCAATATGGGATTTTCAGATATCGGGTAAATTGTTGAAGTGCCTAAATTTCCTGTATATACTGTTTTTATCGATGTCATTTTTTTAGTTTTTAATAGTGATTAATTTCTACCTGCAATAACGCCACCATCAATATCCCAAATTGCACCTGTAACCCACGAACTGCCATCGCCTAATAAAAAATTGATTGTTTTAGCAATGTCTTCTGGTCTTCCAACTCTACCAATTGGATGGAAGGCGTTGAAACCTTGCAATGTTTCTTCAATTTTGCTCTCTTCAATGAATGAACCGTAAATTGGCGTTACCACAACTGCTGGAGAAACTGCATTTACACGAATATTGCTGTCTGCTAACTCCATCGCCAAGTGTTGTGTAAGACTGTGCAAACCCGCCTTTGCCATTGAGTATGCACTTGATGGCGTAGCTTTGATGGCTTGTTTTGCCCACATAGAACCAATATTGACAATGGAACCACCGCCATTTGAAACCATTACTTTTGCAACTGATTGGCTAATGAAGAAAAATGCCTTGTTGAAATTATGGTAAATATCGTAGTCGGCTTCTGCGTGTTCCAAAAATGGCTTTGGACTAAAATAACCTGCCGAATTTACCAAATATTTGATGTTAGGAAATTCGGTTACCACTTTTTCAGAAAACGCTTTTACAGCCTGCATATCAAAGAGGTTTAAGGCTACCGTTTTTACGCTTCCAAAAGTTGAAAGTTCTTTTTTGGCAATTTCAAGGTTTTTGTCGGCTCTGCCAACAATGATAACTTCTATTCCTTGTTGTAATAAAAGTTGTGCAGTGGCTTTGCCCATTCCAGTTGTGCCACCTACAATTAATGCTTGTGATTTACTCATTTTTATATCTTTTTTAAAATGTTAGCCCCTATGACTTGAAACTCTAAAAAAGATGCAAAAATTTATAAAGCTTTTTCTAATTTATTTTTTTCCGCTTGTAGCTCTGTGCATTGGAGCTTAATGTCAAAGGAAACCATTTCGCCATTTTCACCAAAACTAACAACGCAACATTCTAAAAATCGTTCTTTTAATTTTACTCTTGCTCTTTGAATTCTTGATTTTGTGTTAGGTAAGGTAAGCCCTAAACTTTTTGAAATATTTTCTTGGCTAATACCTTCAATGTCTGACATATAAAGTGGCGTAGCGTAATCTTTTGGCAAAAGTTTAAGCAATACCTTTATATAGTCAGATGCTTCGCCTAATATAGACTTTTCACCATTTGCTTCAACTAAGTCAAAGGAAATAGAAATGTTCTTGTTGGCTTTTTTATGGTAGTCAATGATGGAGTTTTGCGTAATTTTATACAACCAAGATTTTAGATAAATAACAGTTTTTCCATTTGAACAGTATTGGTAACTTTTGAGTAACACATCCTGTAAAATATCTTTTGCATCGTCTTCGTCAGTTACTCGCTTTTTGATGTAGCCATACAATGAAGATTTATACTCTTCCCAAATTTCAAATATGTTGCAGTCGTCCATTTTCTATTTTGTCTGTTGTTTTGTCGGTAGAGTTGCCGCTAACGTTTGTGTTTGCGCAGTGGTGCGGTTTCGAAGCCGCGTCCTGTCCCCGACACCAAACGTGGAACGAAGATATAAACTTTGGGCTACACGTCAACGCACTATTGCGCAAACATTTGTTGGCAGTAGTGCTTATTTACTTTATCAGAAAACAATCACTTTCCCAACATCATTTTTAGTCAGTCCGTTTGTCATAATGTCCGTTATTGTTAGTGATTTAAATTCTCTTAAAATATAGTTTACACTTATTAGGTCGACTGCTTTTTGCAACATTTCTCCGTTTGCTCCTGTAACTTGTCCTATGAGTTCTACATTGTTTTTGTTTGCAAGTTTCACGAATTTACTCATCATCATTTTCATCAACCATTTCATAATTCCTGGCAAATTCACACCTGCTTTGTGCATATTTGACGTATCAACAAATTTTAAAGAAACTACTTTTTTAGGTTGCATAGCAATTGACTTTTTTAAAATGTCATCACCAAGCACATCAAAAACATAATCAACTTCTTTGGTTCTTAAAACTTGCGAAAAGTCTTGTGTTTTGTAGTCGATAAATTGGTCAAGTCCTGCTTTGTCCAAAACCGCTTTGTCCGATTGACTGCCTGTGCCAATAACAAAAAGTCCCCTTTGTTTGGCTACTTGCAATGCCTGAAAACCTACACCACCGCCAACACCGTGGATAAGGATTTTTTCTCCTTTCTTTGCGTTTAGTTGCGTCAAACTATCATAAGCTGTTAGTAAAGGCAAAGCAATTGTTCCTGCTTCCTTAACGTCTATGTTGGTTGGAATTTTTGCACAGTAGTTTGCTGGAATGGCTACTTCTGCTGCCCAAGTTCCAATGTCGCTGAACAACCGGTAAAAAATGACTTTATCACCCACCTTAAAATCATTTAGCCCATCTCCAACTTCCAAAACAACACCAGCACCATCGGTGCCACCAATTTGAGGATTCTTGTATTTCAAGGAAGGAAAGCCCTTCATCAAATCCATATCTACTGGATTGATCCGACTTGATACCATTTTCACTTTTAATTCGCCTGATTGTGTTTTAGGACTTTCGATATTTTGAACTTTCATTGTAGAAAATTCTTTTCCTGCTTTGGTTCTTATGATTGCTTGCATAATTGTAATTCAATAATTTGACAAAAATATTACCTTTGTCCCAATAATAAGCGTAGTCAATAATTATGGCTATAGTCTAGAAAAATAGCCGAATGGAAAATAAAAGAAAAACAAAAGAATTCAACCCGAATAATTGCCCAGTTACACATTGTCTGAATAAAATAGGTGGCAAATGGAAGCCAGTCATTATTCATTTGATAAGAAAAGATTGTAATCGTTTCTCGATGTTGCAAAAAGCAATTCCTGATATTAGTAAGCAAATGTTGGTTAACCAACTTCGTGAAATGGAAGAAGATAATATTTTGGAACGAATTATTTATGCGGAAATTCCGCCAAGAGTGGAATACAAAATTTCAAAATACGGTCAAACTTTGTTGCCAATTATTGATAGTATGTCCAATTGGGGATTGAAGGATTTGAAAAAGTCGTCAAAGTAATTTCTGTCGGTTTTGACGGTCGCTCGTAGCATTACTGCCAACGGTTAGCTTATTGCTGGCGGGCAATTAAAACCTGCGCCCTGTCCAACGAGATAAAGATAAATAAAGAACTACAAACTTCAATGACGCACTGTCCCGCCCGCTTGCAATAAGCTTTTGTTATGCACAGTACCAATCCCTAAACTATTCTTCGTCACAAAATCAATACTCGTAGTTTAGTCCGTCCCCTGATCTTTATCTTATTGCTTATCAACAATTTTGCAAGAAGTCCAACGCCAACAATAGATCCGCTCACCGCCATTGTGTTTCGGTTTAATTTTCCCGTATTGATAATGTCCAACGCCAGATAACCCGTCCCAGTTATAAATGATAGTTGAGCAGTTTTATATCTTAACCACCATTTTGTCTTTTCGTCAATGTAAAGGCATTTGATTTCAGAAACTTTAACCTCGTAGCCTTGAAATACGATAACACTGTCTTTGAAATCAATAATTTCTCCCGTAATTTTTAATCTCCGTCCCTTTACTTGAAAAGAAATAACATCACCTTTTTCATAAAATACGTTCTTGTTCTTATTCCTTTTCTGTAGCATTAAAAAACTTCTCTGCTCGGTCCGCTTTACCTTCTTGTCCGCCCGCTGTGAAAGAGCGCAAGTGCTAAGAAGCAATGTCGCTAGTAAGGCAGAAAACGTCAATCTCATTCTCCAAGGTTAGGTGACCTTTAGATGATGCATTGTCGGCATGAATAGTTGAATGATAACGCTGTCGCTGTCAAGGAACGTCCACGGTATTGTGCATAACATTATTATAGCCGCAGCTTCGTTGCGCTCATACCTCAAAAATAACAAATAGCCCCAATACAGTTGCGCCTATTTTGCAATTAGTTGCACAAACAGAGCAGCTACAATCTCGGGTGCGTTAATGTTCCGCACACTCCCACAATGGTTAGTCTCTTACTATGAACTCCTTTCCAAAACCGCGATTTAGCCTACCTACACGTCCTGTAATACTAAAACCCCGGGTTTCAGGTTGTCTTGCAATCGGCTTGCCCTAAAATACAGTGTTTTAGGCTTTTTTTAGTTAAGGTCTTGCTAAATCCGCAGGTTTACCCCAAATGGTAGTCGTTTCAGCCTAAAACCGTAGGTTTTAGCGTGTTCTCTATTCAATTATTGGAAGAACCGCGGGTTTTAGCCTGTTTTGCGAGAGCTCCTCTTTTTATGGGGTAGTTCTTCCGCTTGTGTGGCTTTCAGAACTTTGTACCCCAAACTCAATCGTATTTGGGTTCTGAAAATTCAAAGTAGTCGCCCTTTGTTTTGTTCAACGTGGTGGCGATCAGCTTAAAGTTTGCACTCTCCGCTTTTAAGTCTACAAATTTGTCAACGATGCTCCTGTGTCTATAAATGATAAATGTATTGTTAACGGTGGGATTAATTTTATTTAGGTTGACTTCACTCTCGGTATCATTAAATGACGGAACGAAAGTCAATGCAATGTTAGTTAGGTTTAGTTCGCTGCCCAATCGCTCCAACTCTTTCCGCCTTGCTAATGGATTGTATTTATTGTCGTTGCCATAAACAAAATAGGCTTTCAAATACTTACTTCTGGTAATACTTTCTTGTTCTAAAAAGGTCAACCATTTTTTTATATCCACCCAGTCTGGATTGTTTCCTACGAAGTAAACGATACCATGATAGCGTCCATATTTACAGACCGGGCAAGTCCTTGTTCCTTTGTCTGGTCCCCATGCGTGATAGGGGATAAATGAAGGTTGATCTTCGCCAATAGGTAGCCCGGATTTGTTTTCGTTCGTTTTCTTTGGGTAGTTTGGAATATTT
The DNA here is from genome assembly GCA_044349005.1 of Cyclobacteriaceae bacterium. Taxonomy (GTDB): domain Bacteria; phylum Bacteroidota; class Bacteroidia; order Cytophagales; family Cyclobacteriaceae; genus ELB16-189. The sequence goes on from JBIKRT010000046.1 coordinate 7,021, forward strand.
AATCCTAAAACAATATCGTGCTCTGCAATTTGAATATCGTCCTTGAGCAACACCCTAACTACTCCACTACCACCTCTGTTTTCTTGCGGGTATTTTTTCAAGTAGGGGTTCAGTAATGTGTCGTCATCAAAGTTTAAGTCATCTGGGTAATATTCGTTATCTACATCAGGTTCTTTGATAGATAAATGTATGTGAGCAGGTATAACATCGTTTGGGTAGGGTGCGGGTCGTACAGTATAAATTGAGTATTTCCCGTTTTCGCCTGTTTGTATCCAACCACGCAGGTGTCCGTGGCGTCTCGCGGCTTCGTTCATTCCTTGTGCTGGTGAATACAACCCATTATTGTCAGTCTGCCAATAGTAGATTATCACATTTTGGGCTGGCGTTCTCCCATCTTGTTTGTAAACTGTGCCTGTAACCAACAGCTTTTTTCCCTTTTCTGCCCAGCCTGCACTTGTGTCCGTTGAGTTTAGATGTTTGGGCATATCAACAAACATAATTTCACAGCCATCACAACCACCGCCAACAGGTTTTTCCTTTTCTGGTAACGTCCGACTTTCGTTCGTGTTATTCCGCTGTCCGTTACAACCACTTAGCGTTGTAAGAAGTAGAATTAAAAGCCCTAAGGGATAATGGCGTCTCATATTTTTTCGTCAACCGATGTTGGCCATAACATTAGTGGGTGAATTCGATCTAAGATTTTGAACTGCATCTGTACCGAGCACGAAGCGGAATAAAGATAACAAAAAGTTGAACTGCACACCAATTTCGCCTCACGCAAATATACTATGGGTGGTTGCTTATCCGGGTTATTTGTCAGTCAACTGTTGATGTAACGCAATTCTGTTTCCCTCACTGTCCTCAAACTCAGCAACGAAACCTAACTCACCATTAGAAGTTTTGGGGTATAAAATTTGCCCACCGTTTTCAACTGCTAGTTTTAAAGTTCTGTCAATATCTCTAGTCCAGAAGTAAATCACCACACCTTCTTTGGTCGGTTTGTAAATCTCACCCTTCGCGAGTGCTCCTGAAATTCCAGCGTTCTTATCTGAAAAAGGAAACAACGCCATTTGATTATTGTCGATAACTTGCTTTTCAAACGAAAGTTTAAAAACAGTTGAATAAAACGTAATCGCTCTGTCAATGTCAACCACTGGAATTTCGAAGTATACAGCCGGATTAGACGCCTTATTCATTCTTTCTTCATTTAAACTTTTATTGTCTCTGTTTGACTTTTTGTGACATGAAGCTAAATTCAGGCTCAAAATCCCACATAACAAAAATACAAGTCCGAATTCTATTTTTTTCATTTCTGTGCTTTGTAAAACGTGCTTTGATGATCTAGCTGTCCCATAAGAAACTGCCAACGAGCAGCTTATTGCTTGCGGGCAATTAAACCCTGTGCCCCGACCAACGAGATAAAGATAAATAAAGAACTGCAAACCTCGATAATTATGGGTGTACCACGGTTTTGAGCTTAAGGTTGGTAGGCACATTTAGAATCACTTCGACCTTTTATTGCCGGGGATCCTGAAACGTCAACGGCAAATGAGCGACTTTTATTAATCTCCCAGAAAGATCAATATTCGCAGGGCCCTCTTTCGCCCGTGTCTGAGCTGACACTGGCTCGAGACTGGGTCATCTCTGGATCATGTGGCAGATATTTATAGATACTGGCAACTTGGCAGGGTGTATGATTTCGAAAAAAGAACAAATAAAAAATCATCCCCGCAGATAGGCTGCGGGCTGCCACGCTACTTTTGACGTGTTATCAATAGCGATTTGATTTGCACCTTCTAGGTGCTTAACGCCTTAGTATTTATAGAACCTGTGAACGATGCAACTTTCGTTTACTCAATTATAACTTTCGCGATCAGCAAAGGATAACTTTTGTAGAACAGTTTTAAACCCAAACGCAATTTTATGAAAAGGAAAAGTTATCCCTTCGTTATCCTAGTATCAGTATTATTAACTGCCTGCGGGGCAAACAACGCTGTGATACTAAATACCAATCAAAATATAACGCAGGTTACGCTAGCTTCTAACAACTTTAAAATTGTGGACAAGATTAGTGGCTCAGCGCAAGTCGAGTATGTTTTTCTTATAAGCGGCATGCGGCATAAACAATTATATGCTAACGCTTATGCAGCAATGATGGAAAAAGCGAACATGGTAGGTGGCTCGAAGGCAATTGTAAACCTTGTCACTGAAGAACATTTTGGTGGAGTGCCACCGTTTTACATTGTGCGCACCGTTACCGTGAGTGCTAATGTAATTGAGTTTCAAAAGTAGCGTTTTTTGTTACAGAATGATCCTTTATCAAAAAAGCTTTATAGAAAAGGATTTTGCAATGCGTGTCAGCATTGGCGATTTGTTACTGTGTCGTTCAAGTATTGCGGTTGCGGTGGTCTTTTAAGAAGACGAACAGTTCTTCTTTCTCTCATTTGAGTTGGTGCGACAGAACAGTGCGAGATGATCTATCCATTTTACAGAATTAAATAAGTTAATAATGAAAAATATACTACTCATCAACGGTCATCCGGACAAGGAAAGTTTTTGTTTCGCTCTAGCAGAACGCTACATGAAGGGAGCAAAAAAATCAGGCGCAAAGTTTAAAGTCATTCATTTAATTGATTTGAAGTTTAATCCAATCTTACTGAGCGGCTACCGGAAAGTATCGGAATTAGAACCTGATTTGATACACGCACAAAAGGATATTTTGGAGGCCAATCATTTGGTGTTTGTTTATCCCAATTGGTGGAGTACCTATCCTGCTTTATTGAAAGGATTTATCGATAGAGTGTTCCTTCCAAATTTTGCATTTAAGTACCATAAGACAGGACCTTTTTGGGATAAACTTTTAAAAGGAAAATCGGCTCAATTGATTGTAACGATGGATACACCTTCATGGTATTATTGGCTGATCAATAGACGGCCAGGACACAACTCTATGAAAATTGGAATCTTAGAATTTAGTGGTATAAAACCAGTTAAGATTAGATCCTACAGTCCCATAAAATCATCTGATGATAAAAAACGAAAACAGTGGTTGAACGAGGTGGAAGAATTGGGCAAAGAACAGGGATCAAGTTAAAGAAATGAAAACGATTAGTTATATTAAATACAAATGATAAAAAACAACGTAGTATTTGTGATGTCTGGCGTCATCACGGTGCTTGCGGCTATCGCTTCCTTAGGCGGATTACTTATTGAAAGCCTTTATCATGATAACGCTTTTGTAAAGATGGCTTGGTTCACCAACGATTTAGTTACCCTATTTCTGGTTGTCCCATCATTGGTAGTCTCAATATACTTATCTCGCAAAGGCAATGTAAGATGGTCATTAATATTGTGTGGATTGCTTGGCTATATCTTTTACAATTTTGCCTTTTACTTATTTGGTTCAAGCTTTAATACGTTCTTTCTGCTCTATACCTCGTTGTTGTTTTTATCAGCTTGTTCGCTGATTCTTTTTCTATCTCAATCTTGGCCAATTCATATTGCAGAAAGGTTTTCTAAAAAAATAGCTGTGAAATGGATAAGCCTTTACTTGATGTTGGTTACAAGTATGCTTTTCATGCTAGAGTTAAGTATGATTATTCCGTTCTTAGCTTTTGGTACTATCCCAGAAACAATAAGGCTTACAGCAAATCCCACCAGTATAGTTTTTGCATTGGATTTTTCCATCGTTATACCCGTTTCAATAGTCGCAGCTATCTTATTGTGGCATCGCAGTTCATGGGGCTTCGTTTTGAGTATCATTATGCTGGTTAAAGGTTTTACATACGGTCTTGTGTTGTGTATTGGCACCATCGCTCTCGCGCGTTCAACTGCGTTCGGAAAGTGGGATCCGTTAATGCCTTTGTATATTATTTTAGTAACAGGTGGGTTTTCATGTTTATGGGCATTACTCAAAAACCTGAATCCAATTTCGAAAGCTTAAGGAATGAATAGTAATAAAACGCTCAAGCGAATGACTGTAATAATATTAACAATTGTTTTGGTATTGTTCTGTTTCGTATTCTGGATTTTCTTATTGAGCCCTGGAACGATTAAACCTTATTTAGATGAGAAAGGCAACCCACTAGCTGGAAGTATTTCTGAAAAAGTATTTATTAAAATTGGTGGTGTAACGCAAGGTATGATTATCAAAAGCAAGAATGTTAGTAAACCAATTTTGCTCTATGTTCACGGTGGTCCAGCTTTCCCCAATTATTTTCTGATTGATAAGTATAAATCTTCGCTCGAAGATTTTTTTACAGTTTGTTATTGGGAGCAGCGCGGTGGCGGGCTTTCATATACTCCCGAAGTAACTATAGAAAGTATGAATTTTAATCAACTTGCATCGGATGCTATTGAAGTTACCAACTATTTACGCAAGCGGTTTGGTATGGAGAAGATTTACATCATGGCTCATTCGGGCGGAACGCCCATTGCCCTGCTAGCTGTGCAACGAGAACCAACATTTTATCAGGCATATATTGGGATGGGGCAAATTACAAACCAAACTGAATCCGAAAAGATGGCTTATAAATACATGTTTGATCATTACACTAAATCTAGTAATCAGAAACGAGTTTCGGAATTGAAAAAGTACAAAGTCTTGGAAGCGGATTCAAACGTTGCTGTATTCTATAAATCCGGTGTTCGCGACCGAGATATGCATGAATTAGGTATAGGCACTATGCATAACATGAATTCAGTGTTCTGGGATATTTTTATTCCTGTGTGGACTTGCAAAGCCTATACGCTTGCTGAAAAAATAAATATTTGGAAATCAAAATTCTCATTTCTCCCTAAGACTAAATTGATCAATGAGCTGCTCGAAACAGATTTTACCGCGAAAGTTCCCAGACTTGATATTCCGGTTTATTTCTTCAGCGGTAAATATGACTTAACAGTAAATCACAAATTATCGAAAGCTTATTTAACAAAACTACTGGCTCCATTGAAAGGATTTTACACTTTCAATCAATCGGCACATAGTCCTTTATTTGAAGAACCCGAATTGGTAAGGAGGATTATTGAAACGGATGTTTTGAACAATAAAAATATATTAGCTGATAAAATTGAATAGAAAAAACGAGAATCATACAACACAGTTTATTCATTGTGTAACATGTTCGACTTCAAGTTGTCGCAATTTTACACACTTTGGTTAGCTTAACAACCCCCTTAATAACCTGACACCAAAAATGACTTTAGAAGAAATCATCCATTTCAGGCGGTCTGTTAGGCATTATAAAAACATTCCAATTGATGCCGGTAAGGTCAAACACTGTTTAGAATTGGCAACATTAGCACCCAATAGTTCTAATATGCAGCTATGGGAGTTTTACCACATTGTTAATCCAGATTCTCTTAAAAAAATTTCTTTTGCTTGTTTAGATCAACTGTCAGCAACTACAGCTCAACAACTTGTTGTTTTCGTAACAAGACAGGATTTGTTTCGCAAGAGGGCCAAAGTAATGATGGCATTAGAAACGCAAAATGTGTTAAAAAACAGTCCGGTGTTGAAACAAGAAAAGAGGATCAAAAATTGGAAAATGTATTATGGAAAAATAATTCCCTTTTTATATATACGCTCTTTTGGAGTTTTTGGAATGATAAGAAAACTCATTGTAACCATTGTTGGGCTTTTCAGGCCAATCGTCTACCAAGTAGCTGAAAGTGATATGAGAGTGGTAGTCCATAAAACATGTGCGTTAGCAGCCCAAACATTTATGTTGGCAATGGCAAACGAACATTATGACACCTGCCCCATGGAAGGCTTTGATAGCAGGAGGGTAAAACGCATTTTGAAATTACCTCACGGTGCTGAAATTAACATGCTTATATCCTGCGGGATCAGAGATGAAACTGGCGTTTGGGGGGACAGGATGAGGTTGCCTTTCAACGAGATTTATAAAATAATATGAAAAATATGATCTTCAATGATTGAAACAAGTATCATTCATCAAAATGACTAGTTCACGACAGCTTGCTCAACTAGTTGGCCCGACACTTAGTGCAATGACATTGGCTGAAATGATAAATTTATCGATATGGGAAAGTACTATTCCGAGCGTTGTATTTCTTAATGGCTCTTTACTTTTTGTTGCAGGGATTTCAATTGTCAGGGTCCACAATTTTTGGATTAATAGCTGGACGATTTTACTAACACTTATTGGTTGGTTAACCTTATCACTTGGTTTGCTAAGAATGTTTTTTCCTAGTGTCAACCAAGTAGGGGAGAGTATCTCAGCCTACTCACTACTTGCTGTTTTGTTTTTAATCGGACTCTTTTTGAGTTGGAAAGGGTATTATCAGAATAAAGATAGAAATGACAAATCAGTAAATGGAATGCAATAATCAAATGAAAATTATGCTTTTCATCATTCAGGTTTTTACCACTGTTTTAAGCTGTCTGGTTGCATTAGCAAGCATCCCCGTTATGCTTCGCGTTCATTGGCCAGCACCGACTTTGTGGATAGCAAAACTGTTAGCCGCTGCATTATCTCCGCTGTTTGCAGTAATTGGTGTCTTGGGTGTTATTGTAGGATTAACGACCGGTTCTTTTATCATTGCTTTGATAGGGACGTATATCGCATTATTTTATCTGCTACATATCTACAAGGTCACTCGCCCCCCCGATGTTTCAAGCGGTTTTGAACAAGCTTTTGGTTTGAAGTTCGAAAGCCAACTTAGTGCTGAAAAGAATAAGCATTTTCTCTCCAGGCGAACAGTACTTGCATTACCCACCGTTCCGATTCCGCGCTTTGATCAAAACATTCCATTTGCAACTATTCCAGGCACTGATAGAAGCCTTTTGTGTGATGTCTGGCAACCTAATGCAATAATTGCTAGGTCTGGTTTAGCATTTATTTATCTGCATGGCAGTGCGTGGGCGCTGCTTGATAAGGATTTGGGTACGCGTCCTTTTTTTAAACACTTGAATGCTCAGGGGCATGTGATTATGGATGTGGCATATCGCCTTGCACATGAAACAGACATGATGGGAATGGTGAACGATGCAAAGCGTGCTATCGTTTGGATGAAAGAAAATGCGCACACGTATGGAATCAATACCAATACAATTGTTGTGGGTGGCGGTTCTGCCGGAGGACACCTTGCTATGCTCGCAGCCTTCACTGCCAATAATCCACAGTTTACACCAAGAGAACTCGAAGGAAAAGACATCATCGTGTGCGCAGTTGTTTCCCTTTATGGCCCAACCGATTTAAAGGCCATGTATTACCACACTAATCAGAATCTTATTCCTCGCTCACGTTCTACCTCACTCAAAAAAACTGCACCAATGCAATTTCCTAAATGGATGATTAAAATCATGGGCAAAGCTCATTCTCGTTTTCATTTTGATAAAGACTTCGCCAATGCAGGTGTGTTTGCTTCTCTTTTGGGTGGGCACCCGGATGAGTGCCCCGAACAGTATGCACTCTTCTCACCAATCACGCATGTGCATGCCTGCTGTCCACCTACTTTGCTAATACATGGCGGAGACGACACCATGGCGCCTGTGAAATCAACCCGCCAGTTGTTCAGGCAGTTGACGAAGCAAAGAGTGCCAACCGTCATGCATGTTTTACCTCAGACAGACCATGCGTTTGACCTCATACTACCCAAAATATCACCTTCAGCACACAGTGCGTTTTTTGATGTCGAAAGATTTTTGGCGTTACAAATCAAGTACGCGGAGAAGCCAGTTGTGAATATAGAAGAGATAGAAGAATATCAAGTACAACATCACGATTAATCAATTTACAAATATGATAGTACGGAATATCTATTTATTATTATTATCTCTGCTTGGAATCGGAGCCATTTTCGGTGGTGGTGTGTTGATCATCTCTCCATTTGGTGAGGCCCTCGGCATGCCGCTATCGATGCTATCAAACTCTCCTTTTTCTAATTTCTTAATTCCGGGAGTTATTTTGTTTGTAGTGCTAGGTGTCACACCCCTTTGGGTGGTTTGGGCTTTACTGAAAAGGCCGCATTACCAACTAGCTGAATCAATTAACTTCTTTAGCGATATGTTTTGGGCGTGGTCGTTTAGTATTTATGTGGCGTTTGCACTTATTATCTGGATTCAGATAGAAATGTATTACTTGCAATCGGTTCATTGGTCGCACATACTTTATATGCTTTGGGCCGTCTTGATCATCTTTTTTGCTTTAATACCTCAAGTCAGAGGTTTGTATAAGAAGTAAATTGCAATGTCAACATTAAGTGCCATAAAGACTGTTCATACCATCATTTGGCTTTTCTTTAACATGGTTTTTCTCTACATGGTGTACGCAGTAATTGTGAACAAAATTGATAAGTATGTTTGGATTGGGATGAGCCTTTTCGCGTTGGAAATAATTGTCTTATTAATTTTTAAAAGTAAGTGCCCGCTTACCGTTATTGCCCGCAGATATTCCAATTCACCAAAAGACAATTTTGATATTTATCTCCCAAATTGGTTAGCCAAAAATAACAAAGTGATTTATTCAGTTTTTTTGATTGTATTACTTGGTGGTTTGTTTTATCGAGTTTACGGTTCTTAAATTCAAACTACTGTTATTTACGCGATAGGCTTATGTGAAGTAAACCACTGTTGGCAGTCTATGTATACCTTAACTGCCCTTGAAAATTAAAATTAGGAGTCTGGCACTTTCGAGTTGTCTGACACCTAAAGTATTTTAAAAGAACCTGTGAAAGATGCAAACTTCCTTAACCCACTTATAAATTTAGCAGTCGGTAAAAAGTAACTTTTGTAAAACACTTTAACACCATGCAATACCGAAAACCACTACTTGTCGCGTTATCTATTTCTGCGTTTATTATTATCGGAGCAATAGTTAAGAGAATTAGTTTTGTTAATCGATTTAAGAGCCAAGTAAAGGAGCTTTTCTCACTTTCAAAAAGAGTGAGCGATCAATCTTTTAGCGTGAGTCAGTTAGAGGGTTTACCCGAACCCGTGCAACGATATTTCAGACTTGTGTTAAAAGAAGGGCAGCCCTACATCAGCTATGTCAGACTAATACACGAAGGCAAATTTAAAACTGGCTTAGACAAGAAATGGATGAATATAAAGGGGGAGCAGTATTACACTACCGATACACCTGGTTACATCTGGAAAGGTACGACCACGTTTTTTACTGCTCGTGATTTTTATATTAGAGATAAGGGAGGGTTGATTGTTACGCTTCTTTCCATGGTAAATATAGTAGATGAGAGTGGCCCTTCGTTGGATCAAGGTGAGTTGCTTCGTTGGTTGGCCGAGTGCATCTGGTTTCCCACCGCTTTGTTGCCAAGTGAGCGATTGAGATGGAGTGCTGTCGATAACAATCACTCCAAACTGGTTTTTAATTATAAAGAGTTGTCACTAGACTTCCTCGTGACCTTTAACAGCGGTGGCGAGATTGTTGAAATGAAGACACAACGCTACATGGATAAAAAACGAATGGAAACGTGGATTTGCAAAATGCATAATTATAAATGGATAAATAACGTAAAAGTACCTACTCAATGTGAGGTAAGTTGGCGGCTGGCAACACGTGATTTCGCATACGCGGACTTCAAGATAACGAAGATCGAATACAATAATCCTTCCCTGTTTTAATATGCGATTCATGTAACTCGCTTTCTATTAGATGTAAGGATTTTAGAGCGATAGCCCACCAACTTTATACTTCGGTTTAACTCTTCTCCGGGTGCTTAAAATCATTATGAAAACTCCATTTTTACTTATTTTATTCTTTCTATCTTTTACTGCTGCACAAACACAAAAAGATGCTTCTACATTTTGGCAACCTACACCTCGCAATTATGAAGTAAAACAAGCTATTGAAGTGGAAAGTCTTTTTCCCATGTTTTTGTATGGGGGCTATCATATTGCTGCTGGGTATCGATATAAAAAATTCAGAGTCAGAGTAAGTGTAATTAATGGAGGAACTTATGATGCCGAAACGGCTGGTATTAATAATTCATCGAGTGATTTCAAACGGTTTTACAAAACATCTCCTGGCATTTTCTTAGGCTATAATGTATGGAAGAATTTGGAGGTGTATACCTATCTAGAATCTCACACCTTTCAAATTGAGCAAAAGAGCACAGGCGTTAAGAAGGATGTAGACAGTTACGACACAGGTGCGGCATTGAGTTATCAATTTTTTATCGGACGAATATTTTACATACAACCTGGACTTCATCTTTATCTAAGAACAAACAAAACGGCCGACTTCGCCAATGTTCAATATCATATTCCCAATGCTGATTTTTCGGTGGTTGTGCGCGTAGGGGCGAGGCTATGGCGTCAATACTAAATGAACAGGAAACAGTTTGTGGGTATGACGGGAGGGGCCTTACTAATTGGTGGGATAGCATTGTACAGCACGAGTAGCAAAGGAAGTATGAAACGGATTGACAAAAAAGAGCAAGGCGAGAGTTCGATTATTTTAACAGAAGATGAAAGGCAGATTTTGTTTTTGGCTTCGTTGGCACCCAGTGGGCACAATGCCCAACCCTGGTTTATCAACTATGTCAAACCCTATCATTGGAGTATATGCAATGACAATAAGAATTGGCTTCCGGCAGTAGACCCCCTGCAGCGTGAAACGATTTTGTCGATTGGTGCCTTTATTCAAAATCTTGAATACGCAGCAAATAGTTTAGGCTATGCAGTTGAGTGCAGTGCAACGGCACTCACAAATCAAGAAGAGAATGTGATCACTATCATGCTGCATAAGGCACGCGGTGTTCCTGTATACAACACAGAAAGAATTGAAAGGCGAAGAACACTACGTTCAAATTACCTTTCGGCCCCCATGCAAAGCGATGATAAGCTCTTCTTGTTTAACAATGAAAAGGACTTTTTTCACTTCGTGCCAAATGATTCCATCTATTATTCCTATCTTAATGAACAAACAATAAAGGCCAACACCACACAGGCGTACCGCGATGAAGCCCAGCGAGAGCTGGCAAATTGGATTCGCTTCTCGGTGAATGACGAAGAAAAATATCGAACTGGTTTAAATACTGATAGTATGGAAATAGAAGGAGTTGCCGGCTGGTATCTAAAGCACTTTTATGGAAAGGAAGATGTAATGAAAAACAGTTTTAGAGAACGTACTATCGAGAGCGTAAGGAAACAAGTGCTGGCTTCTGCGGGATGGCTTTTGATTACAAGCAGCGGAAATTCAGTAACCGATTTGATTGAAACCGGGAAAAGAATGGAGCGCTTATTTTTAAAAGTGAGGGAACGCGGGATTGCCATGCATCCCATGACACAGATACTGGAGGAAGAATCGATTGGTAAGGGCGTTGCAGCGGAATTAAAAATAGAGAATCGGATTCAATTTGTGATCAGGCTTGGTTATGTAAAGAAATACCCCGAGCCGGTTTCATTGAGAAGGCCGATTGATTGGTTTATTCGTGGGGTAGGTAGTAATTAAATGGTAGAGTATGTATTCAAAAAGAATTGTATCGTTAGTTGTAGTAGTAATCATTTGTATAAGTTCTATGGGCATTGTTAATGCCCAGAAATTTTACATCAAAGCCGTAGAAGGCTATGTTTTCAGCTCAGCAAGTACTGCTTATAACAATGCAGATCCAAATGGCTTAACTTTAATACGGCCGTCTACTGACATTTCAATTAGCGCTGATGGAAGGACGGCAACCATCAGATCATTGTATGGATCAATTGGCACAGGGTATAAGATAGGAGTAGCGGGGGGGTATACGTTTACCGATCATCTTGCGGTAGAACTTGGCGTGAACTACTTTAAAGGCAATACAATTACTATTGGTAAGTTTAACAGCGGGTTTACATCACAGGTGGAGAACTGCTACTTGCGTGGTGTTGATGTTTCGCCCACGTTTGTAATTCGCGCGAATAATAGAAAATTTGATCCCTATATACGTGCAGGAGCTATGTTCACGCTGGGTGGATCCTTGTGGATTGATACTTTTGTAAATCAACCGACCGCTGGCGGAGAAGGTGCAGCACTTTCCGTTCGAGCCAAATCGGAAGTAAAATCAAGTTTTAGTGCAGGCGTTCTTGGTGCTGCGGGAATGCAATTTCACATTACAAAAGAGTGTGGTGTATTTATAGAAGCTGAGTTTAAGAGCTTTTCAATTGGAAGTAAGAATGCGCGGATAACTGAATATACTACTTCGCTCGATTCCAACGGAGCAACTATAATGGTAGCCGGCCAGCAGCTTTCAGACTTACCCGAATATAAAAAGAGTTTCACGTTTTCCGATGAATTCGAACAGTCGACTAATGGCGTTGTTGATTTAACCCAACCGCGAACATTGCCAACTCAAAAAGTGAATCTAAGTGGCGTAGGCATAAATATCGGAGTGACGTGGACGCTTTAAAATTTTCAACCCATTCACCATGCAAGCTGCAAAGGGAAGTTCAATGTAGTTAAACGACAAGAGTAACAGAATCAAGTCATAAGTCCTAATCAAGAATAACGCAGATGAAAAACAAAGTCATTCTATTAAACAAACGACCTATCGGCAAACCAACATTAGATGATTTCAAAACTGTTCATGAAGAGATAGCAGCGATTGAAAATGGTGAGATGCTATTGAAAACACGTTATGTTTCTGTCGATCCCTATTTACGAGGTAGGATGAACGATTCAAAGTCGTACGTTCCACCATTCGAGTTAAATAAACCAATACAATCTGGAATAATTGCCGAAATAACAGAAAGTAAACACGAAGCATTTAAGAAAGGTGAATTTGTATTAGGCAATCTAGATTGGAAAGAATATCAGATTTCTAAGGGAGAGGGCCTACTCAAAGTAAATGAAAATGAAGCCAATCTCACCCCGTATTTAGGAGTTTTAGGAATGACTGGCCTTACAGCATACTTGGGGCTAACAGAAATCGGTTTACCAAAAGAGGATGAAACACTTGTAGTATCGGGTGCAGCGGGAGCAGTGGGAACAATTGTAGGGCAGATAGGTAAAATACTGGGATGTAAAGTAGTGGGCATTACTGGCTCCGATGAAAAAGTAGCCCTCCTTAAATCGAAGTTTCGGTTCAATTATGCCATTAACTACAAAACAACCCCAGATTTAAAGACGGCAATTAAGAATGCGTGCCCCAACGGAGTGGACATCTACTTTGACAATGTTGGTGGCGCTATTTCGGATGCTGTTTTAGCCAACATAAATAAATTCGCAAGATTACCCGTGTGCGGTGCCATCTCACTTTATAATGACACCACCGCTTCGCTAGGTCCTCGTTTGCAGCCTATTATTTTAACGAAGAGCGCTACGATGCGCGGATTTATAGTAGGTGATTTTGCAGCGCAATTCCCCGCAGCCAGAGCACAACTTGCTCTTTGGCTTCAAGATAAAAAACTAAAATATAGCGAAACAATAGTGGAAGGATTTGATGCCATCCCTCAGGCGTTTATTGATTTGTTTGAAGGTAGGAACGAAGGAAAAATGATTGTCAAAGTTTAACGGTCACACTAAAATTAAAATCAAATGAAAATCTTAATTGTCTTAACATCCCATAGTGCGCTTGGTAATACGGGAGAAAAAACTGGTTTTTGGATAGAGGAATTTGCTACGCCCTATTATGCGTTAGCAGACGCGGGAGCAGTTATCACCATTGCATCTCCCAGCGGTGGGCAACCACCAGTTGACCCAAAAAGTGAGTTAGCGGATGCACAGACGCCTTCCACAAAACGATTCTATTTGGATAATGCCGTGATTGATAACGTGGCGAATTCGTTAAGATTGGCGGATGTAAAGCAATCCGATTATGATGCTGTTTTTTATCCAGGCGGACACGGGCCCCTATGGGACTTGGCAACCGATAAAACTTCGATTAAGTTAATTGAGGAGTTTTACAATAATCAAAAGCCAATCGCCTTTGTGTGTCACGCCCCTGCTGCACTTGTTAACGCAAAAGCATTGAATGGTGAGCCTCTTGTTAAAGGAAAAAATCTAACCGGTTTTTCAAACACCGAGGAAGAGGGTGCTAAACTTACTAACATTGTTCCCTTTTTATTGGAAGATGAACTTAAAAAACACGGTGCACACTATACAAAAGGTGCTGATTGGACATCTTATGTGAAGCAAGATGGGCTATTGATCACCGGACAAAATCCGGCATCCTCTGAAGCGGTTGCAAAGTTGCTTTTAAAAACGCTTAAGGGAGAAAAGTAACGTGCCTAATTTCAAGATGACCCAACGGGGAGCTTTTATTTCCCTTTGGAATAACAATTCATTTATACACTATAGAATTTGATATTTAATAAAAAGACTTTTTAAACAATCACTTACTTATGACATTTCAAACAATCAATCCTGCCACAAACAAACTTGTAAAAACCTTCGATGAGATGACTCCTGCCTTTGTTAACAAGGCACTAGAAAATGCTGCAACTGCTTTTAGCGACTGGAAGAAAACAGATTATAGAGAACGTTCGCAACTTTTGTACACTGTAGCTGGTTTGTTACGAGCAAAAAAGAGGGCACTCGCTCAATTGATTTCGTTAGAGATGGGAAAGCTTTTATCGCACGCAGAAGGTGAGATAAAATTAAGTGCTGAGATATTTGACTACTATGCGAAAAACGCAGAAGGATTTTTAGCAGATAAAGTATTAAACCCTGTCCACGGTAAAGCACTTATCCGATACAGCCCAGTGGGTGTTCTGCTAGGCATTCAACCGTGGAATTTCCCGTTCTATCAAGTGGCAAGATTTGCAGCACCCAACATCATGGTCGGCAATACTGTATTGATTAAACATGCTGCCAATGTGCCTCAATGCGCTATTGCCATCGAAGAATTATTTACGGAAGCTGGCGCACCGCTTGGACTCTATACCAATTTATTAGTATCGCATGACCGACTGAGCGAGCTGATGGCGGACAAAAGAATTAGAGGGGTGTCGCTTACAGGTAGTGAAGTTGCTGGTGCAAGTGTGGCAGCAGAAGCGGGCAAGCATGTGAAAAAATCAGTGTTGGAATTGGGTGGCAGCGATGCGTTTATTATACTGGAAGATGCGGACATTGATAGAGCCGTGGAGTGGGCTGTTGTTGGAAGAATCAATAATAATGGGCAGTGTTGTGTGGCATCGAAGCGTTTTATAGCGGTGGAAAGTATCGCGGATAAATTCCTTGAGAAATTCAAAAATAAATTGGCTGAAATAATAGTAGGGGATCCCACCGAAGAAAAAACGCAGTTAGGACCGCTCAGCACAGAAGCAGCGGCTGTTAAGATTGCCGACCAAGTAAAAAGAGCTGTTGAAGGAGGCGCGAAAATTTTACTAGGTGGTAAACGGGTAGACCGTGAAGGTGCATATATGCAGACTACTCTCCTTACCGATGTGAAACCAAGTAACCCTGTTTTTTATGAGGAATTTTTTGGACCTGTCGCGCTATTTTTTAAAGTGAAGAACGAACAAGAGGCGATCGATTTAGCCAACGATTCTCCTTTTGGTTTAGGTGGTTCTGTATTTACACAAGATATCGAAAGAGGTAAGCTGGTAGCAAATCAAATGGATACCGGCATGGTATTCATTAATCACCCCACATGGACACAAGCCGATCTTCCTTTCGGAGGAACAAAAGCCTCTGGATACGGCAGAGAACTTTCTGAACTAGGCATCGATGAATTTGTAAACAAGAAACTAATACGTGTAAGTGAATTGAGCGATCCTTTTTAGTCTTTCGATGGCTTAATCGAAAGCATAAGTAAATTTTTATTGAAAGTGAGGGTTGTTCAATGATTCGAAAAACTCTTAAATCGGAATAATAATAATATGAATGACGAACATTACTACGAAGTCAATCTTCTTTGGAATTCAGCTACACAAGGGACGTTAAGTTCGCCTGTCATTACAAGTAAAATTGAGGTGGTAACACCGCCCGAATTTCCAAATGGCATAAAAGAGAAATGGACACTGGAACATTTATTTGTTGCCGCTGTGAACTCGTGTCTAATGTCAACTTTCTTGTTGGTAGCAGCCAATTCGAAATTTGAATTTATCAGTTTTGAAAGTAATGCCGTTGCAAAAATCGATAAGGTAGAAGGGAAGTTTTCGGTGACTGAAATTATTTTAAAGCCAACCCTTGTCATTCCACCAACACAAAACGAGGCAAGAGCAAAGCGAGTACTGGAGATGAGCGAGAATTCCTGTGCGATCGCGAATTCAATAAAAACAAAAATCACGTTAGATCCGATTATTAAAATTAACAATTAAGTATCGGTTTTTAGGTGGATTTTCTAATTCATTGGCAAGAGGCTATGTATTAATAAATGTTATTACCAATCTAACTTGAATCGCGCTTGTCTAAAACTTTACAGGATTTTTGGAAGCTGATCAAACTTTCGTTTAATGAATTTGTTGACGATAACTCGCTGCGATTGAGTGCATCGCTCTCATACTATACTATCTTTTCGATGGCGCCCATGCTCATTATTATTATTTCGGTGGCCGGAATATTTTTTGGTGTGGATGCCGTGGAAGGAAAAGTCTATCATCAAATCAATGGGTTAGTGGGCAGTGATGCAGCTAGGCAAATTCAGCTTATTATAAAAAACATAAAATTATCACAGCACAGCAGAGGCGGAGTTATCATAGGATCGGTGATTCTGATTATTGGTGCTTCTGGTGTTTTTACTGAGATACAAGATTCAATTAATTATTTATGGTGTATTACGGCAAAGCCCAAGCAGAACTGGGTTAAACTCATTGTCAATTGGCTTCTTTCTTTTTCATTAATTGCTACTTTTGGTTTTCTTCTCTTTGTCTCTCTATTGGGCAATGCACTCTTCGATCTCTTAAGCGACCAATTAAAACTATATTTTACTGATGGCATTATCTATTTATTTTATTTTTTGAATGTCGTCTTTATGTTGCTTCTTACTTCTTTTATGTTTGCTTTTATTTATAAGATATTGCCGGATGCCATTATTCGATGGAGAGATGCCTTCGTTGGAGGGCTCGTTACTGCCATTCTATTTACCGGAGGCAAATTAGTGATCAGTGCCTACGTAGGCTACTCCAACATCGATGTAATTTACGGCACAACTGCATCCATCATTATCATCTTGCTATGGGTTTACTATTCGTCCATCATCTTATATTTTGGTGCATCTTTTACCAAGTTTTATACGATTCACCATGGCGGAAATGTAGTGCCAAAGAATAATGCAGTTTTTATTGAAAGGCAAGAGAAGAATAGCTCAAAAATGCTATAATCTTGATGAGACGCATAAATTGCAGTAACTGACACGCTGCTACTGCTTTTTTTGTAGTTGTGTTGCGGGCGTGTTTTACAGCGTGTAACTTATCATTTGCTTTTTCGTCTACGCTTCGGTTATCTTTATAACCAACCTAATATCCTAGCTCATGAAAAGTGCATTGCCCGAGTTTTCTCCAGTAAAGTATTCCCGCATAGGCGGTGTTATTTATCTAGTCATTATAGCAGCTGGTATTTTTGGCGAATTCGTAGTACGCGGTAAAGTAATTGTGCATGGCGATGTGGTCGCTACTGCTGCCAACCTGAAGGCATTTCCTCAACTCTGGCGTTGGGGTATTTGTGTTGACCTTATCATGCAATTGTGCGATATCCCTTTAATGTTGATTTTTTATGTTCTGCTCAAGCCTGTAAATCGAAATCTCGCTCTTATGAATCTTCTTTTTAACATGATTCAAACTGCGGTGTTGGTGGCGAACAAGTTGAATCTTTTAATGCCGCTATTCTTGCTGGGCGATGCTGCCTATCTTAAAACGGTAGATCCGAATCAACTGCAAGTAGTGTCGTACCTTTTTATGAAACTGCACGACTATGGTTTTGGTGTTGGATTGATTTTCTTCGGGATGGTATGTTTGGTGGAAGGTAGACTAATTTATATGTCGAACTTTTTACCAAAAACACTTGGCGTTTTATTACAAGTTGCTGGTCTATGTTACCTTACAAACAGCTTTGCAATGCTGCTTTCTCCAGCATTGGCAAATGCACTAACGCCCTACATACTAGTGCCGCCTCTGGTTGCCGAACTGGGTCTCGCACTTTGGTTGCTCATCAAGAGTATTGATGTGGCGAAATGGAAAGAGTGGTTTGTGCCAGAGCAACCCGTGAGCAGTTAGCAACATAATAGCTAATTTGAAATAAACAAGGATGGCTTGCAGGTTTAATCTGTAAAGCTTGCAACTTATAGGTTCCGATATGTAATCTTTCAATTAGTAAGGAGGTGCAACTTGCTTTCTGTTAGAACAAATATGAGAAACAAGAAATCAAAATCACATCATATCGATGCCGGGGTTCAACATCTTTTTCCAGGCTATCCACTGTATTCCTCAAGCGAAGATATTTTCAATAAGTCAACCGAAATGCAAGAGATAGATCCGGAGAATATAAATGACGCAAAGCAAGCAAATGAGAAATCGGAAACAGCCAATGAAAAGAGTTTTGAAGAAGATCGCTCGGGCGATGACTTAGATATTCCGGGCGTTGAACTGGACGATGAAATGGAAGCAATAGGCAGCGAAGATGAAGAAAATAATTTTTACAGTCTTAGTGGGTATGATCAGGTTGACTTAGCGGAAGAAGCGGGCGATGAAAAACAAATTGAAAATTGAAAAGGATACTGCTGTTTTTGGGTATTTTTATTGTGGCAGGCATAAGTGTTCAAAAAATTACTTCTATGGCAACTAATAAAACAGAAACCCAACCCTATAAAGTGATTCATGTAGAAAGGGGCTTTGAAATTCGTTTCTACCCAGCCACCACTATGGCTATTGTTGTTTCGAAAGCAAAAACCTATAAGGAATTGGCAAGTTCAGGTTTTAGGAAATTAGCTGGCTATATTTTTGGTGGTAACAATGAAAAGAAAAGTATCGCCATGACATCGCCAGTACACATGGACATTAACGATTCGTTATCGTCTATGAGTTTTGTAATGCCTTCTTCATACACAAAAGACAATTTACCTCAGCCCAATGATAAAACAATTGCTATAAAGACAACAAAGGACGAGTACGTGGCCGTGGTGAGGTTTGGCGGTTATGCCTCTGACGAAGATATAAAAGAGTATTCTGCCAAACTTGAAAAATCACTGGTGGCAAGCAAAATTCGCTATTTTGGAAACTTTAGATTTCTTGGCTACAACGCTCCCTACCAATTCTTTGGAAGGCGAAACGAGATTATTGTAAGTGTTCAATGGCCACAGTAGGCTATAAAAATTCTAATCACTGGTGTCATGGGCAATGCTTCATTACCTCCCACGTTTTCAATCAACGTCCACCACCACTAATTGACTGAGACAATTACCAAATGTAGAACCCATTACTTTTAATGAGCTTATCCAAAGCAATGAAAGACTATTGATAACATAAACATAATGTTGTTTAATGCCCATCTTAACGTTGGGTCAGCTAACTTTTGACATTGAAAACGCAAAACAAAATGAAGTATTGCTTTTTTTGCTTTGTCTTTCTCTTGTCTTGCTCGCAAGATACATCCACTATTAAAATCAAAGGATCCGATACAGAAGTAAACCTTGTAGTGTTGTTGGCAGAATCATTTCGAAAGGTGGATAATGAAGTATTTGTTTCTATTTCCGGTGGTGGTTCAGGGCTCGGAATCGCGTCCTTGATAAACGGCACGGCTGATATTGCCAATTCATCGCGCAGCATAACGAAAAACGAGATCAGTCTTTTCGTCAACAGAAAGATCGCGATTGATTCTTTTGTGTTTGCACAAGATGCTATCGCTTTTGTTGTGGCAAGTGACCTGCCCATTGATTCGATTAGTACGAGCGATTTGTCTGATCTCTTAAGCGGCAAAAAAAAGAGTTGGCTAACTTTAACAAAAAGGAATTTGCCTATTAACATTTACGGAAGGCAAAGCAATTCGGGTACGCATGATTTCATTAAGAAAAAATTAGGTATTGAGTTTACACCCTATGCCAAGCAAATGAGTGGCAACGCACAGATATTAGAAGCCATCCGAGCCGATCATTCTGGGTTAGGATATGTTGGTGCCGGGTATGTTTCCAACGGCAATAGCAAAGGAATTAAAACACTATCCATTTATGCTCCCGAAAATAAATCGCCTGTTTCGCCACTTGATTCCGCTATGATCGCCAAGCGAAAGTATTTTTTTCAGCGCCCGTTATTTCAATATTACAAGAAGGAATCCTACAATAAGATAAAACCTTTTCTTCTGTATGAAAATAGTAAAGAAGGCAAAAACATTATTAAAGCTTCTGGGTATTATCCTGTAAAAGCCATTGAACAACACAATCAAAAATAGAGAACAAACTGACTGGTGGTTTAAACAGTTGTTCCGAGCTACGGGCTTGCTTACCATTGGTTTGCTTGGTGGCATTTTCTTAATGTTGTTGTTAAACAGTATCGCTTTTTTTATTCACGTAAATCCAGTTGATTTCTTCACCGGCTCGCAGTGGGATCCGGAGAGTGCTGAAAGTAAGTATGGCATAGCTCCTCTGTTAGTCAGCACGGGGTTAGTCACCATTGGGGCTATGATTATTGCGGTGCCGCTTGGCGTATTAACGGCCGCTTTTTTATCGGAAGTAGCGCCCCAAAGACTAAAAATGTTTTTGAAACCTATCATTGAAATGTTGGCGGCTATCCCTTCGGTTGCCATTGGCTTTTTGGGTATTGTGTTGGTGGGGCCCGGTATTGCTAAACTCTTTGGCATTCAAAATGGATTAAATGCCATGAATGGTTCGGTGTTGTTGGCGGTGATGGCATTGCCTACCATTATTACTATCAGCGAAGATGCTATTAACTCTGTTCCAAAAGCCCATCGTGAAGCTTCACTGGCGTTGGGTGCTAACCGATGGGAGACTATTTTTAAAGTAGTTATTCCTGCTGCTATGCCCGGCCTCATTGCAGCGGTAATGCTTGGCTTAGGTAGAGCATTAGGTGAAACCATGACCGTATTAATGGCCACTGGAAATGCAGCCGTGTTACCTAAAAGTTTTCTGGACGCAGTGCGCACCATTACGGCAACCATCGCCATCGAGATGGGAGAGGTGCCATACCAAACCACTCATTATTTTGCCTTGTTTGCCATCGCCCTGGTTTTGTTTGCTATCACCTTAGCCATAAACTTAGTGGGAGAATATTTTGCAGGCCGCCTTAGAAAATTTCAATCATGACGAAGAAATTAAAAATACTCATCGATTGGATACTATTAGCTGGAAGCACTTTGCTTGTGTGCATCATTTTAGGAGTTATCTTGTGGGACATTTTTTCGAAAGGCATGTCTTCACTTTCGTGGGATTTTGTCAGCCAGTTTCCTACCCACGGCATGACGCAAGGCGGTATTCTCCCAGCTATCATCGGCACGTTTTTGCTTACTATCATCACCACTTTATTTGCCATGCCACTCGGTGTGGCGTGTGCCGTGTACTTGAATGAGTATGCAAGTCCATCCTTGTTAACTAACATCATCAGAGCTTCCATCCGAAACCTTGCGGGAATCCCTTCTATCATTTATGGTTTGTTTGGCTTGGCCTTATTTGTTCAATCATTGAAGCTTGGCACTTCGGTGCTTTCAGCAGGGCTAACACTCGGTTTGCTTTCGTTACCCTACATCATTACGACAACAGAGGAAGCACTCAAACGCATACCCAACAGCATGAGAGAAGCTACCTTAGGTCTGGGTGCTACGCAATTTGAAACCATAAAAGATGTGGTGTTGCCGCGAGCCTTGCCCGGTATACTAACTGGGGTGATACTAACTATTTCCAGGGCTGCGGGTGAAACGGCACCTATCTTATTCACAGGCGTAGCATTTTACATCAATGGCATTACGCTTTCGCTGGATCAGGAGTTTATGGCGTTGCCTTATCATTTGTATATGTTATCCACGCAACACCAGGCAATAGAACAAGTTAGACCGCTAGCATACGGCACTGCGGTGGTGCTGATTGCGTTAGTCTTTCTTTTAAACATGGTAGCTTTTTATATTCGCTTTAAACATAGATCGCAACAAGATGTCTGATAGTAAGCTTTCTGCACAGGGGTTGAATTTGTTTTTCGGAAAGAAACAAGTGCTCAAGAATATTTACATTTCATTTAAAAAAAATCAAGTCACAGCCTTGATTGGGCCTTCGGGTTGCGGCAAGTCAACGTTGCTACGCACCTTTAACCGAATGCATGATCTTTCGCCCGATGCCCGCATTGAAGGACTGATAAAGTTGGACGATCTAAACATCTACGACAAGAAAATTCAGGTAACCGAAATACGCAAACGTATTGGCATGGTTTTTCAAAAACCAAATCCATTGCCAAAGAGTATTTATGAAAACATGGAGTATGCCTTGAAGATCCATAATTTTCCGAAGCAAGAAATGCCAGCCCTGATTGAAAAAGCATTGAAGGAAAGTTACCTGTGGGATGAAGTGAAGGACGAACTGAACAAACCAGCGGTTCAACTTTCGGGCGG
The DNA here is from genome assembly GCA_044349005.1 of Cyclobacteriaceae bacterium. Taxonomy (GTDB): domain Bacteria; phylum Bacteroidota; class Bacteroidia; order Cytophagales; family Cyclobacteriaceae; genus ELB16-189. The sequence continues at coordinate 29,460 of JBIKRT010000046.1, forward strand.
GCAGCAACAAAGGTTGTGTATTGCACGCACCGTTGTATTGCGGCCGGAAATCATTTTGATGGATGAGCCCTGCTCAGCGCTGGATCCTATAAGTACGAGCAAAATTGAAGAGTTGATCGCGGGCCTAAAGAAAGACTACACGATAGTCATCGTTACCCATAACATGCAACAAGCCCAGCGCATCTCCGATGATGTGGCGTTTATGTATTTGGGCGAGTTAATAGAATTTGATACGTGCGCCAACATTTTCAAAAATCCGAAGAATGAGTTGACCAAGAATTATGTGGGTGGGCATTTTGGGTGATCTTCGTTGTTGGTTGATCGTTATTTGTTGTTCGTATTCGCGAGGAACGAAGGAATCTCTATCTCATGATTGACGTTGATCAAAATTATCCTAATTCTAGCATTTCCAGAAGGCTTATTGAAGACCTTCGTTTTTCAGCATCTGTTCAATTTCGTTCACAGTAACTGTGTCTCTTTCTCCTTTGCTATAAATAGTTAGCAGATATACCTTTTCTTTAATTACTTTTACACACGAAATTATCCTTGCCCCACCAGACTTACCTTTGTTTTTACTTTTTATCGAAAGCCTAATTTTGTAAACATCGTTGCCAAGGGGTGTTCCTTTCGTTGGTTTTTTTTCTAGCTCTGAACCAAGTTCTTGCAATTCCCTTGCTAAAGAAGCATATTTCTTTATCAGTTTTTTGGCTTATTTTTTAAAGGCATCGGTTAATATTATGCTATAACTCATCCAGGAATTCCTTTAAGGATGTACCTTTCAATTTGCCCTCTTGAATCAGCTTCATTTCTCGGATACCTTGCTGAAGGCTGTTTAGGATCTCCATTTTATTTGGTTCTGAACCACGACTTGTTTCCTTTTTGATTTCAAACTTTACATTCAATGCTTTAACCACTGCTTTTAAGGCGTTGATTTGGTTTGTAGTGGTTGGGCGGGCTATAAAGATATTTTTTGTCGGCATGGATCAGTATGTTGAAATCAAATTTAACAAAGGTTTCAAAAAAAACATAGTGTTGGGCTTTTAACTAGTTTCTTTTCTCGCATCGCACGAGCGATTCCTTGCGGTTAAGGCATCTGACACCTTCAAGGCCTTCAAGGTGTCTGACGCCTGAGATTTATTCTTAACCATCTGTTTGGTCTACTAAAACATCGAAAAATGAGAGTGCTGGCTCGGACGAACAGCGGTGTGGTGCGATGGCACGCGTGCGGAGGCATTTTTTTTGTCTAAAATTTTTTGATTCTTTTTGTTTCAAGTGTTTCATCCCGTAAGGCGGAAAAAAAATAACAAGAGAATGAAATGGAATGAGCTTGATACCGGTTTGCCCGATCGTGATAAAGTTTTATTACATTCGTTGGTAAACAAAACCAACGAAGACAAGAGAATATTTAGTGATAATTTTAAAACTTAAGCAATATGAAACAAACAACACTTTTAGGAAGCAGCACACTTAATATTAACCGAATCGGTCTTGGCTGCATGGGTATGTCAGAGTTTTATGGTTCTTTTAACGAAACGGAATCCATTGAAACATTGCATAAGGCAATTGATTTAGGAGTTAATTTTTTCGATACAGCCGATATGTATGGGAGTGGAGCGAACGAAAAATTAATTGGAAAAGCATTTAAAGACAAATGGGATAAAGTTGTTTTGGCCACAAAATTCGCTGTGATGAGAGGCCCGAATGGTGAATGGCTCGGTCTTAATGGGCAACCCGAATATATTAAGAAAGCGTGCGACCAAAGTCTTTCAAATTTAGGAATAGAAGCCATAGATTTATATTATATGCACCGGAAAGCACCTGATGTTGAGATTGAAGTAATTGTAGGTGCAATGGCAGATTTGGTTAAACAAGGAAAAGTAAAATACATTGGTCTGTCAGAAGTTGATGCAGCAACAATAAGAAGAGCACACAAAATTCATCCTATTACAGCCTTGCAGTCTGAATATTCTTTATGGAGTCGTGAGCCGGAGCAAGAATTGTTTGATGTTTGTAAAGAACTTGGAATAACCTTTGTATCGTACAGTCCGTTGGGGAGAGGCTTTTTGACCGGAGCATTTAAAAGTCGTGCTGATTTTGAGGCGGGAGATTTTAGGTTAAACAATCCACGATTTACAGACGAAGCTTTTAAAGAGAATATCAAGTTTGTTGAAGTTATTGACCGATTAGCAAACGACAAAGGCGTAACCAACGCACAAATAGCGTTAGCCTGGATATTTAGCCAGAACGATGAAATTACAGTCATCCCCGGCACAAGAAAGATTCACCGATTAGAAGAGAATTTAGGGGCATTTGATGTGGACTTCACTGTGGCTGATTTTGCTCTTATTCGAGAGTCGATGCCTAGCCAAACAATAGGAAATCGATATTAGGCAAAGGCAATTGTATTGTTGATGAAGAACAACAGCGAAAGCAGGGCTTAATTTTTAGAGACTTGACATTGGGATTTTGAAGGTTTGAGCGAACTAAATCGATTTAACTTCACAAAATCATAACAATGTATGATTGTTATTGCCAAAAGGTTGACCTAATTTAGCTTCGCTGTATGAGTGTATTTTACTCATCGTTTGTCCGATACGACATTTCTTAAACGTCCAGTAAAAAAACTTAAACCCAACTAATATGACAACACATGAAGTAGCTAGTAAATTGGTAGAACTTTGCCGCCAAGGAAAAATTGATGAAGTACATGCAACTCTTTTTGCAGAAAATGTAAAGAGCATTGAAGCAAATGAAATGATGGGGCCAAAGGAAGTGGAAGGATTGGATGCGCTGAAAGCAAAATCAGTAGCTTTTCAAGCAGGCGTAGAGGAATTTCATGGGGCAACTATTTCAGAACCTGTTGTGGGTGGTAATAGCTTTGCTATTTCATGGGCGATGGATGCAACCTTCAAAGGTCGCGGAAGAATGACGATTGAGGAAGTGTGTGCGTATCAAGTGAAAGATGGTAAAGTGGTGTTAGAGCAATTCTTTTATTAATTATTTACTCTTCCTCCGGATTATTTTTTTTTAAGTTAAAAAAGGCGCAATGTAAGTTGCGCCTTTTTAGTTTTAGCATTGCCTTTTTAGTTTTTAAAGATAGTCTTGTATCTTCACCAGGCGAAACAAACTTATATTGTTAAGCAGATAGATTAAAATCAGGATATGGTTTCCATTACCACCTTTCGAAAATTAGTTCTTTCCTTTCCTGAGGTTACGGAAGAACCACACTTTGAAAAGACTTCATTTAGAGTGAAAAAGAAAATCTTTGCTACTTATGATGCTCAAAAGAAACGAGCCTGCCTTAAATTATCAGAAATTGACCAGCATGTTTTTTCAACAGCCGCCAAGGCAATCATTTTTCCTGTCGATAATAAATGGGGGAAGCACGGGGTGGACATTGATTGAAATGGGTACCGTGAGTAAAGATTTGTTTTTAGATGCATTAACAACTGCCTATTGCGAAGTTGCGCCTAAAAAGTTATCGGACGTGATTAAAGGTGGAAGGCAATAAAACTAATGCCTGAGAAGCTCGTAGGCTGATGATAGTCTGGCAACATTTAAAGTCTCTTGGCTACCAAATACACTAGATCGCATTTTTCCAGCCCATAATCAGAAACCCCAATTTTTTCTTCATAGCTAACTATCTTAAAACCTCCCGCCTTAAGCAATGCATCTTTTTCGGCATTGGAGGGGCAACCAAAATCGGGTCTATCCATTGCAAGTCCAGCTTTTCGATGAACAAATTCAAAAACTATAATTCCGCCTGGTTTTAGTCCTTTTTTCATGCGTGCTATTGCATCAGGATATTCTGTCATGCACCCCGCGTAGATAAAGGAAATCAAATCCCACTGTGCATTACCAAAATCAAACTCCTCGATTCCCTGCAACACCGTTTTAATTTTTACATTTTGCCTTTTTGCCTCCCCTTGTGCAAAAGCGATTGCTTCGTCTGCTATATCAAAGCCGGTTGCATCCCATCCGTTTTTAGCCAAGTAGATTAAATTGCGCCCTTGCCCCATAGCTACATCTAGTGCTTTGCCTGGCTTCAGCTTCTTTATTTGTTCTGCTAAAAATGAATTGACTTCTTTCTTAAAATGATAACTTGTATCGGTCACCAACGACTCGTTCCATCGTTTACGTTCTTGCTCACGTTCCTCATAGTTGATGGGTGTGGTTTGACTGAAGGCGTTTAATGAAAACAATATCATTAAAGTGGCGATGCTGAGAATTCTTTTTTTCACGGGGGAAATTGGTTTAGTGAGGTGATTGCAAATAGTTAGTGCTTAACTCTTTTCTTGTATTTTTATCCATTTGGATTCCATAGGGTTCATATGTTTTTTTACACTAAAAAAGAAAGTTAAACCCTTTTTAGTAAATAATCTGCGTCAGATAATTATAATTGTTTAAAAAAGTTAATTTGTTCCGCTTACCCTGAACATTCAAAAGTAGGGTGGATGCCCGCAATCTATCACAATGAAATATTTGTACTTATCTTTTTTGACCTTAATTTCAACACTCACAATAGAGTCATCTTTTTACAACAAAGGCGATGACAATGAAAGCTTCCCCAAAAACAGTAGCGATTATAAATAGAGTTTAATCGTTAAAATTGGGAAGAAATGAAAACAACAAAATTCAATGAGAGCCAAATCGTGGGCATCCTCAAACAGCAAGAACAA
>JBIKRT010000168.1:0-2954 GCA_044349005.1 Cyclobacteriaceae bacterium
CTTGTTCTTGCTGTTTGAGGATGCCCACGATTTGGCTCTCATTGAATTTTGTTGTTTTCATTTCTTCCCAATTTTAACGATTAAACTCTATTTATAATCGCTACTGTTTTTGGGGAAGCTTTCAAACTAATAGACTATGCAGCAGCAAACTACAGTGCAGATGCTTCTAGAGTTTATGCCACAGGGCTGTCGAGTGGCGGATTTATGTCTACACGCTTGGCCTGTGAACTTAGTACTAGATTTGCAGCAATAGCTGCGGTAGGGGCTTCTATCGAGGCCAACAGTATTTTCCCAAACTGCAATCCGTCAAAGCCTACACCTGCAATTTATATTCATGGTAATTCTGACCCTTTGGTGCCATTTAATGGAGGTGCTATTGCTGGCTCTGGTGACAAAGGTGGATTTTGTGTTTCTCACCAAGAAGCACTTTCAAAATGGGTTTCGATAAACAAATGTAATTCAACACCGCAGCTTTCAACTCTTCCAGACATTGCCGCTGATGGCACTACGATAAACAAAAGAGCCTACTCGGACGGAATAGACGGAACCCAGGTAGTTGGTTATGAAGTAATAAACGGAGGCCATACGTGGCCACAGGGCTATCAATATGCCCCAGCGTTATTAGTTGGAAAAACCAGTCAAGATATGAACGCGTGTGAAGTGATATGGGCATTCTTCAAACAATTTAAACGATAAAAAATCGTTTGGTAGGGTTTGGCAAGTGATGTTAAAAACCTACACTTATGATCAAATCAAAAACTTAATAAATTTTAAGACCATGAAAAAAGTAATATGCAATGTTCAATTATTAGTTGTCGCAATTTTGTTTTCGCTGTCATCTTGCAAAAAAGATGATACCACACCTTCTCCACCTGCCGATAAACCAAGCGAGCAAACTACCGTCAATCTTACGGTTGACGGAAAGGCCAGAAACTTTATCGTTTATCTACCCCTTGGTTACAACAACGCGGGAAAAATGCCTATGATCTTTTCTATCCATGGAGGAAATGGAACTGCAGATGGAATGATAAAGATAGCTGACTTCAGAACCATTGCCGACAAAGACAAAGTGGTTTTAGTGTACCCATCGGGAATTGAAAAAAATTGGAACGATGGCCGACCTACTACTCCCAATCAACAGGGTATTAACGATGTGAGTTTTTTCAACCAGATGTGCGATTACATGATTGCCAATTATTCGGTGGATGGAACAAAAATCTATGCAACAGGAATTTCAAATGGCGGGTTTATGTCGTCTCGATTGGGTTGTGAACTAAGCAATCGGATAGCCGCCATCGCAGTAGATGCCGCCACGATGGAAGCTACCACTATTGCACCTAGTTGTAACCCCGGCAGACCTGTTCCTGCAATCTACATTCATGGCAACACCGATCCGCTTGTTCCATTCGTAGGAGGGCAAATGACAGCAGGAGGAACAGCAGGCGGCACAATTCTATCGCATTTTCAAGCAGTGGATAAGTGGGTAAGTATAAATGCTTGCAGCACCACACCCATTATAACCGATTTACCTGATATTGCAAATGATGGAACCACTATTAAGCAACGGGTGTATGCCGGAGGAACGAATGGCAGCGAAGTAGTAAGCTATGTGGTGTTAAATGGCGGCCACACATGGCCTCAAGGCTACCAATATTTGCCCGAGAACATTATAGGAAAGACAAGCCAAGATATGAATGCATGTGAAGTGATATGGACATTTTTTAAACGCTTTAATCGATAAACAGAATGAAAACTTTATGGCCAGTTTTGATTCTTTGCTTTGCTGCAAGTGGAGTTTGCGCACAAGTTGATTATTCAATAAATGGAAAGTATACAGTGAGCGTTATGGAGTTTAGAAACACTACTGACACGCAACGCAAAAGAAACATCCCCATTAAAGTGCATTACCCCCTCGAAAAGGGGCAGTATCCATTGATTATCATTTCGCACGGAGCAGGGGGCGATTGGGATACCCATTTTGCGTTGGCTCATCACTTGGCCACTCAAGGTTATGTTGTTTTTTGCCTTGAACACATTGGCAGTAATACCAAAATGCTGAAAAGAAGTATTCGCATTTTTAAAAACCTACGCGACATGATACACGATGGCAAAGAGGTTTTAGGTAGACCACAGGATGTTAGTTTTGCGATTGATCAGGCAATTAGTTGGAACGAATCCATCGAACCTTTAAAACATAAAATAGATACCCAGAACATTGGAGTATTGGGCCATTCATTCGGGGCATATACAAGTATGGTGATTGCCGGCATGAAGCCAGCATTAGATTGGCTTGAGCCAAGAGCCGCCTACGGCAATGGCCTTGGAAAAGATGCTAAAGATAAACGGGTTAAGGCTTGTGTAGCATTATCTCCCCAAGGCGTTGGAGAACCCTTTTTTAAGAAGGAAAGTTTCTACACTTTGTCGACACCTTTGCTTGGAATTTCAGGAACAGAAGATAAACAACAAGGGGGCTTACCACCCATGAATAGGTATGAGGCCTTTGAATTTTGGGGCAGCACTGGAAACAATGTTTTTTTATGGCTAACCAATGCCCATCATTTGGATTTTACTGACAGCGAGGGCGGAGAAACCCACGGGATGAAATCAAAAAACAGAAAGGAAGTGCAAAAGGTGGTAAGAGCGGCCACACTCATGTTTTTTAATCAGTACTTGAAAAACGATGCCCTTTCAAAAAAGTTTATCAATACAGATGGTTTGAAACCCTATTTAAACGGAAAGGTGAATGCCGTTGAAGTAAGGTCAAAATGACGTGTATTTTTCTCAAGCAGCATAAAGAATTCTGCTTTTACGTTTCGTGAATTCCCAATAACTAAACTACCCTCGCCTAGAAGGCGAGGGGTTGATGAGATCACTTCGGCTTGAAGCCGACTAAAGGCCATCGGAAACAGTGAAGTCCTCATCTTTCTTTTCTTTATCTTGATTCTCTATATAGT
>JBIKRT010000123.1:0-10840 GCA_044349005.1 Cyclobacteriaceae bacterium
GTATAAGCATCAACCTTATTGCTGACAAGTTGCTCTCCAGCAGAGCTTGATTCCTCTTCAGGCTGACGCGCTAATTTTAACAAATTATCGCATCAAAGTCACCAACTATTTTTCAGTACATTACCGTATTGGATAGATTACGGGCAAAAGCATAGTAAGCAACGTAGTTTTAGTTAGCATACGGCTTCGGAGTTTTCATAAAGATCCAACAGACGATCCCTAATCCAAAAATCATGATTGAATTCAATAAAAAAATTTCGGATATCATCATTTTTGAATCATATAAATAGCCAGTCCAAAAATTACCGGCAATGGCGCCAATGCCGAAATAGGCTGCGTAAAGAAGGGATTGCCCTGTAGCTCGCCACTCTTCTTTTACCAATCGATCGACATACTCTACACACACTACCCAAAACAACGACCAAGAAATACCATGCAGAAGTTCAATAAAGAGCGCCATAACAGGATCTTTTACTGCACTGTAAAGTAACATGCGGCAGGAGGTTGCAAGTATTGTAACGATTAGCGTTGTTTTAATTCCAAGCTTTTGTATGATTCTAGCCGAGAAATAGAATAACGGCAATTCGCATAATCCTTGAAAAGAAAGTCCATACCCTACCAGTGTGGATGAGGCGCCATTTTCTTTCATGTAGATGGAGTAGAAATTCCAAATGGTGGTGGCGCCAGCGGAAACCAGAAACACACAGGTTAAGAGAATAATTAGTGCCTTTTCTTTGAATATGTATTTTATTTGTTTGAGGGAGGGGGAGTTTTGTATGAAACTGCTATTGTCTGTTTTTATCCAAAGAGTGACAACAAACGTAAGCAACATGCTAGCGGCAGAAAAAAAAAAGATTACAGTGGTGTCTATGGCGTCAATATAATGGCCTACAAGTGTGCCGGTAAACGCCCATCCCAAGCCACCCGCGATCCTAATCGATCCATATGAAAAGGTGGGGTTCTTTTGGGCTAACCTAAGCGATAGGCTGTCAAGCAAAGGTTGCAACGTATTATAAAAAAGCGACATGACTAATGTTACCCAGAAAAGAAATAGAAAGTCACCTTCCATTAAGAAGAGTAAAAAACACACGGAAGCCGAAAGAGCTGAATACAAAAGACATTTTTTATAACCAAATCGGTCAGCCAACATTCCATAAAAAGGCTGAATAAATAGCATCATAAAAGGAGTAACACTCAGCACGACTCCAATCTCGATTCCCGTCAATCCATGATCTTTCAGATAGTCAGCAAAAATGGGTAACCAAGAGGCGGTGCAACTTAAAACCAAGAAATAAAGCAGTCTTAACTTATTCGCTTCCGAGAGTTTCATTAATGTCGAACTTATAGTGACAGTCCGCTAGAGGATTCCCGATCAAGAAAGACCCAGCCGTTAGCGTGGTTCTGGAAGATGCTTGCGGGAGTGTTTTCGGTCATTTCTTCTTCTAGCGCTTTCTTTATGATCGAGGCTTTTTTGAATCCGTTCGCTAACAGCAAAGCTGTTTTTGCATGGAGTAACTGCTTTAATCCTAATGTGATTCCTCGTGTAAGGTGCGTTTGCGTAGAAAAATATTTCTGCCCAACATTTTGTGTGACTTCGTCTAAGTCTGCGATGAGTGAATTTTTGTTCCAGGAAACACCTGGTTCATTGAAACCAATATGTCCATTCATTCCAATGCCAACCACAATCAGATCAATTCCTCCAAGCCGCTCAATCGTTTTGTCCATTTTTTCACATTCGTCTTGGATGTTAGTGGCGAGAGCGTCAAAAAGGTGATAATGCTTTTCAACAATTGATAGCGGGTCTAGTACTTTTGTTCTTAAAAAAAACTGGCAACTTCCTGTGTTTTGTGGCGAAATTCCTACCCATTCATCAAGCCCAATAAAATGCGCGTTCGAATAGTCGATCGCCCTTTCTTTTAATTCGTTTACCAAGATTTCATAACTTCGTTTAGGGGTGTCACCAGCAGCCAAACAAATAACCGCATTCGGCTTTCTCAATATGGTGGAGATGATTTCATTTGCTGCCGTTGATGACATCATTTCAAACGTGTCAAATATCCTTACCTTCATTACAGTATTGATTATAAATTCTTGTTAGTAAAAATACACCAACCTCCAGTCTGGATTTGGTTCTGCAAATCGGAGGTTGTTCCTATTTATTTTCCAGGAGCTTCAAACTTTTTAGAAGCATCGTCTATTACCAATACCCAATCCGTTCCTTCCTTTGGTGGCGTTAAGGATTGAATCCCATTGCCACTCAATCCTTTACCAGCGATCGATTTCCCTGTTCGAACATCATACCAAAACACATTTTTCTTATTTCCCGAAACCTTGCTTAAATCAATTTTTACGGGTTTGTTCTGAGGTAAGTAGATTAGCGCATACGACTTATTTTCATCTCTGGTGGCAATAATCAGGTCAAGATATGTTTTTCCAACAGGTGATTTAATTAAGCTTGGATCTTCAATGCGGCCATTATAGGGCCGTGAAAGCATTAGCTTTTTAAGGTATTGCATCTGATTAGCTGCTTCAGCCCGGGCGGCTGTCTTCCAGCCAATAATAGTATCTCCAATGTTAATAGTAGGGTAGAGGTCTTTGTTTAAAAACTGCCAGATCTGATGATGCCCATAGGTTACACCACACGCTCCAGCAAATACACCTCGATAAATTCTAGCACGGACATCATACGCAGTAAAGTAGCCACGTTGCCGAGTCCACTTTCCATCCCAAGGATTCACGGGATGATCCTCATAACAGGGCTCCATGTCCAGTGTTGGCTTTTGTGGTTTGAGCGCAAGGTCTTCCTTCACCCAGCGCCAAGGATCTGATTCTCGGGAGCCGTGACCCGATTGAAAAGCATTCATATCATTCCACGCTTCATTATGAATGTAGTTTGACGTGCGAAACTCACCACCCGAGGGATGATAAGTTATGAATGCATCTTTGCCCAATACGTCTTCGATGCCTTCTGCCATGGCACGCCAAATTGCATGATCATCAAAATTCTTGTCGATTCCCTCGATTGTCCATTTGTAAGTTACTGGTCTATCACCGCCTAAAATCCAAATTATGTTCCATTGCTTTGCATAGCGTTTCGCCAGAATGTTGCCATAAGCTTCTGCATTTTGTTCATTAAAAATGATTGGCCCATCACCCCACATGTGCGCTACTTTATCGCCCCAAGTCGGGAGCAGACCTATGTAGATTCCTTTCTCAGCCGCCTTATTGATGATGAAATCAACATGATCCCAATAGTCATATTCATAGGCATTGCCAGGATTGCTTCCGGGTGTGATTAACAGTTGTGTCGGATCTTCATTGTTAAGGGGATAATCGCCATAACGGTTAGGTTCGCGAATACCATTAGATTCAGCGAGTGCAACAGCCTGCAATACATTATATCCTTGTTCACTTCGAATGTCAATAAATTCAACTGCTTCTTCCCGCGTCATGCGATGAAATAATTCCCAATCGGTATCGCCTAACCAAAAGAAGGGCTCGCCATTTTTAGATTGCAAAAAGCGACCGTTAGAGGATACTTTGATCTGCCCGTGTGTTGTAATTATAGTTAGACACAAAGTCCATGTTAATATTCTTTTCATATTCATAAGCGCGTTTTGGTTTAGGTTTTCAGACAAACTTCATTGTTTTTGACTGTTATCAAATTATTACAATAAAATCAAAACAAAGCCTATCCGTTCGTTATTTTATCGGAACGAGATTTAATACATTTTTTCAATCTCATTTTTGTAATTCTCTTGAATGACTGATCGTATTGGTTTTAAAGTTGCAGTAACTTCACCACTTTCCATACTCCAATCTTGATGACATAAAACGAAACCTTTTATGCGCTCCACATTGGCAAGTTCATCATTTAATTGGTCTATCTCTTCTTGATATTTGGCTCTTACTTTAATGTTGTGAACCATAAATTGCGGGGCTGTCCAATGGATTTCGTGCTGCTCACACCACGATCGCAGCACTTCGAAATTAGGCACCAACAAAGCCGTAACATAAGGTCGCTGGAAGCCTATAATTAAGCTCCGTTCTACAAACAAAGACCGCTTCAAATGATTTTCAAGTGGCTGCGGTGCGATGTATTTGCCGGAAGAAGTTTTGAATATATCCTTTTTTCTGTCCGTGATTTTCAAAAATCGATGATCTACAAATTTGCCAATATCGCCCGTATGCATCCAACCGTATTCAGTTAATACTTCGGCTGTCAACGCAGCGTTTTTAAAGTAACCCTTCATAACATTCGGCCCTTTCACTAAAATTTCTCCCCCGTGATTTTCATTTGGACTATCAATTTTCAGTTCAAGTCCCGGCAAGGGTAGGCCAACTGTGCCAAAACGATTAAGGCCCGCCTCAAACCGATTCATTGAAATAATAGGCGCTGTCTCGGTCATTCCATAACCTTCCACTATTTGAATACCTGCCGCTGAAAACAGTCGTCCGATCTCTGGTCGGAGGGAAGCAGCACCAACCGCCATGTATTTTATTCGGCCACCTAGTCGCTTGCGCCATAATCGCAAAACCAATATGCGAGCTAAATAAAGTTGAATTTGAAATAATACTTTCAATCTTTTTTCAGGGCCAAAGCGTTTGCCCACTTGCATTGCCCACGTAATTAATCTTCTTTTTAGAATGTTTTTTCCCACGGTTTGCTCTTCCATGTAATCGTACATCTTCTCTAACACGCGTGGTACACAGCTACAAAAAATCGGTTTTACAGTTTTGAAATCAGTGGCGAAACTTTCTTTGTTTTGACTGAAATAAAGTGACGATCCAAAGGCAACATAAGCATAGCAAGATGCACGTTCAAAAATATGACTGAATGGAAGGAAGCTCAACACGCGATCGCGCGATTCTAGTGGAAGAATAGTTAAGATAGCTTTTATCGTGTAAACAATATTGCTGTGCGAAAGCATTACGCCTTTAGGAACTCCAGTGCTCCCAGAAGTATACATAATGGTTACCAGATCGTCTTCTAGCACTAAATCTTTCCGGGCATTTACCTGCATCATCAATTCATGCGTAGTCTTCGTTTGTAATAAAGGTTTGAAAAAATTTATCTTGTCGTGCTGTAGGTGGACTATTTGAATATCCGATTTTATCTTTTCCTTAAAAGAAAAATGCTTAAAATAAAGTCCCTCATCGTGAGCAATGCAAAGCCTTGCTTCCGTCTCGCTAACGATGATATTGAATTCATCTTCCTTTAATGTGGGATGGATGGGAACGACAATCAACCCAACTTGTTGGCAGGCAAAATCAATGATCATCCAGTCGGGGCAGCCTATAACTGGAATGAGAATAATCTTTTCGCCTGCCTGAAATTGATTGGCAACAAACCAACAGGATAGTGCATTGATTTTATTTTGAATGTCCTCAGTTGACAACGCTCGCCATTGCCCTTGTTGAAAATAATTGAATGCTGTTTTATTGGTGTATTTCTCCTTTTGATAGGAGATTAAGTCAAAAACCCTGGTGAAGTCAACTTTTCTAGTAACGGTAGGCATGCTATTCTCTTTAATTTGTTTTTGGCTTTACATATAAAATTGAATAGAGTATTTCAAAGAACTCGGCATAGTCGGGCAAGTTGTTATGCCTTGCACCTTCGATGGCGTGTAGCTTAATTTTAGAAGGGTAGAGCGCTTTTAGTTTTTCACTTTGCTCAAAGGAAACCAATTTGTCGTTGGTGCCATGGATAATGTGGATAGGGCATTCTGTTGTTTTGAGATATTGGTCGGTTCGTATATCATACTTTAACATCCAACGTAAAGGAGTGAAGAATATGTATCGGTTGATGTTGTAGAAAAAACTAAAATAGGGCGAATCTAAAATTAACATGCGCGGCTTGTTCCAAGATGAAATTCTTGCAGCTACTCCGCTGCCCCATGAGCGGCCATACAAAACAATTTTATCTTCTGAGTAGGATTGTGTTAGCCACTTGTAAATGTATTGAGCATCGTTAAAGACTTTTTCTTGACTTCTCTTTCCACGGCTCTTTCCAAATCCACGGTAATCCATCATAAAAAAATCATACCCGTTGCTTAAAAAATCTTTTGCAAACTTGCCCCAACCTTTGATACTTTTAGAGTTACCTTTTAGATAATAGACAACACCGCGCGAATTAGGCACTTTAAAATAGATGGCGTTAATACTCCCCCCATCTTCCATATCAAAATCTAATTCTTCGAAAGGAAAAGGATATTTATACTGAAATGATTTTGTCAGTTTTTCTGGTCGGAAGAAAAAGAGGTGTTGAAAAAAATAAAAAAACAGGCAGAAGCCGATGTAAAGACTCAATAGTAGAATAAGCCAAATCATAAGGTCTAAGATAAGAATTTATTCAGCGTTGCCAACAGGTTTTTACTTTAAAACCTCTGCAAGTTTCGCGTGGTAGTCTTGAAAGTCTCTCAAGTTCTTATGCCCAGCATCTTTGATTATGTAAAACTTATCTCCCTCGCTCAATAAGGGTTTCAATTTTAAAGCTGATGACAAAGGAACAATCCAATCGCTGGTGCCATGGAAAATGACCTTTCGACAATGAATTTTTGGAATGTTATTTTTATTTGAAAAGAAATTGCGTTGCGGAAACAAGGCTAACATGGGCCGGATGGGCGGATAGATTACTCCTTTGATTTCATCAAAAGGGGTTTCCAAAATCAGCATGTCAGGCGTATTCGTTGCGGCTAAGTTGGTGGCTACTGCTGAGCCTAAGGACCTTCCATAGATGATTAATTTGTTGAATTTGATGTTCGCTTTACACCATTGCAAAACAATTTTTGAATCATTGTAGAAAGCCTCCTCGTTAGGTATTCCGCTGCTTTTCCCATAACCCCGATAGTCTATCATCAGAACTTCATACCCAAGTTGTGTAAAGTCGATAGCATAGTTTCCCCATCGTTGAAGATTTCCCGCATTGCCGTGAAAGTATAAGATGAACCCCTTTGATTCGGATGAAGGTGTGAAAAAAACAGCATTCAATTTGACTCCGTCTTGAACTTCAATAAAAAATTCTTTGTATGGTTGGCTGAATTGGAACGAATAGTCGGTGCTTAGTCTCTTTGGTTGAAAGATGACTTTCTCTTGGAATATATAAAAACCAACAGAAACAATAATATAGAGCAACGCAGCAATACCAATGATCAAGATAATTCGCTTGGTGGGTTTAAATCGTTTCAAGTAAGTAATCAAAAATAGGCAATTGATTCAATCTAACTATTTTTTTTGGAACATCTTTGTCAAGCGATGACCGAAAAAAGTACTAACAAAGATTTAAGTCAAAATTGCTTAGCGCAGATGTTTCAGCACGAATCGCTTTTCTAATTGACTAAAACCAATCTCTACCGATAACGCAAGTATCGCAGCAGGAACAGCCCCCCGTAGAATAAGTTCTGAGTTGTTTAGGGCAAGCCCGGTGACAATGAATTCGCCCAGCCCGCCAGCACCGATAAACGCTGCTAGTGTTGCTGTCCCTACATTTATTACAGCGGCCGTGCGAATACCGGCCATGATCATCGGTAGCGCCAGGCGAAATTCCACCCATCTTAATTTTTGGAAACGACTCATTCCTATACCATCAGCAACTTTTTTTAATAGTGGATCTACGGATTGTAAGCCTGTTAATGTATTGCGCAAAATGGGCAATACAGCATATAAAAATAATGCGACAATTGCAGGTGCCACACCGATGCCCATAAAGGGGATGAGAATGGCTAATAACGCAATGGAAGGTATGGTTTGAAAAAGCGCTGTGATATATAACACGGTTTTAGACAATCGTGGATTCCAGTAGATTAATATTCCCAATGGAACCGAGAATAAGATTGCTAAGCCCAATGCAAAGAAGGTTAAAAAGAGATGTCGGGCTGTTTTGGCTACCAAATCTGACCATAAAGAGGTTGGTTTACTTTTTTGATTTCGTGCAAAACCTTTCTTTGCGAGGAATTCAGAAGCCACCATTTCAAACGTTTTTTTCTCATATAACACGGATGCGTTCATCGCCTGCATTTGTTGCTCGGTTATTGAATTTGATAAGCTGTCTATGATGCGTTTTGCTTTTGCTTCAAGCGAATTATTGTATAGAGCGACAGCTTCGTAACGAGGGAAAAAATTTTTATTATCGGCAAGAATAGCAAGCTTATACCTAAGAATTTCCCCATCGGTAGAATAGGCATCGGTTATATCAATTTTGCCTTGATCCAACGCTTGATAGGCAAGCCCATGTTCAAGCCCGGTAGGGTTTAATTCTAATTGGTACACTCGGTTCAAGTTATCCCATCCATCTTGCCGTTTAAGGAACTCGTAACTCAGACCAAGATTTAAATCGGTCTTATTTCGCAAATCTGAAATCGAAACAATACCTAATGAATCGGCCAATTCCTTTTTGAGGACAAGAGCATAGGTATTATTAAATCCAAACGAGTTGCTTATGTTCATTTTAAACTGAACATTTAGCAACTGATTTATTTCGCTTCTGCCTTCTACTTTTTGTTTGAGGATTTCTGACGATATTGTTCCGCTGTATTCCGGGTAGACATCAATTGCTTTGTTTCGCAACGCTTCAAAACACACTAGCGTTCCACCAAGGTTGTACTGCCTTTCTGCTGTATATCCGTTACTTTCCAGCAACTGAGAAATAATCTCGCTGAGAATATATCCTTCATTAAAATGTTTAGCTCCAACTCGAATAGTTTGGGCTTGCGAGGCCGTGGTCAATACGATCAGGAAAATCAGTATTCTCGTCATGAAAGCGAGGCGTCTATAAGTTTTTTGATTTTTTCGTTGCCCGGTCTTTTGAGAACATTTTCTGTTGTATCAAATTGAATAAGTGCCCCGTTGTCCAACACTAAGATGAAATCGGCTAATTTTTTCGCTTCCCGAAGGTCGTGCGTCACGAGTATCATACTCCTTGGCTCGATCTTTTGAAGGTCGAGTATTTCGTTCTGAATTTCTTGCCGGGTTATGGGGTCCAGCGCACCGAGCGGTTCGTCCATCAACAGGAGGGGAGGATTTAGAAAAAGTGCCCTGCAAATACCTACTCGCTGCAGCTCGCCTCCTGAAAGTTCATAAGGGTATTTCCTCTTAAACGAGTTTGGAAGATTTACTAAGCGCATTAATTCTTCCGTTCGGGTGTAGGGATTTATCTTCTCGCCAGTAAGCTTAGAAGCGATGGAAATGTTCTGTTCGACCGTAAGGTGCGGAAATAGACCAGTCCCTTGGACCATATATCCTATTTTCAGGCGCAGCGAGGTCAAATCGTTGTAATCAAGTGCTTGATTGAAAATGCGAACATTCCCTAGAGTTGGTCGAGCAAGCCCATTGATCAGTTGAAGCGCAGTTGATTTACCACTGCCACTCATGCCAATGATGGCAGTTGTTTTATTCGCTTCAAACCCGATAGAGAGGTTCTTTATCGCAACTTGGTCGTTGTAACGATGGGTTATTCCAACTAACTCGGCCACTCTCATTTTCAGAAATATCAATAGAAAATTTGATTCAATTTCTCATCCGATAAGAGATTTCTAGTTATTTCGATAGATTTGTTCATGAGCAGTAACAAAATGAAAATTCTAATACTCTTTTTCCTTTCGTCAGTAATGTGGTGCGAAGGCCAAACTAGTAGAAAATTAATGTGGTCTGACGAATTTGACTACTCAGGTAAACCAGACGAAAAAAAATGGGGCTTTGACCTGGGTGACGGTTGCCCCAATTGTGGGTGGGGAAACAACGAAGCGCAGCTCTACACCAATGAATTAAAAAATTCCTATGTGAAAAATGGAGTGCTAACGGTAGAAGCAATTAAGAAAAAGGGTAAATGGACTTCGGCAAGATTAACAACCCAGGGCAAGTTCGGTTTTGCTCATGGGCGAATTGAATTTCGCGCGAAGCTACCAGCAGGTAAGGGAACCTGGCCAGCATTATGGATGCTAGGGGAGAGCATAAAAACAGAGGGCTGGCCGGCTTGCGGTGAAATTGACATCATGGAACACGTGGGTAGAAATCCTACAGTTGTTCAAAGCGCCATGCATACGCAGAGTAATTATGGAAACACAATAAATAAGGGGGATACTAAAGTAATAGACTTTGACAAAGAGTTTCACATTTATGGAGCAGAATGGAGTGCGGAGAAGATCGACTTTTTTGTTGATGGCAAAGTGTTTTATACCTACAATCCAACTGTGAAAGATAAGAATACCTGGCCTCTCGATTCTCCTTTTTACGTGATCATCAATATTGCCATGGGTGGTAACTTAGGTGGCCACGACATTGATCCAACGCTAACCTCGGTGAAAATGCTAGTTGATTATGTGCGAGTTTATAATTAGCTGTGGAATCTGATTCCCAAAAATGTTTGGGTTACACTAATTTTGTTGTCAGTATGAAGTTCTGGCCCTGAAATCAAACAATGTGGTTATGGAATTTTCCGGAAAAGGGGAAAATTCGGATGAAAAAGATTCGCGACAATTGGTGTCATGCGTGAAAATTCGGCATTTGTTCCACAGTTCTGCGAGTCTAGTTTTTTCGCTTTTTAGCCAGTTTGATAGTTGTTTTCACGCCATTGAATCTAGAGTGAATTTTCAATTTAGCCCCTATTTTCTCCGCGCGAGTTTGGATAGACGGTATCCCAAGCCCTCTGTTTTTTCCAATAAACCCATGCCCGTTGTCTTCAATGTTAATGTAAAGTTCATCGCCCCACTTGAGTACAACAGAGATTTCATCACCAAGCCCGTGGGAAAACGTATTTTGTATTACCTGTTGGCAAATTCGGTATAGCTCCAATTTGCTCAACTCATCCACATAGAATTCCATTTCGGGATTTTTATTCTCAAAG
>JBIKRT010000047.1:0-33540 GCA_044349005.1 Cyclobacteriaceae bacterium
TTATCAATGAGACGTTGACCAATACGACAACCGGTCCGATTAACGTTACCTATCAAGTGGTAACTTTAGCGAATGGCTGTGCAAATGCAGTTCAAAACGTTATTGTTTCAGTCAATCCAACACCTCAGTTCACCATTACTAATAGCGCACCAGCGGTTTGTTCTAATTCGACACCAACGTCTATAACCCTTAATACGCCTACGTCTGGAGGGGTAATAACATTGTTAAGTACTTTCGCTTACCCTACCGGAATATCTGGAGGCACTCTTACGCCAAGCAGAACTTTCAATAATGGAGGTGTGATAGCTGAGACGCTAACAAATTCAACGAACAGTCCTATTACGGTTACTTATACGTTTTCGGTGAGTTTAAATGCAGGCACCTGCGCGAACACTTCAACTCGATTTACATCTGTTGTTGTGAACCCTACCCCCAAACTTGCGGTGTTGGACCCTCCCGCTGTTTGCGAGGGAAACACGGTGGATATCACCCAGTCTGGTTATATCGATGCAACAAATTCGACCAGTGGGCTTGCCTACAGTTATTATGAAAGCGCTAATACTACCTTATTAGCAACACCTTCAGCAATAAATACTTCAGGCACTTACTTTATTAGGGGCACCGTTCCCCTTACAGGTTGCCAGGTTTCCAGCCCAATAGTAGTGACCATCAATCCACTTCCAATTGCCCAGGTAGCTCCGGTGAACGTTACTGTTTGTAGTGGTGACCCAATTTTAATTAATGTGACATCTACCGAGTCCGTAACGTATGTTTGGTCCCGACCTACGGTGATAGGCATTTTAGAGGCTTCATCACAAAATCGGAATGAGGCGGTCAGTGAAAGACTTAGTAATACAACAGCGAACCCAATTCAAGTAAGTTATGATTTTGTTATTTCTAATTCGGTTGGATGCCAGATAATCAGAAACGCGGCAGTAACTGTAAACCCGTTGCCTATCGGTGATGTTCAAAATACTTCTGTGCTTTCCGGTGCCCCTATCGGAATTACGCTCCGGTCTTCTTCAAGGGGAGCTGTAGCTACTTCTTATATATTGACGGATATAGCAAATGGTGGACTAACCCCTGGTTCAGGCAACGCATCCGTTTCAGTTAATCCAATACAATCAAATGGAATAGTAAATGATAGTTGGATAAATACTACATTCAATTCAATAGAGGTAAAATATTCATTAATTCCGGTTACCGCTCTTGGGTGCAGCGGATCTGAGTTTACAGTCACCAGCTCTATTTTACCGAATGTATTTGACCCACAAAATCTAACAGTAACAATCACAAGTGCAGACGGCAATGCGCAAGTAGGGGCTCCTGCTTTAGACAATAATGGAATTGAAACTGAACCAGTGTTTAATAGTGGTTCAGTTGGTAAAGTTATCTTCGGAGCAAGTTTTCGAGCAGGTAGTACAGGTTCATCTTTTGGTGTTCCAAAACTTAACTCTTTTGTGATCGATTTGGGGCCAAGTTCTGAAATAAAAGATGTTTTGAATAACCCACGAATCTATCAATCGATTGATAACAAGTTCGATGTGACAGACGTATTGCTTTCAGATATAACATTAAGTAGCGAGGGTAATAACTACCAGGTTGTTTTGCCACAGCCGTTTGATTTGAGTGAACGGGCCGTTACCTATTTTTTGAGGGTAGATATCAGCCCGTTGGTATCGGGGGCAACAAATCTGATCTCACCTTCACTCTCGTCAGGTAAAGTTGTGTTGAGCATCGGCAGTGTTGCAAATGCCTTGATACAAGGGCGCACCTATTCTTTCAGGGATATTTCGGCACCGGTTATCAATAAGCTAACGCCAGGGAACAATAGTAAGAACTTCCTGAGATCATCAGACGTAGTGATTGAATTCAATGAACCTGTAACTTATTTAGGGGGGGATATTAATGTCTTTACGCTAGATGATCAACTGGTGGGCAGGCTTACCGTATCGGCATCCCAGCCAGCGGGTGCTTCCCGAATCTATACCTTCCTAGCGGCTGCATTAAACTTACAAGAGATCACAGATTACTATATTTTGATCCCCAAGGGGGACGTAGATCTTAACCAAGGATTTGTTGATCTGTCAGGCAATGTCTTCAATGGCATCCTCCAGTCGCGGGGTTGGAGGTTTAGGACCCTTGATCCGGTCGCACCGAAGTTTGTGTTCACGGACGAGACCGATTTTGCTCACCCTAACCTTACCACCAATTACTCTGACGTCACTTTAAGCGGTATCAATATTGAAACTGCGTTGAATAAAATTGGCAGGGTCAACTACTTGATTACGCCATCCCCTTCTGTGAAGCCGACCTTAGATCAATTGTTTGACCCTTCCACCTACGGAGGCCCTGTTACTGTTGCCGACTTTATTTATGTAGATCAAGATAGTGTAACGCAGTATGGTAGTGCAAACCCGGGTGCTGTTTTGATAAACGGTCAGTTGTATGACATATGGCTCGCGGGTGAGAATTTATCCGGAGTTAGGATGGAAGAGAAGGACATCCAGCAATTGACTTTCTTAGCTTCCGACCCGGCCGCAGGCCCTTACGATCCGCTCATAACTTCCGCTATCCGGCTTACAAATTTGTGTGTTGGCGACTATCAAAATTTGTCCTTTCCGATCTCCATTTCCGAGCGCCAGATATACAATTTTGCAGTGGGAGAAAATCAAACATTCAATTTGCTGCTGCCGAAAGGTTTCGAATTTAATCCGTTGGCCCCGAGAGATACCGTTATTGGCCGAGGGGCTGATCTTGAGATAAAATCTTTTTCTTACAGCGGGTCGTTGCTAAGGATAGTATTTTCTGTAAAGTCTGCTAACAGTAGAGACAGGATTGTTATTTCGGGGTTGCAGATAAAAGCGCTCAGCGGGGCAGCTTCTGGGGCACTCGTTAGATTGGGCGGAAACGGGCTAGAAGCGATTGGTGATTTGAAACCACTGGCCACGCTGGGTGTAACCACAATACCAAAGGTAGATTTCGATGTAGTGGATTTGTCGACCGGAACAAAATTCGTGGGTGTTATTTCAAGCGCCCAGGAGAAAGTAACGTTAAAAGGTAAGTTTGACCTTAGGAACCCAGGGGAAAATACGTTCAGCGGAAAAGGTGTATTTGGCGATGAGTTCTTTACGGATGTGGCAGGGCTAGGGGAGAGCGAATTGACCTTAACTCATGCTAATCAATTCGGCTGTATATCTGCCAACGTCAAGCGTATAACTGTGTATGATAAAGCCAAGGCAATTAATGGATTAGACATAGTATATAACACGAACCAATGGCCGGCTGCAAAAATAACCAGAAATGGAAAAGGAGCGAATTACCTTTTAGATGAGCTAAGGATTGTAATGCCAACCGCTGCTCAGAACCCGTATTCTGTAAATGTCGGTAACTCGTTCAAAAAAGAGAAAGACGGATCTTTTACATTTGACCCCAGGTTTATAGTGTTAGATCAAAGCAAAGTGGACAATGCCAAGACGCCAACGGGAGATAAGTTATTCTTCCCCGAGGGGGGCAAATTAGTCGACTTGGTATTTGAAGGTAAATATTTAAACCTCACCACCGGACTGCAAGATGTTTTTGTACAAACAGTACAATTGTACTATCCGCCAAAACCTTCGATTACCGGATTGCAACCAGTCTATTGCGAAGATACCGGGTTAGTTTCTTTGGCTGGTTTTCCCCAGCCGAGAGATGGGGTATCGACTGGCTTTTTCAGGATAAATGGGCAAACGAGTTTTTTCACGCTAGCGGATGAACTAAACGGGAAAGGTGCCATTGATGTAAGCCGAATTGCCACTAGTAAAACGTTAGGGTACAAGGAGTATTCAGTAAGTTATATCTATAAAATACTTGCTACAGGGGGAACCGATACTACCACACAAATCATAAAGGTTGCCCCTAAGCCAGTGGTAACCCTAACCACGGGCATGGCATGTGTAACTCAGCCAGTTAATTTTGCCGGAAAAGCAACAATCGATGCTTCCGATAAAATCGCCTATTATGATTGGGATTTCGATGACGATCAGGCACCCCTTTCAGAAAGGAGATTGGTCAAAACGTTGGTAAATGATCCAGCCCACACGTTTAAAGTTGCAAGGACATATAACGTCAGCTTCACGGCAACTTCGGTATCGGGCTGTAAATCACTTCCTGCAAAGCAAGCTTCTGTTAAGGTAGGGGATATCCCTACTGTGGATTTCGACATTAAGGGCGTTTCTCTGAAAGATTCTGTGAAGTTTACCAGCGGCTCTTTTACAATAAACGATGTTGTGGCTTCAGAGAGTTGGGATTTTGGTGATGGAGTGGGCCTAACTAATAATGCGCCTAAACGACAGATTCCTCATAAGTACACAAAGGAGGGGATTTATACTGCAAAACTCTCAGTAACGGGCGCGATCGGATGTGTTAATTCTAAGACGATCAAGTTGGCTGTAATAAGAGACGTTGAAATAGCGACTTCAAATTATAGCGAAGACTTTGAGGGCTCCACAGGTGGCTGGCTGGTTTTTGAACCGACCAAATCATCATGGAATAGGTTGAAGTCAACAATTGGCGGAAATAAGAACCCATCTTTTGTGTGGAAGACGGATAGCATTGGAAATGGGAATAGTACATATAAAACAAAAGAGGTTTCCTATCTATACTCTCCTGCCTTTGATTTTATTGGCCTTAAAAGGCCCATGATATCATTTAAGAGTTTTGTCAATTTTGAAAGCGAGGATGGGGTGGTTCTTGAATATTCTACCGATGACAGAAATATTTCTGATAACAACAAAAAATGGTTGACACTGGGCAAGTACAGCGCGACTACACCTTCGGGCATCAACTGGTATACTGCCGAAGCCCTTCTTTCCAGGCCCGGAAAGCAACTTGCAAATGATTACGGATGGTCTTCTCAGGGCAGATCAATTTGGCAAGAATCTCGCCACTCGTTGGCAGGGGTGGATAGTACAACTAGAAAGAAAGTCGTTTTCAGATTTGCGTTGGCAAGCGTAAACAAACCTGTAGCCAAGGGTTTTGCGTTTGACGACATAAAGATTGGAAGCAGAACGAGAACGGTATTGCTTGAGAACTTTGTGAATTCAGCTAACGCAGAAGCCCCTGAAAAACAGCAAAGTGATTTCATTAAGGATAAGTTGATCAAGGCCGGTACCGATGTGGCTAAAATCAACTACCACACAAGTTTCCCTGGATCAGATCCGTTTAACTTGGCCAACGCTTCAGATCAGGGGGCCCGGGCACTTTTTTATGACGTTACGAAAACGCCTGTCATGCGCCTGGACGGGCTAAACCGTGCGGCAGACAAAAATAAGGAAAGCCCATTTTCAACGTGGAGTAACCAGTTGAATTTAAGGGCACTTGAATTGGCAAAAGCAGATGTCCAGGTTGCAGCAGTTACTGACAAGGACGGATCAATAAGGGTTTCAGCAATAGTCACAGCAATAGATAGCACGCTGGATGCAAATTCTATTGTTCACATTGCGATCCTGGAGAGATCCATCGCGTTGGCGCAGCTATCTGCCGTTAACAAGGCGATGATAAAGTCAGGTGAAGATGATTTCGAGTACGTTTTAAAGAAGATGCTACCTACCGCGGCAGGCACAAAACTTACAAAAGCATTACCGGTGGGGCAAAGTGAGAAAATAGGTCCTTACGAGTGGTTAGCTGACCCTGCGTTACTTTATTTACCTAAAGACGATTTGGCCGTGGTGGTTTTTATCCAACATGGGGGCACGAAAGAGGTACATCAAGCTGCCTTAGTCTTAAATGTTAAAGACCCAGAACCGATTACCGGCCTTGAAGATGTGGGTGAAAGCGAGGTTACAGTTTTCCCTAACCCATCAGATAGAGAAGTCACCATTCAACTGCCAAGAGTTACATTAAATCGAGTAAATATTGAATTAAGGGATCAAATGGGAAGATTGGTCATTACCGACTTAATTGGTGAAGGCAAATTCAGTAGCACCATAAATACCCAAGACTTGCCTAGCGGCCTTTATTTTGTCAAGTTAGGATCAAATGATCAATCGATTATTAAAAAGATACTGATTGTTCATGAATAGGTGTGTAAATTGAAACCTAGTAAATTTTCCATTTGCTTAACTTTATCTAAATGATAGATTTTGCAGTTAATTTAATTACGCGTGTGAAAACGATATCGATAGCTTGTCAAAAGGGAGCGATTGGGACGTAATCTGGTAAGAATTTCTTACCGAAGACTATCGAAGAAGTGTGAAATACCGCAAGAATATTGCAGACAACTTGGGAGCAAATTTTTTGAACTTAGTTAAGTAAATCGTTACCTTAATTCTAAGAATACCTCGGCCATCATACAACGAGCACTACCGCCACCGTTGCGCTCTATCGTGTCAAGTGAAGAGTGAATAATGGAGTTGTATTTTTCGATGGACTGCCTTTGAGTCGAAGTAAGTGAAGAGAATGCCTGCGATGACATCACTAAAAATTTCTTTCCCTCTGTGTTATTTACTTGCAGCATGTTGCCTGCAAATTGATTCATTTGATCGAAACTGATTTCAATAATCTCCTTCTGGGAGTTAGAGATGCTTTTCCTCACTCGTTCTCGTTCGGCTGGGTTGTTGATGGAGTCAAGGCAGATCACTACAAATTGATCCGCAACGCACATCATGACATTGGTATGGTAAATCTCTTTACCTTGCTTATCCACCGCAGTAAAAGATTCAATTGAGAAGTTGCTCTCCGTGCTAAACCTAGCCAATGCTTTTAGCGTAGTGCGAGGCGACAAGCAGGCATAGGCTATTTTCGAATCTCTATCCAGCACCATGCTTCCAGTGCCTTCTAAAAACTCATGTTGATTTTCAAGATCAGACAGATCATGGATAGAATTAACCACAAACTTATCTTTGATGGCCTCTACCACATGCATCTTCCTTTCTTGCCGCCTGTTCAAGGCAAACATCGGATATAAAAAAAGCGAGCCATTGCTATGGAATGAAATCCAATTATTAGGAAAAATAGAATCAGGTGTATAAGGGTTAGGCGTGTCGTTGATAACCGTTACATCCACTCCATGCTGTTGCAGCTTATAAATAAAAGAGTCGAATTCCAACAAGGCTTTTTCTTGAGCATCAATATCTTGCTGAGCTTGAAACGAGTTATTTACTGCCGTTTCTGTGTTAAATGAAAAGTTAACCGGGCGAATCATCAAAAGATTGGACGTAGTTTGCATAAAAAAATCAGTTTAACTCATCTCTTAAAATAGGCATACTCATACAATGGAAACCACCACGGGCGCGAGATAATTCTGCTGATGGCATGGTAATTATTGTATCCTGAATTGTTTTAACATCAATTACATTATTCTCTACTTGGTCAATAAAATCGTGGGCGTGAATTATCGTAAACCCATTCTCTTTAAAGGCGTCTAGCGTTTTATCATTTCTATCATAACCTAATACAACGCCTTCTTTAAGTGCCAATAGATTGCACGAATCGGTCCATTGTTCACGCGCATCATAGGGGAAAATATTATTGCCAGAAAAAATAATTTTAACTCTTCCTTTTACTCCCAAATCTACTTGGCTAATGTTTACCAACAAGTCTTCTAGGCTCTCAAAATAAACAGGCCTTTCGAGCGAAGTTTTTGAAAACTGGATAATTTTTAATTCGTCCTCTTTTTTAGCAGGCTCCAAAATCCGCTGCACAGCATCTTCACCTTCGTGTTTTATGGCCTTGCGTGAAAAATTTCCGAGCATTACCCAGGTGTCTCTTTTTACTTGGGTAAATACGGTATCAATGTGCATATAATCTCTCTTCTTAGGAATTTTCACGATCGTGATTTTCGAAACCACATTTCTTGCAAAAAGTGTTGTCACCACTTGATGTGCAGCCTCCATGCTAGTGCGCTCACTTACACCCACTAGCAGATGGTCTTTGCTTACCGTCATAACATCGCCACCTTCAAGCGTCACTTTTTTTTCGTCCCCATCTTTTGGCAATAAAAAATGGTGGTTGGTCTCCTTTAGTTCGATTATGTTGTTCTTAAGTCCCTTAAAAAAAGGATGATTGTAAAAAATATATTTTACTAAAAGTGCCTCGCGGGTTCGTGCTTTTTTCGCAGGCTTGTTTAGTAAAACAAAATCATTTATAACTACGCCAATGTCTCTCGTAAAAATAAAATTGGGAATAGGCGCAAAAATCATTTGGTCATCAGGCATCATGCCGCTGATGAAAACTTTTGTTAGATCAATCGGGGACAGGGTAAGCAGATCATGTTGTGTTTCAAAAGTGCAGCCTTCAATAGCACAAGTGGAGGCAACAAGTGTGGATTTTATCGATGAGTCGTGTAAGATGTCCGTCAGCAATGTTTGCAATTCAATTACTTTGTCGGAATTGAAATAGCCAGACTTGCCCGGTTTATAGAACTCACGTTTCGCACTTTCTGCATCAATTTGGTGTATTTTTCCTTTTACTTTTTCAGGATCGAGAAAAAACAATAATATCTTGATATAGAAATCGTATTCCTTTCTTCGCACCGTATCGAGGTGAACAATGTCTTCAAATAGCCAATCCTGCGCTTTAGATGGTACCACTTTCCCTAAACTGCTATCAGGGCTATGAATAAGTAATCTTTTGAGAGTACCAACTTCTGATGTAACACTAAAATCTTCCATAAATGGTGTTAAAAATGACAAAACTGTATCTTCAAGACGAATACCCATAAAATAAAAAAGGAGTGGCTCTAGCCACCCTTCTTTATAGGGTTTGGTTTGGTTAAAAAACTAGGCTGCCTTTTTAGATTTCATCCAGAAAAGGAGAATGGTGAAAAGGGCAATTAATATAGCAGGAAAAGTTATCATGGTTTGCAGCGTAGCCTGCCCCGCGGCAAGTTCCAATGCGTCACCTTCAAGACCCATGGAAGTAGCCTTAGCCCTTGCACTATCAATCCAGCCTCCTATAAACGGTTGAAAGATGGAGGTTGATAACATACCACAAGCACCAACAATAGACATTCCAATCGCACCACTTGTTGGTATTTTTTCGGCCACAAAACCAATCATATTTGGCCAGAAAAAACAGACTCCCATCCCAAAAACTACCGCGGATAAATAAGCTAATGCTCCAATTTGTGTGCTAAGCAGGGTGATTCCAATAGCTGCTGTTATTGCAGATCCTAATAAAACTCCAGTTTGGTCGAACCGGTGAACAAATGCACCCCCGAAGTATCGACCTACTGCTGAAACTCCGAATGTAAGTGCTACAATTACCATAGGCTCGGCACCACTCTTTGTCAGTACAAGCTGTGACCATTGCGAAGGGCCGAACTCGGAGATTGCAGTGAGTGTCATACAAGCACACATGAAGAAGAAAAGCGGTGTAGCCATTGCTTTTAAGTTTTGTGACATAGAAGCAATTTCTTTTTTTGGTTCGGGAAATGACTGTCCATAAAAAAGATACGCATAAATTAACGTGGGCACCATAATTACCCAAATTTGAAGTTCCCATCCTAGATCCATTTTTGTCATCGCAAATGACACTAGGCTTCCCAAAACAATACCCCCAGGAAACCACATGTGGAAACGATTCAATAGTGTATTCATTTGTTTTCCGCTATAGCTTGCCGCGATCATCGGATTGCACGCGGCTTCGGTGCAACCATTACCAAGCCCGATAAATAATGTCGAGATCAGAAGCCCAATATATCCACCTGAGAAAATGGTCATCACAATGCCAATACTATGGGCAAAAAACGCAAACATCATTATCTTTTTTGGGCCAATTATATTGTAAAAAATACCGCCCAGAACCATAGAAATCGGAAAACCGAAAAAGAACATTGAATTAATAAACCCAAGCTCAGTCGCAGAAAGATCAAAAGTCGTTTTAAGCTCAGAAAGTATTCCCGCCCTTATACTAAAGGAGAAGGCAGTAGTTATTAGTGCAAAGCAACTACCATAAAAAAGTCTTTTGCTATTGGGTTGGTTCATAGTATTGGGTTTAGAAATTTGGTTTTCTCGATGCCAAGTTGTGATTAAAAAAAAACTTCTGCAAGCGTTTGAAAGAAATCAATTTGCATAACTTCACCTAAAAATGTTATTTTTAGAAAAGTAAATAAGCGTGCTATGAGTTATGACGGCTTTCTTTTAGGCCTTGATATTGGGAGTTCGAGTGTGAAAGCTTCGCTGGTATCAGTAGCTAGCGGACAAACGGTAGCGAGTACTCAGTCGCCTGAGCAAGAAATGTCGATGCTTTCTGTTCAATCTGGATGGGCCGAGCAAGATCCAGAGTTATGGTGGCGGCACGTAAAACTGGCGAGCAAAAAATGTATTCAAGAATCCGCCATTGATTCGCACTCCATACTAGGAATCGGCATTGCGTATCAAATGCATGGTCTGGTGCTAGTAGATAAAGATTTTAATTCGTTGCGACCGTCCATCATTTGGTGCGACAGTAGGGCGGTGGAGATTGGTTCCGAGGCTTTTGATGAACTCGGTCATGATTATTGTTTACGGAATCTGCTCAATTCTCCCGGTAATTTTACAGCCTCAAAGTTAAAGTGGGTTCAAAAAAATGAACCTCAGATATACAGTAAAATTTATAAAGTGATGTTGCCAGGCGATTTTATCGCCATGAAATTGACCGGGGAAATTAAAACCACAAATACGGGTTTGTCGGAAGGGATTTTTTTGGATTATGAAGAAAACGACATTTCTGATTTATTACTTGGGCATTACGGATTTGATCGAACCTTGTTTCCAGAGCGAGTAAACGTTTTTTCTAAACAAGGCAAGGTATTGAACTCAGTCGCTCATGAATTGGGTCTTGAACCAGGAACTGTTGTTTCTTATCGGGCGGGCGATCAGCCAAACAATGCGTTCTCATTAAACGCCTTGAACCCGGGCGAGACGGCAGCTACCGCAGGAACTTCGGGCGTAATTTACACTGTAACAGATAAAAATGTGTTTGATACTCAATCAAGGGTAAATACATTTTTGCATGTTACCAACACCATTGAAACACCTCGAAATGGAGTGCTGTTATGTGTAAACGGAACTGGGATTTTAAATAGCTGGGTTCGTAAGTTAATAGGAGCAGATATGTCTTATCAAGCCATGAACGAATTGGCCGACCAATCGCCAATTGGATCATCGGGAATTTCTATACTTCCTTTTGGGAATGGGGCAGAGCGAATTGTGGCGAATAAAGAAGTTGGCGCTTCCATCCACGGGTTGAATTTTAATAGACACAATCAATCGCACGTTTGTCGTGCTGCTCAGGAAGGTATTGTGTTCGCGCTTAAATATGGTTTTGATATATTGCAATCTATTGGTGCGGGCACCACTGTTATTCGGGCGGGTCGTGCGAATATGTTTTTAAGTAGTGTGTTTAGGGAAGCATTTGTTAACGTAATTGGCGCGCGACTTGAATTATATGAGACTGATGGAGCCAAGGGAGCGGCCTTGGGTGCTGGAGTAGGAGCGGGGATATTTGCTTCTTACGCCGAGGCTTTTCGTGGGCTGAAAAGAATTGGCGTGGAAGAAGTAGATAAAAACAAAGTTGAACCTTACGCGGAAGCATACCATCTTTGGAAAAGTAAGTTAGAGCCTGCTTGAGCGGATTTATTATTAAATTTAACGAATAACGACAATTAAAATATGAAATTAACCACTGGTAACAAAGAGTTTTTTAAAGGAGTAGGTGCAATAAAATTTGAAGGTAAAGAATCAGATAATCCATTGGCATTTAAGTATTATGATGCGAAAAGAAAGATTGGCAAAAAAACAATGGAAGAGTACTTTCGGTTTGCTGTGGCCTACTGGCATACTTTCTGTGGAAATGGTGGCGATCCATTTGGGGCACCTACTAAGAATTTCCCTTGGTTAACGGCAACAGATGCTGATCAGCGCGCAAAAGACAAAATGGATGCCGCGTTTGAATTCATAACAAAATTGGGAGTTCCGTTTTATTGTTTCCATGATTTCGATTTAGTGGAAGAGGGCGGTACATTAAAAGAATCAGAAGAACGCCTGCAACGCATTGTAACCTATGCAAAGCAGAAACAAAAGCAATCGGGTGTAAAGTTGCTATGGGGAACTGCAAATTTGTTTTCAAACCCTCGTTATATGAACGGGGCAGCAACCAATCCCGACTTTAACGTAGTTTGCTATGCTGCTGCTCAAGTAAAAAACGCGTTAGATGCCACCATTGAATTAGGAGGATCGAACTATGTGTTCTGGGGCGGTCGCGAAGGCTATCTTTCGCTCTTAAATACCAACATGAAGCGCGAGCAAGAGCACATGGCAAAGTTTCTTCATGCTGCAAAAGATTACGCACGTGCGCAAGGATTTAAAGGCACTTTTTTGATCGAGCCAAAACCAATGGAACCCAGCAAGCATCAATACGATTTTGATGCAGCCACGGTTATTGGTTTCCTTCGGCAGTTTGATTTGATGAACGATTTTAAATTGAATTTAGAAGTAAATCATGCAACGCTAGCCAACCACACGATGCAGCACGAAATGCAAGTTGCTGCCGATGCTGGTATGCTCGGAAGTATGGATGCCAATAGAGGCGATTATCAAAATGGTTGGGATACCGATCAGTTTCCTAACAACTTAACAGAGTTGGCTGAAATGATGCTGGTGTTAATTGAAGCGGGAGGATTTAAAACTGGAGGAATCAATTTTGATGCGAAGACACGAAGAAACTCTACTGATCTCGCGGATATATTTTATGCTCATATTGGTGGCATAGATACCTTTGCACGTGCTTTGCTTATCGCGAATGATATTCTCGAGAAATCAGATTACATCGCGCTTCGTAAAGAGCGATATGCTTCGTTCGATACTGGCAAAGGCAAACAATTTGAGCAAGGAAAATTATCGCTGGAGGAACTCAAAACATTGGCACATAAAAGTGGCGAGCCCTTACAAATTAGTGGAAGGCAAGAGTATTTTGAAAACATAGTTTCGAAGTATATTTAATCGGTTTTATTTGTATACATACACAATGCACTTATATTCGATGATATGATTTTTATCATGATTTCTCTGCGAAAGCATAAGTTATTTTTGTTATAAAAGAGCTAAAAATTATGAGTACCATTCTTGTTCCGCTAGACTTTTCTCCTCCATCGATTGATGCGTACCGCTTTGCTTTGGATTTAGCACTTTTAAAAAACAGTAAAATACTTGTTCTACACGTAATCGATTTGCCGATCGATCAGCTTAAGGACGAGGCTATTCAAAAATTTCAAGAGCTTGAAATTAAATACAATAACGATCGCATTGAAACAAGTCTTTTTGTAGAACTAGGTGGTGTCATTGCAACCATTGAGGAGATGATTGCAGAGCACAAACCGGACGAAGTGGTTATGGGGACAAAAGGAGCAAGCGGACTGAAAGAGATTGTTATTGGCTCAAACACGCAGAAAATTATTAGAAATTCACCCGTGCCAGTATGGACAATACCAACATATTCCGACTTAGCGGCAATAAAAAATATTGTTTTACCAACAGATTTGGACTTAAACCAAGCCGATTTCATTCACTTGGTATTGGGTATCCAAAAGTTATTTTCTGCAACTATTCATCTACTTTATATCAAAGACAGTAGCGATACAAATGATAGACGAGATACACTCGATGATTTAGATGAATTCAGAAAGAACTATGGATTTGGTAACATCACTACCAGCTTCCGAGTTGCCGAGAATCAAGGCAAAGGAATTCTTGAATTCGTATCCGAGACTAACAGTCAACTAGTGGTAATGGCTACCCACGCAAGAAAAGGTCTTGATCACTGGTTTCTAGGCAGTCTCACAGAAGAGATTGCCAATCAGATCACCTACCCTATGTTTACAGCGCATTTAAAATAGATCGTTTTTTTGTTTGGGTCGTGATAAATCTTTTCGAAATCCGTTATTGTTTACCCTTTTTTTTTGTTGTTGAGTAGAATCCGTTAGGTAAAATGTTGGTTTGCTTCCAGCCGGATGTCACCAATTGATATTTTTTCTGGGACTTATTACTTCGTGTGGTACATTTGGATAACCTTTAATCTTGTATAATGGACTATCAAACCGTTTTGAGCAAATTGTATCACCTTGTTGTGCAAGCTGATGGCGACATATCCGAAAGTGAACTGGAAGTAGGTAAAAAGATTTTCAAAATTGAAGGATTAGATCAAGAAATACTTGCCGAAGAACTTCGAGGCAGCGCAATTGTTGACAAGAAGTTAGCTATGTTGGACTGCATTGAGGTGCTGAAAGGCATGGATCGTTCAATTCAAATAAGGTGCATAGCCTGGATGTGCGTAGTGGCAGATATTGATTGGGAAATTGATGAAGATGAATGGGCGATGATTTATGATCTATATGCTTCCACATTAAAACTGCCGTTAAATGAAATTGTTTTTGTTCAATCAGAACTTACAAACAAGCTTAACTTGGTTTGAGTTGGTAAATACCCCCGTTTTTTAACTATCAAGGTAAAATCTCAAATACTAAAAACTGATTTTTCTCGAAAGGCATAAAATTGTTATCTGCAACAAAGATCAATGTTCTGTGCCCATTTGGTAATGTCGGGCCGAAAGTAACTCCCTCTATGTTGTCAATAAAGATTCCAAGATCATCCATATTTAATACCAGTTGTTTGGTGGCTATTTTTTTTGGCGGAATTTCTAGAAGTGAATTAATTGACGCAATGTTATCAGCGTGCGAAATATCAGTAAGAAATATTTTTACCGTGCAGGGAAGCCTGCCGGTAGAAAAAGAACGTTCAATCATCAACAGTTGGTTTGAGCCATACCATAAAATTTCGGATACTCCATTTACTTTAAAGGCATTAGTTGGAGTGGGAGGGTGCGCTACTTGTTCAAGTTGATAGGCATATTGCTCAGAGCAGCCTTTGGATGACGTGTCAAACTTCAAAATCCGAATATACGATTTTGTTTCCTCTATTTCCGCTTTAGGTCCATCCTGGTAAAGTGGCTCTTCCATGCACGCATATAGGGCGGAATAATTTTCGTTAAAGGAAAGCCCTTCGAGTGTTCCATTTTGTCTTGGACCAAGGGAGTTGGTATTCATTACAAGATTGCCTGGGAGCGTATAATTCACTTTATATTTCCCATCCATTCCCATAATATTAATAGCAGGATCTTGAAGGATGGTATCTTGCGTATTGATAGTGCGTTCACCTTCGCTCGACCAAACCAATTCCTTTGCAATTGAATTGTAGCGAATGCTTTCTGGATCGGGCGTGAGTTGTGCATTTTGTTTTGTGCTGGGGTAGGGCTTTCCGCTTGGTTGTAATAATGGTTTTACGTCAACCAACTCAATGCTATCAATGCCTCTATCGGTAAAATGAATTTTTACTGAATAGAAACGCGCGTCATTTTTAGCAGAGCGATCGTCACTTATGAGGTAGTAAATGTTGTTCCTGGCGTCATAGTCAATTCCTGAAAGACCCCCCACCACGGTATTTCTAAAATTTTTATTAAAAGCTATTTCATATTGCCCGATGAGTTTGAGAGAGGGTGGAGTGCTTTGTTGAGTTTGCGAAAAGGCACAACTTGAAATTTGAAATAATATAAAGGCGGCAGAAAATCTGAGCATTGGAACTTGATTTAACTGCGAATATAATGAAATACGTTAGGGCCTTTTACACTTCTTGTCGATCGCACATTTCTTACTACTTTCGCAACAATTTAGTAACATGATAAAGTTTAACAAACCTTACTTAACTGGGCAAGAAGGCGTTTTTATACAAGAAGCGATCGAAAACAATAGACTTTCGGGAAATGGACCTTTTACAGCTAAGTGCCAAAATTTTTTTGAGCAACGGTATGGTTTTAAAAAGACGCTCTTAACTCAATCTTGCACTTCTGCTTTGGAGATGGCCGCCTTGTTGATTGAATGCGGACCAGAAGACGAAATAATTATTCCTTCTTACACTTTTGTTTCTACGGCCAACGCCTTTGCATTACGCGGTTCTAAACTAGTATTTGCCGATAGTAATCCCTACAACCCAAATATTGATGCCGAAAAAATAGAACCCTTAATAACAAGTAAAACAAAAGCTATTGTAGTAGTCCATTATGCAGGAATTTCGTGCGACATGGACAAGATATTGGAGTTGGCTAAGGCCTATAACCTATTTGTAATTGAAGACGCTGCACAAGGAGTAGATTCCTTTCACGGGGAGCGGCCACTAGGAAGCATAGGTCACTTAGCGGCATTTTCTTTTCATGAAACGAAAAACATCATTTCAGGGGAAG
The DNA here is from genome assembly GCA_044349005.1 of Cyclobacteriaceae bacterium. GTDB lineage: Bacteria > Bacteroidota > Bacteroidia > Cytophagales > Cyclobacteriaceae > ELB16-189. The sequence continues at coordinate 16,255 of JBIKRT010000047.1, forward strand.
GGGGAATGCTTGCCATTAATGATGAGAAATTTGTAAAACGAGCAGAGATATTGTGGGAGAAAGGAACCAATAGGTCTGCTTTTTTTAGAGGAGAGGTAGATAAGTACAACTGGATCGATGTTGGATCTTCGTTTCTTCCTTCCGAATTAACCGCGGCTTTTCTTTGGGCACAGCTGCAAGAGTTGGATGAGATACAATCTATGCGCAAGGTTATATGGAATTTTTATTACGAAAGTCTCCTGCCTTTGACACAAAAAGGAAAATTGATTTTGCCAGTTCTTCCAGAGTTTGCAAGCAATAATGCACATCTATTCTATGTGGTTACTAAAAGCCATGAACAATACTTAGCGTTGGTAGCTCATTTGAAAGCCAACGAGATTCAAGCCGTGTTCCATTATTTATCGCTTCATAAAAGCCCTTACATAGAGAACAAATATGGAATACAGGCGGAGCTACCGATGTCGGATTTTTTTGGCTCAAACCTGTTAAGACTTCCACTTTATCCTAGTTTGAACCACGATCAGCAGCAAAAAATTGTTAGATCTGTTTTATCTTTTTTTTGATCCGCAAATTATTTCTTCCGTTTGGCTATTTTGCCATCGATTGTGTTGATATTTTTTGTTACTTTTCAGCTTGTAATCCCAAGCTAAATCGACTGGAGAAAGCCGAATAAATTGACACTTAAACACAAATTATAAACTCACTATGAAAAGAAAATTACGCATGGCGATGGTAGGCGGGGGCCTAACCTCTTTTATTGGTCCTGTTCATCGTAAAGCAATAGGCATTGACGGGGAAATTGAGTTGGTAGCGGGAGCTTTTAGTATTATTCCCGAAGAATCCACTGCGACAGGCGAATCTTTATACCTAGATCCTTCTCGTGTTTACCTGACGTATCAGGAAATGTTTGAGAAGGAAAGTAAAATGCCAGCCGATAAACGAATCGATTTTGTATCGGTCGTAACACCAAACCATGTGCATTTTGCGCCCTCTAAAATGGCTCTTGAAAATGGTTTTCACGTCATCGTAGAAAAACCTATTGCATTTTCGTTAGAAGAAGCTCAGACATTGAAAAAATTGGTTGACGAAACAGGGTTGATATTGGCTTTAACGCATACTTATACAGGCTATCCAATGGTAAAGGAAGCGCGTCACTTGGTTCGTTCAGGTGCGCTGGGTAAAATAAGAAAGGTGTATGTTGAATATCCACAAGGGTGGTTGTCAAAACCATTGGAGAATACAGGCAACATGCAAGCCTCTTGGCGAACAGACCCGAAGCAGTCGGGAATGGGCGGTGCCATTGGCGATATCGGAACACATGCCGCAAACCTTGCTGAGTATATTACCGATACAAAAATCACGGAGGTTTGTGCCTTACTAAATACAGTGGTTGAAGGCCGCAGGCTGGATGACGATTGTTCCATGCTTGTAAGATTTGATAATGGCGGATCGGGTGTTTTATTGGCTACTCAAGTGGCGGCCGGTGATGAAAACAATTTGAACATCCGGGTGTATGGCGAAAAGGGTGGACTAGAGTGGAGACAAGAAGAGCCAAATACGTTGGTGGTAAAATGGCTAGATAAGCCCAAAGAAATTAGGCGCGCTGGCTGGACCTACCTTTCGGACGATGCGAAGCGATTTATTCGCACTCCGGCTGGTCACCCTGAGGGATATTTAGAAGCGTTCGCCAATATTTACAGAGGTTTTACGCAGGCTGTCCGCGCTTACCAGCCAGGAGTAAAGACAGATTATGAGAAATATGACTTCCCTGATGTAGAGGATGGCGTTCACGGAATGACGTTCGTGGAAACCGTTGTAAGATCCGCAGGATCAAGCGAAAAATGGATTAAAATTGTTTAAGGACAGACATAAGACTCCAGACATAAGTAGTAAGATTTCTAACTTAAATTTATTTTACAACTTATGTCTGACATCTAACTACTTACGTCTCATGTCTGACTACTTATGTCTTACGTCTAACTACTAATTATGAAAACAATACAAGGACCCGCTATTTTTCTTGCCCAATTTATGGGTGACGAAGCACCGTTCAACAGCCTCGATGCTATTTGTAAATGGGTTGCTTCGCTTGGCTACAAAGGCATTCAGATACCTTCTTGGGACGCTCGCTGCTTCGATTTAAAGAAAGCTGCCGAAAGCAAAGCTTATTGCGATGAATTGCAAGAAACAGTGGGCAAGCACGGTTTGAGAATTACTGAACTTTCAACACATTTGCAAGGTCAATTGGTGGCCGTTAATCCGGCCTATGATGTGATGTTTGACGGTTTTGCCCCAAAGGAACTGCATGGCAAACCGAAAGAACGCACTGCTTGGGCAGTTCAGCAATTAAAGTATGCGGCACAGGCAAGCAAGAATCTTGGATTAAATGCACATGCTACTTTTTCTGGAGCGTTGATGTGGCATACGGTTTACCCTTGGCCACAACGCCCTGCCGGATTGGTGGAAGATGGTTTCAAAGAATTGGCGAGCCGTTGGCTTCCTATTTTGAATACGTTCGATGAATGCGGAGTAGACGTTTGTTACGAAATTCATCCCGGTGAAGATTTGCATGATGGTGTTACCTTCGAACGCTTCTGGGAAGCAACTGGTAAGCATAAGCGTGGCAATATTTTGTATGATCCAAGTCATTTCGTGTTGCAGCAACTAGATTACTTGCAATACATCGACTTTTATCATTCATTCATCAAAATGTTCCATGTAAAGGATGCCGAATTTAATGCTACGGGCAAAAGTGGAGTGTACGGTGGCTATCAAGATTGGATAAACCGTCCCGGAAGATTTAGGTCGTTGGGTGACGGCCAAGTTGATTTTCAATCGATCTTCTCTAAGCTGGCTCAGTACAACTATTCTGGCTGGGCGGTGTTAGAGTGGGAGTGTTGCATCAAACATCCTGAACAAGGAGCACAGGAGGGCGCACCATTTATAGAAAACCATATTATCCGAGTAACCGAAAAAGCGTTTGACGATTTCGCTTCGACTGGAAAGGATACGGAATTTAATAAACGCATATTAGGGATCAATTAATCATTCAGCAAAACGAACAACCAATTATTAAAATGAAAAAAATAATCTATTCAGCAGTCATTGTCTCAACGTTGTTAGTGGCCGCTTCTTGCGGATCAAAAAAAGAAGCAAAAAATAAAGAAGAGTATGTTGCAAATGAGTCTACCGAAGCAGTAGCTTCCGGAGGCGGAGATGCAATTGCAGCTGGCGAGGCGTTGGTAAAGGCAAGCGACTGTAAAACCTGTCATCACAAGACAAATAAAATCATAGGGCCATCCCACACGGATGTGGCAAAGAAATATGATTTCACCAAAGCTAATGTTGAATTGCTCGCAGGTAAAATTATAAAAGGCGGTTCAGGTGTTTGGGGAGAAATTCCAATGACTGCTCATGCCGATATTTCGCAAGCAGATGCCGAGAAAATGGCTCGCTATGTATTGTCGCTGGATGGCGAAACAGAAAAGTAACGAATCGTTGTTTCCTTTTAGTTGAATCTAAATCAAAAATGAATTCTATGAAAATATTGCTAGTACTTATCTCCTGTTTTTCGTTTGTCGCTTCCCAAGCGCAGTCCATCAACACGTTGACCGCGGCTGAAACTAAAGACGGCTGGAAGTTATTGTTTGATGGCAAGACCACAAAAGGTTGGCGAAATTTCAATAGCGATAAAATTGGCTCCGCTTGGCAAGTAAACGAAGGTGCGTTATTCCTTGATACGTCTGAAAAGAAAGATGGGAAAAGGGTGGGCGGTGGAGATATCGTTACTGCCGATGAATACGAAAATTATGAGCTTTCATTGGAATGGAAAATTCAAGCCTGCGGAAACAGTGGTGTAATCTTCAACGTGCAAGAAGGTCCAAAGTACGATTACGTTTGGAAAACAGGGCCCGAAATGCAAGTGCTTGACAATGCTTGTCATCCTGATGCTAAAATTGACAAACACAGAGCGGGCAATTTGTATGATTTGATCGAAAGCAAAACCGTAACCGTAAAACCTGCTGGAGAGTGGAATCAGGCAAGAATCATTTCAAACAGAGGTCACCTTGAATTTTGGCTTAACGGTAACAAGCAAGTAGAAACCGAAATGTTTACACCGGAATGGGAAACGATGATCAAGGGCAGTAAATTCAAGGACATGCCCGACTTTGGTAAATTCCGCAAGGGGCGAATAGCATTGCAAGACCATGGCGACTTGGTCTGGTATAGAAATATCAAAATTAGAATACTTTGACAACCATAATAATTTCAAACTCTACGCCTAAATTACAGTTAACTTAAATCGAGCCACCAACGACGAACTATCAACAACTATTATGCGCTTTACATTCCTACTTCTTGTCGTTTCCATTTTACTGCTTCAATCTTGTTCGCAGGAAAAAACCAAAATACTCGTGTTTTCAAAAACCAAGGGCTTTCGTCATGAATCAATTGCTGCAGGTAAAGCAGCGTTGATAAAGATGGGTGCAGAGAAAGGGTTTGAAGTTGATACCACCGAAGTGGCTGATGTATTTGTGGAAGATAGTTTGAAGAAATATAAAGCGGTTGTGTTTTTAAGCACCACCGGAGATGTGTTGAATCAAGCACAACAAAATGAATTCATGCGATTCATTCAAGGTGGGGGAGGCTACCTGGGTATTCACGCTGCCGCTGATACAGAATACGATTGGTGGTGGTATGGTAAATTGGTGGGTGCTTATTTTTTAAGTCATCCTCAGCAGCAAGAAGCAAAATTCAAAAAGGTAAAAGATTTCGGAAAAGGAGTGGAGTTACCTTCCGAGTGGGTGCGAAAAGACGAACTATACAATTACAAAAAGATTTCGCCCGATATCAATGTGCTATTTAACCTTGATGAGACTTCTTACAAAGGAGGAGAAAATGGTGAAAACCATCCGATCGCCTGGTATCATGACTTTGACGGTGGTCGCGCGTTTTATACAGGTATGGGGCATACCAATGAATCGTATGTCGATCCGTTGTATTTGGATCATGTTTATCAAGGATTGCTTTACGCGATGGGTGATAAAAAGTTAGATTGGTCGAAAGCTAAAGCTAAACATGTGCCTGAAGAAAACAGGTTCACAAAAGTAGTACTCGGATTTAACTTTGATGAACCAACAGAAATGGATATTCTCCCAGATGGTCGCATTATGTTTCTTGAACGGAAAGGCGCCATCAAAATGTATGATCCAAAAACCGATTCTATTAAAAAGATCAACACGTTCAATGTTTGGACAAAGTTTGAAGATGGTATGCTCGGTTTAGCTCATGATCCTGATTTTGAGACCAACAAGTTTATGTACATTTTCTATTCTCATCCTGAAAAATCAGCCAACGTGTTGTCACGTTTCGTATTTGATGGCAGTAAAATAGATCAAGCAACCGAGAAAATAATACTTGAGGTGGGAACTCAACGCGAAACGTGCTGCCATACTGGAGGTTCCATCGTGTTTGATAAGAATAAGAACTTATATGTTTCAACCGGAGACAATACAAGTCCGTTCGAGTCGGATGGCTTTAGTCCTTCTGATGAAGGAGCGGGGCGCTCGCCTTTTGACGCGCAAAAATCATCTGGAAACACCAACGATTTGAGGGGTAAAATTTTGCGTATCCATCCAGAAGCGGATGGCACTTATACAATTCCCGAAGGCAACTTATTCCCGAAAGGGGAAGCAAACACTCGTCCAGAAATTTATGTAATGGGCAATCGTAATCCATATAGAATTTCAGTTGACCAAAGAACTGGCTTCTTGTACTGGGGCGAAGTAGGGCCTGATGCGGGCGAAGACAGTCCTACCAGAGGGCCACGAGGCTATGACGAAATTAATCAGGCGCGAAAAGCAGGGTATTTCGGTTGGCCTTACTTTGTGGGCGGAAACTACGCGTATGCAGAATATGATTTTCAAAAAAAGGAAGTTGGTGCTAAACACGATCCGTTAAAGCCAATTAATAATTCACCAAATAACACTGGCAAAAAAGAGTTACCGCCTGTTTCTCCTCCGTTCATTTGGTATCCATATACCGATTCTCCTGATTTCCCTTTGGTTAAGAAAGGTGGAAGAAACGCCATGGCGGGCCCAGTTTATTACTCTGAGGATTTCAAAGGCAAAGACAGTGCTTTCCCTGATTACTTTGATGGCAAGTTGATTGGCTATGATTGGATGCGCAATTGGATGCGGTTGATAACTATGAACGAGCAAGGCGATATTATGGATATAGAGCCATTTATGGACAACACTACGTTCAACAATATGAGCGACATGGCTTTTGGCCCGGACGGAAAGTTGTATGTCCTTGAATATGGAACGGCCTGGTTCAAACAAAATATGGACGCTCGTTTATCTCGAATTGATTTCAACAGAGATAACCGATTGCCAGTAGCAAAGTTGAAGGTAGATAAATTATCAGGAGCGATTCCATTGGCAGTTAAGTTCTCTGCAAAAGAAACAGTTGATCCAGATGGAGATAAAATAACCTATGAGTTGGCGTATAACGATCAGGTACTAAAATCGGAAACGGGTGACTTCGATGTCACGTTTGACAAGGCCGGTATTTATCGCACTAAGCTTAATGTGGTGGATGCGAAAGGATCTAAGTCTTCTGATGAAGTTGTCATTGTAGCTGGTAATGAACCACCGGCCGTAAAAATAGAAGTGGAAGGAAATAGTATGTTTTACTTAGCAGGCGGGTCAACGAACTATTTGGTAAGTGTTAGCGACAAAGAAGATGGTAGCACAGATGATGGAAAAATAAAAGCAGATCGTGTAAATGTAACGGTTGATTTTCAACCACAAGGATACGACAAAACCAAAATTGCCCAAGGCCATCAGCGTGCTGAATTACCGGGTAAACTTCTAATTGCGGAAAGCGATTGTAAGTCCTGCCACATGATCGATCAGAAATCGGCTGGTCCTGCTTATCGCGATGTGGCCAAGAAATACAAAACGGAAACACGTGCCATAGAAATGCTTGCGGATAAGATTTTAAAAGGTGGTTCTGGTGTTTGGGGTGAAGTAGCGATGGCGGCACATCCTCAGTTAACCAAAGATCAAGCCTCTCAGATGGTAGAATATATTTTAACATTGGCTAACGAGAAAAAGGCTCAGTCGCTTCCACTAAAAGGTTCGACTAAATTTGCGGCCGCACCAGCAACAGGAGTAAATCCGCAGAGTGCTTACATCATTACGGCTTCTTATGAAGATAATGGAGCGTCTGGAATGCCTTCGCTAAATAATGGTTCAACCCTAGTGCTGAGAGCTCCGGTTATCGGTGGTGGTGATGCGAATGAATTATCGGGTGGTGCCAGGAAAATGACTTCGCCTATGGGTGGTTTGGTGTTAGAAAATGTAAAACATAACTCAGTTGCTACTTATAATGACATCGATTTCACAGGTGTGGGCAAACTTTCGTTTACCGTTGCGGAAGTTACTCTTATGACTAAAGGCGGAAAATTAGAGGCTTACCTGGATTCAAAAGACGGTAAAAAATTAGGAGTCGTAGATTTTGAGAAATCACCGAAAATTAATGTCCAGGCGGGCGTAAATGTAAGGCCTGGAAGTATTCCAGTTTCAGGGATTACTGGAAAGCATAATCTGGTGCTAGTGTTTATCAATGCAGACGCTGGCGACAGTAACCTGTATTACTTCGCTCAAATTACCTTGGAGAAATAATTAATTGAATCTGTGTTAAAATTTTTCAACCCAAACCTAAAACAAAGAATATGAAAAGGAGAGAATTTTTGAACTACTCTGCTGCAGCTGCTGCCGCACTTATGCTGCCATCATTTTCATTTGCTGAAAAAAGGAAAATGGGCTTGCAGCTTTACTCTCTTCGTGATGTGATCATGAAAGATGTCGCTGGAACATTAAAACAAGTAGCAAGTTTCGGATATCAAGAATTAGAAACTTATGGCTATGGAGATGGCAAACTTTTTGGAATGCCCGTAAAGGAATTCGCTTCACTGGTTAGGGGACTGGGTATGAATGTGAACAGCGGTCATTACGGAACTGGCCAAGGTAATCCTGCCGCAAAAGGAACACTGGTGAATGATTGGGAACGTGCAGTAGCCGATGCAAAAGAGGCAGGACAGGCGTACATGAATATTGCCTACCTCCAAGATTCGGAACGAAAAACACTGGATGATTACAAAAAGGTGTGCGGTTTAATTAACAAGGCAGCTGAAGTGTGCAAAAAGTATGGTATCCGATTAGGTTATCACAATCATGCATTTGAATTCGACAAAATTGATGGTCAGGTTCCTTACGACTTGATGTTGAAGGAATTGGATGCAAAGAATGTTTCCATGGAAATGGATTTGTATTGGGTGGTAAATGCAGGGCAGGATCCACTTCAGTATTTTGCTAAATATCCAGGCCGGTTTGAGCAATGGCATGTCAAGGACATGGATAAAGCCAATAAGAACCAACAGGTCAATGTTGGTACTGGCAGAATTGATTTTAAACCAATTTTCGCGAAAGCTTCGCAATCTGGCTTAAAACAATTTTATGTGGAGCAAGAGGCCTACCCGATCGGCCCAGTTGAAAGTGTGAAGGCATGCGCTGAATTTGTCAAAACCTTGATATAAATTTCACATTATAATGATTTTAATCAGCCACGCTTGTCGTGGCTTTTTTGTTCCTTTCCAGCTGGAATATGCAGAGATAAAAAGTAACTTGCAATCGTTTGAACTATTTCTTTTGCGCTATTTCAGTCTTAATTTTACACCTATAAAGAGAAACTGAAAAATCATGGAAAATGCTAGAAAAGTGAAAAGCACGTATGAAGTGAATCATACCGAACTTCAAGCTTGGGTAAATCAGACGGCCGACTTGTTGAAGCCACTCAACATCAGATGGTGTGACGGCTCGAAAGCCGAATACGATGAGATGTGCAATTCCTTGGTCGAGAAAGGAACATTCATCCGCCTAAACGAACAGAAACGACCCAACAGCTTTGCCTGTTTTTCTGACCCGAGCGATGTGGCAAGGGCGGAAGACAGAACCTTTATTTGTAGTCGTAAAAAAGAGAATGCAGGCCCTACCAATAATTGGGTAGATCCCAAAGAAATGAAGCAGACACTGCGCACGCTGATGGATGGATGTATGAAGGGCAGAACGATGTATGTTATTCCTTTTTGCATGGGACCAGTTGGTTCCTCGCTTTCCCAAATAGGTATTGAAATTACTGATTCGGAATATGTGGTTGCCAATATGCACATAATGACAAGGGTTGGCACGAACGTGATGAATGTTCTTGGCGAGGCGGGGGAATTTGTAAAGTGCTTGCATACGGCTGGGGCTCCACTAGAACCTGGTCAAGAGGATATGAAATGGCCTTGTAATCCAAACACAAAGTATATTGTTCACTATCCTGAAGAAAGATCGATAGTTTCATATGGTTCTGGCTATGGAGGCAACGCACTTTTAGGAAAGAAATGCTTTGCTCTCCGGATCGCCAGTTCGATGGGTAATGAAGAGAATTGGTTGGCGGAACACATGCTTATTTTGGGTGTCGAAAGCCCAGAGAAAGAAAAGACGTATGTAGCAGCGGCTTTCCCAAGTGCATGCGGTAAGACCAACTTCGCCATGCTAATTCCACCGGTTGAATTTGACGGATGGAAAGTGACCACGGTGGGTGACGATATTGCTTGGATAAAGCCAGGCAAAGACGGCAAACTGTATGCAATTAATCCGGAAGCAGGCTATTTTGGTGTTGCCCCTGGTACCAACGAAAAGAGCAATCCCAATGCAATTAAGACGATTCAAAGGAATACCATCTTTACGAACGTAGCAGTTACCCCGGACGGTGATGTGTGGTGGGAAGGGCTCACCAAAGAACCACCGAAAGATCTAATCGATTGGCATGGTAAAGAGTGGGATCCGGCTTCTGGAAAGCCTGCGGCTCATCCTAATTCTAGGTTCACTGTGCCCGGAAATCAGAATCCAGCCATAGATTCGGAATGGGAAAATCCTAAAGGAGTGCCAATCAGCGCCTTTATATTTGGAGGAAGAAGAAGCACAACCATACCCTTGATTTATCAAGCGCACAACTGGAATTCCGGTGTTTATTTGGCTGCTACTATGGGGTCTGAAACTACTGCCGCTGCTTTTGGTGAAATTGGAAAAGTGAGACGTGATCCATTCGCTATGCTTCCTTTTTGTGGTTACCACATGGGAGATTATTTCAACCATTGGCTGCAATTTGGAAGGGATATACCCAATCCTCCTAGAATCTTTGGGGTAAATTGGTTTAGGAAAGACGATAAAGGGAATTACCTCTGGCCAGGCTTCGGAGAAAACATGCGGGTGCTAAAATGGATTGTACAGAAAGTAAAAGGAAAATCCAATGCGGTAGAAAGCCCCATCGGATGGATGCCACAATACGAAGATCTCGATTGGACAGGCATGAACTTTACCAAGCAGGATTTTGACAGCATAATGACCATCGACCGAGAGGAGTGGACCAAAGAGCTACTTTCACATGCAGAGCTATTTGAACGCATGTATGATAGGCTACCAAAGGAGTTTATCTTTATGCGAGAACTGCTGCTTTCCAGCCTTTGGCGTTCGGCTGAGAAGTGGAGTCTAGAGCCTGAAGTTGCATAACACCATCCGCCAATCGTCCGAAAGGATGGTTTGGTGGGTGCTGGACATTCTTCTGAAAGTACCCTTGAAGAATTGTCTGAACCAGCTACATCATGGACGTGCTGATGTTGGGCTTGACATCGGCACACTAGTTCACTCCAGAAAGACTCGCGCTATCACCAATCAATCTCTTTCATCCCTTTTTCCTTTAAGAAGGCGTTTGTTTTACCAAATGGCTTTGATCCATAAAAACCCTTATGAACAGAAAATGGGGACGGATGGGCTGACCGAATTACCAAATGTTTTTTCGTATCAATAAGCTGCATTTTGTTTTGGGCATACGCCCCCCAAAGAATGAAAACCACATTTTCCTTCAGATCAGATACCAATTTAATTACCTCGTCGGTAAAGATTTCCCAACCTTTTTTTTGATGAGATCCTGGTGTTGAAGCTCTCACTGTAAGCGTTGCATTTAACAACAATACTCCTTGGTTTGCCCAAAACGTCAAATCGCCTGACGGTAGCGGTGATTTTGTTAAGTTATCCGCCCGTTCTTTAAAAATATTCTTTAATGAGGGTGGCAATGCGATTCCATCTTTGACAGAAAAACACAGCCCATTTGCTTGATTGGGGCCGTGATATGGGTCTTGCCCGATTATCACCACTTTCAAGTTTTGGAGAGGGCAACAGCTGAATGCCCTAAAAATATCCTTTCCTGAAGGATAGACTGTGTGGGTTTGATATTCCTTTTTTACAAATTCAATTAATTCCAAAAAATAGGGCTTATCAAATTCGTTACTAAGCTTTTCCTTCCATGACTCATGTATCTTGACGTCCATTTTTTGAATCTTTTACTGTATTTAAACTGATCTTTATTTTTTTGATCGAATTAATCGATAATTGAACCAGAAATTTAATAATTTTGACGTAATGGTGACTGAAATAACTCAAGGCGTAAAAGTAAGCGTGGAGACGGAATATCAGGCGGCATATTCCAGCCCTGGGCAATCGCACTTTGTATTCACCTACAAAATTACAATTGAGAACGCTGGCGATTTTACCATACAACTTAAAAGGCGGAGGTGGTTAATTTTTGACGCTGGTTTTCTTCAACAAGAAGTGGAAGGTGAAGGAGTAGTTGGCCAGCAACCGATTTTGGAGCCAGGGCAAGTGCATCAATACGTGTCAGGGTGCAATATTAAGTCAGGCATCGGCAAGATGGTGGGTAGCTATTCGATGGAACGAATGGTGGACGGAACAAAAATGTCAGTAGCCATACCTCCTTTTGTTTTGATGGCGCCTCTACGCATGAATTAATTTAGATCTAACTCGTGTCGCTTTATTTTCAAGCTAAATCATATATAAGGCATTGGCTACTTAAAGTAGATGAGCATTCTATTCACTCGCCTTTCTTTTTTGATTTCTATAAAAATGTGTTAGCGAAAAACGAACCTCCAACAAGTTTTCAAAAGCTTGAGAAACTGAGAACAGATTTATTGAGCAATCAAACAAAAATTGTGGTGGAGGAAATGGGTGCCGGTTCAATTGAACTAAAAAAAAATACCCGTTCGTTAAGCGACATTGCCAATACCAGCCTTTCACAAAAAAACTATTGTGAACTTTACTATCGAATAGCAAAGCATTTAAAGGCCAAGAAAATTCTAGAGTTAGGCACTTCGTTTGGCGTAACAACATTATACCTGGCAGAGCAGGCAAGTGCTCGCGTAATTACTTTTGAGGGCAGCCATTCAATCGCTAACATTGCGCTGACTAACTTCGAATATTTTGAGAAAAATAATATAAAGCTAATTGAAGGAAATCTAAATACTACCTTACACAATTTTCTTCAGGAAACTGAAAAGATCAATTTGGTTCTTATGGATGCCAATCATCGATATGAACCTACGTTAAAGTATTTTACGCTTTTAATGAAGCGGGTTAATGAGAGTAGCATAATAATTATCGATGACATTCATCGTTCTGAAGAAATGGAAAAGGCCTGGGAATGGGTTAAGGCAAACGAGTTAGTCTATGGCACTATCGATCTTTACCAATGCGGCATAGTGTTTTTTGAACCTTCATTAAATAAACAACATTATGTTTTTTGGTTAAGCAAAAAGAATTAAAAAGTAACCGATAAATCCATACTCCACTAATTCATTATTATGAGCGAAGTAAGTCAAAAAAAAAATAATAAGCCCTCAATTATCATTGCATTATTGTCTATCGTAGTGATTGTTCAAGCAATTAAAATTTATACCGATAGTCAAAAAAAAGAGCAACTTCAAGATACTATAACGATCACAAAAGATGAACTCTCCTCCACGCTTTCGCGCCTTGATTCGATCAAAATTGAATTAGACCAAAAGATCAGCCAGATACAAAAGCTTGGCGGAGATGTTAGTGAACTTCAAAAAGTAAAAACGGAAGTTGAAGCGCAGTTAAGAAGATCTACCGCCAGAAGTTCAAAAGAAATAGCGCAATTAAAGGACAAAGTAGAAGGTTATACAGAGCTGCTGAAGACGAAAGACGCAGAAATTGAAAAACTAAAATCGGTAAATAAAGAGTTATTCAGCGAGAATAAAACACTAAAAACAAAACAGAATAAGTTAAGCGATTCGATTACTACGCTTGCAAAAAATAAAAGTGAATTAGCTGATAAGGTAGCTATTGCTTCTCAATTGAGAATTGAAAATGCGAAAGTAACCGGAATCAATTCCAAAGGTAAAGAGCGAGAGTCACCTTTTAAAAACAAACAATTGTCAAAACTCAAAGTAGAATTTAACCTTGCCGAGAACAAAGTTGCCCCGATAGAAGGCAAAAAAATTCTGATCAGAATCATCGATGAAAACAAGCAAGTGATCTTTGATGTGGCAAAAGGGAGTGGCACATTTACTTTAAATGGGAAAGATGAATTTTACACAGCGATGCAAGAAATATTGTTCGATAATACGAAACAAAAGATGACTTTTTTCTATGAGAAAGGTTCGGAATATGCGTCTGGCAACTACACCATTGAGGTGTATACCGAAAACTATAAAATGGGTTCTGCTCAATTTACTATAAAATGAGATTACGGCTCCTAGAGAGTTATGAACCAAAAGAGAAGGTTGCTCTTTGGGTGTCGCTATTCCTTCACATTTGCTGCGCGTGGTTTAGCATTGGCTATCACTATGATGATGAACATTGGCAGATACTTGAGTTTGCCAATTACAAGCTAGGGCTCTCTCCTGCATCTGACTTACCCTGGGAATTTGTAGACCAGATTCGGCCAACGCTACAAACATTTATTGTGTATGTATTCGCCAAATTCATGATGGTACTACACCTTTATAACCCTTTCACGTTGATCTTCCTTTTAAGGCTAGTATCAGCTGTATTGAGTTGGCTTGCCACCTTACTGGTTATTAAATCCACGCGAATGTTTTTCGTTGAGCGAGATCACTTCTATTATCTCATTTTATTCTCAAGCTTCTTATGGTTTATTCCCTACATCCATGTTCGTTATTCAGGTGAGACCTGGTCGGGGCTATTCTTCTTTTTTGGAGTTTATTATTTGTTGGCAATTTTAGAAGAAAAAAAACGCCCGAAAGGCTGGATACTTAAATCGTTTCTTATTGGAATCTGCATGGGCATTTCATTCTGGTGTCGTTTTCAAATTATGTTTGCAATTCTAGGATTAGGGGCATGGGTTTTAGTTTACAAATTGGAAAACATCGATAAAATTGTTCCTGCCATTTTTGGTGGACTTTTGATGCTGGTTATAGGGTTTGTTGTTGACCATTGGTTTTACGGAAACTGGATATTTACTCCTTACAACTATTTCGAGAGCAACATAATTAAAAATGTAGCTGCACGGTATGGCGTAACACCTTGGTGGGATTATTTTTGGTTATTTTTACTGCAGGCCGGCATACCAATTAGTATTGTTTTGCTAATAACATTTATCTTATCAGTAATTACGAAACCTAAAAATCCTTATGTATGGATTTTTATTGCTTTTATTTTGGGGCACATGGCTGTGGGGCATAAGGAAATGCGGTTTCTTTTTCCGCTGGTTTACATAATGCCAATTGTTTCGTTCTTGTTTTTCAATACACCTTCAATCATAAACCGGCTTAAAAAAATACCTCGAAGAATTATACGAATTGTAATTGGAGCTTTATTAACAATGAACTCAATTCTTCTATTTGTTGTGGTCTTTATAAAACCTCCAGCTGAAAACGTGCTGTTGTATGATTACATTTATGCGCATGCGAATGGAAAACCAATAAAAATCATCACACAAGGACCTAATCCATACGCCCCGGGAAATTTAAAGGTCAATTTTTATTCGCCATCAAATTTTGAAATTATTGCCATTTCAGATTTAAGTAGTTTAAAATCTTTTGCCAATAATGAAGATTGGACTGTATTCTATTTTGATGATCATTTTGATTTGGATGAGAAAACAAAAAATGGATCGGCAGTTAAGTTTAAGTTGGCCTACCGCAACTACCCACCAATAGTTCAGAAGTTCAATTTCAATGGTTGGGTTGACAGACAAAAAATTTACTCGCTTTACACGATTCGCTAAAAAGCCCAACCAACAGTCACGGGAAGGAATTTTAAGTTTTCAGCTTGGTTAGAGTGGCTATTTCGCTATATTTGCACCTCATTTTAAAAAAATAATTGTTAAACCATGAAAAATTACGAGACGGTATTCATTTTAAATCCCGTTTTGTCTGACGATCAGGCAAAGGATACTGTCGAGAAATTCGTGAAAGTGCTGACAAAGGCGAAGGCCAGCGTCACCAATGTGGAGCAATGGGGACTTAAAAAGATGGCTTATCCCATCCAAAAAAAGTCAACTGGCTTCTACAACTTACTAGAATTTGCGGCAGCTCCTGAAACTATTCAGACATTGGAAACCGAATTCAGAAGAGATGAATCGGTAATGAGATTTTTAACCACAGTGCTTGATAAGCATGCGGTTATTTACAACGAAAGAAGACGCAAAGGCGAATTTAATCGGAATAGAACTGAAAAGAAAGTTTACACACGCAAAAAGGAGAACGCTGACGCATGACACTAATGAATGAGCCTGTAAAACGGGCAGAGATTAAACCAAAGTATTGCCGTTTTAAGAAGAACGGAATCAAATACATTGATTATAAGGATCCTGATTTTCTTTTGAAGTTTATCAATGAGCAAGGAAAAATACTTCCACGCAGACTTACCGGAACAAGCTGGAAATTCCAACAAAGGGTAGCTCAAGCGGTAAAGCGCGCGCGCCATGTTGCAATACTTCCCTACGTTGCTGATGCCTTGAAATAACCTTAAAACCTGAATTTATTTATGGAAATAATCTTAAAACAAGATATAGCTGGTTTGGGCTACAAAAATGATATCGTAAAAGTAAAGCCAGGATATGGAAGAAACTTCTTGATTCCTAATGGCTCGGCTATGATTGCAAATGATTCAAACAAGAGACTAACTTTTGAAAATGTGCGCCAAGCAGCTCATAAGGCAGCAAAACTAAAGCAGGATGCCGAAGATTTAGCGCAGCGTATTGGTGAATTAACCGTTGAAATTGGAACTAAAGCAGGCGAAAGCGGAAAGATTTTTGGAGCCGTAACCGTGATTCAGATAGCGGATGCTTTGAAAGCCAAAGGGTTTGATGTTGATCGGAAGAAGGTAATTCTAAAAGAAAATCCGAAACAATTAGGAACCTATAAGGCTATTCTAGACCTCCATAAGGAAGTTAAGCATGACATACTTGTGAATGTTGTAGCAGAATAGCGAGAGGTAAACCAGCCCACCTAAAAAGGGTCATCTTCATTGAAGATGGCCCTTTTTTTGTCGAATATGTTGCGAAATTTCTGTTGAACCCAAATTATGCATTAGACTATGTTGATAACTTTCTTCCCCAAGAGAATCAATGATTTAAGTTCTAATGCATAGCATTAGAAAGGTTTGGAATAAATCTTGTTGCAAGGCGCTCATTTTCATCAATTTTACAGGGTGATTGAAATTCCCTAATGCATAATCTCGGTTGAAAGTGTCTTGGGTGCGGGAATCACATTCGAATTAATACTTCCACTTCAGTAAAAGGCTGCTTAAGTTAGGGTAGCTTCTAGTAAAGTTAGTTAGCAAAGCAGTAACCAAATGCTAACTTAATTATTAACATATGAATGAATTACTTTCGAAGATAAGGAATTGTCAGGTTTGCAAAGGCCAATTACCCAATAAGCCACAACCTATCATTCAAGCATCAATTAAATCTGCGATATTGATTATTGGCCAAGCACCCGGACAAAAAGTTCAACACAGTGGCATTCCGTAGGACGATAAAAGTGGAGATGAACTCAGGCGATGGCTTGGTGTCAGCAAAGAACAGTTTTATGATTCTTCCCTATTTGCTCTGATGCCTATGGGATTTTGTTTTCCGGGAAAAGGAACCTCAGGGGATTTGCCACCAAGACCAGAATGTGCACCACGTTGGCATAAACAAGTTTTTTCGGGCATGAAGAAAGTAAAGCTTACAATTTTGATCGGCCAGTATTCGCAAAAATATTACCTAGTCACTCCTTAAAAAGCCCAATGGGATTAGTTTTTGAATAAAATCGATCGAATTGAGTTGAAACAATCTGCAAGAAAGTCGGGTTTTATCTTTAAAACCTTGCAGATTTTTTATGCTTAC
>JBIKRT010000048.1:0-33287 GCA_044349005.1 Cyclobacteriaceae bacterium
GACTGTTCGTTGAGTATCCCAATAATCTGGGCCTCGGTAAAGCGCATCTTTTTCATTTGACTGTTTTGTTAGGTTAAAATTAAAAAAACTCTACTTTTAACCTGTTCAAAAAAATCAGCCTTGTACCAAATAGTGTTTTGCTTTATCCAATAAACTGGATTTTTACCAAGACATTTTGGAGAAAATATATGAGACAAGCATTGGAAAATGTTAGACAGCTTACAATTGACAAGGAAGCATATCAGTATGCGTAGAAAAGCCCGAACCGCCACGGTGTCATCAAATCTTTGATTTGAATAGATTGTTTTGACAATTTAATTTTTGAGATTTTGTATTCGGCAAATCTTAGATTTGCCAACGCATTGAGTCGGCCACCAGGTTGTCTATTCCATTTGTTTCTTCTTCGAAGTTCCAATTTTGTATGCCGTTGTAAGCGGCAAACAAAGTGTCTAAACCATCGAACGCCAGTTTCTCGGCCTCTACTGTAGAGAGCTCGAATTCACTTAAATAACGCTGAGCAGCCGTCTGCTAAACTAATTGTGAAACAGGCGCAACTGTATTGGGGCTATTTGTTATTTTTGAGGTATGGGCGCAACGAAGTTGCGGCTATAATAATGTTAGCGGCAAGCAAGGCTTCGATATGAGAAAAGTGTTAACGATTATATTTGGAGTAGGAGTCATAAGCTACCTCGGACTGTACTTCTATTTCTATTCAATACAAGGGGACAGGTTTAAATCTGTTAAATTATCATCTGACTTTAAATTCAAGTTTGACGAACCTTTCGAAGAACTAAATTTTAAATCAAAAGACGGTGGACAAATAAATTCGTTGTTTTTTAAGAGGGATAGCTCACGTGGAGTAATCTGCTTTTGGAAAGGCAATGGTGGGACTCTTGACAGGTGGGGACTTATGGCTCCAATGTTTTTAAAATGCAACTACGACATAATTGTTACCGACTACAGACAACACGGAAAGAGCACGGGAGAAATTACGCTAGACAATTTCTATTCCGACTCGCAAAAAGTATATGATTTTTTAAAATCGAAATACCCAGAAAACAAAATAGTAATTGTTGGTTACTCACTTGGCACAAGCATTGCATCGCATCTGGCCATCAATAACAACCCTTTGATGACAATATTGATAGAACCTCGGGAGAACTTTGTCGACAAGTACCTGGACGCGTTTTTTCTTCCCCTTCCGAAAATTAACAAGTTCTTGTTTAGGACTGATTTAGATATTCCGAAAACAAAAAGTGAAATCGCTATTATTTCTGGGACTAAGAGTGATCTTCACCGAGACGCCCTTGAACTTAAAAAATTATTGAAACCAGACGACCAATATTTTGACATAAAAGGTGCGACACATCAAACTATTTTGGGGGACGAAGAATTTGAAAAAACAATTTACTACCTACTCAATGCGACTGCCAGCCGCTAACACACGTTTTATGAAATTGCGGGGTGAAATGCTTCAGAAAGTTTTTATCTTCGTTATTAAGTTTTGTTTTGTAGGACATGGCGCAGGTTTTAAACCCGCAACTTTATAAAGCGAAATCGTTGTGCGTCATTTTTAGAGAAACTCAGATCAATATGAAAGTAAAGTTTATTTTAATTTTTCTAGTTTATTTATCGCTATCCGCACTTGGACAGTCTAATAATAAATTGCCATCACCGACAGTGGACAAAAGAGTCGAATTATTGAGCATTGCTTTTAGGCTTGCAGAAAGTGAGGAGTATAGCTCGACAGACAATGCTAAGTACGCAAAAGCTGTACATTCCCATTTTGACAAATACAAAAACCACCCTTTAATAAAATACATCAAGCAAATCAGAGATTCCCATGGTATTGGTTACGATGCTGTAATGTCAATGGCAATTCATTTAAATCAAGTTCCTAGTCTTGACCCTATTGTTCCTTTCAACTCTGATGTACCTGACAAAAGATGGGACGCAGAAACATCAAATAAATTTGTTACACTATTGAAACAGTTTTATAAAGACACAGATTGTAACAGTTTCTTTATATCAAATTCTAACCGCTATTTGATTGCTGAGAAGCAATTTTATGAATTATTCAAGAAACTGGATATTGATTGGTATTATAAATATTATGGCAAATCACCAAGTGAAAGTTTTAATATTATTATTGGACTTGGAAATGGTGGAAACAATTTTGGGCCAGCAGTTGAATTGCCTGATGGCTCAAGAAAAGTGTATGCGATAATAGGTGCAGGTTCTTTTGACAGAACTGGTACGCCAGTATTTCCCATTGATGTTCATCTGCCAACTTTAATTCATGAGTTTAATCATTCTTTTATTAACTATTTGACTGAAATGTACAAGCTTCCACTCCGTCATTCAAGTGAAATCATATATGAGAATCAAAGTGTTAAGATGAAAAGACAAAAATACGGTGAGTGGGTAACAATGATTAGTGAATCAATGGTAAGGGCTTCGGTCATTCGTTACTTAATTGAACACGCATCAGATACACTAACGATAGATAAGGAATTGAAACAACAGTTAGCAAACGGATTCGTCTGGATGAAGGAACTTGTAGATTTCCTTGGACAATTTGAAGCTCAAAGAACAACGTATCCTACGTTGGAGAGCTTTATGCCGAAGATTGTCAGTTTCTATGACACAATTGCTCCACGTATAAAGGTGTACGATAATGCTTACCTTGAAAAGTGCGCTAAAGTTATTTCGACACTGCCATTTGGCAATGGGTACACGACAGTAAGTCCAAGTACACGCGAAATATTATTCAATTTCAATAAGAAGCTTGACGGTATTAGATATTTTTTTGGCCCAGAAAAAGACGAAAAAATAAGTTACCCAGAGCCTATAAGTGTAACTTTCTCCAACGATAACAAGACCATAATAATGAAAGTAAAATTGAAGCCAAATACTGACTATCAAATTAATTTATACGGAAGCAGAATGAGGACTATTGACGGATATAGTGTTCAAAATTATTCATTAAATTTTAGGACGAGCGGCAAATAAGAAACGAACCCACAACATTATATTTGCGCCAGGCGGGGTTGAAGTGTAGTTGAAAGTTTTGTTATCTTTATTCCGTTCGGTGTGGGGGACAGGGCGCAGTTTCAAATTCGTGCGCGATAGAAAATATTGCGTTGCGGCCGATGTTTCGGATAAACTCGTTCATAAACTTAAGGACAAAGACAATGATTTGGTTAAATATTAAGGAATTAGAAAAACAATTAGTTGACGGAGTTTTATCCGAAAGAGAAGGATTTAATTATCTTCTTGCCAATATGATATTATTTTCAGTCATACCCTACCTAGTCGGTGACCGATCCGATAACTATTGGCTGATATTTATTCAATTTGTAGTCGACATTTTTATAACTGTAATTTTGGTAAGGGCGACTTTTGACATTAATAATAGCGGTGATAACCGGGACTATTTTAAAAGATTTCTTGGACTTTCCTTTGTGACAACAGTACGACTTTTCATCTATTTGTTAATTGTTTTATTGCCACTTGAGATAATTATGCACTTCGTGGGCAAAGCTGGAGTGGTAGACAAAAATGCAAAGGACATCTTTTGGCTCTTGTTGGAGATTGCTACAGGAATTGTTTATTACTTCATGTTAACAGGCTCTTTTAGACGCGTTAATGGAAAGAGACAATAGAAACACGAACCATAATAAGATATTTGCGCCCCTGCTTGGCGCAGAGTCTCAGACTACGTCACGGTATCATCAAATCTTTGATTTGTATAGATTGTTTTGGCAATTTAATTTTTGAGATTTTGTTTTCGGCAAATCTTAGATTTGCAAACGCATTGACGCAGTCGGGAGACTCCGCCAAGCGAGGTGAAGAACACCAATGAAGGTTCAACGTTTTGTTATCTTTATTGCGTTGGGTGTGGAGGACAGAACGTAGTTTCAAATTCCCGCCCGATCGCAAATATTCACGTTGGTAGCGATGCGACACGACAACCCGATAAAATTAACTATAACAAATAATTTTAGACCAAATGACTAACTATTTACTTGTTCCAGGGCTTGGCAATTCAGGACCTGAACATTGGCAAACTTACTTTGAGAATTCAGGTGACAACTTTTTTAGAATTGAACAACAAGAGTGGGACGCACCAACTTGTAAAGAATGGATTGAAACAATTGACAAGAAAGTTTTAGAATTTGACCTTTCAACTGTCGTGCTTATTGGACACAGTTTAGGTTGCTCCTCCATTGCTCATTGGGCGACAAAATACAAGCGAGCAATTAAAGGGGCATTACTCGTTGCGCCAAGCGACCTTGAAGCACCACAATACACTTTTCCTGCTACTGGTTTTACTCCAATACCACTTGGCAAGATAAATTTTAAAACAATCGTTGTTGCAAGTGCAAACGACATTTGGGTTTGGTTGGACAGAGCTAAGTTTTTTGCAGAAAATTGGGGAAGTGAATTTATTAATATTGGAAACGCTGGACATATCAACGCAGCTTCTGGACACACAAATTGGGACGAAGGAATGAGTATATTAAAAAAACTCGACTGAAAAACATCGCTACCAACATTATATTTGCGCCAGGCGGGGTTGACGTGTAGTTCAAAGTTTTGTTATCTTTATTCCGTTTGCTGATCGAGACAAGACGAGGATTCAAAATCTCTGCACGAATGCAACTACGAAAGTTAGCGTCCATTTATTATTGATTCTATGAAACATCTCCTACTTCTCATTTTTCTTATGATTGAGACATTTTGTTATGCACAGAGCTATGAAGAAGCAGTTGATAAATGTACACAAACATTTCAGCTCGGCTTAGATCCGAATAACATCAAGGAGTTAGAATCGAAAATGGAGCAAAATTTGGTTGAGTTAAGAAAATGTATAATTGGGCTTAAGTTCCCATCATTCAAAGCGACAACCATTGATAACACGACCTACACGCTAAACGACTTAAAGGGGAAAGTCGTCTTAATCAACCTATGGTTCATAGGTTGTCCACCGTGTGTGGCTGAAATTCCAATGTTTAATGAACTACAAAATGAGTTCAGTAGAAAAGATTTTGTAATTCTTTCATTTGGGCTTGATGACAATAAATCAATTGAGGAATTTATCAAAAAACACCCCATAAACTTTAGTGTTTTTGCCAACTCAAGCAATCTAATCACAAATAAATTCAAAATGACTTTTGGCTATCCTACAAATTTATTTCTCAATAAGGACGGACAGCTAATTGATTTTACAAACGGAGGCGCTATGGATGACGTTGGACTTAAAAAGACAAAAGAGGAATTCAAAAATTTAATTGAAAGAGAGTTAAGTAGATAAACACCAACGTTTGCCCTTGGTCTTATTTATCGCCAAGCTAGATAACGATAAACTTAATCCATTGATGAAGAACAGCAACGAAGGCTTGCAAATGAAACCAGTAATAACATCAACAATAAAAATATGAACACTCAAAAAATTACTCCCTATTTGTGGGTTGAGAAAGATGCGAAAGCCGTAGCAGATTACTACTTATCCATTTTTAAAGATGGTAAACTGAAAGATTTTCGCACGTTCCGTAGTGACGAAAGTGGAAATGAGGCAGGAATAGAAACAGCCATAATTGAAATAGCCGGAATGGAGTTCAGTATATTAGCAGCAGGGCCATTATTCAAATTTAATGAAGCGGTTTCTTTTGTTATCAATACAAAAGACCAGGCTGAAACGGATTACTATTGGGAAGCTCTTACCAGAAATGGTGGTGAGGAAGGCTCCTGTGGATGGTGTAAAGATAAATATGGATTATCGTGGCAAGTAGTACCAACAGAATATTTTGAGTTAATTCATAGCGATGACCCCGCAGTAAGAGAAAAAGCAATGACGAATACGTTAACGCAAAAAAAGTTAATACTTTCAGAGCTAAAATAGACTTATATCCTGAGTTGTGTCGAGCGCAAGACGCAGTATCAACCTCCCCTACCCGATGGCAACTAGGCCTATAACGACTGACGCACTATCAAATTGATTCTTATTGCAGAATAAACCACAAGTAACATAATGAAACAACTCCGAGACTATTTTACAATCTATAAACAGGCAGCATGGGACAAGGACATCGAGCGTATGATTGGTTTGTATGATGACAATGTGTTGATTTATGACATGTGGGCAAATGGCTATCAAACGGGCTTGGCAGAATGGTCTGGTGTCATAAAAGGCTGGTTAAGCTCCTTAGGGGAAGAAAAAGTGAACGTTACATTTGAAATGATAGAAATTCATGAAGGTGGCGATATTGGGTTTGGGAGTGCACTGATTACGTACCAAGCAATTTCATCTGATAATACTATTTTAAGAAGCATGAGAAACAGAATAACAATAGGTTTTCGGAAAGGGAAAGACAGGTGGAAAGTAATTCATCAACATACTTCCGCCCCGATTACCAACGAATTGGTTGCTATTTTGAATTTTTAATTGAATGTAGGATGGAGCTCTTTTTATCTCGTGCTGTCCCTGGGACGGGGCGAGGCTTCGAAAGGACTCCACTGCAAGAAACACAAACATTGCCAATCACCACCTTTGGACATAATAGCGTATCTTGAAAGAATCGGTTATACGGACGTCATTGACGTAACAGACGAAGTGTTAACGCGCCTGCACAAGAAGCATGTCTACCAAATTCCTTTTGAGAATTTAGATGTTTATTACAAGAGGATCTTCAATTTAGATATTAGGAATGTCTACCAAAAAGTAATCAATGACAAGCGTGGCGGATTTTGTTATGAATTGAATTTGTTATTTAACTGCCTACTGACCCAGATTGGTTTTACAAGTAGGATAATTGCTTCTCGAATTTTCAATGGAGACGGTACAGTTGGACCCGAATTTGACCATATGTCCATCCACGTCAAAACTGGAAAGGAATATTTGTTGGATGTAGGTTACGGTGACTTGTTTGTCACCCCCATTGAGATTACGGAAGGTGTTCAATTTGACGGTAGAAATTATTTTCAGATTAACAAATGGAACAAAAATGAATACGTAATTTCAATGTCGGGTGACGGGCTATCTTTTTCGAAAAAATACACATTTGGTTTAGACGTAGTAGACATCAAAGACTTCAATACCATTTGCTTTGACAAGCAGACCAGTCCAACTTCATTTTTTGTGAAGAATGTGGTTTGTACTAAACCGACAGAGAAAGGTCGGGTGACAATCTTCAATAACAAACTTGTAGAGAAGAACGGTGAGTCGAGAATGGAACAAGTAATACAATCGGACGAGCATCTTACAAGGTGCTTGAAGGATAAATTTGGAATGGTGATTGAAAGAACAGTCAAATAGGGATCAAAAGCCAACTGGCCACAACAACATATTTGTGCCAAGCGAGATTGACATGTTGCTAAAAGTTTTATTATCTTTATTCCGCTTCGCGCATGGACAGGACGCAATTCCAGACCCCTACCCGATGGCAAATTCTAACGTTGTAGACAAGCTAGTTTAAAGACCAGACGAAATTATGAGAACCATTATTCTACTATTACTATGCATATCAACAAACATTTGTTTAGCACAAACAAAACAATACTTGGACTTTGTTAAAAAGGCCGACTCCTTATATAAATTAAAAGATTTCAAAAATTCGGCTTTAAACTATTCATCCGCTTTCAAAGCAAATGGATGGAAAGGGTTCGCTACCGACAGATACAATGCCGCGTGTTCTTGGGCTTTATCAGGCAATGCCGATAGTGCATTCTTTCACCTCAACCGAATAGCAACAAAAGCAAACTATTCAGATTATGGACACATCACGGCTGACTCTGACTTAGACGGGCTACATTCGGACAAAAAATGGATTCCGCTTATAGAACTTGTGAAGAAAAATAAGGATAAAGCAGAAGCGAATTTAAATAAGCCATTGGCCAACCAGCTTGACAGTATCTTTGTTGAAGACCAAAAGTATCGACAAATGATTGGAGATATTGAAAAGAAATATGGGCATGAATCGAAAGAAATGAAAAATCTTTGGAGTACAATTAGACTAAAAGACTCAACCAATTTGATTAAAGTGACAACTATTTTGGATAAGTTTGGTTGGTTGGGCTCGGACGTAGTTGGAGGACAAGGGAACGGTGCACTATTTCTTGTTATACAGCACTCTGACCAAAAGACTCAAGAAAAATATTTGCCTATGATGAGAGAGGCTGTAAAAAATGGGAAAGCGTCAGGTAGCAGTTTGGCGTTATTAGAAGATAGAGTTGCTTTAGGAAAAGGGAAGAAACAGATTTATGGAAGTCAGATCCATAGAGACCAAAAGACAGGAAAATACATTGTTGCTCCAATAGAAGACGAGCCAAATGTAAATAAAAGAAGGGCTGAAGTTGGTCTTGAACCACTTCAGGACTACGTGAAACACTGGGACATTGATTACAAACTTCCCGTGAAATAAACTCGCCAGTCATCACGCAAGTCAACCCTTTATGGGAACCAATACTTGGGTCACCTCTTTAGACGACCCAGACGGTTATCGCATTTTTTTGAAAGCGTGACTGACGTGGCGGAAGGAACAACGTTTTCTGAATAGGTAATAAAGCACTACAATTAATAGCAAAAACGAACGCAGTAGCATTCATCCAACCAACATGTAGAAATGGCAACAGATAAATCTAAAGTGACAATACACATGGTTTCAAGTCTTGACGGAATTATTGCCAAGAAAGACAACAGTGTAGCTTGTTTGAAACTTCGAGCAACTACGAAAAAGGAATTGTGGGCGAAGATCCAGAAGAATTTCTAAAAACCATAGACAGTTATGTAATGGGTTCAAAGACATATGAACTCGCATTAGAACTTTCAAAAAATTATGGCTGGGCGTATGGCGATAAGCCCACAGTTGTTTTAACTAATCGCAATCTACAAACAGACAGGCAAAACATAGAATTCTATTCGGGTGATCTAACAAAATTGGTAAACGAGCTACTGAAACCAAAATATAAAAATGTTTGGGTTGTAGGAGGTTCAATGGTGACTAGAGACTTCATTAGATTGAAATTAGCAGACGAAATACGAGTAAGTATTTTGCCCATTATTTTGGGTGACGGGTTACCCTTCTTCAACCAAGTAGAACAAGAACAAACATTGCAGTTAAAAGACGCAAAAGCATATAAAAACGGGATGGTTGAATTATGTTACGAGGTAAAAAAGTAGCCAGCGACCGCTGTCCTTATTAGTTTTATTGGCCGAAAAAACTGATAAGGCTAAACTCGATTTGCTGGTGAATAAACTGCTACGAAGGCACAGTAGCAACCTCAACTTGACGCGTTCACTTTCCGACCTTTAGAGTCCCATACCAAAGCAAGAAAGTCAACTGCTACTGCCAGCAACAACAAATTAAAATGACGACCTAAGCCTAACCTTTTAAGAATTCGGACAAAGAAGTTCCAGTAACGGACATCGATCTTGGCAAGTCATTCGGTATAGTTGAATTAAATCGGTTGGCATAATTGTAGACAATCTGGTGAACGCTAGTGCTACGGATAAAAGATCAATCGTTTTTAAAATATCAATAAATCATAATTTTGATGTTACCAATCAATACAATCAAAATCTCCACACAATGAAGCATCTTCTATTCTCCTATGTCCTTGTCACAGCTATTTCTACGGCAGGGTCATGCCAGCCGAAGGCATCCAACTATTTAGGTCAACGAGGTCCCGGGTCAACTCCGACACTATTCGCTCCCGGATTAGTATCCACTGACGAGCAAACTGAGTTTGGTTCTGTATTCTCAAAGGATGGCAATGTATTTTACTATGCTGCCGAGCCCAATGGAAAAGCAGAAATCCGATCTATGCGATTTAAAAACAATACCTGGGGCAAATCA
The DNA here is from genome assembly GCA_044349005.1 of Cyclobacteriaceae bacterium. GTDB lineage: Bacteria > Bacteroidota > Bacteroidia > Cytophagales > Cyclobacteriaceae > ELB16-189. The sequence continues at coordinate 9,858 of JBIKRT010000048.1, forward strand.
GAAGTTGTTCTCATTCACAATCGATACAGTTATAATGATCCATTTCTATCTCCGGACGAAAAACGGTTGTACTTTATTTCCGACAGAGCACTAGATGGAAAAGGTGATAAAAAAGATTACGATATTTGGTATATCGAAGAAAAGGGAAATCGATGGTCTGAACCGATTAATGCAGGAGACAAAATTAACTCGTCAAGCAATGAATACTACATGTCGTTTACCACAACAGGCACCATGTATTTTTCATCCAACCGAAACACGCAAGAAGACACCAACAATTACAATGTTTACTCTGCAAAAAGCATAAAAGGAGAATTTCAAACACCTGCTAAACTGAGCAAGGCCATAAACTCCGACTTTTATGAAGCAGATGTTTTCGTAGCTCCTGATGAATCTTATCTGATCTTTAGTGCAGACAAGCCGGGAGGCTTTGGAGGAGGTGATCTCTATATTTCTTTCCGCAATGCCAACGGTACATGGACGGAAGCAAAGAATGTTGGGCACGAAATCAATGCAGAGCGCTCAGAGTATTGCCCATTCGTAACTGCCGATGGAAGGTATTTCTTGTACACAAAGGAAAATGACATCTATTGGGTAGATACGAGCTTCATTGATAAACTGAAATAGGAGCTTCGCCCTTGTAAGAACACCTACAAGCACATAAAAACTACACCGCTTCTCCCAATCGTTCTATCTTTTGTAACCACTTTTCGCGCACTCCTGTTTTGGAGCTACGGACGGGGCCAACATTGGTTACGTTAACAGGTTTGATACCACAGAATTCAATTACCGATTTCTTCAACTGGTTTACACTTGGCCTTCCATAAACAAAACAATTTGGATTGGGATGGCCATTGATGAGGAGGATTTTTTTCATTGGAATAGACGTGAGACGTAAGACAATATATCTAAGACGTGAGATATGAGATGTGAGACAATTAGGCGTCAAGACACCTCCAAGGTGTCAGACACATTTAGTTTGATGCCTACGAGCTCAATTTTTTTTATAACAATAACATAGAGCGACTAAATTCTATAAACGATCCTTCGTAACCGTTTAAAATGACCTCTCGATGGCAGAAAGACCATGAAATTTACGGAAGAACAGGCCAGCCACTAAGTTAAACCTTACCAAAATACCAAGTAAAAAACGTAAACCAACGTGAAAACGTTAAAAATTAACGCCCATACTTGACATTTAACTTGAATTTTAGTTATTTCAATTAACAGTTGATGGCTAGTTGCCGATAAGCCAACTAAAAGCACGGGTTTCTCGGCATTAATTCAGGGCTTTTGAGAGCTGTGTATAAAAAACAACCCCGCTTTTAGGCGGGGCTATTTTAAATGTTTTCACAACGGAATAATCCTTATTGTGATTTGCTTCAAATTGTGTGTGTCAAAAGTAATATAAAATATGGAAAATAAAAAAGTAGTTGGTCTTGATATCGGGACAACATCAATTGGATGGGCAGTTGTCGGTGAGTTAGATGGTGAAAAAACTCAGATTTTGGGTCTAGGCAGTCGCATTATTCCACTAGCCACTGACGAAAAGAATGAGTTTGAAGCTGGCAACGCCATTTCAAAAAACCAAAAAAGAACCCAAAAGCGCACTCAACGCAAAGGATATGATCGCTATCAATTGAGAAAGAAAGACTTGTTTGAAAAACTAACAGAGTTAGGAATGATGCCTGAACCCTCTTTGTTTACGATACCTGCCCTTGAACTTTATTTCTTGAGATCAAATACCACACATGAGCAAATAACTTTGCCACAACTCGGCAGAATATTATTTCATCTAAACCAAAAACGCGGTTACAAGAGCAGTCGCAAAGACGAAGCAAAAGATAAAAAAGAAACCGATTATGTCGCGGAAGTTAACTCTAGGTACGAAAAGATTAAACAGGAAAAGATTACAGTAGGGCAGTATTTTTATAAAGGATTGATAAATGATGAACGCTACCGAATCAAGGATCAAATCTTTCCGAGAGCAGCATATATAGAAGAGTTCAGCACCATTTGCAAAAAGCAGCAAGAATATTATCCAGAAATACTTACCGATCGAAACATCCAACAACTACGTGATGAGATAATTTACTACCAAAGACCCTTGAAGTCGCAAAAAGGGTTGGTGTCAGTCTGCGAGTTTGAGGGGCAATGGTATAAGAATAAAGAAGGTAAGGAAATATTTAGCGGCCCAAAAGTAACACCCAGAAGTTCACCCCTATTTCAAGTCTGTAAGCTATGGGAAACTATTAATAACATCACCATAAATAATAAGCGCGGTGAAGCTTTTGTTATTTCTCTTGAAAAGAAAAAAGAACTATTTAATTATTTGGACACAAATAAAGAGTTAACTGATAAGAAACTCTTTGAAATACTGGGCCTAGGGAAAAATGATGGCTACTATGGTAATAAGCAATTAAGTAAAGGTCTTCAAGGCAACCTCACTAAAACGGCCATTGTAAAGATTCTAAAAGATCAGGCCGACTTAGATAAATTAATTGGTTTCGAATTATCCATAGAATCTTATGAGAAAGTGGATGTTTCCTCTGGTGAAGTAGTCAATCGTAAACGAATAACGGCAGAAGTTGAAAAGCAGCCGCTTTATAAATTATGGCATATCCTTTATTCTATACCAGAGGAAAAAGACATCATTAAAAAGCTGAGTCATGACTTTAATCTTTCCGAAGATGTGGCCAGCCAGTTGGCAAAACTTGACTTCACCAAAGGCGGTTTTAGTAACAAATCAGCAAAGGCCATACGCAATATTTTGCCACACTTACAGCAAGGAGCTAAGTATAGTGATGCCATGACTTTGGCGGGCTACAATCATTCAGATTCTATTACTGCAAAAGAAAATCTAATAAGACCATTAAAAGATAATCTCAAATTATTGCCGAAGAATAGCTTGAGGCAACCTGTGGTAGAGAAAATCCTCAATCAGCTAATAAATCTTGTCAACGCAATTATCGAACAATACGGAAAGCCTGATGAGATAAGAATAGAGTTAGCACGCGAACTAAAGCAAAGCTTAGACGAAAGAAACAACACGTTTAGAAATAACACAAAACGAGAAACAGAAAATAAAGCCATAGCTGAAAGACTTAGTAAAGAATATCGAGTAAAAGCAAATCGCAGAAATATTGAGAAATGGAGACTGTATGAACAAACCGATGGAAACTGTCTGTATTGTGGAAATAAAATTGAACTCTCAGATTTTTTAAATGGCGATGAATCGGATGTCGAACATATTATTCCTAAAGCGAAAATTTTTGACGATTCATTTCAGAATAAGGTAATCAGTCATAGAAAATGTAACAAGGCTAAAGACAACTTAACAGCTTACGATTACATGCTAACTCAATCGACAGAGCAACTAAACCGCTTCGAAGAAGCCGTTGCACAGCTTTTTAAAGACAGAAAGATAACCAAAGCAAAGCGAGATAAACTATTAATGACGGAAGCTAAAATCCCTATTGATTTTATTGCCCGGCAACTGCGTGAAACACAATACATCGCGCGAAAGTCGCGCGAGATTCTTCAAGAAGTATGTCGCAATGTATGGGCAACAAGCGGAAGCGTTACAGAGAAGTTGCGTAAATTATGGGGGTGGGAAGAAGCCTTGATGCATTTACAGTTAGAAAAGTATAAAGCAGCTGGAAAAACAGAGTGGGTTGAATTTGAAAACAATGGCCAAAAGCATAAAAAGGAAAGAATAATAGGCTGGACAAAGCGAGATGACCACCGCCATCATGCTATTGATGCGCTCACTATTGCCTGCACACAACAAGGTTTTATCCAGCGCATCAACACACTTAACTCCAAACATACCCGCGATGAAATGTTGGCGGAGGTAAAAGATCAGGTGTACAAGGAAAAGCTTACACTTTTAGAAAAATCGTTGCTTACGAAAAGACCTTTTGACACCGCTGTAATTGAAACACATGCTTCGCAGATATTGATTTCATTCAAGTCGGGAAAAAAGGTGGCCACATTAGGCAAGCGAAAAGTGAAGAAAAATGGTAAGAGTATACTAAAACAAGAGGGCATTATTATCCCAAGAGGTGCATTGAGCGAAGAAAGTGTTTATGGAAAAATCAAGCGAAGGAAATATCAAACTGTAAAACTTTCAAGCTCTTTTACGGATGTGGACTCCATTGTGAATAAAACCCACAAAGCTCTTATCAAGCAACGGCTTGCTGAATCTGATAACGACCCAGCCAAAGCTTTTAAAGCTCTCAGTAAAAATCCCATTTGGTTAGATAATTCAAAAACCAACGCATTGACAGCTGTGGAAATTATGACTTTTAAGGATGAGTATGTCATTAAATATCCAATCGGGACTCTCACGGTAAAAGACCTTCCTTCTATTGTTGATAATGGCGTGCGCAAGGCAATTGAAAAAAGACTGGCTGAGCATAACAACAATCCTAAAGAAGCGTTCAAGGATTTGGAAAATAAACCCGTATGGTTTAATGAAGAAAAAAGAATACCCATAAAAACGGTAAGGTGCTATACAGGCTTAGATGCGGTTGCTCCTGTCAACTTCAATGATGCGAAAAAAGCGATTGGCTTTGTAAAACCAGGCAATAACCACCACATCGCTATTTATGTAAACAAGGAGGGCAAAAAGGTAGAACACGCAGTCACATTCTGGGATGCCGTGGAAAGGAAAATGAATAATCTGCCTGTAGTAATTAGAAACCCCAAAGAGGTTTGGGATGCCGTTCTTTCTGAAAAAGAAAAATACACTCAAGATTTTCTTAACAAGCTACCAGAAGACGGATGGACTTATCTGACCAGCATGCAGCAGAATGAAATGTTTATTTTCAACTTAAGCAATGAGGCATTGAATGAAGCCGTTCAAACTAAAGATTATAAACTATTAAGCGAAAACTTATTCAGGGTGCGGAAGATCACAGAAGGCGCATATTGGTTTAATCATCATCTAGAGACCGAGCCGAAAGAAAGTTTGGACGATAAGAAGGCCAAAAGATGCGTTCAGGCTAGTCTCAGCAGTATGTCGGGAATAAAAGTAAAACTCAATGCATTGGGTCAAATAGTGCGGATAGGAGATTAAATTTTATAATTCTATCAACCGTGAAAATTTAAAATAACATTTTAAATTTTCACGGTTCATTTTTCTATATTTGTGCTATGATAACACGCGCGCTTGCGGCAGAATTGGATACACTGCTTACCGAATTTCCTGCGGTGGCGCTACTGGGGCCACGCCAAGTAGGCAAAACTACGCTTGCCCAAAGTATTCTGAAAAAGCACAAACGGAAAACCATCTATTTCGATTTGGAAAACGACAACGACTTGGCAAGACTAAAAGATGCTGCTTTTGTTTTCGATCAATACCAAGACCATTGTATTATACTAGACGAAGTGCAGCGCATGCCCAGTTTGTTTGCCCAACTGCGCCCAATAATAGATCGGCACCGTAAGCCAGGCCGGTTTCTCCTTACCGGCTCGGCATCACCCACGTTGGTGAAAGGCGTTTCCGAATCGCTTGCCGGACGAATCGCCTTTGCTGAACTTACACCCATTAATTGGGTAGAAGCAAAAAAAAGCCGCATAGGCATTGCGCGTCATTGGTTTCGGGGTGGCTTCCCGATGGCCCTCACAGCCAATACTGATGCCGCATTTGTTCGGTGGATGGAAAATTTCATCCGTACCTATATTGAACGTGACTTATCTCAACTGTTTGGTGTGGGGCTTTCAGAAAAAACCATGCGTAATTTTTGGTATATGTTGGCTGGCAACCAAGGGGCCGTCTGGAATGGTGAAAAGTACGCGCGCGCGCTTGGAGTAAGTAGCCCTACCGTTAAAAGGTATATAGATTTTATGGAAGGCGCATTTTTAGTACGCTCATTGCCGGCTTGGTATGTAAACACCACCAAGCGCTTGGTGAAAGCACCCAAAATATATTTGCGCGACTGTGGCTTGCTGCATGTGCTTAATCGCATTGGCAACATGGCCAACATGCACCTGCATCTAGGAGTGGGCGCCTCGTGGGAGGGTTATGTAATTGAACAGGTGTATCAGCTCAAACCCAAGGGCATAGACCTGTACTACTATCGTACTTTCCATGGCGCAGAGTGCGATTTACTATTAGTGAGAGGGCTAACGCCCATAATGGCCGTTGAAATTAAACACGCAGCTAACCCTTCGCTGTCGAAAGGATTTTATACGGTACTTGACGATTTGAAAATGACACGAGGGTACGTAATCGTTTCTAAAGAAGGTTTACAACTCTTAGAGAAACGAATAACCTGTAGCGGCTTGTTGTATTTTTTAACGGACATACTTCCTAAGCTGTAAATACAAACCGTGAAAAATTAAAACATAATTTTAGATTTTCACGGTTCTTTGGAGGCACTAAATTCATTTATCATGATAAAACGCACCCTCTATTTCGGCAACCCTGCCTACCTCAGCACAAAGCTCGACCAACTAGTAGTACGGTTACCCGAAGTTGAAAAGAATGATTCCCTCCCCGAAGCGTTTAAAAAAGAAGCCGCAGCCACCATACCTATTGAAGACATTGGTGTGGTACTGCTCGACCACCAACAAATTATAGTAACCCACGGCTTGCTGGCCAAGTTGCTCGCCAATAACGCGGCCGTAATTACGTGCAATGGCACGCACCACCCCACCGGCCTATTGCTCAACTTAGAAAGCCACTCGCTGCAAAGCCAGCGATTTCAAGCCCAACTAGAAGCCACTGAGCCGTTAAAAAAGCAACTATGGCAACAAACAGTAAGAGCCAAAATACTAAACCAAGCAGCCGTATTGCGCTTGCTTGGATTCGAGACCGAAAATATGGAACGCTGGGCAGATGATGTAAAATCGGGCGACCCCGAAAACAAAGAAGGCCGTGCCGCAGCCTGGTATTGGGCACACATTTTTAGGAACGATAAAAGTCAGTTGCCTTTCGGTGAACCTAACGCAACCAACCCGTTAGCTAACTTCATCCGCGACCCTGCCGGGCCGCCACCCAACCAACTACTCAACTATGCCTATGCCCTGTTGCGCGCCACCATGGCGCGAGCATTAGTGGGCTCCGGTTTGTTGCCCGTGATGGGCATTTTTCACCGCAATCAATACAACGCTTATTGCTTGGCCGATGACATTATGGAGCCTTACCGCCCCTTTGCCGATAAACTGGTGTTGCAATTGGTAGAAGAAAACGGACTGGCCGAAGATATTTCGCCCGCCATGAAGAAAAAGCTGTTGGTGTTGCCTGCCGTAGATGTAACACTGCAGGGAGGAGAAAACAGCCCGTTAATGATTGCCATGCAGCGAACAGCAGCCTCGGTGGCAAGATGTTTTTTAGGTGAAACCCGAAAGATTTTGTACCCGATTTTAGACGTAAGACATTAGACGTGAGACATAGACGTAAGATATGAGACATCAGACTTTACATCTTAGTACTTGATACTTACTACTCGTACTACCTTGAAAACCGAACGCTTAAACGCCTACCGGATTATGTGGATAATGGTACTTTTTGATTTGCCCACCGAAACCAAGCAAGACAAAAAGAACTATGCCGACTTTCGCAAAAAAATGCAGAAAGATGGCTTTACCATGTTTCAGTTTAGTGCTTACTTACGCCACTGCTCCAGCCGCGAAAATGCCGAAGTGCACGTAAAGCGTGTGCAGCGCAACTTACCGCCCAAAGGGCATGTGGGCATACTTACCGTTACAGATAAGCAATTTGGCATGATGCAGGTATTTTTTGGCGGGGTTGAAAAAGAAAAAGCCCCGGTGCCACAACAGCTAGAACTGTTTTAGCGCGGGGCTTTTACTGATAGATCGCTACACTTTTTTACATCGTAATTTTGGCTGTAAGTAACTGAGATAGAAAGTTTTGAATGGGGGTACTCTGTATGCAATCTATCAAAGAACACAATCTGAAAGCAAATCACAACTGGTGAACCCATTGATACAAACCTCTTTCATCTGTATGCAATCTATCAAAGAACACAATCTGAAAGCAAATCACAACTTGTGGCCAAGGTAGAAGCGCACCAAGAGTTCTGTATGCAATCTATCAAAGAACACAATCTGAAAGCAAATCACAACTGTATTTTTCCGTTTGTGTGTAACAAAGGTTCTGTATGCAATCTATCAAAGAACACAATCTGAAAGCAAATCACAACTTTCCATACAATGCAATCGGCAGTTGTAAATCTGTATGCAATCTATCAAAGAACACAATCTGAAAGCAAATCACAACTCATCTTTATACCTAGCCAAACTTTTAGGTCTGTATGCAATCTATCAAAGAACACAATCTGAAAGCAAATCACAACAAGCCTTGTGTTTTTTAACGTTTGGCTAACTCTGTATGCAATCTATCAAAGAACACAATCTGAAAGCAAATCACAACATCTTTAACCATCATTTCTGTAATGATTCTTCTGTATGCAATCTATCAAAGAACACAATCTGAAAGCAAATCACAACGCTGATTGCGCTGCTTTACTTTCTCCAAATTCTGTATGCAATCTATCAAAGAACACAATCTGAAAGCAAATCACAACTTTCGACTAGCTCGACTGCTTTAGTAAGTTTCTGTATGCAATCTATCAAAGAACACAATCTGAAAGCAAATCACAACCAATCGAGCTTCTCAATGTCTGCAACAAATTCTGTATGCAATCTATCAAAGAACACAATCTGAAAGCAAATCACAACTAGACCAGCCATGCTTTCTTTTATGGAAAGTCTGTATGCAATCTATCAAAGAACACAATCTGAAAGCAAATCACAACCCTTATCCAAAGCATGAATAAACTTGCGAGTCTGTATGCAATCTATCAAAGAACACAATCTGAAAGCAAATCACAACTTACGACCGGCAATATCAGTTTGGCACTGCTCTGTATGCAATCTATCAAAGAACACAATCTGAAAGCAAATCACAACTGACCCTGCAATTTTGAATTACACAAGTTATCTGTATGCAATCTATCAAAGAACACAATCTGAAAGCAAATCACAACTGTTTGGCAAATAGCTATTTGCGATAAACATCTGTATGCAATCTATCAAAGAACACAATCTGAAAGCAAATCACAACATAATAACGCTCGAATAAATGCCAGTTGGATCTGTATGCAATCTATCAAAGAACACAATCTGAAAGCAAATCACAACACCACGTGCCTAGTGTATTCTAACTCATGTCTGTATGCAATCTATCAAAGAACACAATCTGAAAGCAAATCACAACTGAAAGGTTCAATTTTGTTATGGTTTTCATCTGTATGCAATCTATCAAAGAACACCCCCGCTAAGGCGGGATGAAACAAATCTGAAAGCAAGTCACAACCTACGAACAAAATGGAAAGAAGGAAAGAAATTTGTACAGAATCTATAAAAGGACACAATCTGAAAGCGCAATTGACCGTAGGCTTTACTCGCAAAGTTCCCAAAGCCACTTCGCTCGTCTTTCATTTAAGGAGGGTATTTGCATAATCATTAGGTTGAAACCACGTTTGCTCATGAGCCAATCCACATGCATGGTTCCGGTTGCTGAGTTCGACACATAGATTTTTTTAAAATGGTGCCTACTATTAATGTTCAGCATAAAACATACTTGAATCGACTTCTGCAACGCCTCAATAATGGTTTGTTCCGATAAATCCGCCCCAAATGTTAATTGCTTCAGCGAGTAGCGGAGCAACGAATCATAAAACGCATCCTCAAAATTATTGACAGCCAATTGTTGGCGCGAAGTGTATTGAATAGTAATGTGCTGAATGCTCATATCATTTACGCTGTCGTTTTGATGGTTTCAAATAATTCCTTTTGTTTATCATTTAGGTTTTCAGGAATGTGAACTTTTAGTTGAATGTACAAATCGCCAAACTTATCTGGCTTTTTATACAAAGGCATTCCCTTTCCTTTCAATCGAATTGACTTATCATTTTGTGTTCCGGGTGCAACCTTAATCTTCACTTGTCCGGAGAGTGTTTCAACTAACTCTTCCCCGCCCAATACTGCCGTGTATAAATCAATCTCCTGTTGACTATACAAATCGTCTCCCTTCACGTTAAACTTGGCATTGGGTGCTAGCTTTACGCGAACAAACAAATCGCCTCGTTGATCCTTGCCGCTTCCATTGGCACCTTTGCCTTTTATCCGCATCAGCAAATCGGTGTAGGCACCCGGTTTTGTTGTTACCCGCAAGGTTTCATTCTCCAATTGAATAATTCTACTCGTCCCTTTAAAGGCTTCTTCGAGCGTAATCACCATTTCCGTTTCATAGTCATGGCCTTTTCTATTTTGAGATGTACCTCTCCCCTGCTTACCTGCAAAAAACTGTTCGAAGAAATCTGAAAAATCGGATTGCCCACCGAAAGCACCGTTTCCATCGCCTTCGTAAAACTGTTGACCACCCGAAGCTCCGTTAAATGGATTCTGTTGATTGCCCTTGTCGTATTGCTGCCAATTCTCCCCTAGCTCATCGTATTTCTTTCGCTTTTTCGGGTTGCTTAATACTTCATTGGCTTCGTTTGCCAATTTGAATTTCTCTTCGGCTTCTTTGTTATCAGGATTTTTATCAGGATGATGTTTAACGGCTAAAATCCGATACGCCTTTTTTATCTCCTCTTGAGAAGCTTTCTTATCAACCCCAAGCACCTTATAGTAATCCTTATACTCCACGGCTAGACTTTGTGGATTGGATAATCTGTGTAGCCCTTCTCATCGGCTGTATAAAATAAATCCATATGAAGGTCGGTCGAAAGCGGCCAATTGTTTTTGAATCGTGTAACCAAATCAGGATTGTTAATCATGGGGCGACCAAAAGCGATGAGGTCTCCCAATCCATTTTCAATGTCCTCCTCTGCACGCTTCTTATCGTACCCTCCGCACAGTATAATTGTATTCTTGAAAATATTTCGAATAAGCCATTTAACTTCCACGGGCACTGCCGGTGCTCCCATGGCGGAATGATCTACCAAATGGATGTAGGCAATCCCAAGTTGATTTAATTGCTCGGCTAAATACTTGTAGGTATCATCTATACCCGGATAATGCGGCATGTCACTCGCCACTCCATACGGTGACAAGCGGATACCCGTTTTATCTTTACCTATTGCTTCTGCCACTGCAGCGGTTACTTCAATTACAAACTCACAACGGTTTTGGATGCTACCTCCATATTTGTCGTTGCGGATGTTACTAATCGGTGAAAGAAATTCTTCTAACAAATAGCCGTTGGCACCATGCAATTCAACGCCATCAAAGCCCGCCTCTATTGCGTTCTGAGCGGCCATTACATATTCTGATTTGGCTATTGCGATGTCTTCCAACGTCATTGCTTTTGGCGTGGGGTAGTCTTGCAGTTGTTTGGCATCGGTCCACATTTGGCCAGCCGCCTTCACAGCCGAGGGTGCCATTATGTGTGCTTCTTTGGCCATATTCAACGAATGACTAATTCTTCCCGTGTGCATCAATTGAACAACTATTTTGCCCGCCTTCAAATGAACCGCCTTGGTTACCTTCTTCCAGCCGTCTATTTGTGCTTGATCAAATATACCTGGAATGCGAGCATAGCCTGTTCCATTCAACGAGGGCGAAGTACCTTCGGTAATAATCAACCCAGCCCCCGATCGCTGCTCATAATAAGTTGCCATCAACGCATTTGGTACATTGCCGATTGCGCGGCACCGCGTCATAGGCGCCATAACTACTCGATTCTTGACCTCAATCGATCCAACCTTTGCGGGAGTAAGCAATTTGTACTCTTTCGGATGGACAAGTATCGAATCATGTTCGATGCTATTTTGCTCCAATCGCTGCTTGTGGTCTTGTAAATACCCTTCTTCTTGTTGCATGTCGTTTGTTTTAACTGTATATTATTTTAATCTTTATAAGACGTTGGAATTAAATATAATGGAATTTTAGAATGGCGAAGTACTTTTTCAGCCACACTTCCTATTAATATTTTTTCATACCATTTGCGCCCATGAGTGCCGAGTACTATGAAATCTACTCCCAATTCCATAGACGCATCTAAAATGCCATCAGCAAAATCTCCCTCACTCACAATTGTCTTTATATTTTTATCACCTAAATGGGTTTTAGACCTATTCAAAAATTCCTGCCCAACTTCTCGCAACGAATCGATGATGTTATTTGTAAGCATCAAATCATTATAGCCGACAAATCCCATCGGCTCAAACTCTGAGACCGAATAATAGACGGGGTTTGAAATTACATGAATCAAACTGACTTCCGCTTCTAATTCCTTGGCTAATGCATAGCCGACCTCTGCCACACGCTGCGCGGCCGGATCATAATCAATCGCAATTAATACTTTCTTCATTATTATTACTTGGTTACTTCATTTTTTAACTGCAAACCGTTTTCGAAGTCTGTGAAATTTTGAATAGTGGTGATGGCAATTTGTTCTAATGCCTCCTTCGTAAAAAAGCCCAGATGGGGTGTTATCAATACATTGTTGAATGACATAAGTCGCTCAATTAAATCATCTTGAATAACACTTTCTGAAAGGTCTTTAAAGAACAAGTCTTTTTCGCCTTCATACACATCAATACCCAAGTATCCCAGTTTTCCAGTCTTAAGTGCTTCCATTGCATCCACGGTGTTAATAACACCTCCCCTGCTTGTATTAATAAGCATGGCACCTTTTTTCATTTTGCCAAAGGCAAGTGAGTTTAACAAATGTTTTGTTAATGGTGTTAAGGGGCAGTGGATCGAAATAATATCCGCGTCTTGAAGCAGGTTATCAAGAGGGCAATAGGTAACACCCTTCGCTTTCATGGCTATAACTTCTACAAGATCGTAGGCTATTACCGTGCAGCCAAATCCAAGCATAATGTCGCAAAAGGCCGAACCAATATTACCAGTGCCAATTACCCCGACAGTCTTTCCTTTTAGGTTAAAGCCCATCAGGTTTTGCAGTGTAAAATTATTTTCCTTCACGCGATTATACGCTTTGTGCGTTTTTCTATTAAGGGTTAATATCAGCGCAGTGGCATGTTCAGCAATGGCTTGTGGCGAGTACGATGACACTCGAGTTACTTTTATGTGATGATCGAAGGCGGCTGTAATATCCACGTTATCGTACCCAGCGCTGCGCAGGTCTATGAGTTTTATACCTGCTTTGGAAAGATCCTCAATAACTCTCCTATCGATCACATCGTTGAGCAAAACACACACCGAATCAAAACCACTCGCTAATTTGACAGTTGTTGAATTCAGTGATTCATTGAAGTAGGTAAGTTGATGCTTCGCATCAGAATTTGCCTGATCAAGATATTCACGCTCGTAATATTTGGTGCTAAATACTCCTACTTTCATGCATGCTATATTTTAATTCGATTTGATTTAATTGACTTGGTTGCCGAATGTCTTTTTTTCAACGTTTGTCACTGTATTGATGAATGGCTTTTTCATACCGTTAGTTTAGAAAGACTCCGCTCTAAAACTATTTTTTTACTGCAATAACTTGAGGAGTACTAGGTATCATGAGAGAACGTCCAGATTCTTCTGTGATATCAAAAGTGGGTTGCCCGTACACGCTACTGAGATCAAAAATGAAAGCAACGTCTCCTTTTATTTTCTTACTTTCATTAAAAACGGTCACCCCATTGCCATCAGAAATAACGATGAGCACATTTTCTACGCCAACATGCGAAGCAGAAAAAAGATAATGTTTGTTTCCTAAGTTAGCAACGTGTGTGTAAGTAGGAGGTTTGTTATTAGTGTAATTCAATGTTTGCACCACCTTGTCCACGCCATTATCAATCTGAATGGTATACAACTCTTCAGAAACTGAAGAAAGATTTATAGGCATCGAAAAATCACGTACTGCAAAAACCACCGTAGAAGAAATTTCATTTCCTTTTGAATCTTTGATCGTCACCGTTACGTTGCCCGTCTTTGAGCCGGTGTATTTTATCAAATAAACACCGGATGTCTCATTTCTGCTAATTGTAAACCATGGGGTTGGATCAGAAGCAGTTGCGTAAAAAGTGCTTGCAAATAGGCAAACAAGTGTAAGTAGAATGACTTTATTTTTCATGATTTTTTAGGATTGATTGATTACTTAAATTTTGTAGAACTAATTAGTAAAGATGGACAAAGCTCTTCCAAACGATTTTACATAAAAATAAAAAGGCATTACACACTTTACTGACAGCTCAACTATTCATGCCTTCTAAAGTAAAATGTAAATAGAAATATCAACACTCTGTAAATATAGTAGGAGCATGCATTGCGAAGCCGCTCTAAAAAATCGTATTGTTCAATCTGATGTTGAGCGATGGGCAAACAATCTGATTTGATAATGGTGCAAAGAGTTTGCTCTACTTGTGCAGCAAAGTGGCCATCCCTAACCTCCACATTTAACTCAATACTGGCATACGCACTAAGCCCATTTATATTGTAGGAACCCACGGTAGACCAATCTCCATCACAGGTTGCAATTTTTCCATGAAGTATCGATTTTTGGTATTCGTATATTTCAATTCCATTATTTACTAACCGCTGATACATAAATCGTTCTGCATACTTTGCAATTTTGATGTCTGATCTGCCTGCAAGAATAACTTGAACTCTCGCACCGCGTTTTGCTGCCAAACGCAATTTCTTTCGGAATTGGTTACTTGGGATAAAATACGCGGACATAATGATGATGCTTTTGTTTGCATTACTTATCATTTTCAAATAGCTGGCAGTAATCTGATTTTGGCCTCGCACCCAATCGTTCGTCTTCACCAGCACACGCTCTCCTTTTGTTTGAAAAGCACTTTTATCCAGACGCTGAGCCTTTGTAATTGCTGTTTTACTAATTCGCGACTGACAGATATACGTTAACCATACAGAAACATTTCCCTCCGCATACACGGCCCAATCGAGCCAAGCTGGTTGGCTAGGCATGTCATTGTAGCGATTGCTGATATTCATACCTCCCACCAGGGAATAAACTGAATCCACTGTTAACACTTTATGATGAAGTCGCCTTCCAAAATAAAAATGGTTGCTCTTTAGTAGTGGTTCGAACATGCGAAAATGCACCCCCACCTTCTCAAGATTTAAAATAAACTCTTTTGATAGTTCACTGGATGCGTAGCCATCCACTAACAAAAACACCTGAACCTTTCTCAGGGAAGCTTTTTTCAGTGCCTCGCTTACTATTCCACCGGTCTCGTCCTCATCAAAAATATAAGTCTGTAAATAAATAGAAATCTTTGCCTCGGTAATGAGCTTTAACAGCAACTCAAAATACTCGCTACCACCGTGAATAAGACGAATTTTTTGACCCCCAACGGCAGTGACCTTCGAATAGGTCATTCTTTATTCATGAAAAATAAATAGTGGATAAGTAGCCGCAGAGCTTAGTGTGCGAACCAGACTCTTATGAAAAATATTCCGAATAAAGCTATGTTGTGTTGAGCAAAGTGCCAATGCATCATACTGATTTTTAATAAAATAACTATGAATGCTGCTGATGGCATCGTCATTATAAATGGTATCAAAAACCACGTCTGGCAAATCGTGGGAGTTGATAACCCGCTGTTCCACCTCTTCGGAATAGAGTTCCTCCTCGCGCGAATAGTGTTTTTTTACTTGGAGTACAGTTACTTTCACTTCCAGCAATTTAGCCCATTTACTTAATTGAGCCATTGGAAGTAATTGCTCATGTTCATAGTCAAAAGCATACATAATGGTTGAAATGTTTTTATATTGGCATCCGGTCGGAATCAACAGCACAGGTATTGACGTCTCGTGGGCTACCTGATAGGAACGACTTCCAAAAAAATATTCATAATAATCGTCCGCACCATTAGTACCCATAATCAATAAATCGAAGTCAGACGATCGCTTGGCAAGAATGTCCACCAATAAACCATTCCAGGGCTGCACTTCCGCATTGCATGTGATCTTGAACATTTCCATCACCTGATAGCACTGTTCTTCTAACTTCTCCAAGATAGGCTCGGTTGCCAAGTGCTTTCCTTTAATTATCTCTAATGCTGGCAATGAGACAATCGATTGAACATTAAACAAGGTAAGTTCAGCACCTATCTTTTTTGAAAGTGCAGCTGCATAAGCGATCGCTAAATCCGCAGTGTCTGAAAAATCCGTTGGACAAAGTATTCGTATCATAAAATTGTGTTAAGCATATATTTCATATTCCTTTGAGTCAATCAAAACGGGTTGATCAGAAATGCTAGGAATAAGCTTTTGTTGCGCACTAATAATCGATTTAATGTGCGGCTTTTCAATGGTGTAATAAAACACATACATAACTAGTTGATTCAACACCGTGGCTAGAATTCCGGCAACTGAACCTGCCATAAGAGCCGCTCCATAAGCACTCGACTGACCGATACCATACATCGGATTTGAAAAGTATTTGTAGGGACCTTCTACTTTGAAATCAACAATAGCTCGTTTCAAAAATAGATCTTTGTAATAATAAGTATCAATACCGATGACAAAAGTAGCGGCCGTATTTACCCAAAATCCAATCGAAATCAGAAGCAAGCCCAATCCCATAGAGACTATTTTAATTGTTTCAATGGTTGGTATCGAAAGAAGAATAGAGTTGTCATTGAGTAAATCTATTAATGACCATTGCGAAGCATGGGTAAGAAGGCCAAAACTCAATCCCCGTTGAAAGAACATAATGGAGGTAACCAACTCATATTTGTTCCACGCTTCATCTTCCCCATACTTATCAATCATCTTAACGGCAAATCCATTCTTGCCAAAGCCTGAAAATAAATAGATATAACGAACTAAAAACAAAATCAAATAGTACCCCAATGCTTGGGTAAAATTGACGTACTGAGCGATAAATAAATGCGATCCATAACCCACTAAAATCAAAAGCAACGAATCGACCCGCGAGTTATTCATTTTATCGATGCGAATTCCAGCAGAAGCAAGTAGTATGATAAATGTTTTTCGTATTGAATGAGTCATGTTGGATATTTCCTTTGCACTTGAACAAATTTAAATTATACCGTTTCACGGATCATTATATTCAACATGTCGACAGTTACACTTTTTACTTATCCTTCATCCTCCGCTTCTAAATACTTCCCCAGCGTTAATCTTGCCATCAAATAACTAATAGTTGATTCGGCACCTTGATTTAAATTAACATGTGTTTCTTCCAATCCATCAAAGCAACCACCAGTACAGGGGTTGTAAATTATTTGATTAAGATGGTTGTTGCCCAGAAACCAACTAAACGCTTCTGCCATTTTTCTAGAGTATTTCGGGTCTTCAAAGGCATCATAAAATCTACTCAATGTTAAAATGCAATACGCGACATCAATGGGCTGCTCACCACCACGGGTGTTGCAAGATTCCTGGCCTTTATGAAACCAATTCTTATTGGAGATGACTTTTATTTGATTGCCGCTAAATGTTAATGACAAAAGAAAATCGAAAGATGTTTTTGCAATTTCCTGATATACCGGGTCGCCCGTTTCCATCCATGCGCAAAGAATGGCCTCGGGTAAAATACCGTTGGCATAGGTCATGTAACTTTCAAACCACTTCCAATCACTTTCAGATTCATGCCGATACATTTGCACTAATCGATCTGCGAGCATCCTGATCAATTGAGTTGTTTCAATCGACTTACTTTTAAGGTTGGCTAAGTAAAGACCCTTTATTGAAAAAGCCATCGCCCGTGTGCTGTGCATTTTTAATGTTGAAGGCAACGCCTTTCTCAGAATCGCCTCTGCTTGCATAACCAAGGCGGCAGGTAATAGATCGCTTTTCGAAATCAATAAACCCATTGCCCACAAAGCTCTTCCACTTGCGTCTGCAAGATTTATAATATCGTTTTGATCCGTAAATTTCTGCTGAGCATCTACGTAGTTTAAAAAATAGCCTTCTGGCTGTAGACAATAATCAATAAAATCTAAATAGACTATAATATACTTTAAATCCTCTGGATTTCCTGTCAGCTCATAATGCCAGCACATGGCAATGAGCGATCGTGCATTGTCGTCAAGCGTGTAGCCAGAATCGATATCAGGTTGATTGATTTTCGAAAACTGTATCACGCCAACATCTGTGGTCATTTTCTTTAAATGATCTAAATTGATTTCAGGCATTGTAAATTGGAGTGACATACGCTTCGGTTTATACTGAAAATATTGTTCAGAAAATCCATTATCCTCTACTTTGTTCCACATCGTTTTTTGAAGAAGAAGGGCATGTGCAACCGCTGAATTCTCCCAAGAAGAAGTGACAATCCGTTGCAGCGTATTAAATCGTAACGTTGATCTCAACTCCTCATCACCAAGCAATCGGTTCACCTTTCTAGTAAGTTCAAAAGAATCCTGAAAGTCAATAAACATATCATCATCTCCACCTAACACTTCTAACGCATGCGGAAAGGGAGTTGAAATGATTGGGCAGCCGCAACTCATTGCATAGGAAAAGGTTCCACTTACCGCTTGGTTTTTATCCAGAGAAGTAAACAAATAAACGTCAGTAAGCTGTAAATACTCTAGTAGGATATTAAGTGGCAAATAGCAATTAATGAACTTAACATGGTCTTCTAACTTTAGCGTTCGAACATTCGATTCCAGCTTCCTTCTGTATTTCTCTCCTTCTGCTTTTACCACCGAAGGATGGGTTTTGCCTATCACTAAAAATAACACGTCAGGATTCTCGCTTATTATTGCTGGTAACGATTCCAGCGTTGTTTCAATACCTTTACCAGATCCCAGCAATCCGAAAGTGGACAGAATTCTTCGTCCTGATATATTAAATTTCTCTTTTAGTAATTGCTTATCGTGATGGGGAACAAGGTGAGTGCCATGCTGAATGACAGAAATTTTCTCGAACGGTATTTGATACTCGTTATGAAGTATAGACGCGGCATTGTTTGTCATAACAATAACTGAATTTGCAACAGTCGCCATAACTTTCACTTTGGCTAGCAATGATGAATCTGGCGAGGGTAATACCGTATGAAAGGCAATGATAACAGGCTTATTTACGCGATGGATGAAGCGCATAAAAGCACCTTCATTGTGTTGAAAGAGCCCAAATTCGTGTTGAATTACAACCAATTGAATGGTATCGTCATCGTTAATAGCATACGTCAATTCTTTAAACTGCCGTGTATCAGTGGTATCTAAGGTGAGTTTTACCTCCTCTGGATAGGTATAGTTTTGCACACCCGATTCCAGCGCACACACTTTCAACGAAAAAGAATTGTGAAATTTATTATTTAACGCTTTCACCAGGTCTTGCGAGTAGGTGGCAATCCCGCATTCTCTTGGTGGATAAGAACTTATTATGAGTATTTCAGGCAAATCGTCAATTATTTTTGATGCCACTAAATCTTGACCTTTGAAGCCCGCGTTGCGGACATTCAATTCAGGTAATTCAATAAATTCCGTTTCCATCATAATTTATTTAAGAGTAACTCGGTCAAAAGGGCAGACATACTTACAGATACAGTAGCTATTCGTTCATCCGCTGCTCCGTAATAGATGTAAAGCGCATCTCCAAACAACACTGCACCAGTAGGAAAACAAACATTATTTACTTCTCCTTTTAATTCCCAAACTAATTCAGGTTTGAACAGTGGATAAGGAAGACGGGCAATTTCAATTTGGGGATTATGTAAATCAAGTAACGCAGCACAAGCTGAATAGACGTACCCTTTCGAGGAATCATGCACCCCGTGATAGATCATCAGCCAACCTTCTGATGTTTCGATGGGCGGACAGCCACCTCCAATATAGCTTATCTCATGGTCATATTTTGGCGAAAGAACAATGTACCGATCTAAATGCAAAAAATAATCGGCCCAAAATACTTCGTTCAAGTCTTTTAAATCTTCAACAGAGACGATGATCTGAATATCGGGCTTAATGCGATGCAAAAAACAGAGCCTCCCTCCTATTCGTTTAGGAAAGAAAATAAGATTTTTGTCCCATAGAAATTGCTGCTTGCCTTGACTTTTAATTGAACGCTCATGTTCATTGTAGTACAAATACTTTTCTGTGGTTTCCTTTAAAACAAGTAAGCGGGCAAAATTTTGATAGGTTATTTTGGGAACAATAATTCCACGCTTTTCAAAGTGAATTAAATCTGTTGAAGTAGCCAATGCACCCAGCGCATTTACACCGTCATAAGCGGTGTAGGTCAAATAAAAAAGATCATCAATCTTCACGATACGCGGGTCTTCAAGGCCTTTCGATTCATAATCGAATTCAGGAAGTATTAGCGGAAGCTTGTTACGCAATTCAACTTCAAGTGGCCCTTTGAGTTTACAGTAGCCAATGGTAGAATGATTACCCTCCTGAACGGCCCGATAAAATAAGTGAACATTGTCACCTTCTTTAATGGCAGCAGGATTCAACACGCCTTCATTTTCGAAAGGCAATTCCGTTTTGTGTAGCAACACACCCTCCTTTTTTACAGCGATCATGATACTGCCCAAAACTCAGCGTAGGGAAAGAAAACATCGTCAAACTAACGACTAAGATATTGCTACGGGAGACTGGATAACTGTAAAGGTGGATATGATTTAGTGTGAAACTATTGCAATCTAATTCAGACTTCTTACACGAATCACAGTTTCAGGATCAATAAGACTGGTTTGAGTTCAAGCAAATACACTGAAATGATTAATTTTGCCGAGCCAATTTTCAACTATTTTAGCGCAAATGATTTGAAAACAATCATACTCATCGATGACAAAGAAAAATTAAGATCACTATTGGTAAAAATATTTTGCCTGAAAGGAGTTGACGTCCATCAACCGATACAGGGTTTTACTCAGTGGCGAAACAGGTAAAGAAATATCAAATATGAAAAATTTAGTTAAAGTAACAATCCTCCTTACTACAGTAAACGCCTATGCTCAAACTGAAAATGCGAAATCACCTCTAACAATTAGTGGATACATTGAAACGTATTATGTTTACGATTTCGGAAAACCAGCTAATAACACTAGACCCAGTTTCGTGTATTCATTCAACCGGCACAACGAGATCAATCTAAATCTTGGTTTTTTAAAAGCAGCGTATCAAAAAGAAAATGTGAGGGCAAATCTAGCATTGGCAACGGGAACCTACATGAATGCAAATTTGGCGACTGAACCTGGAGTACTAAGAAATATTTTTGAAGCAAATGCAGGTGTAAAAATATCAAAGACTAAAAATGTGTGGGTGGATGCAGGTATTTTTGCTGCTCATATTGGTTTTGAAAGTGCAATTGGTAAGGACTGTTGGAATCTCAGCCGGAGCATTCTTGCTGACAATTCACCGTACTATGAGAGTGGTGCAAAGGTCTCTTACACATCCGATGACGCAAAGTGGTTCGTAAGCGGATTGATTTTAAATGGTTGGCAGCGCATACAACGTGTTGATGGCAATCATACGCCTGCCTTTGGTCATCAACTTACCTATAAACCAAACGGTAAGGTAACATTAAATAGTAGTTCATTTATTGGTAACGATAAACCGGATGTGGTGAGTCAGATGCGTTACTTCCATAATTTCTACGGACAGTTTCAACTTACCGATAACATTGGATTGATTGCGGGTTTTGATTTTGGAATGGAGCAAAAATCACACGGAAGCGATGAATATAATACTTGGTACACGCCCGTAGTAATTGCAAAATTTAAGGCCAATGATAAACATTCAATTTCTGCGAGACTAGAATACTATAGCGATGAAAATGGAGTAATTATTTCTTCCGCTGCCATAGGTGGTTTCAAGACTTTCGGCTACTCGTTAAACTACGATACCCACGTGTTAGACAATGTTGTATGGAGAGTAGAAGCGCGCGGTTTTTCAGGAAATGATGGTACATTTGAAAAGGAAGGACAGCCCTCAAATTCAAATTTGTTTTTAGCCTCTTCGTTGGCAATTTCTTTTTAACGGATAAAGATCTCTACTTAACAAAAAGAGGTGTTTCAAAAAAATTGCCATTCGAATCTGCCCATAGTTCCTTTGTTTCTCCATTGGTATCCAACAACTGGAAGAAGTAATCCGTCTCGTCCAAACTGATGTTCTCCCAAAACGTGAGTACTGGAAGCAATCCATAAACACTAGTTTCAAAACCCATGAGCAACGTGGGCGATGCGTCTTTACTCCATGCCGATTTTTTCAGCGTTTCCATATAACGCCCCGCTTTGTCGAATAGGGATATATGTTGCTCATACCCCAAATCAAATGTTGCTTGCGCACCAAATGAAGTCGATGTCCAAGTTAGTTTGCTCTTGAGATCAGGCATCTGTTTCAGCAAATCTTTTGTTAAGCTGTCTCTTCTGGCTTCAGTAAGAGTAACTTTCTCATTTTTAGACAACAAATTGCTTTGCGCACTAAGCGCATAACTCACGGACAGGAAAGAAAAAACAAGGTAGATTCGTACGGGCATACTTCTTCTAAGAAAATAAACGTGCCAACAGAAAGCAACGCTGCTAGCCTACGTGTTCATCAACAGATGTGGAATTATTTCTACACTAAAAGGTAAGTACACTTTTAAAACTGTGCATTGACTATCAAATTTAAGCGGCACGGAAATTCATAGATCATCTACGTACCATAAAAACAAAATATGAAAAAGAGCCTATTGTTAATTATTTCTGCCTGCCTATTGATTTCACTGCAGTCGTGTGAGTCTAAAAAAGAGAAGGAAGAAAAAGAAGAAAAAGAGCTGACCCAGGAGCCAGTTATTGGCACCCCAACGCTGACAAAAGAAGAAAAGCGGGTAGCCAAAGAGCAAAGGAGGCTTGTTACTATTGAGAAGAGAAATGCCGCATTGGCAGAACGGTTGAAAAAAGGCATCTATTTTGCAGGCGCGGACGGAAAACTTATTTACCTGAAAGCCGAAACCGAACCTTCATTTCCCGGAGGCGATGAAGCCATGAGAGAATACCTTAAAAAGACCATTGAATACCCTACAGAGGCATCTGACAACGGTGACGAGGGGACGGTGTTTGTTGACTTTATAGTTTCGGAAAGTGGCGAAGTGAGAGAAGTGACCGTCAACGATGAATCAACTGAAAGAGGGGACAGCTATTTACGCGATGAAGCCATGCGTGTGGTTAAATCAATGCCGCGTTGGAAACCCGGAAAGCAGCAAGGCAAAGCCGTAGAAGTGGCATTTAACCTGCCCATTACATTTAGATTAGATTGAGAATTGGTTGAGGGTTGAGGTTTGAAGGAGCGTAGGGAGCGCTCCTTCCTTTTTTTGTGAAATTTGGTGGTTATTGATACCAACTACACTAAATGCGCTCGTTTGTAGCGAGTGCACCACTGGTACTAGGCTGATTTTTTTGAACAGGTTAAAAGTAGAGTTTTTTTAATTTTAACCTAACAAAACAGTCAAATGAAAAAGATGCGCTTTACCGAGGCCCAGATTATTGGGATACTCAACGAACAG
>JBIKRT010000124.1:0-10650 GCA_044349005.1 Cyclobacteriaceae bacterium
TCATGAAATGAAAAAAGTTTAGTGAAACACGTTTCACTAAACTCCTAAAAATTCCTTTCAACTTATTGGTTATCAGAACAAATCTTCAACATCCACCAACCATTTTTCAGTAATATGCCAAAAAAAACAAGTTCATAAAAAAATCATGAAGGCTCCGTAATAGTTTTGGATAAAAGACTACTAACTCGAAAAAAGATTATGGAAACTAAAAGACGTTCTCGTTTTGGAAAGTATGCATTGACGATTGGCGTTACCTCTGGTTTTGTCTTTCTAGCAGCCCTCTTTACGGTTCTCGATTCAAGTTCTGATATTTCTTATACGATGATTTGGGTAGCAATTGCAGCCAGTTCCATGTCCGTATTTCTTTCTTCGATGGAAATGCAAAAGAAAAAGTCATGCAAAACAGCAACCCCTAAAGTATGACCACAACAAAAGAAAACGACAAGCCCCAAGACCTTACCTTTAAATACAACCAATTTTTTGTACGGAGCGTTTGTCTCATTAGGACTTTACTTCTTATTGACCAATAAAGATATTTTAACTGCGATGTCAAACTTAGGCATTGCCTTAATCTTTGATCAGTTCGACCAAAAGGTGACTTGGAACAACCGAGCTGGAT
Organism: Cyclobacteriaceae bacterium; assembly: GCA_044349005.1. Classification (GTDB taxonomy): domain Bacteria; phylum Bacteroidota; class Bacteroidia; order Cytophagales; family Cyclobacteriaceae; genus ELB16-189. The sequence goes on from JBIKRT010000124.1 coordinate 620, forward strand.
ACCAACAGATTTGGTTAATTGTTCACCTAAGCATTGTTTTCGGCTTGTTGGGAATTATGCTTTTTAATTGGTTCGCCCGCTGACCCTACTACAAGCGATTTCTCTTCTTTTGAAGAATATTTCTATCAGCATCAGTCTTTGCTAATTCATACGCTTTGTCGAAATAGTTGTGCGCTTTTTGCTTGTCAATTTCACAGTACAATTCGCCTAAAAGTGCATGGTACCAATGGCTTTCTTCCAACTCTAATTTCTCAGCTTCTCGAATGGCTATTCTGTAATCGCGGGCTTTGGCCAGTGCATAGGTTCGGTTAAGTGCAGCCATGGGCGAATACTCGATTTGCAGCAGCTTGTTGTAGAGCTGCAAAATGTTTTCCCACTTTTCCGCTTCGTGACTGGTTTGTGTATGCCAATAGGCAATGGCCGCCTCCAAATGATACTTCGAAATGATATGACCAACGGAAGCTTGCGTCAAATAATATTCTCCTCGCATAACCAACTCTTTATTCCATAAGCTTGTGTCTTGGTCTTCAAACAGAATTGACTCACCGCTTTCTGAAATCCGTGCTTCAAAGCGCGAAGCATGAAAGCACATCAGCGAAAGAAGTGCATTCACAAAAGGTTTATTGGTTCGATTGTTATCAATTAGCAGTAAATTCAGCCGCATGGCTTCCAAACATAAATCCTTTCGCAGGCTGGTGTTTTGAGAAGATGAATAATAGCCTTCGTTGAATAGCAAATACAATACGGACAAAACGGTTTTGAGTCGTGCGTCAATTTCTTCTTCAGCAGGCAATTCCATCGTGGCATTGGATTCTCTCAACTTTTCTTTTGCGCGAAAAAGACGCTTGTTGGTAGTCTCTTTGTTTGTAAGAAAGGCCTCGGCTATTTCATCAATGCCCAGTCCGCAGAGAATACGCAGCGCCAACCCAATTTGTGCTTCTGGTGTAATCGATGGATTACAAATGGCAAATATCATTTGCAACTGACTGTCGTTGATATTTTGGCTTGATAGGTCAACTTCCATTTCGTACAACTCGCGCTCAGTCTTTCTAATTTCGGTGGCAATCTTTTTAGAAAAAAGTTGATTGCTCTTGAGGTAGTCTTTCGTTTTGTTTTTTGCCACCGTGTAAAGCCACGCGGTCGGGTTTTCAGGCAGTCCCTTCAGTCCCCAGGTTTCTGACGCCAATAAAAAGGTATCGCTCACAATGTCTTCTGCTATCTCCACATGTTGCAACCCAAAATGGCGCGACAGCACCGACACCATGTTGGTAAACTCTGTGCGGAAGAGATGAGGGATTAGGTCTTTGGTTTCAACCATGGAGGCCTAAAGATGCAAAAAAAGACCCTCACTAAAAGCAAGGGCCTCGAGTTTAAGAAAACGTGCTTCGTTAATTTGTTAATACCATAATATCTCTCACTTCAACGTGGCCGCCCATAAATAAAATAGGACAGCCGTTTGCCAATTCCAATGCGTCATCAATTGAATTTGCTTTTACAATAATGTAGCCACCTACAATCTCTTTTACTTCGGCATAAGGACCATCGGTTATTACTCCGTTTGCCTTTAGTGTCTTACCTTCAAAGCCAAGTTGATTGGTGCTTACAAATTTACCTTGTGCGGCTATACCGCCAATCCAGTCTTGCCATTGTTTGATGCTTTGTTGCATTTGTTCGGGTGTAGGTTGAAAATTTTGCATGGGTGCCATTCTGAAAATCATCATGAATTCTTTCATAAAAATTAGATTTAACTGTGTTAGGGATTTGTTTCTAAAAATAATCAGTTGGTATTACTTAGATGTTAACGAAGTTGTTTTTTTATTTTCGCACGCTTGCCTCAACAGTTCAAGCCCTTGTTTGTTGGTGACCGAAATCTTTTCTTTCAAATTGAGCAACAAGCCAAAAATGTTTGACGGAGCGGGCATCTCGGTATCAAAATGTTGAACAACTTCCACTCCCCCGTCTTTTTCTACCAATGAATAGCTAAAGGTAGGGTTGGATTGGAACGGCACTGTAATGTTGCATTCAATCACCACTTCATCAGTCGATTTGAGTTTCGCCACACGCTGCGAACCTTTGCTTTTTTCTTTCACACCTTCCCAACTGTATGTGGCACCAACTTCGCCATCTTTTCCGCTCACGGTGTACTTCTGCTCGGGGTCTTGCACGAGAAAGGGCGACCACTTGGGGAAGTTCTTCATGTACCGAAGCTGGTCAAACACGTGTTGCTTTGAAGCATTGATAAATGTTGAGTTACTCACTGAAATCCTTTTGGGGGCGACAAGAGAAAGAATAACTCCAGCAATCAGCAAAGCACCTAGTACAATGCCAATAACGATAAGGGTTTTTGTCATAAAGTGTAATTGTTTTGTTTTACACCCCCTTATCGATTGGGCAAAAAGAAATTGGACAGCGAAATTGAATTATTTTATAACTAGCTGTAAATCAATACAAATAATAAATCTCTCAAGATTCCACAGCTGCTTTTCCAGGCTTCAACAATAAAAAAATACTAATACTGATGAAAAGACTCCGAAACAAAACTCAGCACGTTTGGTAAGGCCGACCGCCAATAGGTCCAGGTATGACCTCCATCCCGGATACGAAATTCGTGAGGAATCTCCTTCTTTCGCATGGCAATGTGCACTAGTGAATTACCTTCAAATAGAAAATCATCGTCCCCACAATCGATATACCAACGCATCGCCTTTTTCTGATCATCAGGCACTCCATTAATCAATTGTAAAGCGGTATATTTTTTATAATAGGTACTAATCTGCTCATCAGTGCCTTTTTGGTTGCGTTGCTCTAGCCACGCCTTTGTATCTTCTAGGGTAACGGGGCCAGTGGCTGCGCTCAATGGACACGCTGAAGAAAACAATTCGGGATGATGTAATGCATAAATAAATGAGCCTCCGCCTCCCATGGAAAGACCAGCTACCGCTCTAAACCGCCTTTCTTTCTTTATGCGATAGGTCTTTTCCACAAAAGGCATAAACTCTTCGAAGAAAAAATCTTCATAACGCCATTCATTCTTAAGATCATTGAAATATCCTCGTTGCCCTGTATTTGCATCCGGCATTACTATAATCATGGGGGTAGCTATTCCATCAGCAAAGGCCTTGTCCGCAATATGTTGTACCTCGCCAAACTGAACCCAACCTGTTTGATCATCGCCCCCTCCGTGCAACAAATACAAAACTGGGTAACTACGTTGTGAAGCCTCGTAATCAGGAGGTAAGTAAATTGCATACTTACGGTCACCTTTTAAGATTTTACTTGGTAGGCTCAAATTATCAAACACTTTGCTTGGTTGAGCAAAAAGTAAAACCGGGAACACACAAAATAATACTATGGCGTTCTTTCTCATACTATCTTAAGTTAATAAAATCAAATTGTACAATATTGAGGAATATCACAAGCTATATAATAATCAGATTCATGTTGTAGCAATTGTCCTTTTAGTTTTCACTCAGCTAGGTCTGCTAGGTGGATGGCGATATCATCTTAGCAAAGGCATTGAAAGTCCGCTCATCCTTTTTAAAAAGGATGCCCTACAGTAACTTACTTGTGAAAAATGATTTACCTTTCTTTCTGATTACAAATCTTATTACAAACGAGCCGAGTTTAGCGATGAAAAAGTCATTCTTTAAAGCCCTAGCGCAGATTAACAAGGTCATCATTCCTCGCTACAGCAAAAGAGATTTTACAAAGCTCTCCAAAGTTGACCAGGCGCTCGTTGCCTATCGGTATTGGGTAACTACAAACTCATTGGACTGAACTAATAAAGTACTAAAAAAGAAAAGCAAGGGCAAAAAGCCCCTGCCCTTCAACCAAACTACTTTCTTTTATATCCGCTAACATCTTCCAGTTTCTTAATCTGATCTTCTTTCAAAAGAGGCTTCAGTTGTGTTTTCAACGATTCCATTACGCTAGCTTCTTGATCACGATAAGTTGAGCGCAACGACTGTATTCTTTTTTCGGCATCGTCAATCAAAGGTTTCATTTTAATTCGCTGCAAACTGTCTGCGCCTGTTATCTCGTAGATATGATTCGAAGCGAAACCGCGTCTTTTATAATGCCTACCATCGTGCATTCCTTTATGGTGACCACCATGATGCCGTCCGTGAAATATTCCCAACCAATGATGTCCTCTACCATGGCGGGCGACAGACACATTAGATGCGCTAAGAAGCATTACTAGACTTAAAAAACTACCTGCCACTATCATTCTTGTTTTCATATTTGATAACCTTTTGTTTGCAGATTAGACAACGCATGATTTCTGTTTATTCCTTGCGAGGATAATTTTTTTATAAATAACAACGCAGCTACATTTCTAAAGTTAATAATGCTGTAAAGTGTCTATCTTTGTTTTTACCAAATTTAAAAACCCACAGACATGAAAACGAAAATTGCCTTGGTAACCGGAGGTAGCCGCGGCTTAGGAAAGGATATGGCGTTGCGCTTGGCGGAAAAAGGAACTGGCATAGTGTTAACGTATAAAACAAAAAAAGACGAAGCAGAAGCCGTAGTGTTGGCCATACAAGCAATCGGTCAGAAAGCGGTGGCTCTGCCATTCGATGCGAATGATATAAAGGGGATAGACGGATTTTTACAAAACATATCTGCAACACTGGTAGCAAATTGGGGTGTGAATAGATTCGATTTTCTTATTAACAATGCAGGCATGGGTGCAACCGTTCCCTATGCAAATGTGACCGAAGAGATCTTCGATCATTTTATGAACGTCCACTTCAAAGGTGTTTATTTCTTGACCCAAAAATCGTTGCCAATACTAAACGATGGCGGAGCAATAATTAACATCTCCAGTGGCACTACTCGTTTTTGTGTGCCTGGTTACTCTGCTTATGCGTCTATGAAAGGAGGAGTGGAAGTGCTTACCAAATATTTAGCAAAAGAATTAGGCATTAGAGGTATTAGAGCGAACATAGTAGCACCTGGCCCAGTTGAAACCGACTTTAACAATGCAGGTATTCGCAATAATCCACAAATGAAGGCTGCTTTAAGTTCTATGTCTCCCTTACAACGCGTTGGCGCGGCTGATGACATTGGTGGTGTGGTGGCCTTTTTATGTTCAGATGATGCCAAGTGGATTAATGGACAACGTATTGAAGTCAGTGGCGGGATTAATGTGTAACGTGCATTGAATTTACCTCACGGATTTCTAACACAAATTACAAAACAACTGGGGAGCTCGCTTCCGGAGTTTGAACTTGCACTAGTACAACATTCACCAATCAGCGTAAGGTATAATCCCAAGAAGAAATTGGATTCACGTCTTGGGGTTCCGATTCCTTGGGCGAAAGAAGGCAGGTATTTGGACGAGCGGCCAGTTTTTACTCTTGATCCTTCCTTCCACAGCGGAGCTTATTATGTGCAGGAAGCAAGCAGTTTATTCTTAGAACAGGCACTAAAACAATCGGTCGACCTTTCCCAGCCCTTGAAAGTATTGGATTTATGTGCAGCCCCGGGCGGTAAGTCAACTCACATTTTAAGCTTAATCAATTCAGAAAGTTTATTGGTTTCAAACGAAGTGATTCGATCGCGTGCTTCCATATTGTCGGAGAATATTCAAAAGTGGGGGCATCATAACATACTTGTAACCAACAACGACCCAGCGCATTTCAAAAACCTTCACGGTTTCTTTGATGTGATCGTGTTAGACGCACCGTGCTCGGGCGAGGGTCTTTTCAGAAAAGATAAAAACGCGATGAACGAGTGGTCCTTAAGCAATGTAGAATTATGCTCGCAGCGACAACAACGAATCATCGCTGATATCTGGCCTTCATTAAAGCAAAACGGAATCTTGATTTATAGCACCTGCACGTATAACGAGAAAGAGAATGAAGATAACCTTGTTTGGTTAGAACGTAATAATGCTTGTGAATTTGTTTCGTTGGCCATTAAACCGGATTGGGGCATCGAAGAATCAAAAAAAGAACGTGCGATTGGCTATCGGTTCTATCCTCATAAAGTAAAAGGTGAAGGCTTTTATCTTTCGGTGGTAAGAAAAACAGACCCCACGATTCCCACAAAAATTAAATCGAAACCGATTTTAACTCCTGCACCAAAGAAGTTTACAGAAAGATTAACCGATTGGGTCAATGATTTTGACGACAAGGAATTTATTGTTTTAAATGAGCTTATCTGTATGGTTTCCAAAAGTCACTTTGCAAATCTTGAGATGTTGACAAATCAATTGCATACCGTGTTGAAAGGAACGGCCATTGCCACACCCAAACATGAAAAACTTATACCCGAACATGCTTTCGCCCTTTCTACAGAATTGAACCAAGGAATGTTTCCGCAATTAGAACTAACAAAAGAGGAAGCGCTCTCCTACCTGCGAAAAGAAAATTTAGAAGTAGGTGTTGGTCAAAAAGGTTTTTGCTTAATGACCTATCAAGGAATTCCATTGGGTTGGGTAAACCTGCTGGGCAACAGACTTAATAATTTATATCCGGCTAATTGGCGAGTACGGATGGCAGATAAAATAGAATAAATTATTGATTTGTATATTTGTAATCAAATGTCAACACTACATCTGCAATCAAGAATCGAACAACTTCCAATGGAACTAAAAAAGGAAGTTGAAGACTTCGTTGATTTCTTACTTGAAAAGTCGAAAAAAGAGAAGCCTACAAAGAGAACATTAGGATTAGCAAAGGGTCGAATAGTTATCAGTGATGATTTTGATCAACCCCTTGCTGATTTTAAGGAATACATGGAATGAATTATTTATTAGATACTCATGTATTGATTTGGGCAATTAATGAGCCGTCTAATTTGCCAAATACGATTAAGTCTAAAATTGAGAATACAGAAAATAACTGCTTCATCAGTATTGCCTCGTTTTGGGAAATTGCAATTAAAGTTTCCTTAAAAAAACTTTCCCTTGGAATGGAAATGGAAGATCTTTTTGCAATAACTAAAGAGTCACAATTTGAAGTATTAAACATAACCACACTTGACATTATTCAAGTTTCGAAACTGCCATTTCACCATCACGATCCTTTCGATAGACTTTTAATTTCGCAGGCACTGACAAATAATTTAGTGATAATTACGAGAGATAAATTATTTGGTCATTACGGAAACCCGATTGATTGGGTGTAAACTGCTGGTTATTTCAATCATCAAAATCCCTATTTTTGCAGTCCTTTAATTTCCCCTATGTCGTTATCAACAAAATACAACCCAACCGAAGTAGAAGACAAATGGTATGCCTACTGGCTTGCCAACGGCTTCTTCCACGCTCAACCTAATCCTGCAAAAGAAGCGTACACCATCGTCATTCCTCCGCCCAATGTAACGGGCGTTTTGCACATGGGGCACATGCTCAACAATACCATTCAGGATATCCTCGTTCGTAAGGCCCGAATGGAAGGCAAAGAGGCGTGTTGGGTGCCTGGCACCGACCATGCTTCCATCGCCACAGAAACAAAAGTAGTGGCTATGCTTCGCGAAAAGGGAATCAAAAAGTCGGACTTAACGCGAGAAGAGTTTTTGAAGTATGCCTGGGAATGGAAAGAAAAATATGGCGGCATCATTCTGGAACAATTAAAAAAGCTTGGCGCTTCTTGCGATTGGGATCGTACCTCATTCACCATGGACCCCGCTTACTACGAGGCCGTGATAGATGTGTTCATCGACCTGCATAAAAAGGGATATATCTACCGCGGCACACGCATGGTCAACTGGGATCCTGTAGGCAAAACTGCCTTGTCAGACGATGAAGTAAACCACCGCGAAGTGAATTCGAAATTGTATTATATAAATTACAAAATTGAAGGTGAAGATGGCTTTGTAACCATCGCTACCACCCGCCCAGAAACGATATTAGCAGATGCCGCTGTGTGCATCAATCCAAATGACGAGCGGTATACGCATTTGAAAGGCAAACGGGTGCTAATTCCGTTGCTCAATAAATCCATACCCATTATTGAAGACGAGTATGTTACTATGGCTTTTGGAACGGGTTGTTTAAAAGTAACACCGGCCCACGATCTAAACGACTATGAACTAGGCAAAAAGCATGGACTTGAATTAATTGACATATTGAATGACGATGGCACGTTGAATGCCAAATCAATTCTATATGTTGGCAAAGATCGCTTTGCCGTACGCAAAGAAATAGCAAAAGACTTAGAGGCAGCTGGCCAGTTAGCAAAAGTAGAAGACTACAAAAGCAACGTTGGCTTTTCAGAACGAACCGATGCGGTGATCGAACCGAAGTTATCGATGCAGTGGTTTTTGAAGATGGATGTAATCACCCAGCCTGCGTTGAAAAACGTAATGGACGATACCATTCAACTACTTCCGCGCAAGTTTAAAAACACCTACCACCACTGGATGGCAAACGTGCGCGATTGGTGCATCTCCCGACAACTTTGGTGGGGGCATAGGATACCCGTTTGGTATGCGCCCGATGGAAGTTATGTGGTAGCGAAGACACAAGCGGAAGCTATTGATCTACTTAAAATTCAAGATCCAACAAGTAACATCGAGAGCATAAGACAAGACAGCGATGTATTGGATACCTGGTTCTCAAGTTGGCTGTGGCCGATTGCGGTGTTCGATACCACCATCTTTAAAGACGGCAACCAAGCCAATGCCGATCTTAACTACTTCTACCCTACCAACGACCTTGTAACCGCCCCCGAGATTTTATTCTTTTGGGTAGCGCGTATGATCATCGCTGGGTATGAGTATCGTGGAGCGCAGCCGTTCAAAAATGTTTACCTCACGGGTATCGTTCGCGACAAGCAAGGCAGAAAGATGTCTAAAAGCTTAGGCAATTCGCCCGATCCGTTGGACTTGATTGCCACCTACGGAGCAGATGCAGTTCGCACAGGGATGTTGTTTAGTTCGCCAGCTGGAAACGATTTATTGTACGATGAAAAATTAGTGGAGCAGGGTCGAAACTTTTCCAACAAAATCTGGAATGCCTTCCGTTTGGTGAAGGGGTGGAACACCGAGCCCATTCCTCAACCAGCAGAAAATAAAGTTGCCATTGAGTGGTTCGATGCAAAATTGAATGAAACAGTGCTTGAACTCGAAGATCATTTTACCAAGTTTAGGATCTCCGATGCGCTGCATACCGTTTACAAATTAGTATGGATCGAATTCTGCGCCTGGTACCTGGAAATAGTGAAACCAGAATTTGGCAAACCCATTGATGCCTCAACCTATAAAAGCACCATCGATTTCTTCGAAACGCTGCTGAAAATTCTCCATCCGTTTATGCCTTTTATTACGGAAGAACTTTGGCACGAACTGAATACACGCGGTGGAAAAGAGTGCATTGTAGTGGCCAAATGGCCTCGCCCGAGTGCTTTTTCATCTTCTATTATTGACGAGGCAACGTTTGCATTTGAGCTAGTAACTGAAGTAAGAAATGCACGAAATGCGAAGGGGCTTTCTCCTAAAGAATCGTTGCAGTTAATTGAAAAGTCTGCCAACTCCAGCCTTTTATCTTTTAGCAGCGTGGTCAAAAAGCTTGCTAACATAAGCACTATCAACAACACATCCACTTTTGAAGGAAGCGGCATTTCTGTGTTAGTGAGAGCCATAGAATATTTCATCCCAATGGAAGGAAAGATGGACGTTGGGAAAGAAATAGAAACCATCCAAAAAGAACTGGCATACAATCGGGGCTTTCTCGAATCCATTGATAAGAAACTAAGCAACGAGAAATTTGTAGCGAGTGCGCCACCAAAAGTGATTGAGATAGAAAGGAAGAAGAAGGCAGACGCTGAGACGAAAATCAAAGCCTTGGAAGAAAATTTGGCAAGGATGAATTGATCAGGCGGGATTTTTGAGATTGGCTTTAAAGAGTAGTTGCGATGCGTATTAGCGAATTTCAACTTCGTTTCACATAATGAGGCATATTACTGAAAAATAGTTGGTGACACCCCGTTGGGGGCATTGACAATCATATAGTTACAAGGAGTTTAGTGAAAGTGGTTTCACTAAACTTTTTTTGTTTATGGAAAAGACAAAAAAAGCGA
>JBIKRT010000049.1:0-32951 GCA_044349005.1 Cyclobacteriaceae bacterium
TCCTGTTGAAATATGGAAAACTCCACCACCCGTTGAGCGGGGTGGAGTTTTCCACATTCCAACAGGATGCCAAGTTCACCTGGAAATCTTTAATTTTGGATGCTACTAAGTAAGGGGAGCTTTCAAGTTGACTAAAAAAGCTCACATCGTTTATACCCATTTGATTTGCTGCCACTGGCCGTCCGTCATTCCAGACTTTTTCTATGCCTTGTGGATAAATCACTACCACCTTCTCTGCATCTGCGATGGGCCTAAAATCTGCAATTTCAATCATTCCTGTGTTTGTGCCCCCTTGGCCATGCAATACAAATAGAAGGGGCATTTCGCCCGTGTTGTTATAGCCGAGTGGAAGATATACTATAAAAGTCCTAGCATTTCCGTCAACTGTTAGATTGACTGTTTTTTGCTCGCTTGGTTTATCGGCAGGCGGGGGAGGTGTGGTATCGTCTTTTTTACAGGAAAGAGATGCAAGAAAAACAGTGGTTAATAAAATTACGTTTTTCATTATTTCTTACGCTTTATTTTGGTTAGACGTTGCGAAGACCATTTGGTTTAATTACTCTGAACAGAAATGAATATGCCCGCCTAATTTGTTTTTCTATATGTAACTTTCGGGGTTGACATTCTGTTTAGGGTCTGATCTAGCCAACCAGCGGCAACCTCCACGCTCTGTAATTAAAAAGGTACTGTATTGTGAATGGGCAGGAGACGATACTCGACAAGAAAGTCCCAAAAAAATATTTGTTTGAAATGATAATCTCGGCTTTCAGGAGGCATCCAAACAGTTTTGGAACGATAATTTTGGTTTTTTGAAATCTGAAACAAAGGCTTAAGAAAGTCTTTATCTAAAAGAATACGCCAAGCAGATGTTTTAAATATTCATATGCGACCTATGCACATCTGGAAGCAAATCCAATATCTCCTTTGTGAATAATCTTGTATTAACATTATCCAAGAAAGCAGGTCGGTTATCAGATAACTTATAGCAATACATCAGAATCAATCTTTCCCTCGAACTAAATTGCGCTAAGTAAATTGATATGTAAGGTTCTGATTTTTCAGCTTTTTTTAAAAAATCAAATATTAGTTCAATCGTAGAAAAGTATTCATATAGATGGCTCCTTAAATCCAATTCAATATCTCTCAGATAATCTTCTTTTAATGTTGCTAAATGACCTGAATTTAATCCGTTAAGTCTTGTTAACATGGCAGCGAAAACGGGTTTACCAATTCTTTCTATTACATTTGAATGAAGATTCATCAGGCTGAAAAATGTACTTTCAAAGCGTTTATGCTCATCCGTAAGTTCTTGATTCTTTAAGTATTTTTTTTCTTCATCAAAGTTCTTTTGAATTTGTTCCTTCTCCGCATCGTGAATTCGTTGAGCTTGATCTTTAAGTTCAGCATGATGATCTGCATCCAACTTTTTCCTATCATGAAAATGGCTTTCAGCTTGTTCTTTTTGTTCCAAATATCGAGCATCACTTTCCTTCTTCTCTCTTCTTTGCTGCGAAATAGTATAAATAAGGATTGCAATAGTCGCAAAATTCAAAAGAGCATTTAGTGAGCCAAATGAATCACCAACTTGCCCCAAACGGGTTAACTGGCAATCTGAAATGAAATTGACTATTGCTGTATTAACTAACAAAGTGATGCCTGTTAAAACAATTATTATTAATACAGAAAATCCTAAAATTTGCTTACTAGACATTTTCCACAATCTTTCAAACATCATTGTTATAGCTATTATTTTTACTTGAACAAAATTATATGACTCAAAAAATTATATAACTCAAATCACCGGCATCTTCCACGGTGCTCTATAATTTGGCGTTATCAAAGCATTCGCGGGAGCATTGTTGCCAAAGTTTTTGGCAGCCTCGTTCCATACCAATCTTGATTGAGTTCGCAAGGCAATGTTGCCCATGTGCGCATGCAATGCTACTAACCTGCCGTTTTCAATTGGGCAAGCGGGGTCTTTTCTGGTTTTAATGCATTCAATAAAATTCTTCACATGGTCGAGGTGAGAATCATTCGCGCCTTGTTTGGGTATAGCGGGTATTTTGTACGAGCCGTTTTCTTGTTCGGGGAAGAGTTCATACCCTTCGCGGTTAATTACAACGGTGCCGCTGTCGCCAATAAACTCCAAACCATAATTGCGGCCGTAAGGCCCGCTTTCAATGCCGGCTGTATGTTGCCAGTTAATTACATAATCTTTCATTTGATAGCTTACGTTCATGGTATCAAATGTTTCGTGGTTATGATCGGCAAACGATAAATTGCCACCCGAAGCGGTAATGGCCAGCGGAGCTTCTTTAACATCTTTCGGCCACAGTGCCATGTCTAATAAATGAACACCCCAGTCGGTTAGCAACCCGCCACCGTAATCCCAAAACATTCGCCACGATCCGTGAAAACGGGTTTTGTTAAAACTACGTTTTGGCGCGGGGCCGAGCCATGTCTCGAAATCTACTCCGGCAGGAACTTCACTATCGGCAGCTATCGGTTGACCAATGCCATAATTAAAATTCGCCCAGACGTTCACTTTGCGCAACGTGCCTATTTTGCCCTCACGAATCATATCGGTGACCAACTTCCAGTGCTCACCGCTGCGCTGTTGCTGTCCTACCTGCACCACGCGGTTGTATTTGCGCGCTGCCTTCACCATTACTTCGCACTCGGCAATAGAGTTTGCCAACGGCTTCTCAACATACACATCTTTGCCGACTTCGCAAGCGTTCACCATTGGCAAGCAATGCCAGTGGTCGGGTGTGCCAACAATCACCACATCGATGGATTTATCTTCCAACAACTTTCGATAATCTTTATAAAGCTTAGGTGCTTTGCCTGTTAGTTTCAAAACTTCGGCAGCTCTATTGTTGAGCACCGTGCCGTCTATATCACAAAGGGCTGCGCACTCTACGTCTGGCACTTTTAGAAAGTCGCTCAGGTTATAAAAGCCCATGCCGTTGCAGCCTATCAAGCCCACTACTACTTTGTCGTTGGCGGCCACTGCTCCGATGGTATCGTTGAAAATAAGCGGACCAACTGTTGCGCCCGCTAGCAATGAGCCTGTATTGCGCAGAAAATTTCTTCGTGTGAATTCCATACTTCTTAACTTTTAGTAGGATCAAGTTAAGAATATTGGTAACTAAGTTTTGCTTTTTAGGGACTTTATTTTGAAAAAAACTGATTAACAAAAGAATTACGAAGTTTGCAAGGCCAGCTGTTTTTTAATACGCGATTCGCCCACCAATAACACGACCAACGCCAATGCAGTACAACTTGCCATCACTGCTGCCATGGGTACTGAAGTAGTGGCCTTCAATAAGCCCACCAAGGCGGCTGCCAGAGAGCCTAAGCCCATTTGAATAGCCCCCATAAGCGCGGACGCACTCCCAGCCTCTTTGCTGAACGGTGCCATTGACAAGGCCGCTGAGTTAGGGAAGCTAAAGCCTTGGCAGCTTAAGTAAAGAAAGATTAAACCAATTGTGCCAAACAAGCCAAGAAAATCAAAATAACAACCCGTAAACAAAACGAAGCCAATGGTAGCTTGAACCACCAAAAAAGTTTTCATCAATTGCTGACTGGTATAAGTTTTTAGTAGAACCGTGTTGAGCTGAGAACTGGTAATGAGGCCGGAGGCTATCAACGCGAATATCCATCCATATTGTTGCTCGGTGACCGAATACAAATTCATGAACACAAACGGAGAGCCCGATAAATAAGCAAACAAACCTGCTGACGCGATGGATCCTGTAAACGTATAGGTATAAAATTGAGGTGTTTTTAAAACCGTATAGAAGCTCATTAATATCGGTTTGGGTCTAAGCGAAAAAGTGGGATCAGGTTGCTTGCTTTCGGGAAGCCAAATGGCCACGGCAATCATTACTAAAAGCGTAACAACGGTAAGAATATAAAATACCGATTGCCATCCGAACGCGGCAATGGTGTAGCTTCCTACCGAAGGCGCTAAAATAGGAGAAACCCCCAAAATCAATATCATTAAAGAGAAAACTTTGGCGTTTTCATTCAATGGAAAAACATCGCGAATAATGGCTCTTGGTGCAACGCTGCCCACGCAACCTCCCAATGCCTGAAACAACCTAAAAATAACCAATGCTTCAATGGAGGTGGACCATGCGCAGCCCAATGACGCAATCACATAAATTGCAAGGCCAACCATCAGGGGAGTTTTCCTGCCAAAGCGATCAAGCAGCGGGCCGCAGATAAGCTGCCCTAACGATATACCAATAAAAAAGCTGGCCAGCGAATATGAAACGTAATCTACGGTGGTGTTTAAATCGGTTGCAATGGCCGGAAATCCGGGTAAATACATATCGATTGAAAACGGCCCGATGGCAGATAAAAGACCTAATATTAAAATGATTACCCAACGCTTACTTTGCTCCATAATTTAAAAATAGCGCGCAAGGTAAGGTTAGTTTCTGGCAGTCGTAGAGTGGAGTTTAAAAAACAGATAATTTTTTAAAACTGACTTTACTTGCTTGAACAAAACTAGCCGAGCAGGGTTTTACAGGTATGGCAAATATCTTAATCATTGGTGCTTCCTCAGGCATTGGCTCAGCACTCGCAACGCAACTGATTGCAGAAGGTAATCAAGTATATGGAACATTTAACAAAACTACTAAATCACCCGATGGCTTTACAAAGTTTCAACCTTTGAACGTGTTAGACGAAAATCTGGATTTCAGCTTTTTGCCAGATGTATTAGATGGATTAGTGTATTGTCCCGGCTCGGTAAATTTGAAACCATTTGCCCGAATAAAGCCAGAAGATTTTGTGGCCGATTACCAACTTCAATTAGTAGGAGCGGTGAAATCGATACAGGCCTGCTTACCGAAATTAAAAAATTCTGCTCAGGCTTCTATTGTTTTATTTTCCACCGTAGCTGTTCAAACGGGATTCAATTTTCATTCACTAGTAGCTTCATCGAAAGGTGCAGTAGAAGGACTAACAAAAGCATTGGCTGCAGAGTTTGCACCAAAAATCAGGGTGAATTGCATCGCACCATCTATTACCGACACCCCCTTAGCGGGTGCTTTGTTGAATACTGACGAAAAGAAAGAAGCGAATGCTCAGCGCCATCCGTTAAAGAAAATTGGCAGACCGGACGACCTGGCTCATCTTGCTGCCTTCTTGCTATCCGAAAAATCAAGTTGGATAACCGGACAGGTGTTTCATGCAGACGGTGGCATGTCGAGTTTGAAAGTGTAGTTCAATAAACTCCAAGCACAGGCGTGGTGTGGAGAATATGCTCGCTTATTGTCGTCAAGACATCGCAACGATGTAATTCTACTAATTAGTGGTATGCACAAAAAACTACATCTCCCCACTAAAATATGCACGGTCTGCGGCCGCCCTTTTATGTGGCGAAAAAAATGGGAGAAAGTGTGGGAACGGGTGAAGTACTGCAGTGATAAGTGTAGGATAAACCGAAACGTAAGCCCCCGCCCCCGCATCTAAACTGACTTTTCGCCTCAGTGACGCGGCTTTTCTTCTTATCTAATTGTTCGAAAAGCGATATTCAATTGGAGATAACCCCACATGTTGTTTAAAAACTCTGCTAAAATGTTGCGGGTATTTGAACCCTAATCCGTAAGCAACTTCACTCACTGATTTCTTTTTGTCAAAGATTCTTTCTTTCGCCACATCCATCAGCTTAAGTTGAATGAACTCATGCGCAGGCTTGCCTGTCTCCTTTTTGATCAGGTCGCCAAAATAGTTTGCAGATAGATTAAGTTCTCCTGCACAATATGCCACTGAGGGTAACCCTAGTGTTTGAGGCTTGTCAGATGCAAAGAATTCTTGAAGCAAGGTTTCAAATCGTTGAAGAATTCCTTTGTTGACATTGTCGCGAGTAATAAACTGACGATCGTAAAATCGAACACAATAGTTTAATAGTAATTCGATGTTCGAAGCGATTAACTTTTTGCTATGCTTGTCAACGGCATGTTCCAATTCGTACTTGACTTTCGCAAAACAATCAAGCACCAGTTGACGCTCTCGTTCAGAGACATGAAGTGCCTCGTTAGATTTGTAGTTAAAGAACGAATAGTCGGCAATATGTCTGCCTAATGCTGTTCCATGAATTAAGTCAGCGTGAAAAACTAAGCCATGCCCCTTCGGCTGATACAATTCCTTTTGATTCACAGCTTCAATGATCTGACCGGGGCCAATGAAAATAAGTGTTCCTTCTTGGTAATCGTACGTATTTTTTCCATAACGCAGATCTCCACATACAACATCCTTCAATAGGACTAAGTAAAAGCCGAAATAGGTACGTTTTAACTTTCTTGGCGCAGCTTTTGAAAAATCAATTACCGTAACTAATGGGTGCAGGGTCTCGTGATTGTTGAATGCATTGTATTGACTGATCGTATCAAACTGTATTAACTCCTCCATGAAATTTACTTTTTTAGTAATTCAAAGTTATGGACTTATTAACTTAATTCATTACAGCAAGCACGAATCAGGGAATTTGGTAGGTAAACCTGTAATTTGTATACGCCAACGTTATTCAAATGGTAGCACCTTTGTCGGAAACAAACGATCTTATGCGACACTCAATAATCGGGCTTTTTCTTTTGCTGCTGACGACTTGGCCTGCTAATAGTCAGAACTTCGATAGGAAAAGCAAGAATGGTTTAGAACAGGAAATCATTTTGCTCTCCAAAGAAAAGTGGCAGTGGATGGCAGACAAAAATGTGGACAAGCTTGCAACACTTTTTCACGATAAGTCAAAGTTTGTTCACATGAGCGGCACTTGGAAAAAAGACGAAGAGCTGGAAATCATCAAAACGGGAAGCATCTGGTATAAGGATGCAAATGTCAAAGATGTTGCCATTGAACTGTTTGATGAGACCGCGATTCTTTGGAGTCGCATTACCTTGACGGCCGAGGTTCGGGGTAATAACGTGGTGACCGAGTTTACTGTAACCGAGGTGTTTAAAAGCGAAAGAAAAAAGTGGAAGTTACTGGCACTAACCTTTAGCAGTGTGCGCGACACGCATATGATTAACCACTAGTATAGAAGCTATTTATGTTCGCTGTAGTTGATTTCGACATTCAAATTAAATGAATATTCTTAAATTACAATCTCTTTAAAATTGGAAGCGATGGCAACAATCAACCTAAACATCAACGGGAAGCAATTGGCAATGGATGTAGATCCCAAAACACCTGTGCTATGGGTGCTCCGTGAGCATCTCAATATGGTGGGCACCAAGTATGGCTGTGGTATAGCGCAATGCGGAGCATGTACCATTCACCTAGAAGGAAATGCTGTGCGATCGTGTTCCATTCCAATATCGGCTGCAGCAAACAAAAAAATTACAACGATTGAAGGTCTTTCAGAAAATGGGGATCATCCCGTGCAGAAGGCGTGGCTCGAACTGGATGTGGCGCAATGTGGCTATTGCCAAACCGGGCAGATCATGTCGGCAGCAGCCTTATTGAAAAACATTTCGCATCCAACCGATGCTCAAATTGACGCTGCTATGTCGGGAAATATTTGCCGTTGTGGCACCTACCTGCGCATCAAGGAAGCCATTCAATTCGCGGCAGCTCAAAAATAGAATTATTCATTTAAAAGATTGAACATGGAACAGCTTACAACTTCACCCACCAGACGATCATTTTTGAAGTCGTCCTTGCTTGCCGGTGGCGGCCTTATGATCAGTTTTAGCGGTCTGGCAAAATACATCGGCAATGAGCACCTAGCTTCGACTCCCCTTGTTGGCGACTGGAATGAACTTACTGGTTACGTCAAAATCACTTCCGATAATCTGATTAAGATACTCAATCCCAATCCAGAATTTGGACAAAATGTGATGACCTCATTGCCAATGATAGTGGCAGAAGAATTGGATGTGGATTGGCAGCAGGTGATGATCGAAATGGGACCGCATGACAACACGAAGTTGGGGCCGCAGTTTACTGGCGGTAGCAATTCGGTTCGCATGTATTGGAAGCCACTGCGCGAGGCAGGTGCGGCAGCGCGTCAAATGTTGCGGGAGGCCGCAGCACTGGCTTGGGGTGTGCCAGTGGAGGAAGTGACCACAAAAACAGGTATCCTTTATCATGAGAAAAATGGTAAATCCGCAAAATATGGAGACTTCGCTTCGAAGGCTTCGGCTCTCACCATCCCCAAAGAGGTAAAACTAAAAGACGTGAAGAGTTTCAGCATAGTTCGAAACTCTACGAAAAATGTTGAAGGATTGAAAATTGTTACGGGCAAACCTCTGTTTGGATTAGATCACACCTCTGAAGGAATGCTGATAGCGATGATTGAACATCCACCTGCATTTGGCAAAAAACTAAAATCATTTGATGCATCTGAAGCGTTGAAGATGCCGGGGATCAAAGATGTTTTTCAATTGAAATTATATGCCGAGGATTATGAGCAGGCTGGGTTCGATACGAGAACGTTCAATGATTTATTGGTAGTGGTGGGCAAGACTACGTGGGAGGTGATGAATGCCCGCAAAAAACTAAAAGTAGAATGGCAGCCCATCACTGCAACCAAAGAAGTTGTTTCGGGTTTTCGCGGCAAAACCGAAGTGATCGTTCCCGCAGAGCCGGAAAGCACTGCTACGCAAATGGAAAAGATGATGGAGTATGCAAAGAAGCCTGCGCAGCAATTGCGAAAAGACGGAGATCCAGAAACGGCATTTGCCAACGCAGCTCAGGTTTTAGAACGTATTTATACCGCTCCGTTTTTAGCGCACAACTGCATGGAGCCTATGAATTACTTTGCCCACGTTACAGATGACAAAGCGCTGTTGATTGGGCCACATCAGGCACCGGGTTGGATTGAACCAACCTTGTCAAAGATTTTAGGTCTGCCTCCCGAAAAAATAGAAATTCAAATCAGCCGTATGGGTGGAGGCTTTGGTCTTCGTGCTTACGGACACTATATTACTGAGGCGGCTCTTATTTCGAGAAAGGTAAAAGCCCCGGTTAAACTTGTTTATAGCCGCGAAGATGATATGACCTATGGCATTTATCGCCCGATGTATACGGCAACCTATCGCGCAGCGTTGGATGCGAACAAAAATTTGATTGGCTTTCATGTGAAGGGCGGTGGAATACCTCAGCATCCTATTCATGCCAACCGCTTTCCCGCTGGCGCAGTGGATAACTACCTTGCAGAAGGCTGGGCTATACCCTCTAACATTACGATTGGTGCATTTCGCGCACCTCGCTCCAACTTCAACGCGGCTGCCGAGCAATCTTTTCTGGATGAGTTGGCGGAACTGATGGGCAAAGACCCAATCGAATTTAGATTGGAGTTGTTGAAGCGAGCGAAGGAAAATCCGGTAGGAACAAATAACGAGTATGATGCAGACCGATATGCAGGCGTATTAAAACTGGTGAGAGAAAAATCGGGATGGAATGATGCAGAGCATAAAAAATACAGCCGCGGTGTGGCAGCCTACTTCTGTCATAACTCATATGCTGCGCATGTGGTAGATATGGTCAAGAGAGACGGTCAGCCATACGTGGAACGCGTTTTTAGTGCTGTTGATTGTGGTGTAGTGATTAATCCAGATGCAGCCGTGAACATGGTTCAAGGTGCTGTGGTGGACGGAATCGGAAATGCTTTCTTTGGCGGGCTCACACATAAGGACGGTGTTTCAGAACAAAACAACTTCAATCGCTACCGAATCATTCGACACAAAGAAGCTCCTAAAAAAATAGATGTACACTTTGTGCAGAATCAGATTGACCCTACTGGTCTGGGCGAACCCCCATTTCCGCCCGTCTTTGGTGCCGTGGCTAATGCGTTATATAAGAATATGGGGAAACGATTCTACAACCAACCTTTTGTGAATGATATAAAAGAAAAAAACGATAAGATTTAGCGACATCATATGAAGTTTAAGTTATTCTGGCTTTTAAGTACCCTGTTTTTAATTAATTCTACTTACGCTCAGCGCGACAGCACCTTTTATTTCCGAGCCGACTTGAGCACTACTAACAATGGCTTTTCGATTATCCCTGCATTTACGCTTGGGGACCCGGCTGCTTTTCTGGATATGCGAATGGGAAACAAGCGTATGAGCTTTGAGCCTTTGTTTCGGTTTTCCCTTGAAGGAAGGCCGTGGTCTTTTGTTTTTATCTATCGCTATAAAGCAATTATAAAACCTAAATTCCAATTGACGGTTGGCGGTCATTTACCAGGCCTAAATTTCGTAACCAACACCGTAATGATTAACGGCATTGAAGAGAAACTTTCGGTGGCCAGGCGTTTTCTGGCAGCGGAGATTATTCCTACTTATAAAATTTCTAACAAAACCAGCATAGGTTTGTATTTTTTGCGTGGCCATGGCTTTCAGAATCACGGAGTCCAAAATTCTGTCTTTCTGTCGCTGGTTGGAAACTTTAACAAAATCAAGTTGGCTGGCAAGACGTATGTCAACTTCAGCCCACAGGTTTTCTATCTTAAAGTAGATGCCGATGATGGTTTTTATGTGAACGCCACTGCCACCCTAGGAATCAGAGGCTTTCCTTTCACTATTTCCAGCATTGTCAATAAAGCGATTGAATCGGAGATACCTGCCAAAACGTTTGATTGGAACGTAAGTTTGATCTACACACTTGATAGGCAGTTTAAAGTAAGATAAAAATTGGCATCAATTAGGTCTGTAAGGCATTTCGAGCAGAACATCTATTGCGAGAAAAACCTTATACCGTTTTACGTGTTCTTTCGCTGAACACATTCAGTTTTGAAAAATTCCGCCACACTCGTATTTCCACATCAGCTTTTCGAGAAAAATCCCTCCTTACTAAAAGATCGACCAGTCTATTTGGTTGAGGAATTTCTCTTTTTCAGGCAATATAACTTTCATAAACAGAAGCTCGTGTTTCATCGCGCTAGCATGAAAGCCTACCAGCAATTTTTGCAAAGCAAAGGTTACGAGGTAGTGTATATAGATGCTCATGAAAATACTGCAGATATAAGAAACCTTTTACCCCAGCTCCAGCAAAAAGACGTCTCAGAAATTCATTATGTGGATGTAACCGATTACTTATTAGAGAAAAGGATAACAAAGCAGGCAACCAAGCTAAAGCTAAAAGTGAGCAAATATGATTCTCCTTTGTTTTTGCTTACAGCCAAGCAGGTGAACCTATATTTTGCTGGGAAGAAGCGATTCTTTCAAACCGATTTCTACACACAGCAACGGAAGCACTTTAAAATTTTAGTTGATGAGAAGCTACAACCGGAAGGCGGAAAGTGGACGTTTGATACCGAGAATCGATTGAAGTATCCGAAAGGCAAAAAGCCACCAGAAGTAAAATTCCCAAAACCAAACGACCATTGGACAGAGGCGATCATCTATGTGGAAAAAAAATTTTCTTCCAATTATGGTGAAATTAATAACGCTTTTATTTACCCTGTCACTTTTGCCGAAAGCCTTGCTTGGTTAACTCAGTTTTTACAAAAACGCTTTGCCGAGTTTGGGGACTACGAAGATGCGATTGTGAACAGTGAACTTGTTTTACACCACAGCCTGTTGACGCCCATGCTGAATGTTGGACTGTTAGCACCAGACGAGATACTGGAGGATGCGGTCACTTACGCAACTAACAATAACATTCCGCTAAATTCCTGCGAGGGGTTTGTGCGACAAATTTTAGGATGGCGTGAATTTATTCGTGGCGTATATCAAACCAAAGGCACACAAGAACGCATCACTAATTATTGGAAGTTTAAACGAAAAATTCCAGCGTCATTTTGGAATGGAACTACGGGAATTCTTCCCGTTGACGACACGATAAAGAAAGTATTGGCTACCGGATACTGCCATCACATTGAACGACTGATGGTGTTGGGCAATTTTATGTTGCTCTGTGAGTTTGAGCCCGATGAAGTATATAAATGGTTTATGGAACTCTTCATCGACTCCTACGACTGGGTAATGGTACCCAACGTGTATGGCATGAGTCAGTTTGCCGATGGTGGACTAATGGCTACCAAACCCTACATCAGTGGCAGCAACTACTTAATGAAAATGAGCGACTATCCAAAAGGAGATTGGCAACCGATATGGGACGGTTTGTTTTGGCGTTTCATGCACCTGCACAGAGATTTCTTTTTAAAGAATCCTCGACTAGGGATGCTGGTAAAGACGTTTGATAAGATGCCTAAGGAAAAGCAAGAAGGGCATATACAGCGAGCTGAGAAATTCTTAAAAAAGATAGGAAGTTGAAAGTGAGCAAACCAATCATCAATATTGTTTGGTTTAAAAGAGATTTGCGGTTAAGCGACCATCAGCCTTTGTTGAGAGCTTCCGAAGATAAACTTCCGCTACTCCTGATTTATTTTTACGAACCTTCAGTCATGCAGTTTGCGGATAGCGATGAGCGTCATTGGCGGTTTGTGCAGCAATCTCTTATTGAGTTGAACAAAATACTAGCCCCTTGTTCTCACTGCATTCATACTATCCATAGTGAAGTGTTGCCCGCGTTACAAGAAATAATTGAAGTGTTTGAAGTGAAAGCGGTATTCTCGCACCAAGAAATTGGAAATCATATCACCTATCTACGTGACAAATCGATAGCCAAGTTCTGCCGGGAGAAAAATATCATATGGAACGAATATCCTACCAACGGGATAATACGAGGGCTAAAAGGCAGAAAAGCATTTAGCCAAAAGTGGATGCAGACGATGAGCGCGCCCATGTTTGAAGTAGATTTTAAAAATATAGCTACTATCCAACTTCCTGATGATTTGCTTCAGTCTTTTACCAATGCGTATGAAAGCAAGCGTCAATTCCAGCCAGGCGGACCCACCGCTGCGAGCCAATACCTTGATAGTTTTTTGTATCAGCGCAAATCAAATTACGGCAAACACATTTCAAAACCCGAAGAGAGTCGAAAAAATTGCAGTCGGCTATCACCTTATTTGGCCTGGGGTAATCTTAGTATGAAGCAGGTTTATCAGGCTACGTTAGAAGCTATTGCGAAAACAGGTGATAAACGTAATCTTGGATTTTTTATCAATCGACTCCACTGGCATTGTCATTTCATTCAAAAGTTTGAAAGTGAGTGCAGAATCGAATTTGAGAATTTAAACAAAGGATTTGATGAAATCAGAAACAAAACCAATCCTGAGCTTGTCACTGCTTGGGAGAATGGCGTAACTGGCTATCCATTGATTGATGCATGTATTAACTGCTTGAAATCTACGGGTTACTTGAATTTCAGAATGCGTAGCTTGATAGTTTCATTTTTTACACATCACCTTTGGCAACCTTGGCAAGCAGGGGCTCATTTTTTGGCAAGGCAATTTTTGGATTACGAGCCCGGCATTCACTATCCACAGTTTCAAATGCAAGCCGGCACCATGGGTGTGAATACCATTCGCATTTATAATCCTGTCAAACAAAGTATAGACCATGATCCAGAGGGTATTTTCATCAAAAAGTGGGTTCCCGTATTGAAAAATGTTCCTGTCGAGTTTATTCACCAACCGTGGTTGATGTCGTTAGAAGTTCAGATAGCTATTGGATTCAAAATAGGCGAACACTATCCGCAACCCATTGTAGATATTCAACAAACCGCGCGCTTTGCAAGGGAGCATTTATGGAAAACCAAAAAATCTAAAGTTGTGCAAGAACAAAATCAACTTATTCTCACCAGGCACACGAAGCGAAAGACGGAGAAGGAAGACCCTTTACAATTAGCGATGCCAAATCTGTTTTCTGATTGATTATCTGCTGATAGACCTCTCTGCCCGCGTTTAATTCCTTTCAAATTCACCAAACAGAAAACATTTTGTAGCATTTTGCATTAACTTAGGTATGCAATTTTTTCCACACACCACCATTCAAACCTGGGAACGTTTTTACCGAGCCAATTTCATTAACAGTCTAACAGGTTTCAAGTCAGTAAGTTTGATTGGCACTGTCAATCAAAAGGGGCAAACGAATCTTGCGATATTCAGCAGCATGGTACATTTAGGATCTGATCCGGCTCTCATTGGATTTATCAATCGCCCAATTCAGGCTGCTCCGCATACGCTTGCCAATATTCAAGCTACCGAAATCTATACAGTCAATCATGTTCATCCATCATTTTTAGAATTGGCTCATCAAACCAGTGCTAAATATCCCGAAGAAGTTAGCGAATTTGATGAGTTGGGGCTAACACCAGAATTTATTGATAGCATAGCTGCACCATTTGTAAAGGAGAGCAAAGTCAAGTATGCGTTATCTTTAGAAGAAATTATTCCTATCAAGTTAAACAATACATTTCTAGTAATTGGTAAGCTGCAACATGTCACATTAGAAGAAGAAATTCTTTTGCCTGACGGCTTTCTTGAACTCAGCAAAGCTTCATCATTATGCAGCAATGGAATAGACGCCTATTATTCCACTCAATTGATTGGCAGGTATGAATATGCGAAACCGGGTATAAAACCAAGGAAATTAAAGTAGAGCCAGCATTAGATCGTACAGTTATTTTTCAAACTTATTTTTCAACAATGCATGTTGCGCTAGCATTTTTTGGTAACTATCAGGTGGCTGCGCTAACATATTTTGGAATGACTTAAACGTACTGACCGTTTCAGTAACTTTGTCTCTGAAGGAATCGATGGGTATTCCAATACATTCAGCTACCTCATTGCCCAAGTAAAATTTGATTTGTGAAGGTACAAGGTCAGCCTGATCAGCAGGCACACTTACTTTGTAATAGCTCAATAATTCTTTGGTGAGGATAATCCCCTCGTCTGTCTTTTTAAAGTTCCTGATTTTGATGGTAGTCGCCAATTGTCTTGACTCTTGAAAAGAAAGTGGCAGTAAAGCTTCATCGATATTCATCTGGTAGCCGATGTATCGCCAAGCAAAAAGAAAATCTTCTTTTTCCTTTGAGGTTAAAATAAAACCTGATTGCTGCATCCCCAACAAAATCACATAGCTGAACGCCAAATTTGTACCTGCCATGTCTTCTTGATTAATGGGTACGCCCCACTCCATATTCCAGGTCGGAAGCTTTGTAAGATAGTATCTCGACAAGGCATGTATCAGTCTTACTTTATTAATGTGAATATGTCCTGTTTCTTCGTGTCCTAAAGTTCCAGGCGTCAGAACCGAGATAACAAAAGATGCCGTATCCAGCAATCGCTTGCCAGGCGAGTTGCGCATCTTGTCGGATAAATAAAGTGCTTTGTTCCCTGGCGAGGCTGCATAGCAATACGGCAAAGACATTGCGCCAAGCAAAGCCATCATCTCAAGTGCATATTGTTTAAACAATTTCTGTCCGCGTTTCAATCGCTGTTGGTTGAACCACGTTGGCCTGGGCTTTTGAGCAAGTAAAAAATCTCTGATTGAAGACGCTGGCTGAAACTCAATTTCCTTTTCTGCTAGTTTCAACAAAGCATAGAGTACGTTTTGTTGGTGGGCTGTAAAAATAGACTCAATTAGGGCATCTGCCTCATTATCGCCTACTAAACGTTGCTTATCCAGAAATTCATTGCTTGCTATCATGCGTCTTCTTTAGAACAAAGCCAATGCAAATATGTTTGTTTATTCACTAAGCAAGATGAACATCTGTATCATGAAAACACCTGCACTTAACCCTGACGAAATGGATCGGATTATACAAATGGCGTGGGAAGATCGCACCCCTTTTGAAGCAATCGAAATGCAATTTGGGCTGCTCGAAAAAGATGTAATTGCGGTCATGCGTGCTCAAATGAAAGCAAGTAGCTTTAAAATGTGGCGTAAGCGCACCAATGGACGAACTACGAAGCACAAATCGTTACGACTTTTGGAGAAAGGTAGGTTTAAGTGTTCGTTGCAAAAATCAATTTCTGGAAACAAAATCAGCAAACGATGAGTGAACTATTTCCGCGGCCTGACAATAGAATTTCGTTTCCAACCAGCTATGATTTAATTATCGAGCGACTTACCGAAATCAATCCCGTTCAATACGGAAAAACGAGAAATTTTGTCAACGGTGCTGTTACTTATTTATCACCCTATATCTCTCGGGGAGTGATCAGCGTAAAACAAGTTCAAGAGTCAGTTTTAGCCAAAGGTCATCACCCTGCCACCATCGAGAAGTTTTTGCAGGAGCTCGCTTGGCGCGAATATTTTCAGCGTGTATGGCAAGCGAAAGGCAACGCGTTATTTCAAGATATGAAGCAGCCGCAAGAAGACGTAGTGCATCATAGCATGGTTAAGGCTATTGCCGATGCAAAAACAGGCATTACCGCGATTGACCAATCGATTCTTGAATTTTACCAAACCGGCTATCTGCATAATCATGTGCGCATGTATGCGGCTAGCATTGCATGCAATGTTGGCAAAGCTCATTGGTTGACACCAGCCCAATGGATGTACTATAATCTATTAGATGGTGACTTGGCGAGTAACACGTGCAGTTGGCAATGGGTAGCGGGCGCATTTTCATCAAAAAAATATCATTGTAACCAAGAGAATATCAACCGATACACTCATAGCAATCAAACGAATACATTTCTAGATGTGGCAACCGAGAGCCTTCCTGATGCTGCTGTGCCGGATGCCCTGAAAGCAACCATCGACTTGAATTTGCAAACAAAACTTCCTACAGTATCAACACCCTTAATCGATACCACCAAACCAACGCTCATTTATAATTCTTACAATCTCGATCCGCTTTGGCGGAAAGAGGAAGACGTGAATCGCATATTGCTTTTAGAGCCATCGCACTTTAAAATGTTTCCGGTAAGCGAAAAAGTACTGGAGTTTATTACCAATCTTGCTAAAAACATTCCCAATTGTCAGGTTATGGTTGGAGAAGTCTCAGAATTGCAAATGCTTTATAAAAACTCAGCGTTAGGGGAGATTGGCTTCGTCTCAAAAGATCATCCGGCTTTTACATACTATCCAGGTGCGAAAGACGCACGAGATTGGATATATCCGGAAGTGAGTGGATATTACAATTCTTTCTTTTCTTTTTGGAAGAAGGCTGAAAAATTCGCAAAATAAAACAAATGAAAATACTTCTCACAGGTTCCACTGGTTACATCGGCCGCAGGCTTTTACCTGTATTGGTGGAAGCGGGGCATCACGTAGTTTGCTTGGTGCGCGACCAACGCAGATTTGATTGGGAAGATTTTTCAGAAGAATTTCTGAAGCAGGTTTCTGTTATTGAAATAGATCTGAGCGATCCAACCACATTTGCGTCCGTTCCAACGAATATTGATGCTGCTTATTATCTGGTTCACTCCATGAGTTCTTCCAATCCGAACTTCACAGATATGGAAGCAATCTCTGCACAAAACTTCGTCACGCTTATCAATCAGTCTAGCGCGAAACAAATTATTTACCTAAGTGGCATTGTGAATGATTCAGACTTGTCGGCCCATTTACTTTCGCGTAAAAACGTAGAGGATGTATTAAAGCAAGCCCATGCTCCACTCACCGTGCTACGCGCGGCCATCATCATTGGTTCAGGGAGCGCTTCGTTTGAAATCATTCGCGATCTGGTAGAAAAACTTCCGGTCATGGTAGCACCTAAGTGGCTAAAGACCCGTTGCCAGCCAATTGGCATTCGAAATGTAATCGAATACTTAAACGGCATTTTATTGAAGCCAGAAAGTTATCATCAAACATTTGACATTGGGGGCACTGAAATATTAACGTATAGGCAAATGTTGTATGGCTTTGCAAAGATGCGCGGTTTGAAAAGATTGATTATTACCATACCCGTGCTTACTCCAAAACTCTCATCGCTATGGCTGGTGTTTGTTACCTCTACTACCTACTCACTAGCTCGAAGTCTTGTCAGTAGCATGCGCAACGAAGTAATTTGCAGCAATACAAAAATTCAACAAATTGTTCCGACAAAAATTCTTACTTACGAGGAATCATTACAATTAGCCTTTGATAAGATAAGCCAGAAAAGTGTTATCTCCAGTTGGAAAGATTCGATCTCCCTTGCCACCATGGATAAAGACTTTCTCAACAATGTGCAAGTGCCCGAGTATGGGGTTTACACGGATAAACGTCAAATTGAATTTGAAAGAAATAGAGAGGAAGTGATCGACAACATTTGGTCCATTGGCGGTAATCGAGGTTGGTACTTTGGCGATTGGATGTGGCGCATTCGCGGAGCGATGGATACAATGATAGGCGGTGTTGGATTGCGAAGAGGCAGACGAAGTGACACCGATTTGAAAGCTGGTGACGCATTGGATTTTTGGCGCGTTTTAGTAGCTGATAGGGCCAACGGGCGTTTACTCCTTTACGCAGAAATGAAATTGCCGGGCGAAGCATGGCTGGAATTTAAAGTGAAGGAAAGCGAGGGAAGAAAGGTGTTATTTCAAACTGCAACTTACAGACCACTCGGATTGTGGGGTCGCTTGTATTGGTACTCAGTATTACCATTTCACGGATTGATATTCCCTTTGATGGCCAAGAACATCATCGCGAAGGAAAACCTGTAACAAAAACTAAGTTCGCAAGAATTAAAAAAACTCCTTGCCAACTCTTGATTTCGGTAGGAGCGAAGAAAAAGAAGCCTCCCTATGCAAATAGGAAGGCTTTTCACTTTTTGAGTTTGTGCTATTTGGCGGTTATCTGCTCGCCACCGATCGTCACTTTTAAAATGGTGCCTTTCCTCTTTCTGCTAAGTTCAGCACTTAATATCAATTGATGCACTCCCACGGTAGCGTCTGTAGCTACTGAAATAGTGGCAATGCTCGATTCAAAATTCCCTTCCTTTGGCTCAAAGGAAACCGTCACTCCCTGAGGCAGCGAACTCTGTAAACCAAGTAATGCGTTTTCCTTTTTGTAAGATTTTGACCGAGCAATGGAAACGGTTACTTGCTTGGACTCGCCTGGTTTAATTAATAAACTGGACTCGGAAAGATCAATGGTAAACTCTGTGCGAGGAAGCTCAGTTTTAGTTTGAGCCGAAACGATTGCGAAAGCAAAAACGAAAGCGAGAGTCAATATTTTCTTCATAAAAATAGTTTTTAATTTTTTACAAAAGACGAGTATAACGTTCGCTTCGGCCACCCACTAACTCCTTTTGGGGCGAAAAACGAAGACTTTGAAGCCAATGGGAGAGTGTTGGGGCGAGTGGAGTAGGTCTGTGGCTAATGTCTAGCTCAACTCCATCATATTCCGCAATTGACTAATCTTCTCCATTATCTCCTTTCCCTTGGGGCGAGAAACAGGAATTGAAAAATCTGAGCCATTGATTTTTAGTTTGTAGCCGTTGGTGTTTCCACTGATGGCATTGATGGCATTAACATTTACAATGTACGATCGGTGACAACGAAGCGTGAACGAATTATCTAATTGCGATTCGAGGTTTTTAAGATTTACGCGCAGCAATTTCTTTTGGATAACTCCGCCTTCCTTCCACATCACAGTAGAATAATTATCATCGGCCTCGATAAATAATAAATCTGGGAGATTAAAAGTAAGACTCTCGCTTGTATCAGAATAGAGAGTGATTTGACTAGCGGTTTTAATTGATTCTTTCGCCTCTTTTTTCAACACTTGAATCTTTTGCAACTCTTGATTCGTCTTAATTGCCTCGCGTAAACTCTGCTGCAAGAGCTGTGCTTTCAAAAACAAGGTGCAAAGTGTAATTGGTATGATTCCTTTAATCGCAACCTGTACCACAGCATGTTTGGCAACCGTTAGCCAACTCATGTCGAAAGGGCAGAAAAACACTTTTTCAAGAACGGTAGCAATCGCCCAAATCAAAACTAAGTGCCAAACATTGAAAACAATGTATTTTTTAATTGTCCATGTCGTGGAATCCATCAACGCAGGAAAAATCCGCGGAAGAATCAAAAGATTAAATAACAATGCTCTAAAGGTAATCAGTCCGTGAAGCCACTCAAGTCCATCAGCAAACGAAAAATCAGATTCCGTTTTGAATAGATACAGAAACAGGGTAACAAAAACGCTTATAACTGCAACTAGACAAAAATTCTTGCGGTCGTCATTCAGATAAAATGGGAAGGGCGCATTAAGCCACGCTGACAATTGCTGCGACCAAGGACTTCGCAGCGAATTTATTTCGGAAGTTTTTACTACCTGAGTTTGCTCCATACACCACAAACTTAGAAAATGGCGTTCGGGTTGCAAGAAACTAGGCAATTGAGGGGTGAAGAGATGCGTTTTGTGGTGAAATGTTGACCATAAACATCTATCTCAAATCGGTCAGCTTCTTTATGAAAGAGGAACTATCTCCATTGCAAGTTCTTTAAAATTAGTTGGATGGGTCATTCCGGAATGAATTATCTTTAAGAGCTTGATCACTCAACAAATGAAAAAGCTCTTTGATTACTTTCAATCCCAGCATTTCAGCGAAAAAGAATCTCAAAGAATTGCTGATTCCTTTTCAAAAAAGACGTTTAAGAAGGGAGATTTTTTTGTGGAGGAGGGAAAAACATGCCGATACTTGGGCTTTGTTGAAAGCGGCTTCCTTCAATATTTCATTTTGGTTGACGGTGAAGAGAAAACAACTTACGCAACCAATTCTAATAACTTCGTAACGTCTTTAGTCAGTTATCTAAAGGAAATCCCAGCCAGAGAGAATATCCGCGCTGTAACCGATACTGTCGTCTGGCTGATTGAGAAAAAACAGTTGCAAACGTTGCAAAAGGAAATAGTTGGATTTAACGATTTTTACATAGGCATACTAGAATGGCAAATTTGTTGTATAGATGAAAGCAGATTAGATGCCATCATGCTAAGTGCACAAGAACGATACGAAAAGATGCTCGCCAAAGAACCAATTCTTATTCGCGAAATTCCGCTGCAATACCTCGCCTCTATTTTGGGCGTTACACCTCGGCACTTAAGTCGGATTAGAGGCAAAATCAGATAGTTGTATTTATAGACATATGTCCAGTAGAATCCTTTCTCATCCCGTCACCTTTGTCTTGTTAAAACAAAATAACAAGACAAATGAAAACAGCTATTGTAAGTTTATTTCTTCTCGCCTCTCTGGCAACCTTCGCTCAAAACCGATTTGACTCGAGGGAATTAAGTGTGAATGGTTTTCGCAATCCGTCTATTGGGTTGGAATACCGTGTGAATCATCTGTCCGTTCACGCGGGGTATTACGTCACCAATTTTGAATCGGGCATCACCACCGAATTTGTAAAGACGGGTGTTACATATTGGTTCTTGCCAGTGGATCAAAAAGAAATTCCCTCTTCGTTCTATGCGGGCGCATCTTACCTGCGCGGCCTCACGCGCGACTACGAAAACAAAAATGGAGTAGCACTGGAGGCAGGCTTTCGCTGGATGATTTGGAAAGGCTTGAATTTTAGAATTGGTGCCATCGCGCTGGCTGCTCCTGGTGAAAGCATCAAAATTAATCCGACACCGGGATTGAGTTATTCATTCAAATTTTAAATCGCGATTATGAAATCGCCATTAAGACACGCTACACCCAACAGTATGATCAAGACGTCTCACGTCTCGATACTAATGTCTCACTACTAATTTAAACAAATGAAAACAAATAAATGGATTGGCTTTTTATTGATCATGGGTTCCATCGGAGTTTTTGTTCCCTATACGATGCTAACCATGTCGTTTGAGTATCCCGACATTTTGCGACAAAATGCAGGGGTGGTGCTAACCAAATTTCACGAAGGCGGAGCATCATTAATACTCACTTGGTGGGCATTCGCCATATTGGGTATTCCGCTGCTCGTTGCTTATGTTTTAATAGGCAAGCAGTGGAAACACCTGCCTTTCATGAGTTGGGTAACTACGTTTGGAGTTATCTCAGGTGTTGCGCAGATTCTCGGCTTGTTGCGATGGGTGTTTGTGATTCCTGTAATTGCACAAGATTATGTGATGGGCAATGAAGTAGTGAAACAATCGACAGTGACATCATTTAAGGTGGTGCATCAATTGGGTGGCGTTCTACTGGGCGAACACATTGGTCAGTTGTTTACTATCGTCTGGTCGGTGATGGTGTGCGTGGCTATTTTAAAAAGTAAACTGATGCCAAGCTGGTTAAGTATTTTTGGAATAATTTCATCCTGTATTTACTTAATGGCGCAGGCTGAACTATTTGCCACGGTAATTCCAGCTTTTCCGGTATGGGAACCAGCAGGGTTTATTGGCAGCACGTTGTGGTTGGTGTGGTTAGTTATGTTAGGTGTAGGCTTTTTGAAGTTGAATGTCACACAGGTTACCATTTTATAGCAAACATAGCAACAGATCAAAGAAACTGGGGCAAGGCATGTTCTTCCTGATAGTACAAAATCGAGCTATTGAAACTGAGAAGCGTTAATGCCAGATAAGAATGTCAAAGTATTTACAAACAACTATTCCAAAAATTGATATACCTTGATCATTCAAATATGATTAGTATGAAAAAGATTTTCTTCCTCTTTCTTTACCTTGTCTTCTTTGCATCCCATGCGCAAGTAACTGTAGTTCAACTGGAAAATGGTAAAATTCAGGGCTATGCAGATTCCAGTACTCGAAGTATTCGCATATTTAAAGGCATTCCCTTTGCTACCCCACCCGTGGGAGACTTACGTTGGAAGGCTCCACAGCCGGTTAAAAACTGGCAAGGGATAAAGCAATGTAATCAATTTGCTGCCAGTCCTATGCAGAATAAGCCCCAACCATTCTATTGTTGGAGCGAAGAGTTTATCGCTCAGCCCGAACCACTCAGTGAAGATTGTTTGTATTTAAATGTGTGGACTACTGCCAAATCAGAAGGACAAAAGCAACCCGTCTTTGTTTGGATTTACGGTGGTGGGTTAAGCAGCGGATCAGCAAACTGTGCCATCTACGATGGTGAAGAAATGGCGAAAAAGGGAGTTGTTTTTGTAAGCATCAATTATCGCGTGGGTGTTTTTGGCTTTATGGCGCATCCCGAGTTGACCAAGGAAGCCAGTTATCAGGCCTCAGGCAATTATGGCTTCTTAGACCAGCTGGCAGCCCTTAAATGGATACAGAAAAATATTGTTGCTTTTGGTGGCGACCCAAATAACGTAACTATCGCGGGTCAATCGGCAGGTGCTTTCAGTGTAACCGCGTTGATTGCTTCTCCACTGGCAAAGGGTTTATTTCATAAGGCGATTGCACAAAGCGGAGGACTGTTATCAAATATGCTGGTTCAAGGTCTTCCAGAAGCCGAAGGCCAAGGAGTTGCCTTTATGAAAAGAGCCAACGCCACGTCACTGGCTGCGCTACGAAAAATGCCAGCGCCTGAATTGCAACAAATAAGCAACGACCAACAGCTGGGCCGATTTGGAACAACTTTAGATGGTTATGTGTTGCCGTTAAATCTGATGGAACATTTCAAAAGAGGACTTCAAAATCAAACGCCCGTTTTAACAGGATGGGTAACTGGCGATGGTAGTTTTTTGGGGAATGTCGAAATGACGGTCGATGATTACAAAAAAGAAGTGGAAGCAAAATATGGAAGTAACGCCAAAGCCTATTTGAAGATTTTTCCAGCTTCAACAACGGCAGAGGTGAAGGCGGTCAAACAAAAAGTAACGTTGCTCAATTTTGCCGGATTGCCCGCGCACTTGCTGGCCAGTTTCAATGCTATGGCAACTTATCTCTATCAATTTGGGCATGTGCCACCCGATAAACAAGGCTTTCCTAATTATGGTGCGTTCCATACCTCTGAAGTACCTTTTGCATTGCACACGTTGCACAAATGGAACAGGCCTTGGCAAAAGTTAGATAGGGAACTAGAAAATGTGATTTCTTCCTATTGGGTAAACTTTGCGAAAACCGGCAATCCCAACGGAAATAGTTTACCAGAATGGAAACCATACGATAAGCACCAGGGAAATATTATGCTGTTGGAAGATGCAGTGCAATTGAAGCCCGCTTTTATGAAAAGAGAGCTTGATTTTTTAGAGATGAATTGAACAACGGAAATATGGCTAAGAATACTTGAATTCTATCTTTTCTGGCGTTTCTCCTCGCCAGTCTATTATCCACCTTATAGCCACTTGGCTCTTGCCTTAATCACACAGTTTGTTAATTTGCTGCTTCATCGACAGTCATAAAATAAAATAAACGATGGAATACCTGATAGAAAATGAACACCTGTTGGTAAGGATCAAATCAAAAGGGGCAGAGTTAGCTAGCATAGTAAACAACCAAACACAACTGGAGTACATGTGGGATGCCGGGCCGGCCTGGGCCAAGTCATCTCCCGTTTTGTTTCCTATCGTGGGCACACTGAAAGACAATACATATACGTATAAAAACAAAACCTACCAATTGCCGCGGCATGGCTTTGCACGTGATGAAGCGTTTGAAGTAGAACAATCTCAGAAAGATTCAATTACCTTTTTGCTGACGTCTTCTGCACCTTCCTTAGAAAAATACCCCTTTCATTTTGAGCTGCGCATTTCGTATCAACTAAAACAAGACGAAGTTTTCGTTACTTATCAGGTTACGAACCTAGGTAACGAAGAAATGTATTTCTCCCTTGGCGCGCATCCCGCATTTAAAGTGCCTCTCACAAACGCGCTGCAGTTTGAAGATTATTATTTGCAGTTCAGCAGAAAAGAAAAGGCTTCCCGCTGGCTCATTACAAAAGAGGGGTTGATCGACTTGAAGTCCACTCCCTTGCTTATAGATATCGATCGCCTTGATTTAACCCATCAGCTCTTCTATGAAGATGCCATCGTGTTAAAAAAATTAAACAGCGAGCTCATCACATTAAAGACTGATAAAGACGAGCATGGTCTGGAGTTCCATTTTACAGGCTTTCCTTTCTTGGGCTTATGGGCGGCCAAAGATGCCAATTTCATCTGCATAGAACCGTGGTGTGGCATTGCTGATTCAGTGAATCACAATCACGACTTTACCAGTAAAGATGGAATTGAAAAAATAGCTGCGGGCACTTCATGGTGGCGCAGCTGGAGCGTGCGCTGTTATTAATGTATGATTAATGTTCTCCGATAGCCTTTACATTTGTGCCACTGGCAAAGAGATGGATTGGTTGACGTGCTTTCAGTTATGATAACAGGCTGTGGTAGCAGGCTCTGTCTTGTGTTAGCAATGGTGACGTATTTAGTGGACCCGATTATTGCCATTTCAATTTTCGATGCCAATTTCCAAAGCCAATAACTAGCCTGACGTATGGTCCGCGATAATCCAAAGCGGGGGCTTTACGTAAAACTTGGCTATTGTATTTTGCATCATCATTCCCAGACACAAACGAATAGCCTGCTTTCAGCCCCATAGTCCAGTATCGGTTACTTTGAGGGCAATCCCAATCGCGGTTTCTTGCCGAGATATTCCGATTGATACTCATCCCCACATCAAGTATGAAAAATTGGTAATCGAGCGAAGTATTCCTGCTTGTTGCGTTGATTAAACCATTGGCATCCAACACTTCCTGACCATCGATGATTTTTAACGAAAAATTATTGTCTACTAGACGTACGTATGGGTAAATTGTAAAGCGCTTTTTTTGTACAATGTAATATCCGAAAATTGGCGCCATACTGAAACCCTGCAAACTTGTTTTTAAGTTGCCGGGTTGCGACTCTGATGTCGGAATCAAGAATTCGAAGCTTGCCCCGAATACAAATCTATTGATAATCGAAACAGAACCGACACCCGCGGTAAATCTGCTCCTAGATATTGGATTGAAGCCATTGTTTGCCAAGAATGAATTTACAGAAGACAAGCTATTGTAACTATAACCAAAACTCATTTCGCCCTCTACAGCAAATCGTTTAGTCTGTAAACTATCTTGAGCCTTTGAGGCGTATGCCAAAAGAAAAAGTAAAAAGATTGCCAGTCGGTTTCCCATAGCCTATTTGTTTAAGGTAATTTTATTGTAACTAGTAAATATTTTAATGAGGGGCTTGCCCTCTTTGCGTTTTGAATGGAAGTATTGACTCTTGTCATTGGTAATGATTTGCTGGGCATAGCTCTCATGTTTCATATCGATTACTCCATGGTCTGTAGATAATGAATAGGCGTATGCATCGAAATCTCCAATAGAAATATCTGTAGCTGTCCGATTCGCGGAAATCTTCAGGTCGCTTAAAATGTTCTTGGGCAGCATAACCAATGTTCCAAAAGTGCTATTGATACGGTAAGAACCACGCAGGTTCTCAAGATAAATATTGGCGTTGTTTGAGCGGCAAAAAAAAGAGACATTAATATCGTGACCAAAAACATCGGCATAGGCAGAAATTATTTTTACTTGGCCGCTTAGTTTATTTAGCTTAATATTTCCGAACTCAAATGTGCCATCAACTTCATGGGTTAAATCTGTCAATTCTATATTGCTATATTTTCCCTCCAATTGCACTAAGACACGGAAAGGAACTTTAATATCATAAAGCACGCGCAGTGCGCTTTTTATGTATGTCACTTCATCGGGAAATTCAAATCTGTTACGAAATTCAACAATACCATCTTGTTGAGTTATTGCATATTTAATGTAACTCAATTCCCGAGAAGCTACGTCTTTGTTTTCTTGTCGAGCTGTCAACTTTAGCGTGAATTTTATGTAGTCCTGATCCCATCCTTTTATTGTAACATCGGCTTTCTCGCAGACGATCTTTATCGCTTCAACCTTATCACCAGAAATATCTTTTTCTATCATTTTCTCTACTACCTGCAGTTTTTGCTGGGCAATTGTCTGCCCTGAAACTGAGGCTAGAAAAACAACTAGAAGTAATAAACGGAATCGCTTCATATTAAAAATCACATCGTTGATTTTTTTTCACTGCCTTTTTTTCCATGACATCTTCATCAAGTTATTAGGACTTAATAATTTCGAGGAGCTCTTTTTCAACCTGATTCATTGCTCTTTGTACCCTGCTATGTGCCTGGATGAGATGAGCATCCTGTCCAAAAAATTTAAGTTGATTGCCTATTTTTTCAGACTGCTCACTCAATTCATCCAACTGACCCTTTAAATCGCGAAATTCTGCTGTCTGGCAAACTGCCGATTTCACCCGGCATTGCTCTTCAATAAAAAGACGGATGTTGCTATTCTCTTCATCTGGATGAAATTTTTTTGTGATCTCTATTTCTACCTCTTCGCTATAACGCATGGTAACGCGTTCTGTGTTTTTTGTCGATTGGATGGGAGCAAAAAAAACTACCGCACTAATGCAGGTGGCCGCGAGAATGGAAACTTTTAGCCAATGTATTTGCTTTGATCTTCGCTGTTTGATCTGTACGGTTTCCCAAAGATCATCAGGATTCCATTTTACCTGTGGAAAATTCTCATCGAGATCAGAGATGGTCTCTAGTAGTTTCTTATCAAGATCGTCTTGATTCATGGCTTTGTATTTTTGGATAGTAGGGTCATTAAACGCTGTCGTGCATGGGTCAACTGTGACCTCGAAGCACTTTCAGAAATAGTCAGCTGGGCTGCAATCTCTTTATGGGAGTAACCTTCGATAACATACAAATTAAAAACAGTGCGATACCCCAAAGGCAATTCCAAAATTAGTTTATATAAATCTTCAGCGTTCATTTCTATGTCAATAGGCGCTATCACTGAAAGATGATTATCTTCAATGTTAACCGTTCGAACTAAGTTTCTGTTCTTTCTCAAAAACATCAGAGACTGATTGACTACGATTCTTTTTAACCAAGCTTCTAAACCCGCCTCCTCGTGAAAATCGAAATATTTGATATGTTGAAATATTTTAATGAAGGCCTCGGCTAATACGTCCTTTGTATCTTCCTCATCCTTCACATATCGCCAACACAATCGTGTCATTTTTGTGATGAATCGTTCGTACAGCATCTTCTGTCCACGCCTATCCGACTGTTTGCATAAGCTAATCAACTCGTGGGTAGTCAATTGATTTGGTCTTTAACTGTTGAAACAATCTGGTGCTCGCATGTTGCATTTCTTCGCGGGATAAATTCTGTGGTCTTGAAAAAATACAAAAAAACAGGATCACACAAAGCTCAAAAACGCAAAGCAAAACCAAATACCTGTTGCTATAATGCACAAAAAGAGTAAAACGCTGCATTGGCATAAAAAAATCCGCAAATTAGTGACTCTTAGCCACCACCCTAGGCGTCTTATGCTCGGTTTCGTTACTTCTTTTCGCCCTGTAAGGCGTTTCAGCTAACAGTATGTTGTATGTTTCTGTTCGGGATTTAAAATCCCATTCATCTCCTGTTCGAAAACAGCTCCGCTAATTTGTCGAACAGCTGGGTAGTTTAAGCTTGTACGCGATGGAATAGTATGTGCTGCTCTCTGTGTATTCATCAGCAAAGTTAACTGCACATTGTTGTTTAGCCGGAGAACAGCAGACGCATGCAAAAGTCCCATCGTATAAGACAAACAAAAAAGAAGGGCAATTGTAATTAGCTGGTTCATAAAAGTTATTTCTTTAAAGTGGCGAGGTAAATGATTAGAGATACTCAGAAAGCTGATCGAAAAAGTTCGGCCACGGCATTTTGCCTTCGCTTTTACCCAACCGAACGATAAGGAGATTTTTGGCACGGTTCACGTAAATAAATTGACCATGCAATCCATCGACATAAAAACCTTTTTGCGAAATCCACCATTGGTAGCCATAATATCCTACTGCTCCTTCTTTTTGTATTGAAGTAGTTGATTCGGTGATCCATTGTTTGGGAAGCAGCTGTTTACCATTCCACTGACCTTCGTTGAGGTAGAGCCTTCCAAACTTGGCAAAGTCGCGGGCTTTG
The DNA here is from genome assembly GCA_044349005.1 of Cyclobacteriaceae bacterium. Taxonomy (GTDB): domain Bacteria; phylum Bacteroidota; class Bacteroidia; order Cytophagales; family Cyclobacteriaceae; genus ELB16-189. The sequence goes on from JBIKRT010000049.1 coordinate 28,686, forward strand.
GCATTGATGCAACAAAATGTTTTTTCCAATCCATTTTTCTTTTTGTCGATGCTCCACGTGGCTTCATACTCAGCACCTAGGTGACTCCAGATTTTTTCGTTCATGTAATCAGTTACGTTTTTCTTGGTGGCGCGCTCAACAATTAATCCGAGTAGTTGTGTATTCACGCTGCGATAGGCGAACTTCGTTCCCGGAGCGTAATCTGTTTTCAAGCGGGAAAGATACCTGCGCAAATTTCTTCCGTAATACAACTTGGCTGCCTGCCCGAGCGGATTGTAATAGCTTTCGCTGGATTTAATTCCACTCGTCATTTGCAGCAAGTGTCGTATTTTGATCTGATCAAATCCAGTTTTGCCTTTCAACTCGGTGAGGTAGTTGGTGATCGGCTCTTCGATACTCTTTATAGCACCATCGCCAATAGCAGCCCCCATCAAAGCAGACGTATATGACTTGGCCATCGAGAAGGAAGCCACGGTTGAGCTAGCGTCATATTGTTGGTAGTATCGCTCCATTAAGATGGAGTCGTTGCGGATGATAAGGAAAGCCACAGAATTATTGGCCGCCACCATACTGTCAATTTTTGCCACACGTGCCTTGCCAATTCTTTCGTTCTTTGGTGCATCCGTAAATCGAAAAGGAGCGTCCGATTTAAGTAACGGGCGGGAAGGAAAAATTTTATGGTCCGTGATGTTCGAGAAATTGTACCATACAAATCGGCCCACCAGGCAGGATTGCATTAGCAAAGCTGTAAGAAGTAACAAAAGCCATCTTGTCTTTTTCATATCTTAAATTTTTATGCAAGAAGCTGTTTTCTTCAACGGCCAATGCTTTTCTGCATTCAATTTAATGCAGCCGCACGTCATTTTAGATAATTTTTAGACTTCCGAAGGAAGCTCTTTCTTGAATTGGGAGGGCGTAACTCCGGCATAGCGCTTAAAAGCAGCATTGAACGTGGTCTTCGAATTAAAACCTGCCTCCTGCCCAATCGCCAATAAAGAGTAGTGATTAAACTTTACGTTGGCCATCAACTCTTTGGCTTCCTCTACGCGGTAGCGATTGATGAAATCATAAAAATTTGATTTCTCTTTTTTGTTAATGATTTGCGATACATAGCCGGCACTAAGTTCAACACCAGAGGCCAACATTTCTAAACTCAGCTCGGGGTTGAGGTACGGCTTTTTCGTTTTCATTACCGCCAACAGGTTTTTATAGTGATCGTCTGTTTTTTCAGACAACACCGGTTCCATCTTCGCAGGTGTTTGAAAACGAGCCACCTCAAATACTTCTCTGCGGGTGTAGGCAGAATAGCCAACCCAATAAATAACTACCGACATACCAATCCACAACGGGTAATGATGCCATTGAGAAAATTCGTTGGTGACCAGTTCATACGCGTACGGAAGGCTCCACAAAAACCAAAGCGCCAACAAAGAATACATCAGGTTGCGCAGCCAGCCTAGAGTGCTGTTGTCAATCCTTGAAAAATTGTTTTTCAAATTGTGCTGGTACCGAACTACCCGAACCATTCCCTGACCGAGCAATGCGAGACACAGGATCATAGAAAGTACTTCAATGCCATGGTTCAGTTGATTATAGATTTCGATATGTTCTGCCAACCATTTTCTGTTTAGCAAAAAGGCGAACAAGGAACTAGTCTTGAAAAGCACATCAATCAAAAATGGAATGAAGAGCAACTTTTCAGGGATGGATGGTCGATGATCTGGATTAATCAAAAAAGCGATAAAAAAATAAAACGCGACTGGAATAAGGAGCGTCCAAGAAAGAGGCAAGAAAAAAACAATTGGGTAGGCTTTAAAAAGGCCGATGTCAAAAAAAGAGTAATAAAAGTTATTAAGCGAAAAACTGAATATAGTGAGTGCTAAATACCCGTTGGATTTGCGCCTGAAGGTAGTGCTGCGCCATAAAAGAACGGACAGAAAAAAAACCTGCGCACAAACGATTAAAATAATAACATTAAAAAAATTGAAGCCCATTTAATTCGAAAAGAGACTCTAAAATTACCAAAGTCAAGAGAATATCTTAGCTAACTCAATTTTACCGCTAATTGTTGGTGGATTTTAACTAATTTATTAATTGTTAACTCCCTATTTCGGCAGTATTATCGATGGATTCGTTACTTTCCATTAGTCTCTTAAAATTGTTGACTCATCGAAAAACCGTGTTGAAATAGTAAACCATTTGTTCAAATTGTTGCGACATTTACTTAGAAGACAAATAAAATTAATAAAACATGAAAAATCTAAAATTCGCCTCAGTGGCAATTTTACTTGCCACAATTTCGCTCATCTTTTCGTCCTGCAAAAAAGAGGAAGTAAAACCCCAAGAAGATCTACTGCCAAAATCATTTGGTGTCGATATCCCGTCTTCGATTAGTAACAATGTTGGAATTTCCGGTGGCCGGATAAGTGGAAGGCAAAATGCAGCAGTGAATGGCAATGATATTTATAAAAATCTAAATACGTTTATTTCGGTAGGAGAGGGAGCCTCAAAAATTGTCGAGGCTTTTATTGAGGCGATCAGAAAATACAAAATTGATCGTGCCCTCTCCGTAAGTTATACAAGTGATGAAGATAAGCGGTTAAAAAATTTGGTCGTAGCGCAAAGTGTGACATTCGAATCAAAAGTTTGGGATTTTCAACTGACCATAACCGATGCGGATTCAGAAAAGAATGCAGATGGCGGCAAGGGTTTGCAGATTTTTTGGAACAATGCTGCTAAAGTAACGGGTATAGCTATATTCAAACCTTACAATACAGATCGTGTGAAAAATGCTAATGCAAAAGACGCCACTTTCAGAATAGACTATTCAGAAATAGGTTCGGTGAACTACGATGCGGAGATGACTGTCGCTATTGCAGGCCTTCCGGTTATAGGACCTGGAACGGATCAATATTCAATTAATAATCTTAAAATGTTTGCCGGGAAAAAGGGTTCAGTAGTAGATGTATTTGGAAATAGCAATCACCCGAATGCTAAGTTATTTTCTGGCGCAATTGGTTTCAATTGGGCTTTTGTGGCCTCTGGAAATAGCACCGATAATATTGGTGTGGCTGAAGTTGGCTTGCCCGCAAGTTCCCTCGACAACAGCGACCGCAAAGTTTTGCTTAAAGACAATTCCATCAAAGCGGTTTTCACCCGAGAGCTTAGTATTATTACTCCTGGTATCAACCAAAACGAGTTAGCTGCCTATCTAGTGAACACCAATCCACCAGGCTATTTTAAGAGCGATGGATTCATTGCAGCCGGGGTTTCTCCCGGTGCTGGATGGAACGCGCTGACCCCTCGGCTAGAATCATTAAGTCCCTTCAATCCAAAAATAATTGGAAGTCTCTCAATTAGTTTCAAATAGTTGACTTTCCTACAAAAAACCTCTGGAATTTTGTCCAGAGGTTTTTTGTTTATACAACTCTGGTGCACATTACAGGGTTGAAATCAGTTGATGAAATTCCGATCATCACGCATGCTGGCGTTTATTGCATTTTACGAATTAGGTTTAAAAAAAGTCTCTACAACGATTCGCTGGCTAGTTCTTTCGTCAGCAGGCTCTAAAACCATATTTTGTTTAGTTCAATAAGCTGGGTAAATTTAACTAAACACAACCCCTATGATAGCCGACCAAATTTTTCAAATCTGCAACAGCATTACACCACTTGCGTGGATCTTATTGTTATTCTTTCCCAAATGGAAATGGACTAGAATAATAATTCTTCAAGGTATAATTCCAATGATACTTGGAATTGTTTACCTCAGTTTGATCATATTATTTTTTGGAGAAGGGGAGGGTGACTTTAATTCATTGAATGGTGTCATGAAACTGTTCACTAATCCGTGGACTGTTACGGCAGGCTGGATTCATTACCTTGCCTTTGATTTATTTGTAGGAAGTTGGGAGGTAAGCAATAGCCAAAAGCTAGGAATAAAGCATTACTTGGTAGTACCTGCTTTACTCCTAACCTTTTTCTTTGGCCCGATTGGCTTGTTGCTTTACCATTTAATTCGAGCTATTAAGACCAGGCAAGTTCTGCACGACAATTTTTAATTAATAAAATACGATGGAACCATCAAGTAAAATGGAATTAAGACGAGCGAGAATGCTTGCATTTGTACTATCGTCTTTATTGGCATATTACTGAAAAATAGTTGGTGACACCCCGTTGGGGGCATTGACAATCATATAGTTACAAGGAGTTTAGTGAAAGTGGTTTCACTAAACTTTTTTTGTTTATGGAAAAGACAAAAAAAGCG
>JBIKRT010000050.1:0-32746 GCA_044349005.1 Cyclobacteriaceae bacterium
ACCTTATTGCTGACAAGTTGCTCTCCAGCAGAGCTTGATTCCTCTTCAGGCTGACGCGCTAATTTTAACAAATTATCGCATCAAAGTCACCAACTATTTTTCAGTACATTACCGGCAAAAGGGATCAGCAAAACCCGCAAAGGTTATTTCTTTATAACTTACTTAAAGTGTAACCAACTTTAAAAAAGCAAGTGCTACTTAGCTGTTTTCAATTGAAGAATTTCTTTTTGAAGATCAAGCACCAAGCCCGCTAACTGCTCCACCGAAACATCATTCTTTGATTCAATATCAGGAAATTGAACACTGATGTAGGCTTTGGCAACCCAGGCTTCAATTACCTCCTCGGCATCAATTTGATAGGGCGCATAGTGCCGATTATCTGAAACCAAAAACAGTTTGCCGCTTTCCGCGATGTAATTGAACACTCTCTTATACACAATGCCTTCGCGGTTGGTTACCAACACATACGTTTTACCATTCTTTACCGCTCTTATATCATCTACATATTCACCAATTACAATGGTTCCGGGCAAAATAGGAAGCATCGAATCGCCACTTATTTCAAATGCCCTATAGGTGCCATTCGTTAAAAAAGGGAGTTTAAACTTAGGCAATTCCTTTACATATTCAGTATCTGCATATCCATTTAGGTAGCCTGCTGCTGCTTTGTGTGGAACTAGCTCGATATTGTCTTTTTGATGTTCATCCACCGTGATTACAACTACTTCTTTTCCTCTTGCGTACTTTTTTTCATCCGATTTCTGCACCTGCGTTCCATCGCCAATTAGTTGATCGACTGAAATGTCAAACAACGCAGCCATCTTTTGAAGGAGCTCAAGCCGAGGCTCTGCCCTACCCTCTTCGTAGGCGCCTACCAAAGATCGTTTGATTCCAATCTTTTGAGCAAATTGATCTTGGGTGAGACTCAACTGCTTTCGGTGGTTTCTAATATTCTCGTTTACCTTACTCATGCGCGCTTAAAGATTAATATTTTTCCTGAATTGTGTTCGCGATTAGTCAGCGAAAAAAGATTGCGTTGATAATACCGTTCGGCATTTTGCATGGCATCAATATGCCTACCTATTTTCTCTACTACTTCGGTTACCGAAACATTTTTTTCAGCTAGTAAATAGCCATAAAGTTCTTGCGAAAACGCCTGAGCTGTAAAATCAATTTGATAATTGCCCGACATAAGTTTCTTGCTTTTCAGTTTTAGTTTGTAGGCACTCATTCACTAAATATTTTAGTCAAAACAAAACAATTTGTTTAGCAAAAGCAAGTAAAAGCTAATTTATTTAGTTTTTATTTAGCAAAAATAAATACTTTAGTACGAAAGCAAAGAGCCACAGCGACCCTATAATTGCCTCAAAATTTAATACCTATCGCTTCGCTGATTACAAAGACCATGAGACTGAATTGCTAAGAAAGGCCTGCACCACAAGTGTTGAAACCATGAATATTGTAAAAGAAATGGACGCCTAATTCTGTGCAAGAATAGCGAAGAAAACCCCACAATATCCTTTCAACTTATAGCTGAAACATCCCATGGTTCATCTTCTTTAAGAAACAAAAACCCCTTTTCAACTTTCAAAGGTGATTCAATATTATTCTTGTAAATGCCACCCGTGCCAAGCCCTTGTGGCAACGTAATGTTGTAATTAGCGGTAAACTGGGCAATGGCATTTAACCCAATGTTCGATTCCAACGCAGAAGTTATCCACCAACCAATATTTCTTTCTTCGGCCAATGCAATCCACTCTTGGCAGGAATAAAGGCCGCCATGCAACGTGGGCTTTAAGATGATAAACTGCGGCTTAATGTTTTCAAGCAAGTCAATCTTTGCTTCTGTTGTGTAAACCCCAATCAACTCTTCATCCAGCGCAATGGGTATGGGGGAGTTTTTACAGAACAGATGCATCTCGCCAGACCCAGCTTTAATAGGCTGTTCAATAGAATGGATGGTGAACTTCGATAGCTCTTCCAATTTATACATCGCCTCGTCTACCTTAAATGCACCATTGGCATCTAAACGAATAGTGATGTTCTCGCGATAATACTTTCTTCTAATGTAACGCACAATGTCGCATTCTTTTTCAAAATCGATGCCTCCCACTTTTAGTTTAATACATGAAAAGCCATCGTATATTTTTATGGCCACTTGTTGAAGCATAAAATCAAGGCCACCCATCCACACCAACCCATTGATGGGGATGGGTTCGCCCGAAACAAATCTATTGTTGAAGATGAGCCGCGATCCTCCATTTTTCAAATCAAGCAGAGCAGTTTCAAGAGCAAAAGCGATGGAAGGGTGCTGAAATAGAAAGTCGGAGCCGAAAATTTCGTGAAGCTTAGTATGTAATTCACTTAGCACATTCGGTATTGATGACAAAGCCAATTTCGCGCCATTTATAACATCGACAGCAAGTATGACTTTCTCTTCAAAACCAGCGATTGGTTCAACACTTAATCCGGGCAAAGGTCCGCTTTCACCAATACCAACTGTGTCTGGCTTGTTCTCATCCCAGATCTTAATAAACCACGATTTCTTTTCGCGCATTAGGCCGCGAGAGGTTCGGGCATCAAAATCAAACTTAAAAGTATACTGAACAAACGTGGCCTTTAACGACATGGTAAAAAATTATGAATTTAAAATTACACATTACAAATCAATTGAGAATCTAAAACTAAGATTCAGAGTTAACTTTGTGATTGGTAGGTAATCTATATTAAAAAAAGCAAATTTGAACTGGTAATAAAATTAGGTATGAAGGAAATTTTAATTAGCGACTATGGTTACGAATTGCCTTCAGAACGAATTGCTCTACACCCACTTTCGGAAAGAGACGAATCTAAGTTACTAGTTTACCAAAAAGGGGATATTGTTCATACTTCATTTAAAAATATTGACGGCTTTGTTCCTAACAACTGCACCTTGTTTTTCAATAACACACGGGTTATTCCGGCTAGATTAACTTTCACAAAAACCAGTGGCGCTGAGATTGAAGTATTTATTCTTCATTCCATTGAACCCTCTTCATTAGTTTATGAAGCCATGCAGGCAGTCGACTCTACCACTTGGAAATGTGCCATTGGTAATCTTAAACGTTGGCCAGATGGATTACTCCTTAGTTATCGATTTTCCTCGGGTGAGTTAACTGCAGAATTGATTTCGCGGGAAGATGCGATCGTTCGCTTTCGTTGGAATTCAAAAAGTATTACGTTTGCTGAAGTAGTGAAAGAATGTGGTGCCACTCCGTTACCGCCTTATCTTAAAAGAAAGGCTACTAAAGAAGATAAAGATCGGTATCAAACCATCTATTCACAAGCAGATGGAGCGGTAGCTGCTCCTACTGCTGGCCTGCATTTTACAGAAACGGTTTTAAATACCATCGAGAAAAAGGGTGTTGGTGTAGATTTTTTAACGCTACACGTAAGTGCTGGCACCTTTCTACCAGTAAAAACAACCAACGCACTTGACCATCAGATGCATTCCGAGCAGGTGGTAGTGCAAAAAAGTATCATCGAAAAACTCTTAATTGACGATCAGAAGGTAATTGCGGTTGGCACAACTTCTATGCGAACGCTAGAAAGTTTGTATTGGTATGGTGTAAAACTTATTGCTGACAACACAGCTGAGTTCATAGTTTACAAAATGGATCCTTATGAATTAGCAAATAACATAACGAAGAAAGAAAGCCTCCGTGCCATTTACAATAAGATGACAAGCGAGGGACTGGAGTTTATTGCAGGGGAAACTTCCATTTACATTGTACCCAGTTATTCATTCAAAATATGTAACGGATTAATCACCAATTTTCATCAACCTTCCTCAACACTCATGCTTTTGGTCGCAGCTTTTGTGGGAGATGATTGGAAGAAGATCTATGAAGCGGCACTCAAAAATGAATACCGCTTTCTTAGCTATGGCGATAGTTCCCTGTTGCTACCTTAGCATTTTTATTTGTTGGGACTACTAAGAGGATCAATTACTTTTACCTCTACCCTTCTACCTTCTTCTTTATTGCCCGACTGTTCTTTAGCAATGCCTTGCCCCTTTGCAACAATTCTTCTTCTTACAATCCCTTTGAAGTTAAAGTGATTCAAGACAGTAATCGCCCGTTTGTTAGATAGCTCTCTGTTTTTTGCTTCATCACCTTCGGCTGAAGCAAAACCCGAAATCTCAACCGCCAAATTAGGATTTTTATCCAGCAACAACAAAACCTTATCTAGTTCTGGAATGTACTGAGGTTTTAAATCACTCTGCCCAACATCAAAAAACAGTTTTACAAAAGAGTCTAACGCTTTCTTGTCATAGCTCGCTAGCTTTATTGGTTCAGCTTGCTTTTTCAATTCCTCATGCATTACCATAGTCGGCAACGAGAAAACTGTCTTTCCTTCCACCAATTTCTTCTCAAATTTACTCTCATCGCTTTCATCGTAGTAGTACTTACGAACAGCTGACTCGACCTTAGGATTTTGATTTTCGTCAAAGTTTATTTCGTCTACGCTTTCATTTTGCTCAATTAATGCTACTAGGTAATCGATACCCACCTTATCATTGGCGGCCATCAAGTCAAGCATCAGGTCGTACACATCAACATTTCCTGATTTTACTAACTTCGATTCATGCGACTTTCGGAGTTCTGTTTTAACTTCCTGTTCTGTTTCGTAAAAAGCATTTTTTACTGAAACCTCTTGCCCCACCACCACATCAAATTGCTTTATGGTAGTAAGGCTAATTTTTTGATACAGCTCATAAAAGCGCGTCTGATGCGGCACGTTCACATTCAGCGTGTAGGGCAGGAAGCCTTCTGATTCAATGATGATATCGTAATTCTTGTTCGGAGGTAAAATAATTAAGTAGTTGCCAGTTTGTGGATCCGGATCATATACAAATTCAACTTCCTTTTTGGTATCATTATCAATAACATACATTTTAGTAGCCATGGGCTTACCTGTCTCCCCATTGATAACCTTGCCTTTTATCATGGTCAAAGGAATGCTGGAAGCATTTTCCGGCATATCAAGAAAATAAATATCTTGAGAACCATTACCCCCTTTTCTATCGGAAGAAAAATAGGCACGGGTTCCATCGGCAAGGAGTGTAAAGTAATTGTCGTTGGCGGCAGTGTTGATCGGGTAGCCCATATTTTCAGGCCGTATCCACTTTCCATTTACAAGTTCCGTCTTAAAAATATCGTTCCCACCCATTGTACTATGTCCATCGGAAGTAAAGAACAAGGTTTTTTGATCGGGATGAATAAAAGGAGCATCTTCGTTATCTTTCGTATTTACTTCAGCGCCTAAATTAATAGGTTGACTCCACGTTTTATCAGCTTTCATTTCGATTTTCCAAATATCCATACCGCCTTTTCCGCCCAACCTATTGCTGGCGAAATAGATGGTCTTTCCATCGGGAGTTATACTTGCGGTTGACTCAAGGTATTTGGAATTGATGGTACTGGCAAGGATAGAAGGCTTTGACCAGCCACTATTTGTTTTCGATATTTGGTATAAGCTACCTTCGTCATCTAATCCGCCATAAAACACAATCATCTTTTGTCCGTCAGGCGAAATACCAGCAGTACCCACATTATGTTCGTCAGAGACAGGAACAACCACGGGCTCAGACCAACTTCCAGATTGATTATAGGTAATGAATATTTCTTCGATAAACTTATCACCCGTTCGCGTTCTTCCCGTATTTGGCCGCAATGCAGTAAAGGCCATCACTCCTTCATCGGCAGAAACTATTGGATTATATTCTGTGTAAATTGAATTGACATTGCCTGGAAAGCTTTTGACTTGAACATCCCTGGGAGCCGACATAAAAATCAACGCATTGTTGCAGATTTCGATATTGCGCTTTGCCAATGTCTGCGCTTTAGGATCGGTTTTGGTTAAATCTCGATATCTTGAAAAATGGGCTAATGCTTTATCTACTTGTTCATTTTTTAAGTACAACTCGGCCAGCTCGTAATATACCGATGTAGCTGTAGTTTTATCCTTAAGTGCTTCCTCAAAATAGGGTATGGCATTTAGCTGGTTTCTCAAGTCCTTAGACTTTTGATAGCAAACACCCGTTTGATAGGCTACTTTTGAATTAGTTACCCCCGATCCAATAGTTGCCAAAAAGAGCGGCAATGCTTTTTCATAGCTCTTGGAGTCATACAACCGCTGCGCCTCAGACAGTGATTTAGTGTTCTGACCAAACGTATGATTTATCAGACCAACCGTTAGAACAATAATTAATAGCCCCTTCATGTTTTAATCTAACTCAGTTAATCCTAATTTTCGACGATTTCAATTGGCAAAACTAGAATTTTTATACAACAATCTGACGTTGAGTGATTATACAAAATCCAAAAGAAGTAACAAATGAATTGGATTTTTGATCAAAATTCGCCAAAATTGGGTTGAAGTAATATTTTTAAATGAAATCACGGATACTAAAATTTTTAGATGTAGAAGAAGAAGAGTCTGGTAGAGTATTCTTTTTACTTGCTATAAGTTTTATGCTTGGTCTGTTTGTTGCCACTTTCACAGTTGCTTCTCAAACGATCTTTCTTAATACTTTTAGTGAAAGCGAAGACTTGCCGAAAGCGTTGTTTATTTCAGGAATTTTTGGCATTGTAGGCACTGCTATTTACAATTTTTTGCAAGGAAGAATTCCCTTTAGAGTGCTTGGCTTTCTAAGCCTTTTGATCACCCTCTTGCTTACCGCAGGATTTGAATTTGGTCAAGGTTATTTCAGCGATTCAGAAACGCTTCAGTTTTATGGTTTCACTCTAATTTTACCATTCACGTTCATCACCTCTTTGGTTTTTTGGGGCTCTTTTGAGCGGATGTTTAACCTGCGTCAGTCCAAAAGGGTAATTGGTAGCGTAGACTTAGGGACAACTGCAGCCCAGCTGCTATCTTTCTTTATTATACCAATTTTGCTTTCCTTAGGTCTTGACACACAATCGCTGTATACTGTGTCTGTGTTCAGCATTGGAGGTTTTTTAATACTCTTTTTCTTGATGTCGAATACGTACTTAGCGGGCAATAAGATAAAGGATGTAGCCAGCGAAGAAGACCATAAAAAGATGAACATTTTTGATTTTGTAGGCAACAAATACACCTTGTCAATGGCTATTTTTATAGTAGTTTCTATGACTGCGTTGAGATTTGTCGACTATTCTTTTTTCAACGTTACGATCAATCAATTTAATGATAACAAAGAAAATCTCCCCTATTTTTTAAGTCTTTTCGAAGCAACCATTGTAATATTCGGTTTCGCTTTTGGCACTTGGGGCACCGATTGGTTGAGTCAAAATTATGGTATAAAAGTGGCGCTTTTGGTGAATCCTATTCTTATCATCTTGTTTACTTCGCTGGCATTAGGGGCTGGATTCTTTTTAGGGTATGACCCTTCCATTCCTGGAAGTAGTGTTATCATTTTCTTCATCACGGTAGCTATGAGCAAACTTTTTATCAACTCACTTCGGGAGGCGATTGACGCACCCATTTTCAAGTTCTACTATGTGCCCATCGATAAATCGATAAAACTGGATTCTCAAACCAAAATGGAAGGTGTGGTTACCGCTTTAGCAAGTACCATTGCGGGGGGTGTGATTGTATTAATTAATAGTTCCAAAGCTTTCAGTTTACTTTCAATAACACTGTTTACCCTCCCGCTGCTCATAATTTGGTATTGGGTAACCAACCGAATGTATGCGGGCTACAAAGAAACACTTCAAGGCTCGCTGGTCAAAAATAAGACGAAGCTTGAAAAGAACATTATTCAAGAATTTACGATGGATAGTGTTTTAGAAAAAGAAGTTAAAAGTGCTGCCGAGGAAAAAGTAGTTTATGGACTAAAACTGATGGAGAAATTAGAGCCCGCTCTTTTTGAAACCTCCATTATTCAGCTTGTTGAAAGTAAGTTAAAAACGGTTCGGCAATTTGCGATCGCTAAAGTTCAAGAATTAGGTCTCGTAAAAGACGAAAGCGAGATAAAAGGATTGGCTGTAAGAGCCGCTGGTGATGCAGAAGACAGCGACCTACTTTCAATCTCAGTGGATAATCTATTGAAGTTGAGTAAGTCCATCAAACAGGCAGATAGAATGCTTGCCGCCAAACTGCTCCGTAAACTGTTGAGTGCGCGCACCATCTTTATATTACTTGAACTTTTAAGAGATCAAGATCCGAAAGTAAGAACTGAAGCTTTGCTAACAGCCAGAAAAGTTAAAAGACGAGAAACTTGGCCTGTTTTGATAGAGATGCTTTCTTCGCCTTTGTTCGGACATCATTCTGCCTCTGCCCTTAAAGAGGCGGGAGAGGAAGTATTACCAACCCTAGAAGCCGCTTTCCATAAATCGGGGCAAACCGATCTTATCATGCTTAAAATAGTCCAGATTATAGGCCATATCGGTGGCACTGAGGGATTGCAGCTGCTCTGGAAAAAAATTGATTATCCAAATAAAAGAATAGTTCGCCAAATACTCTTTTGCCTTCGCTTCATTAAATACCAAGCAAAAGGACGAGAGGCAATCCAAATTAAAGAACTATTGGATTTAGAGATTGGAAAGACTTTGTGGAACCTCGCTGCCTTAAAGGAGTTGCCTGACGGAGTAGAGCATTTTGTATTCTTAAAGCAAGCAATGCGAGAGGAAATCAGGGAAAACTTTGACCATATAAGCTTACTGTTATCACCAATCTATGACCCACAATCGGTTCAATTAGTGAGAGAACATATTGAAACAGGAACTCCCGATGGCGTTGCCTATGGATTAGAGCTCCTTGATTTATTTGTGGATCAGGATTTGAAACCAAAACTCATTCCTATATTAGATGATACCGATGTATCTGAAAAGATGGAATTGCTTCAAATTTATTTCCCTCGAGAAGAATACTCACCCATTCAAACATTAAATTACATTTTAAATAGGGGTTTCAATTTAAATAATCGTTGGACAAAGGCCTGCGCAATCCATGCCTCTGCGTATATGAATGACTTCCGCGTAAGCAGAGGATTAATTAGCCAAATGTTTAATAACGATAGGCTTTTACAAGAAACTTCTGCGTGGGTTATCTATAATAAAGACCGTGCGATTTATAACACTGTTACCGAGCGATTGCCCCACAAAGACAAAAAATTTCTCGACTCATCGATTGAAAACAACCAACTGTTAGATGGACTGGACGATGGCTTTTATTTAGGTATCGAAATGGTGCTTTTCATTAAACGGCTTCCTGAGTTCAAGGGTATCAAAGGAACGTTACTTAGTGAGTTGGCCGATAAAATTATCCCTTTAGATCTGGGCGCAAAAGATAAAATCGTAGTTAACAGTTCATTTGAGAACAGCCCCATTTTAATCATCGCGCTAGGCGAAGTAAAAGTTATGAACGGCAGTGAGTTGGTGACTACCCTTAAGAAAGGAGATGTCTTTGGGGATCTTTTCCAAGAGGGCGAAACACCTAAGTTTACCGAAGTAATTTCTCAGCAGCGATCAATCGTTTTTAAAATTAACTTAATTGACTTTTACTTTGTGTTGGCCAACTATCACGAGTTAGCGCAAGGACTTATTCATAACATAACAGGCGAAAAAGAGGCCGTGAGAAATTCGTAAAATAAAGAAACAACAGATAATATGGCTTTTGATATTGACGTAATAATTAATTTTGCTGAGAAGGATAACGAAGCAATAAATAAAAGCGAAGCAGGCTGGATTTCGCAATTCAAAAAATTTCTTGACTTGATGCTTTATCAAGTGCTAGGCAGTAAACCAAACGTTGTTATTAAATCAGAATTTGATGGCCTTACAGCGTCCAACTTAGGCAATGTGGGCGTTTTGGTAACCATTGCCTCTAAAGAGTATATTCAATCGGGGCGATGCCTCGATACCCTAGAGCAGTTTTACAAGGTCACATCGCACTCAAAAGTGAATCGCGTATTCAAAGTATTGAAATCGCCCCTAACACTACAGGAACAACCTCCTAGGCTAAGGGATTTACTAGGTTATGAAATGTATCAATTGGACAGCGATTCGGGCCAAATGAAGGAGTATTCCGATTTCTTTAGTTTGGAAGCCGAAAAACAGTATTGGATGAAATTAGTTGATTTGGCTCATGACATACACGAGTCTCTTCTTAATTTAAATCAAGATGGCTCTAAAGCTGAAGTGAAGAATATTTTTAAACGCAAAACAATCTATCTGGCAGATACGGGTCATGATATTTCCATTCAACGAGATATTATAAAAAGAGAACTGCAAAGGCACGGTTATGTGGTTTTGCCAAATCATACACTACCCACTAACTTAGCTGAGCTTGAAAAAGATGTGAGGAAAGACCTGGAAGAAAGCAGTTTATCAATTCACTTAATTGGTGCTGCGTATGGAGAGATTCCAGAAGGTGCCGATAAATCGATTGTTGACATACAAAATAGTCTTGCTTCAGAAGTTGCCTCTGCTAAACGAGGAAAGCAAGAAGAATTTTCTCGACTCATCTGGATTTCTTCCTATTTAAAAACGGCAAGTGATCGACAAAAGTCATTTATAGAAAACATTAAGAGAGATACTGAAGCGCAGGAAGGTGCAGAAATACTTCAAAATGCGTTAGAAGATTTCAAAAATATAATGCGAGAAGAGCTTATCGAATCCGATGAGCGAGATTTGACGGATAATTTCTCTGGGAAATCAATTTATCTACTCCACGATAAAGTAGATGTAAATGAAGTTCGTCCATTTAAAGAGGCAATTCAAAAATCCGGATTCAAAGTGCTTGAGCCTGCGTTTGAAGGCGACTTGTTGGAAGTCAGGAAAAATCATATTGAAAACCTAAGAAACCTTGATGCTGCCATTATTTTTAAAGGAAAAGTGAACGACCAATGGGTAAGAATGAAAGTGTTAGACCTTTTGAAAGCACCCGGTTTTGGGCGAAGAAAACCTATCCTGGGAAAAGCCATTATTGGCTCCGAATCAGCGTCTGTAGAGGGATTCAAAAACCAAAACTTAACGTTAATTACCGGAGATAGCGCCCGTTCCCTTGAATCGATGAAGACCTTTTTACAAGAATTTTAACGAATACCCCAAATGAACCAACTACTTGACGCAACGCACGGATCGTCTTCCACAGCAGTGGAAGTTAATCCATTTCCCGGGCTGCGGCCATTTAAAATTGACGAAAGCCATCTTTTCTTTGGCAGAGAAGGCCAAAGCGATGAAGTGCTCCTCAAGCTTTCAAAAAGTCGATTTGTTGGTGTAATTGGTCCTTCTGGAAGTGGTAAATCATCCTTCATTTACTGCGGGGTAATGCCAATACTTTATGGTGGTTTTTTAACCGATGCGAGTCCGAACTGGGAGGTTATCGTGACCCGGCCTGGAGGCGGCCCCATTGACAATTTATCCGAGGCATTATTAAAAACATCAGGGGAATATACCTCTTCAGATACAGAGGACAAAAAGATTAAACGTACGATCGTCTCTACGTTACTGAGAAGCAGTTCACTAGGGCTTGTTGAAGCCATTGAACAATCCAGAAGATCGGCTGATGTAAACTACTTGATATTGGTCGATCAGTTTGAAGAACTATTCCGCTTCAAGGACAGCGGTGATAACTCGGTGGATGAAACATTGGCCTTTGTTAATCTTTTAATGGAGGCCGTAAATTACCCCGACTCTCCCATCTACGTGGCCATCACCATGCGTTCTGATTTTATTGGCGACTGCGCACAGTTTCCGGAACTGACACGCAAAATAAATGACAGCCATTACCTGATACCTCAAATGACCCGCGAACAAAAGCGCAGGGCTATTGAAGGGCCTGTGGCGGTGGGTGGGGCAAAAATCTCCCCTCGCCTTGTTCAGCAGTTGCTAAATGATTTGGGTGATAATCCCGATCAATTGCCCATTCTGCAACATGCCTTAATGCGCACGTGGGGATATTGGACTCGCTACAAGGACACACTGGATGAGCCTGTTGACTTGAAGCACTACGAAGCCATCGGTACCATGTCCGAGGCGTTGTCGATGCATGCAAACGAAGCGTATGACGAGTTGGATGAGCATCAAAAACATGTTTGCGAAATACTATTTAAGGCCATTACCGAAAAGCGAGGGGAAAATTTTGGTATCAGAAGACCCACTCGATTGGTTGAGATTGGTTCGATAGCCGAAGTTTCTGAGGCCGAGGTAGTTGCTGTAGTCGATAAATTCCGGGAGCCTGGAAGATCGTTGCTCACACCTTCCTACGGCATTACCCTTTCCGGTAAGTCGATGATTGATATCTCGCACGAAAGTTTGATGCGCATTTGGACGCGGCTAAAGAACTGGGTAGACGATGAAGCCGATGCCGTGCAGATGTATCAACGGTTGGCCGAAGCCGCCTCTCAATATCAAATAGGCAAGGCCGGCCTATGGAGGCCACCTGATTTGCAGTTGGCATTGAACTGGCAAGCAAAGCATAAGCCTACATTGGTTTGGGGACAACGCTACCACCCCGCGTTTGAACGAACCCTCATCTTTTTAGAGTATTCGAAAAAAGAGTTCGAAACCGAGCAACGGATAAAAGAACTAGAACAAAAGCGTAAACTCCAACGAGCCAGAACGTTTGCGCTTGTTGTGAGTGTTTTGCTGGTCTTTGCACTCATAGCAGTCGTTTTTGCCGTTTATCAAACCACAGAAGCAAAAAAGCAGGAAAAATTAGCGCTAGAGGCTGGCGAACGAGCCAGAAAAAATGAAGCCATAGCTAAAGCAGAGAAGCTTGCAGCCGACAAAGCTAAAGAAGAAGCTTTGCGACAAAAAGATTTAGCCGACAAAGCTCGTTTAAAGGCAGAGGCGGCAGAGCGTGAAGCGATAAAAGCTAAGGAAAGAGCTGAAGAGGAGAGAAAAAAAGCCGTAGCTGCTGAAAAAGATGCTCAGGAACAGCGAAAATTGGCGGTTGCAAGCGCGGAGGAGGCAAAGAAACAACAGAAAAGAGCAGAAGAAAAGGCTGAAGAAGCTAGGATCGCCAGCGAAAAAGCAACCCGCCAACAATACCTCTCTACCGCTCGGGCCATTGCGCTTAAATCCAAAGAATTGAGGGAAAGCGATCGCGAGCAACAAGCGCTGTTGGCACAGCAAGGGTATTTGTTCAACAAAAAATACAAAGGTATCATTAATGACAATGACGTGTATAGCGGCCTTTACCAAGCATTAAAAACGAATGAAAATCCACTTACCAAAAGCCTGGATGGACATGAGAAGGGAGCTGCTAGGGCCATGGTAACCAGTGTAAAAACAAATCAAATATATTCTGGGGGCAGCGATGGCCGGCTTATACGCTGGACAGACAATAGCAATAACAAATGGACATCGGAAGAATTGGTGCCATTGAGAGCTGACTATCAAATTTATGCAATGGATATAAGCCCGGATGGAAACCTGTTGGCAGCAGGCGGAGCTGCCACGGGCGATGCCACCAAAAATTACATTGAATTATATGACATCCGAAACATGAGCGCACCTCCAAAGAAAATTTATGGTTTTATTGGAAGCGTAGAGCACATTGAGTTTACAAATGACAGCAGGGGTATTTTTGTGCGCGATAATTCAGGAAGAAGCATCAAGTACTCTGACTTCGCGTCTACTAAAGAAGTAATTGCAAGTCAGATTAAAATTAATGCAATAAACTTAAGTCCTGATGGAAATACCTTGGCGGGCGCGGGAGATAACGGCACGCTTTATCTGTGGGATATAAAGAATAACTACGTTGCTAGAGAGTATTTTAAAAATCCGTTGGATAAGAACAAAAAAACGGTCTCGTTAACTGCCGTTTCATTTGCACCCTTGCCAGACAAAAGAATGATTATCGGAGATGAAAGAGGGCAAGTAAGGATAATTAGCTCTGAGACCTCAAGCAAGCTGCTCTCTGGTCACACTGCTCACATTGAGCAAATCAAGTTCAACAATTCAGGAAAGTCGGTAGTTACCATTAGCCGCGACAGATCTGCTCGGCTTTGGGATTGGAGTGATCCCAATATCCCCGCCATCGTAATGAGCGATAACAGTGACTGGGCTTGGTGTGCTGCTTTTGCGCCAGATGATCAACAGGTAATGGTGGGTATGCATAGTAATCCAGAAAGTTCACGCGCTACTATCCACGCTTATCCCACAAAAGTGGAAACCATGGCGGGTCTATTGTGCGGCTACGTAACCCGCAACTTGACGAAGGACGAATGGGAAACGCGAATGCAAGATCTGCCTTACGAGAAAACATGCGAAAATTACCCGGAAAACAATAAATAACGATACATGAAGAGAATTTTATTGGTAAGTGTAGTCTTATTTTTTAGTTCCATGGTAGGTGTAGCACAGACCTGTACGCAAACGCTCAGGCTCGCCAACGAAACCTACAACGCGGGTAGGTTGCACGAGCTCCCAAAGATTTGCGAAAAATGCCTGGATCCTAAGAGTGACGATCAGTTTTCGAAAGAAGAGAAAAGAGATGCTTACAAACTTCTTACACAAGCCTACATCTACCTTGAAGAGCCAGAGCAAGCGGATAAAGCCATGCTGAGTCTGTTAAAGACGGACGGCTTTTTTGAGATCAATGATAAAATAGACCCGGCTGAGTTCATCGGTCAACACATAAAGTTCAGAAGCCTACCCGTAATTAGTTTGACGGCAAAGTTCGGTTTTACGGGAACTTTTGTTAGCCCCGTCACTATATTTAACACCGGGAATTCTGTTTCCCCTGACGGGAAATTTTCACCCGCCATTAGCCCTTATTTTGGATTAGGCGTTGAAAAGATGTTGGTAAAGAACAAAAAAAAGATGTTGGTGAAGAACAAATGGACTTTAAGCGCTGAAATTTTCTACATGACGAAAAGCTTCGCCTACAACAATGCCCGATTTTTCGATTTTGATCAGCTAAGCAGCACGGAAGGAGACGCCAAGTTTGCTGCCAGTATTTCAAGTAATTATACACACACTCGATTGGATTTTTACCCCATGATTCAATACAGTCTTTACCAAAAAAAGAAGAGTGCCATAAATCCTTTCGTGGCAATTGGGCCTGGATTTAGCTATCTGTTGGCCGCAGAGAACGAAACAAAAACACCAAGATTGGAGCCAGATGGAAATTCTGGAAATACAATTTCAGGGCCAACAATTAAGCCCACGTCTTCTTTTAATAAAATTACCTATTCTGCGGTAATTATGGCTGGAGGTAAGTTTAGAATAGGCAGTATTTATGTAACAGGTGATATTCGGTTTCAATATGGCTTTAGTAACCTGACTGCTGAGAAAAGAACAAATCAAGAAGCCGTTTTCGACTATGGTTTTCAGATCCCTGATTTCAAGACCCATAATGTTATGGCCACCATTGGGGTAATCAAACCTATTTTTATACCAAAAAAACTTGTTAAATAACTCACCAAATGAACAGGCTACTTCCGCTATATCTGATTTTCTTACTGGCTTGCGGTTCAGAAAAAGGTATTGAACTTGCCAAACCCTCCACATTTGTGCGGTATTATAACGGGGGCTACAATGATGAAGCCAAATTAATAAAGGAGACCCCCGATGGAGGTTTTATCATATTATCAAATGGTGCTAAAGACGGAACGGGGCAATTCTTAAACGAGTTCGGGGCAAAAGTTATTAAAATAGATGTTTATGGTAACCCTGTTTGGCAAAGTGTCTTTTTTGAAACGAAAGATATTAAAACAGCCGATGTTGGAAAGGATTTATTGATTCTTGCCAATGGTTACTTATTATTGGGTGCTTCGAATATAGTGGTAATGGATTTGGAAGGAAAAACCGTTGCCCGAAATTCGTTAAGTGTTACAGACGCTTTTCCCAATATCGGGTTTGGGGGCAATTCAGGTTTCATCGCTGGTGCGAGTATAACAATCAACTCAATTGCTCCCAACAATTATCTTGTATCAGGTATAAGAACCTCGGACAATACCATGTTTATTGGCGAAATCGACAAAAATACGTTTAAATGGGTTTGGCTAAATGGGCAGGGCAAAGCAACTGATATTGTTAACAAGTTATTTTTGGATGCGAACAACAGAGTGTATTGGACATCTCCCATATCCGTTGGCACAGAAGCAGCAAAGTTTGATAAGATCTCGTTACTGCAAATTCCACAAAGGACAACATCTACCTCTGCGGGTTCAATTGGCGCAAATGGTTTTAACCAAACTCCTTCCGATTTATCTCGGTTTGGAAACGGTTTTGTTATAGCTGGAACTACCAATGAAAAAGGTGGAAAAGATATCTGCTATTACTTTTTAAACCAGAGTGCAGCGTTGAGTGGCGATTCAAAAGTGATATCGATCACAGCAACTTCAGATAATAAAGTAGAAGTAAAGCCAACCCCCTCCCCTGGCTTGCTCGGCCAAGTCGTTTTCCAACTAAGTGGCGACCAAGTAGCGAATTCTATTTATGCCACCCAAGATGGAGGACTTATTATTCTAGGTACGGGCGATGCATCCGAGCTACCTGGCTACGAGAAGAAAGGAAATGGTCAGGAATACATGCTATTTAAGGCGGATGGCTTTGGCAATATGGAACCGGGATGGCCAAAATATTATGGAAGTAAATCGACCGATCAAGGTGCTTCGGTTATTCAGGCCTCTGACGGCTCGTTTATGGTGCTGGGTACAACTGACTTCGGAAACACGAAAACGATTTTTCTTATGAAGACGGATAAAAACGGAGAAATACTGTAAGAAGATTTTTTAGTTTAGCTAAAACTGTCTGGCTTTAATCTAATAATTCATTAAGTGGTCTAGTTTAATGAAAATTACTAATGTTAAAATCTACCCTCGCATAGAGGTAATTGTAACTTATTTATTAAGGTGAACGAAATATTATGAAAAAAATATCATACGGAATTGTTTCTTTACTTGTCTTTTTCGGCAGTGCGCAAATAGGATTTTCTCAAGCACCCACTTTTTCATCGGTGGTAGTCGCAGCTGGCAACGGAAGTGCTGTGGTTACTTTTGACCAAAACGTGACAAGTGACGTTGCGGGCACGCAACCACTTTTGGCTGCGCAGTTTTCGGTCGCTATTTCCGCTTCTTCAGCCGGTGGCACAGTAAGTGCGGGTGCTGTTACGCTATCGGGTGTCACACACGCCATAGGGCAATCCTCGGCAACTATTTCCTTCACCATAAGTGGGGTTGCAGATGGCTCGGAAGTACTTACAGTAAAAGCAGCCAATGCAACCTCCATTTATAGCACTACTGGCACCGTTACACCCATGGCGGGAACTGAGACTACAACAGGCAACCTTAGAGATCTTTTGGCTCCCTCATTTACCGCCACGGCACCTGCCGCAAGCTCCTTCAGAAACAACACCTTAGTTTCATTTACACTTTCAGAAACCTTAGCGGCAGGTTCTATTACTTGGACACGAACCGGGGGGACTGCTGACCCTGGCTCACCGAGGGTGCAAGCGTTAGCCGGAACAGAACTGAATGCTGGCCCGAAAACAAATATTACGCTCACGAATGACCCCGCCTTGGTGAGCGGTGCGATTTATACGGTAACATTCAACGGCACCGATGCAGCCGGAAATGCGGCTACACCGGTCAACAGAACAAATGTTGCGTTTGATACCGCACTCCCAATTTTTACAGCCACAGCCCCCGCCTCTAACGCGTTTAGAAATAGTGCAGCCGTTTCCTACACGCTTTCAGAAAACCTAGCATCAGGCTCAATTACCTGGACACAAACGGGCGGAACCGCTGACCCTGGCTCGCCAAGAGTGCAAGCATTAGCAGGAACCGAATTGACTGCTGGAACTAAAACAAATATTACACTTACCAATAACCCAGCACTTGTAAATGGCGCAATTTACACAGTCGATTTCAACGGTACAGATTTAGCTGGAAATACGGCCACGGCCGTTACGAATAACAATATCACTTTTGATAATACATCTCCGAGCTTCACGGGCACTGCCCCCGCTTCAAGTTCGTTTGTTACAACAACTTCGGTTTCGTACACACTTTCGGAAGACTTAGCATCGGGATCTATTACTTGGACACGAACTGGTGGAACAGCCGACCCAGGCTCACCACGGGTGCAAGCGTTAGCCGGAACGGAATTGAATGCTGGCACGAATACAAATATAACGCTTACAAATGATCCAGCCTTGGTGAGTGGAACGACCTATACGGTGACGTTCAATGGGGCCGATTTCGCTGGAAATGCTGCGACTCCTGTAAACAGAACAAATGTGACTTTTGACGCTACCCCGCCCTCTTTTACTTCTACCGCTCCCGCCTCAAACACGTTTAGAAATAGTGCGGCTGTTTCCTACACACTTTCAGAAAATCTAGCGTCTGGATCAATTACGTGGACACAAACAGGCGGAACAGCTGACCCTGGCTCACCAAGAGTGCAAGCGTTAGCAGGAACCGAATTGACTGCTGGAACTAAAACAAATATTACACTTACCAATAACCCAGCACTTGTAAATGGCGCAATTTACACAGTCGATTTCAACGGTACAGACCCGGCTGGAAATACTGCAACTGCGGTTACGAATACTAATATCACGCTTGATACCACGCCTCCCAGTTTCACTGGCACAGCCCCGACATCAAGTTCATTAGTAAATACTACTTCCGTTTCCTACACACTTTCAAAGAATATAGCATCGGGTTCTATTACTTGGACGCGGACAGGCGGAACAGCGGACCCAGGCTCACCACGGATACAAGCGCTAACCGGAACAGAACTAACTAGCGGAGCAAAAACATCTATTACACTTACCAACAATCCAACCTTGGTGAGCGGAGCCATTTATACGATTACTTTTAACGGCATCGATCAAGCGGGAAATGCGGCCACAGCTGTTAGTAATACAAATGTCGCGTTTGATAATATCCCACCCGCTTTTACAGCTACAGCCCCGGCCTCCAACGCATTCAGAAATACTACCGCAGTTTCCTACACACTTTCCGAAAACCTAGTATCGGGATCCATTACGTGGACACGAACTGGCGGAACAGCTGACCCTGGTTCCCCAAGAGTACAAGCTTTAACCGGGGCGGAATTGACTGCGGGAACGAAAACCAATATCACACTTAGCAATAACCCAGCCTTGGTAAGTGGTAGCATTTATACCATAACATTTAACGGCAGTGACCAAGCTGGAAACGCAGCTACGGCCGTCAGTAATACAAACGTAACTTTTGACACTACGCCTCCTGCTGCTCCCGCCATCGTAACCGTCACCACAACAGGAGGTTTTGTAAGAGCAACTTATTGGAATGGCTCAAATTCAGGCGTTGACTTGGGTATCAACATACCTAACGATGCCAGTTTAGTAAACGGTATAGTTACAATCGAAGCGCGCGTATCGACAGGAGCTTTTGCCACGATCGCTTCTTCTTCATCAGCTACCATTACTGCTGCCAATACCACCAAAACAATGAGTATTGTGGCCGCCAACATTACTTCGATAACGGGATATGCACAAGGAGCTATACTGCAATTCCGGGCAAGGCTTACGGATGCGGCAGGTAATGGACCTTCAGCAAACACGGCAGGTGGCACTTCTCTTACAGTAGACACTGTGCAGCCTACGCTGTCAACAAGTACTTATAATGCAAATGGTAACCAACGGGAAACCATGGTGCTTACGTTCAACGAAGCGTTAGATCAAACATCAGGGATTCCAGTTCTCGGATCTCCTGGCTTTACGGTTAATCAGGGGGCCATAATAAACGCTGCAATTACTGGTTTCACAGGGACTGGTATTACACTTCAAAGTGATTTAAATGGGCAATGGGCAACGAGTGTTAATATTACGTACACCAAAAGCAGCAATGCTACAGGTAATTATGTGCGAGACCTTGCAGGAAATGAATGGGCCACTATCACGTTTCCTCCTGGCTCCTTTGCCGCTCCTGTGCTTGCTTCCAGTATGGTGTTAAATCCAAATGGCGCAGCGGCCGAAACCATAGTGTTCACATTTGATCAAGCACTTAATACATCTACTGTGCCTAGCGCGGTGACCGGCCTAACCGTAAATAGTGCCCCCGTTGCGGGAACTTATAGCAACGTTGGCAATACTGTAACGCTAACTTCAGCTTTTAACGGGCAATGGAGCGGCAGCGCACTCGTTAGTTACTCAGGAGGCAACTTGGCTGGAAGTACTGGCTCAGCGGTAGCTAGTTTTACAAGTGAACCAATTTTGATCGGTGCACTAAGCCTAACCAGCAACAACTCGACCCTCAACACTTCGGTAGCAAAGGAAGGAGATATTGTAACATTGTCTTTTACTGCTAATGGTCCGCTGTCGGCAGCGCCTGCGGTGACCATTGGTGGGCTTGCTCCAGTCACGGCAGTTATACTTGACCCTATTCTTAAACCTAATGATTATACGGCCACGGTAACCACTACTGGTGCTGTCCCTGCTGGACCCATTGCATTTTCTATTGTAGCAGATGAAGCATCCTCTAGAACTACTACCATTACGAATTCCATTCCTGGAAGTGCAGTTACATTTGACCAAATCAGCCCAGTGATTACGCCTGTAAGTATCGCGTCAAATAATCCCAACACATCGTTTGCAAGAATAGGCGATGTGGTGTCTGTTTCCTTCACTTCTAGCGAAGCACTTTTTGGCACGCCCGCAGTAACAATTGGCGGGCAAACGGCATCTGTCAGCAATATCGGATTAAACTACACCGCATCGGTGACTATTGACAATTCATATGCTACGGGAAATTTAGGAATTTCGATAAGTTTACAAGACCTGGCGGGCAATGCCGCAACTGCCAATGCTACCACCAACGCAACTGCAGTAGTAGTAGATATAACGCCACCTGTTGTGGCATCGATAGTCAGCACATCAGCTATAAAGGGTTTTGGTACACAAGCCATTGCTGCGAACAGCGTTAGCTTTTTGGTTACGTTCACAGAGACAAATCTTCCGCTTACTGGTATCGACCCCACCGACTTTACGGTACAAAAAGATGCCTCTATAAGCTATACCAGCCCTGTGGTTATTACGGGAAGCGGCTCCACCCGCACGGTCACCATAAATGGTATTTCGGGCACAGGGCGAATTAGTCTTGGCCTTACGGATAATAACTCCATTTTAGACGCAGCTTCAAACCCGCTGGCTGGCGCAGCGGATGGAAGTTTACCTGCTGCTTATAGCGGCACGCAGTATTACACCATCGTTTTACCGGAACCTTCTGCTTCGGTCACCAATTTCGTTTCATCTGCTAACACCAGCTCCGTTACGGTCACTTGGAATGATGCCGTAACCCCAGCAACTCAAGCGACACATTACCTAGTTCGCATAAGAAGGCAAATTGATGCTTTTGCCATCCCCACTTTTGTGGATAATACACACGATGGGTTAGACCACACCGACATTGTTTTTACCGATGGCACACTGGCGAGTTATGTTGCATACGAATCCACATTGCCTACCGGTACCGTTACGTTTACAGGTCTTTCCTCTGGAACAGCCTACAACGTAGAAGTCTATCCGCTAACATACACTGCCAATTATCCCACTCCCTCCAGTGGCAACTGGGATTATCGGTTTACTTCGCCATTAACTGGAAATGCAACCACTACTACTGCTGCCAACGGAACGGTGAGTTTGGTGTCCTCGGCTGCCTCTATTTCGTCTCTTGAGACGGAACTCAGTGGCGCTTCGGCTCCGCAAGTAAATGCCACCCAACATTTCCGGTTCACCATAAAAGATGATGGTGCAACAAACAGCGTAGACGATGCTGATTTCAAGTTTTCGACCATCGTGATAAGAGAAGGCACAGGAAGTGCAAACAGCATAAGCGATTGGACGCAAGCGATTGCTTCAGCCGAGCTGTCTGATGGGGTAAATACTCCCGTTTCTGTTACCACAAGTGCAGTTACTACGTCCCCCAATACCATCACGTTTAGTGTAAACCCAGCCACGGTAGGATTTATTGCCGATGACGCTTCAAAGACCTATACGTTGAGAATTGCATTAAAACCATCGTTGGGAGGAACATTACCCTCTAACATTGATGGCAAAAACTTTGAGTTTAGAATAGATCAAGGCAGCTTTGCTACTTTCTACGATAACGGCAATAACAAAGCCAGTAGCACACTAGCAGCAGTTTCCTTGGAGTCGGGTAACGCCAATAATCAGGTGGCGGTAATAGCTTCTCAACTTGTTTATAATACTGAGCCACAACCGCAAATTGGCGTGGGGATTAGATTTAGTCTTGTTCCCCTGAGCGGGCGACCTGTTGTGTATGCCCTTGACCCCAACAATAACTTAGATTTAGGCTTTACGCAGACGGGCACGATTGACACCCCTACCACTAACTTAAATCCATCGCCCACGAGTGCTCCTTTTTCGGGCGGACAATTATCGCTGTCAAACCTTCAACTTAATGCCGCAGGAACGAGTGGCATTAGAGTGCAGGCTTCAGGCGTTACTGCAGCAACCAGTACGAATGT
Source organism: Cyclobacteriaceae bacterium (assembly GCA_044349005.1). Taxonomy (GTDB): domain Bacteria; phylum Bacteroidota; class Bacteroidia; order Cytophagales; family Cyclobacteriaceae; genus ELB16-189. The sequence goes on from JBIKRT010000050.1 coordinate 22,458, forward strand.
CACTGCCGTAATCTCCAACAAGACTACCATCGCAGCTGGTGCGGCCGCTGAACCAGCAACAATTAGCTCATTGGCCACGGCACTGTCCGGAGCCATCTTGCCCCAACAAAATGCAATTCAGAATTTTGACTTTACAATAACCGATGATTTGGCTGCAGATATCACTACTTTCATCGATAATGATGGGTTACCTACCCTATTGACACAAATTTCTATCAATCAAGGCACTGGTAATGACCCTGTTCTTGTAGATTGGAGAAAAGTAATAGCGGGTGCAGAGTTAAGAACTTCGGGGGTACTAGTAGGTTCTTCTGTTTCCATAAATGCCACCGATATTTTATTCTCGGGCATTGCCAATTCGGTAGTTGCCGACCCCGGATATATTGCTGACGGAGGTTCACGCACCTATCAACTAAGAATCTTCTTAAGAACGTCAGTCGATGCAACGATAGCAGATGATATCGACAACAAGGATTTTGTGTTTTCATTGGATCAAAGTACTGTATCGATTGGCTCAGCAAATACCACCAGCACACTAGCCACCTCCATCACAGATTCTGGAGATGGTAAAAATGCTATCACGGTGCTGCCTACGCGATTTGCTTTTACTACCGCAGCCTACAATACAACATCCATTGGGCAAAACTATGATTCACCCTTATCGCCATTACCCCTCGTAAAAGTACAAGACCCCAATGGTAACCGCGACACCAACTATGCTGGTTCGCCTTCGGTTGCCGCGGCAAGCCCCGCAACTTATACATTGGCAAACACCGCTCTCGTTAACACAACGGGAACAATAAGCTTCAATGCTGGTTTTCAAGTCACCAGTTCAGGCAACGGGCCATCTGGGGGATCTACTACGTTTACCGTTTCGGATGGTACGCTTACCTCTGGAGTCAGTATTCCTGTCACATTCAGTTATTCTGCATCTTCAGACATTATCCGGCAGACCGTTGGCTTTGCCTATACATCTGACATCCTTTACGCCACACCAGAAAACCAAGTAACCGCGATTACTAATAGCACGGGGACAGAAATTGAACGCTTTAGCTTACGCGATGGAGCGGGCGCGTCTGATGCCGATGGAACGCCCACTGTTTTGAATGAAATAGTACTAAACATTAACAACTGGCAGAATGTAAGGAAACTGGCACTTTTTGATGGTGCTTCCAAACTTACAGAATTGGATGTGCCTACTACCATTGTCAGATCTGGCCCAAACATTGGCAACATTACATTTACGGGTTTTACTTTTTCTGCAGCTGATAATTCTAATAAGGACTTATCTGTAAAAGCAAGTTTTAATGCGCTCAACGTGGTGGATAATCAAATTATTACCGTTCGGATTGTATCGGTTAAAGCTGCGACTACTGCGTCCTCTCAATTTAGTAACCTAACACCTAGTGGGATACAAAGTGCGCCTACAAATCAAGAAAACAAGATTGAGGTGGTAGCCACTGTCATCGATTTCACTACCCTCCCAACCAATGTTAGTGTATATGCTCCGTTTGCTATTACCGTGGAGGCTCGAGATGCCAACATAAACAGAGACGTTGATTACAACGGCACCATTACTTCATTTTCAACCACGCCAGGTCCGGCCGCTTTTGTGACAACAAATGATCCGAGCGGTGCCTTTGCCAACGGTGTTTATAATTTCCCGGCTAACTTTCAATTTACTTCCGGGGACAATGCCAGCACCACATTGGTGTTGGCAGCGGGTGCTGCTTCCACAGCAAATAGTGTAAATGCAACTGCAATTTCCAGCGCCTCCAGTACCTTTAATGCCAGCATAACGGTAATTACGTCCTTTGATTCGCGGTTAGCAGGTGACCCAACGTATATTTACCAACCCGACATAACGTACATTGATTATCAGGCAACGAACATCGCCAACACCAGCACCAGCTATGAAATAGCACGTTTCTTGGTGAGAGACGGAGATCCCACAACGCCTTACGCGGCAGGCACGTTGCGCGATTTGGATGGGGCCGCCACCATTCTTCAGGATTTTGATGTAGAGTTATATACAGGTTTGGCGAAATTACCCATCAGAAGAATTGGAATTTATGTAGGCGGCTCAGAAGTAGCCGAGTTAGCGCCAGCTGCGTTGGTCAGTGGAAAATCTACCACGACCTTCACGGGTGTAAACATTACCGCTCCAGACGAGCAAGATGTTGCCGTGAGCATTCGGGTGAGCTTTCTAAATAACGCCACTGACGTGGTGGATAATGACGCCATCACCCTTCGCATCAGTTCTGCCACAGCAGGTAATGGCTCAAATTTCTTGACTACAGCGGGTTTTATAGGAGGTGTAAGTGGTGGCTTACAGACACCCTCCACCACTTCAGGTGGAGCACTAGCCAATAAAATTGAAGTAAATGCCACCCGATTAGATTTTACTACGCAACCACCGAATTTGATTGCGGGCATAAACCAGCCCTTCGCTCCGCCAACAATTGAGGCTCGCGATGCAACTGGCATTTTAGATTTAGATTATGATCAAAATAATCCAAATCAAAATTACCAGGGCGCACTCTTGACTAGTACTGCTAACCTGTCATTAAGGAGATATAATTTCGAAAAGGGAAAATTGCAGTTTCCTAGTATTACAAATAATGCCGATTTGACCGGCTCACTTTATTACACTACCGTAGGTGACGGCACAATTACAGTAACTGCGAATGGAGTTTTAAGCCAAACCATTTCAAGCACCACGAATGGATCTATTTCATGTAATCCTATTAATGTGATTCACACCACGGCAACTGGCATACAAAAAGGAACAAATGGTGTTGTATTTTCTAATAACTTGAGAGGGGGAACAAAGAATGCCGTTATTTTTGGGGTTACTTTCTCAGCAGCTAATAACTATGTTACTGCTAACGAACCGCTTCTTAATGGGTTCTCCATCGCATTCAATAATCCATTTGAAACGCTAAAAACTACAGTTCTTGAAAATTTCAGAGTTTTTGAATCGACCTCAGGAAACTATGTTGGAGCCAACAACATAACAGCCTTAGGAGGAACTATTACCAAAACCCAGTCGGATACACTAGTAAGTTTGGGTGCGGCTCAAACCACAAGAAATAGGCTTCAAATTTCATTCGCTTCGCCAAGGAAATTAAACGATCTTTCTAATCCGCTTTCGTACTTTCTAGTGGTTGACGTAAACTCAACGGCCAACAATAGCACTCCTAAAATGCTTCCATTTCTAGTTGACGAAGGCTACCAAAAGAAGACTGATGGTTACATAGCAGTTACTTCTGGAAGCTCCACGGCTAGAGTAATTGGTCAGCAATATAAATTCGCTTCAACCAATCCAACCAAATTAGTTAGCTCCCTGCCTAAAAACGGGCAGTTGAATGTGGGGATTAGTCAAAACAAAGTTTCATTAATATTTGATGTGCCTGTTGCTACCTTAGATGGGTTAGCCTATCTATACGAGCGGAGCACCAATACCTTAATTGCTACCCTTAAGGCTACTTCCGGACAGTATATTCCTGTTGCCGCAGGTGCGGATCCTCGCCCAGCAATTTCCACAGTAGTTAATGATACTATCGATTTTGCGATCCCTTCCACTGTTGTTCTAAAAAGAGATGAGGTCTACTACTTGACCATTGCCAAAGGTGATTTTAACACGCAAACAAATAAAGGCTTGGGTATTTCGGATGATAACTTTAATCTTTTTGGAGGTATCTCTTACAAGGGAACGCTATACTTTAAAACCGAAAGCCCCAATGCACCACTGATGACCGCTACCGATCCTACTAAATATTACGTGTCTTCTAATTCTGCATCATTCAATTGCACATTTGACCAACGAGGAATGGCCTATTATATGGTTGTTAACGCAAATGACCCAGTGCCAACAAATGCACAAATAAGGGGAGCAAGCTACTCAGGCACAGTAAATAAAAGAGGTAGTTTTAAAATTAATCAGGTTACCCCTAGTTACCAATCAACTGCATTTGATGTTGATTGGTTAGATTCAAACGGCAATCACCCCTCTGGCACATTTGAGGTATGGGTTTGTGCGGAGAACGATGCACCAACACCCGTGCAAACACGAAGTGCTTATGGTTCCAGAGAGTCGAAATTCGCTTTGGTAGATCCATTGGCAACAAGGGCAAACACCCCTCCAACGTTAACCCTCACTATTCCGGATGCTAACGGAAGGCCGTATGTGAACGCCCCTACTATTAATATTTGCGGAAATAGTTCTGTTTTTGTAACCGATCCCATAATTATCTCGGAAGGTGCAAAGAATGATTTTACTGCTACTGGCCAAAAAGATTTTAGTGTTCTTTTACCTACCGGGTTTCAATTTGACATAACCAATACGCCCTCGGTTCTGCTAACTGGAACAGACTTTATTGGATTACCAACTGTTACTTACTTTAATAATACTGTGTTGAACATTAGGTTTGTTAATTCTGGCACGTCAAGTTTTGATAATATTATTATCTCCAACTTAAAGATAATCGCCTCATCTGCCGACCTAACTGGAAATATTGTTAGGTATGCTGGAAACGGTTTATTAGATGTTATAGGTAATGGTAAAGTTTTGGCAACAATTACTTCAACCACTGCCACTCCACAAGCTTTTACCAATACCTATAATACCCTTAACAGCTTTGATAGCGCACCTATTTCAATTGCGAATACTATCACGGTAGTTCCAGATAATTTTATTGACGACCAACGACCTGGAAGTATTCAATTAATTCCAACCCTAGCTAAAAATGATTATGGCCCTAGCTTCTTTAGCGGTAGTGGAGTTTCTGATGATATATTAAGCTTGAGTGGTGTTTCATTAGACAATCCGTTTGATATAACGATGACACATACGGATATAAATGGCTGTATTTCTTCCAAGACAGACCAATACAATATATATGACCATACAATAGCGATTAAATCCCTTGCACAACTTGATCCTACCAATAATAACAAGTTCCTAAACAAGATTGCTATTTCGCCTAGCGTGTTTAAAAATCCGCTTCCTACATTGTACAACGATTTAGCAGGCTATTCCTTAGTATCATTGTTTGTTGACATACCTTCTAATTTGCCAAGGGCTCAAATCATTCAAGATGGTTCAGGGCAAACCATTTGGAAAAATATTCTCGCTCAATTACCGGGATCGGGTAATCCTATTTCTACAACAATTGGTAACTACAATAATTACCTGGTCAACTATGCGCCAATACTTAATGCAAAAGCCAACGGAGCACCCCAAGATCCAAACGATTATTTTTATGCAATAACACCCGCACCTAAAAGCAACCCATATTACACTGGTGGAAGCCTAGGGATTATTCAATTTACAGGTGTGTATCAAAGTGATGCCGATCAAGAGATTTTCATACCTAGAAGGCAACAACTTGAAGTTTTTATACCAGCAAAACCCATCATTGAAGTTAATAATCCTTCTTTCTTGGATAGGTCGACAGGAAAATCGATACCCATATTTTGCGAAGCGGGCGGGGATATTTTGATTAATGGTTTCCCAGCAGCCGTTGCCGGCTCTTCTACAGGATATTTCACCCTCAGCTCGGCTGATGGAAAGAGTATTAAAAATTACCCGGACCCAGGACCAGGTTTTACCGACAAAGCTTTTGTCGATAATGGAAATGGCACTGCCACTCTTAAACCCTATTTACTCGCAGGACCCGTAAATAACCGAACCAACATCGGGATAACTAACGGATTTCAAGACATAATAATTACCTATACTTATCAAGATAACAATTCGCCAGCCATAGGCAGTGGTTCATTAACAATTAGAATTGAACCTAACCCAATCGCTAATTTTAACATGGCTGCGGATATCAAAAACATAAATACACCAACAGCGAATGCCTATTGTGAGAATAGAGATATTACCTTTGATCCAAAAAATTCTACCATTGGAGGTAGCGGTAAAATAGTAGCATATGATTGGGATTTTAATGATCCGAATTCTTTAAATCCGACATCAAAAGCAGCATCGCCTACACGGAAGTTCGCTAACACAGGCAAGTATACTCCTAGTTTGATAGTAACCTCTTCCTACGGTTGCGCCTCGACCAGTGCCTTTAATAACTTGAGTATTGGCGTAATCCCAATTGTGAATTTTGGATTTACTGGAACTTCGGAGAACGATCTCTTTAAATTCAAAAGCACTACTTCTGTTTTTCCAGGAACTGTAAGCGATGGAATAGCCAAATATGATTGGGATTTTGGAGATAGTAATAAAAAGACCGAAACGAGTAAAGAAACCAGTGATAATAAGTATGCAAATCCGAATGATGGTAGGTCTATCAATAGAAGCTATACCGTGAAACTAACCGTAACGTCAAAGCTCGGTTGTGTCGATTCGAAGGCGCAAGATCTAATTGTATTGCCTTATGACAATTTAGTAAGTGGCACGTCAACTTATAATTTTGAATCGGATCAAAAATGGCAATCGTTGCCTATTACTGGTTCTCTTTGGCAAAACGGTACACCTGACGTAACTCCAATTTCTCCTGATGACACTAATAACAAGGTTTGGAAAACCGGATTAACTGGAGCGTATTCCAAAGACAATAGATCATTCCTGTATTCGCCCGCCTTTAAGCTCAGTGCCTTAAAGAAACCCATCGTTTCCTTCAACAGTTGGTTTGAGTTGTCTGGTGACGATGCGGTAGTGTTAGAATATTCTATCGATAACCTAAATATCCTAGATAAAGACAAAAAATGGTTTGCACTGGGCTATTTCGACCCTTTATTAGTTGCTTCAGGTTTGAATTGGTATACCGCTCAATCGTTGACAACTAAGCCTGGTAATCAGGCTACAGGTGATTATGGATGGTCGAAGATGTCGATTTCTAACATCGAGAAAACGACTGCAGAATGGTTGGATTCTCGCCACACGCTATCGTCAAATTCTAACGGGCCTACCCCAAGCGGAAACGATAACGTGGTATTTCGGTTCTCGTTCAGTTCTGCTATTAACTCGGCTGTCAGTACACAAAAAGGATTTGCTATGGATCAATTTAGGGTTGGCGAGAGGACAAGGCTGGTGGTGGTCGAGAGTTTTAGCAACCTTGGCAACTCTGCCAATGAAAAAGATGAAAGCAATACGCTAAAAAGCCTTACTGAATTGTCAAAAACAAACGGTGGCTTCAATCAAGGCGATATATTAAATATCAATTATCACCTGGCTTTCCCGAACAAAGATCCCTTCAATTTAGATAATCCAGATGATCCTAGCGCGAGAGCACTGTTTTATAATGTTTCGAGCTCACCTAGAAGTAGAGTAGATGGAGTTGATGGAAGCAAGCCAAACTCTCCACTTTTCTCTACCTGGAAGAATTATTTTAACCTTCAACAACTTAAATTACCTACTGCCACAATTGACCTTACAGGCACAAAGCCAAATACAGATGGAAGCATTAGCATACCTGTTAAAGTAAAGGCGCAAGAAAATCTTGATACCACTAGTATCCTGCATGTTGGTATTGTAGAGAGATCAATTGCATTTAGCAATTTGAGCACTGCGGCAACAGCACTTATTGAAGCTAATAATACAACGCAATTGAATTCAGAATTTGTGTTGAAAAAAATGCTTCCGAATGCTGCCGGAACTAAATTCAGAACAGCACTAAAAATGAATGAGTCAAAAGACTTTGGAACATTTAGTTGGACTCCAGATCCAGCTAAGTTATACCCAAGTGCCAACGACCTTTATGCTTTTGCCTTTGTCCAGAATTACAAAACGCGTGAGATTTACCAAAGTGCGGTTGTTGCTGTTGGAAATGATCCCACAGTAGTTACTGGCATTGGCGAACTCACTGCCGAAGACGTTTCCATTTTCCCGAACCCTGCCAATAAAGAATTTACTATTGAGTTGCCATCCGTAACAACGCAAAAAGTAGAATATCAACTGTTCGATCAGGTTGGAAAAATAATACAGACCGGTAGCATCAACGAAGGCCAACGGAGTAAGACAATTAATTCCGAAGATTTCTCGAACGGCATTTACATCATTCAATTGAATAGCGGTGCCGATAATGTAATCCGTAAAAAGGTGATGGTGTTTAAAGAATAAAGAAAATAAGCTTCTCCCCATTTAGAAAAGCCCCAAGCAACCCTTGGGGCTTTTCTTTGTCACAAGAACTTTCAGAATGTTGCTGTTCGACATGTTCCGCAGGGCATGTCGAACGACAGATAAAAAGGATTTCAATCCTCACAAAGAAAAGCTTATCTTTATCAATGAGTTACACGTATCGTATTGATGTTGCTCTTCGACACGTTACGCAGGGCATGTCGAACGACAGATAAAGAGGATTTCAATCCTCACAAAGAAAAGCTTATCTTTATCAATGAGTTACGCATATCGTATTGATGTTGCTGTTCGACATGTTCCGCAGGGCATGTCGAACGACAGATAAAGAGGATTTCAATCCGCACAAGAAAAATCTTATCTTTATCAATGAGTTACGCATATCGTATTGATGTTGCTGTTCGACATGTTCCGCAGGGCATGTCGAACGACAGATAAAGAGGATTTCAATCCTCAAAAAGAAAAGCTTATCTTTATCAATGGGTTACACGTATCGTATTGACGACCAGCACGGTCAGTACTTTATCACCTGTACGGTGCATCAATGGGTAGATGTTTTTACGAGAAAGGAGTATATTGAAATACTGCTTGATAGCCTCCGCTATTGTCAAATGAACAAGGGTCTACAGGTTTATGAATGGGTAGTAATGAGCAACCACATTCATTTAATAGTTGGTAGCACGGGCGATGGGCTTTCGGATATTATTAGGGACTTCAAGAAGTTCACGGCAAGTAAAATTGTGGATGCTATTTCATCCAATGAAAAAGAAAGTCGAAAGAAGTGGTTACTATGGCTCTTTAAAAAGGACACAGGAATTTGGTTTTGGGAAGAGGGCTACCATGCCGAGGAGATTTTCAGCCGAACCTTTTATGAGAGCAAGCAAAAGTACATTCATTTTAACCCCGTTAGGGCGGGTATCGTAGAGCGGGAAGAAGAATATGTTCATAGTAGTTGTGGCGATAGGTATGGCGTTAGAAAAGGCAGATTGGAGTTAATTGATCTGTAGCAGAGCAGATTGAAAATCTGTTTTTATCTGGGGTTCGACATGCCCTGCGGAACATGTCGAACAGCAAGTATCGTAGAGCGAGAAGAAGAATATGTTCATAGTAGTTGTGGCGATAGGTATGGCGTTAGAAAAGGCAGATTGGAGTTAATTGATCTGTAGCAAAGCAAATTGAAAATCTGTTTTTACTGGGGTTCGACATGCCCTGCGGAACATGTCGAACAGCAAGAACAGCAAGGCTTCTCCACGATTAGAAAAGCCCCAAGCAACCCTTGGGGCTTTTCTTTTGTTTGCCACAAGAACTTTCACAACTAAACAAGTGTTTATTCCACTCATGCCTCTAACATTCCATCCATGACAAACCAAGACTTCAAAAATTTCAATCAAACATTTCCACTACTGGATTACACTATGCCTGCACTTTTCATTGGGCATGGTTCGCCTATGAACGGCATAGAAGACAATGATTTTAGCCAACGCTGGCGGGAGCTTGCCAAAGAAATACCAGTGCCAACTGCGGTGATTGTTATATCAGCCCACTGGTTTACGAAGGGCACGCGTATTACGGCCATGGAACAGCCCGAAACCATTCATGACTTCGGTGGCTTTCCAAAAGAATTATTTGCAGTTCAATACCCTGCCCCCGGGAGCCCATCTCTTGCGCAAGAGACCGCCTCCATCGTCCACACAACCTCTATTGAGCAGGCTCACGATTGGGGGCTAGACCACGGCACCTGGACCGTTGTAAGACACATGTACCCGGAAGCAAAAATTCCAGTGCTGCAGCTTAGCATCGACTATACAAAAGCTCCCCAATACCACTACGACCTGGCAAAAGAATTAACCGCGTTAAGAAAAAAAGGAGTACTCATTATTGGTAGCGGAAATATGGTGCATAACCTACGGTTGATGTCGTGGGATATGATTAAGAGCGAACTCGGCTATGACTGGGCCAACGAGATGAATTCTACCTTCAAAACCCTGATTGTAAACAAAGAGCACAGCCGACTGATTCAATATGAAAAGCTGGGCAAAGAAGCCATGATGGCCATACCCACTCCCGAGCATTATTTAGTCGTCCCTTAAAAACTCAATTTTAGGATTAGAAGATTTTGGATTTGTGATTTTGTGGTTTTAACGAGCGAAAAAAGGCAATTAAAAAGTTGGGCTAAAAAGACAAGTGGATTTAC
>JBIKRT010000125.1:0-10555 GCA_044349005.1 Cyclobacteriaceae bacterium
TCCACTGGCTACTTGACGAAGAGCTTCTTGTTTAAACTGATCATCATACTTACGAGGTCGGTTTTTCTTTTCCATAGAAACACAAATTTATGTCATATTTGTGTCCGGATTTATTAGACCATCTCACCATTCCCAAAACAACATTTGACTCGCTGTCCGCCTTTGTCTCGGAGCTGTCATTTTTAAAAAGTTTACTAATAAAACCGAGCATGATTATTACAGTTAAAATTATTGTCCCAATGATAATTATTTTCTTTGTCATGTATACTTGTCTTTATCGTCCGGAACCTTATTGCGCCCAACGTTTAGCTAAATGCAGTTGCGGGATTTTGAAACTGCGTCTTGTCCCACGTTGCTGTGCTAAATTAGTTGATTGCACTCAAATGGCAACACGTCACCCCGCAATTGCATTTAGCTTTTGTTAGCAAAAGTGCCATTTTTTCGTCCCCCATTTTAAGGTCACCGTCCTACGTTGTCGGCATGTCACGTGGCAGGTTGTGATGTCGAACCTAATTTGTCGGTGAACCCTAAGAGCGCGGAGGGCAACCAAACTCAAACTTTCGGTTTACTCTTACTAATCTGTCCAATATTGGTGGGTGGGTGCGGCACTTATGCCTAAGCTTTGGTTTTGCGGGTGGATTTGTGCGGGCTTTGGCATGTGTGCCGCTAGGATCGGCCAATTTGTCTGGTGAACCCTATTCAAATTCTGTCCTTTCGTCATTTAACCTGCAAGAATCTCTTTTACGTACGCTCCAATTCTCTTTACATATGCTCCATTTCTTTTGACAGAAGCTCCAATTCTTTTTACATAAGCTCCAAATTCTTTTACGTACGCTCAAATTCTTTTGACAGATGCTCTAATTCTTTTTACGTACGCTCTAATTCTTTTGATAGGTGGAAGAACACTAACTACACATGCTCCATTCCTAAAACAGGTCGGGAGATTTCTAAACCGTCCCGCCTGTTTACTAAAATTATCTGTCAGCTTCGCAAGTCATGTCGCAAGTTTCTTAGTCGGTGCTTGGCCTTGTGTACCTTAACGCGCTCACTTGCTTGTACTGAGGGCTTGTTGCGCCAAAGGTGGACTTAACATATTGTTTTACGTCCTGCGCTGTGTCGATAAGTCCCGTGTCCGTGGCGTAAAGGGCTTCGTCCCTCTGAATGCGGGCATTGCTCAATGAAGTGGTGGCGTTGATTACAGCCGTGTTTCTAGTTCTCAGGTCTGTCAACTGCGCGGTTAACGTGGGGACTTGCAAGTCTGGCTCGTTGGGTTGATAATTTGGCTCTGCGGTTAATGTCTCAATTAACTGCGCAAAGTGGTCTATCATTTTGTCGTAGCTCTGTTGCGAGGTGGAAGCCGTTTTTACGGGTTCTGCTCCTGCTGCCAACGCCTTTGCATCTGGTTTTGCGACTGCCTTTGCCCTCTTTCCTTGAATTTTTGAGTTTGTAGTCTTTGCATCATCAATTGTTTGTTCTTCCGCATCGGTGGCTGCCAACGCATTGATGATTTTTGTGGACAACGGTTTTAGTGGTTTAAAAGCCAACTCCCGTGCATTGGTTGCATTGTCGTAACCAGTTTTAGCGGTTTTCACTGCTTGCAGTGTTGCCCCTGCGTTAGTGAACTGGGTTGTCAAAGCTGGCAGTTTTAGTGCTGCTTTGCTCGGATTGTACGTTGCCCCGTAGCCCGTACAAAAGCTAATGAGATCCTCGAAGGTCGCTACATTTTTAGCGTGACCTGTTTCTGTGGTGCTTGCCATTGTGTTTTGAATTAAAAGGTTTAAACATTACAAAAAACGAGACCATCAGCCCTATTGCCCGAAAGGGCAATTTGATGGGCTGATGAAATAAATTTAAAAAGGGATAAATTAATTTACAAGCGTTTTCGAAAAGTTTTTAAGCACATGGCTTACACTTTATCACCTCGCTACTATTTCTTCGGTAGTTAAATCGTAGCGATATTTTATTACCTCCCCTGAAATAATCAGGTGAATGGCTCTCTCGACAACGTCTAACGGAGCGATGAACCATTCGCGTGGGGAATACCTGCGGCCATCGTTTCCGGTAATGTCAATATTTAAACAGGCTGCACCGAAGAAGTTATGAATTAACAACTCAAACTTTTGTGGGTTCATGTTGTAGCATTGGTAAGCCATTACAATTCTAACGTCTGCCATTAAGTAAGTAGGTTCTTGGCTGGCATTTTTAATGCGGTCTTCAACTGACGTTTTAGAAAAGCCGATCTTGTATAGGTTCTGGATTTCTCTTATTTCCTGCTTGTCGCTTTTGGATTTGAGAATGTAGATGAAGCCTGCTTCCTGATCTTCTTCATTTACCGTATTGAATGTTTCAATAAACTGATAGTTTACTTCGGATGTGGTTTTTGTAAGTACCTGACCGTTTACATACAAAACTTTTGCCAGTGAACGGTAGAGCATGTTGGATTCTGTTCCGTTCTCGAATATGCACCTTGTGCGCCCGTCTTTGCGCACTCGCGAACCATCGGGGAAATATTTTTCTTCTTTGGTAAAATCTATTTTTTCAAGCAAGAGCAATATGCCATTGTGAACGTAAAAATTGCCTTCTACTAAATTGTCTTCCTTAAATTGAATGAGTTTTCGCTTACCTGTTGAAATATCTTTCTGAACATCTTTGAATAACTGTTCGTATTTCGAAAAATCTTTGCATGGTTTTCTTCTTGCTACAAAATCTGCTTCTGCTCTCTCCTTATCTGATACGGTTACGTGCTTAAGTTCGAACAATCCTTCGGAGTCGTCACCTAAGAGACCTAATATATCATCATTCAAAATATCTTCCAACGAATTGATTTGTTTTTTCTCGTAGTTAAGCAATCCATATTTATCATGCACGTTGAGTATCTCAACTTTGGCGGGATTCTCTCTGAGTGATTTCAACCTTGAATATAATTGATGCTCTTGTAACCCAGCACCTTGTTCGGGTGCGCGTTTATTCTTTTCGTAGAAATCGTTTATCTCTTGAAAGGAAGCCACAAGCCTTTCGTCTTCATTCCGTGCAGGTGAAGTGGAAGGTTTGATATTCAACAAGCCAAGCGGATCGTTTTCGAATAACTCTTGTAACTTTTTATCCTTATCCATTTTGCTGTTTGCGCTTTTGTTCCTTCAGGAAGATGATTGCTTCGGCCATTCGTCTTTCCAATGGATCGGTGGATTGAAGGCTTGGTTCTTTCTTGAATGTTTTTGCAAAGTCGTTAATCTTGGGCCATAGCAACAAGGCTTCTTCCAATGTCATTTGAATCCGTGTTGATTCAATTACATCTTGTATTACTTTTAGCACTTTGGTTGTTACCGATTTGGAGAGAATCTCAAATGCTTTTTGGAATGGATTAATACGGTCTATCAAATCAATGTGCAGATCGTCAATGTTTACAAACTGACCTGCCATTCTTATAAAGCGTTTGTCGCCCACATCTTTTATTTCTCCATTCTTCACTACCGAATCAACCACTACATACTGGCGAACCTCTTCTACTTCTTCTGCCGATAACTCAGGGTATTTTATTTGAATGATTTTTGGGATTAACACCTTATTGATTACTTCGGGGTCAACGTTTCCGGGCATCGCCTTTAACATTGTATCGTCTTGAAGAATAGTTGCTTTTAAATCATTAAGGTCGGATTCAATAATATCGTTGACCCTCTTCGAAGTGGGTGTTTTAAAGCCACGGATTTTTATCTCGCCCGCTTCGGCTTTGTCTTCATCGGATAGTTTGGTTTTAAATTTAAAGTTGGGTGCAAGCACTTGTTCCATCAACAATGATGCTGTGATTGCTTTGAGCATGTTGTTTACCGATAGTTTTATCAAGTCATCGGCAGCATCTGGCTGGGCGATTAAGTTGGTAAACTGTGCATGGGTTTTATTGTTGCTATCGCGGGTGCAACGGCCTATGATCTGAATGATTTCTGTTAACGAACCTCTGTAACCAACGGTTAAAGCGTGTTCGCAATATGGCCAGTCGAAACCTTCCTTTGCCATGCCGAGGGCAATAATCAAATCCATGTCGTCAACCGACTTAATGGTTCGAAGGTAGTTTTGAATTTTATCTCTATCCTTTTGATTATCATTTACCAGATCAGCTACTTTCAGTATTTTGCCATCGGTGTGCCTCTTTATATAGATAACTCCTGTTTCGCTATCTACTTTTTCAACATCACCAATAGCATCTAAGATGGTATCTACTTCGTTGTGCTTGTCTTTGGTGGATTCGCCTGAATTTACATTCGGTATGTGTAGGATTGTTTTCTTGTCTGTATCTAAGATTTCGAGAATGGCTGTGGTATATCGGCCTTGGTAAAAATGATAGCCGATGCCCAATGATTTAAGATAGGTGTAACCGTTTAGCTGTTCGTAATAGTTGTAGGTAACTTTGGTGAACTTAGCTTCGTCTTCGGGGTTAAGCACGGGAATGCTGTCACCACGAAAGTATGAACCCGTCATAGCCACTATATGCGCATTTGACCTTTGCATTATTGACCGTAGTAGTTCGCCCAAGCGGCTATCGCCATCGGCAGAAATGTGATGGAATTCGTCAATGGCTAAAAGTATGTTGTTGAACTTCGTTTCTTCCAACTCCTCAAAAGCAAAGCGAAGTGTGGCGTGGGTACAGATTAAAATTTTTTCGGTGTTCTCTAAAAAGTTTTTGAAGGCTTGCACTTTGCTTTTGCTGCCGTCCATGCCGGGGGTGCAAAGGTTGTATTCATCGTTAGGCTCCCAGTTGGAAAAGAAGCCAAAGTCTTTGAGGTTGGTTTTGCCGAATGAACCGCCAATGGATTTTTCGGGAACGGCAACGATCACTTTCTTTAACCCCTGATGAATTAGTTTATCGAGTGCAATGAACATTAACGCACGGGATTTACCTGATGCGGGAGGGGCTTTTAATAAAAGATATTGTGCATCGCGAGCCTGATAGGCTTTTTCTTGCATTTCGCGCATGCCATAAGTATTGATCTTAGAACTTTGACCTGTTTGGCCGTAGGTTACGTGTACTATATCAGGCATGGCTATTTCTTTTTCTTTTTAGGTTTTTTCTCTACTTCAAACAAAGTGCCTTTGGTTTTTTCTTCCTCAATCATTTGCTCGTAGAGTTTAAATAAATACTCTAAACGTTCTTCATCCGTTTCAAACGGCTTACTTCTATAACAACGTTCTACAGCAAGGTCTAATTGGTGATGTGCCTCTTTTAATCCCGCTGGCATTTTATTGGGGTCGTATAATTGTGCTAGAGTTTTTTCAGTATGGTTTTCTCTTTCTTCTAAAATTCGAAACACATGATTTTCAAGCTCTTGTTTCTGAGTGTCTGAAATCGGAGGAAATGGAAAAGTATTATAACATACGGAGGTAGAATAACGAATACTTGTTCCTAAATATCCACCAACACTTTTTACCCAAACATTGTGAATTTTAGAACAGATAATTCCTAATATATAAGGTCTTGCGTTATAAATAGCTTGAGCTGAGTCGGATATTACAGTCTTTTCATCTAAAAATCCAAACGGAATGTATTCTCTTCTTTCGGACGATACCCTAGGAATTATGATTGAGTTTCCCTTTTGATGACTTCGTTGAGCTATTTTGTGTGATGTTTTACTGTATTGATTTGTTGTTTTTGCTTTTGAGGCTGCTCTAAATCGATAAACGTTTTCAATTCGTTTTTTAATATCAGGAATAGTCTTTGCAAACTCTAAGTCTTCATCTTCTATCCAAAGGCAGTATCGGATCTTTCCATTAATATATTCTTCCGCTCCTAAAAATCGCTTTATTAATCTTTCACTTTCTGGATAATTAGAACACAAGGTGTCCTTTTCGGTTTCAGATAAAATTAAGTGTCCTCCGTCTCTTGCCATATTTCCCATTACCATTAATGGAAGATTACTTATAGGTTTTTTGACTTCATTTACAATTATGGATTTCCCTTCAGTTAAATACGGTGTTATATTATCCACATTCCTAATGAGGGTTGATGCAAATAACTCTTTTATATTCTTCGAGGAATTCTGAACACCAATTATTACACAAATAACACCAGCCTTGTCTTTTGCATTGTTTACCCATTTAAACGATTGATGCGCGAAACCTATTTCCTGTCCTCTTTGAAATATTTCCGGCCAGAAATAAGCTATTTGACTGCCTTGTGAAATAGAACTCGTTGTAACAAATGCAAACTTGGAATTTACTCCTTGAATAAACCTTGCACCTTTTAAAAACCAACATAAAACATAATCTGAGTCCTTATATTCTTCTTTTCCATTAAAGACAAAAGACATATCATCTTTCTGGTTTTTGTCTTGATTTCGAGCACCCAAATAAGGAGGATTCCCTAAAATATAAATCTCATCCCCTTCATTCTTAGGACACACTTTTTCCCATTCAACTCTTGTTGCATTGCCTTGGACAATATTCCCTGTCTCTTGTAACGGCAAAGCGGGTTTCGTCCTTCCAAACTCTTTGAAGAACTCCTGGTTCATTTGGTGTTCGGCCAACCAAAGTGAGAGTGTTGCTACTTCATGGGCGAAGTCATCTATTTCAATGCCGTAAAAGTTGCCGAGGTTAATGTTTGAAAATGCAAGGCTGTTCAATGCCTTAAAGATTTTCATTTCAAGCTTTCGTAATTCCTTGTAGGCAATAATTAAAAAGTTACCACTACCGCAAGCGGGATCAAAAAGTTTAATGTTCCAAATGCGGTGTAGCAAGGCATTCAGTTTTTTAGTATTGCCGTTGGCTGCTTCAAACTCTTCATACAAGCTATTCAAAAACAAGGGCTCGATTACTTTCATAATGTTGGGCACACTGGTGTAGTGCAAGCCTAAGCCACCCCGCTGTTCTGGCGTAACAACCGCCTGAATCATTGACCCAAAAATATCGGGGTTAATATCTTTCCATTCCAGTTGACCGCTGTCAATGAGTGCCTGTCTGCTTCTCCTCGTGAATGAAGGTGCATGATGTTTGTTCCTGAACAATCCACCGTTCACATATGGAAAGGCATCAAGATAATGGGGTAAGTTTTTGCGTTTGCTGTTTTCGGTGTTCATTACCACAAACAACTTGTCTAGGTATTCTTGTAAGTCGCTGCCGTCTGTTTGTGTATGGCTACTAATGGCGTTGGTGAACTGCACCTTTTCAAAAATGCCCGTGTCTTCAGCGAAAAAACAAAACAGCAAGCGCGAAAGAAACACGTTGAGGTTGTGAACTTCTTCGGGTGTTTTGGTTGTGTTGTCTTTCTTTATCTCGTCATACAGCTTTGCCATACGCTCCGCTGCTTTTACATCGGCAGGGTTTTCGTTTTGGTGCTGTGCTTTCTCCATGCCTGCCCACGGCAAAAAGAAATCGAAGTGTTTAGCAATGTCAAGTATCGGTATATCGAGCGTGTCGGATGTTTTCCTATCAATTGCCAGCAATGTTTCAAAATCAGTAACGATGATAAAACGCGGGTCGTTCTTTAAGGCTTTGTCGTCCGCTTTGATGTTGTCAATTACTTCGTGTAAGTCCTCACCCTTTACAGATTTAAAGAGGAGTTTTTTCTTCCATAGAATTTCTCCTTCGGCTTTCGATAAGTTAAGCCCTCCCTGCTGCAAGCGTTTAATGGATGCCTTGGGCTGGCCATAGGCTAAAAGTAAATCGTAGATGAACGATTCCTTTTTGAGGGGCTTGCCTATTTTTTGGAGATTGGATTCTATTTGGGCGATGTTCATTCCACTAGGTTTCCTTAATTTTCTTTACTGCATTATCAAATGAAATATTAGTGTTGTCGTACGCCTCGTGTCCATATCCATATTTTTCATTTAGCTCATAAAGCATATTATAGAGTTCTATCGGCTTTTGTGATTCACTCACCCATTTCAAAATTAGGTCTAACATTTCCTTCATGTTTTCCTGATACGTCATTCGTCCATCACTACCTCTAACTCCGTCACCATCGGACTTCTTTTTACCTCTATTCAAAAAGACATCCTTTTCATCGTAGATAATTCGTCTCCCATCTTCGTACATCTCTCCTTTTGGTAGATATTGCATCAGTAAGTTTCTTATTCCTTTATAGTATAGCTGATGCTTTTCGTCCGGGTTCTCAAAGTCCTTACCGATTAATTGCTTGATTTCGTTAATCTCTTTCAAATCCCCAGTGTCTGCAATTGTGAGTTGCTGCCCTTTTCTTTCGTTAGCTTTTTGAAGTAGTTCTAGTCTTTCCATATCCTCTTGTGATAGGGACGATTTCTTCTTTTGGTCTTTGTCTTCTTCTTTTGCCATAGTTATTTCTGATTTAATTCAAATATTGATTTAAGGTTAGTAGCGATTTCTGAAATACTGTTCTCCTTCCACGTAACAGGATTCAAATTTTTGATTGCCAAATAGTAGTCGGGGAAATATTGTCTGAACGCTCCGTAAAAACTCTGATCGTTAAGCGTTTTTTGAAAGTGCTGGAATGCGGTATATATAAAACTTGGATGAACTTCTATTTCTTTCGCAAATTTAGAAACCAAGAACTCATTGTGAATATGTGGTGCGATGTAACGGAACCGATCCAAGCCACAAAAATATTCTATTGCAAAGTCTTCCGCTTTTTCTTCGATCAAGAAAAGATCAGGATCACCTGTTAAATGAAACGTTGTGTTCTCGATTGTTTTCAAATCGTATAGTACGTGATGTATCTCATGGATGAGTGTTAACCAGATTGTAGTGTATCTCTTATTGAGGTCTGTGAGTACGATACAAGGTTTACCGTTTACAATGAAAGTGCCACCTCTCACTTGTGTTGTAGGTAGCTGCGTTTGAACAATAACAGTTACGCCTACATTGTAAAGTGCTTTACATACAGTCACTAATCCTCTTTCAACATCTTGTGAGTAGGGCTTAATTTTCACAAGGATGTCTTTCAATGCCTCTCGGTTATAGTCATTCGGGTTGCTCATGACATTAAAACATTGATAGGCTGATTTAACCCAGAAGTCTTTCATTTTGTCAGTAAACGTTCTCTTTGTTTTACTGAAAAGTGGATACATGAGGCTGCTCTTATAATCAAGAACATCATTGTAACCGAAGAAACTGAGAATGCGGTCGGTAACTGCGTCTATGTTTTCGGTGTCAGTAAAGAAGCCAAGATTCTTTAATTTTTTGAGATCAAAGTTCTTCGCAATGAACGAAGCCTTTTTCGCTTTCTCAATTGCTCCAATGTTCTCAGGGGTTTGGTTACTAAGAATTGTGGAGACGATTTCTTTAAGATCAATCTCTAAGAACTCGGATAGTTTTAAAACATTAATCAGGTTAGGCTGCTTGGCTGTTCCTGTAATCAAGTCGTTTAGCGTATCCTTATCAATGTTAAGGATTGTGCAGACTTTGGTCTTTGTAATTCCGTACTCCTCTAGTTTACTATCGAAGATTACTTGAAGGGACTTTGTTTCGTTATTCTCAAATGCCCTCTTAAGTAGCTGGTTTATATCGTTGTCGGTGATCTCACTCATATAAGTAGGGGTAATTTCCCCTGTAAATATAAGGCTAAATTGATATTTTAAAACAATTAGGGGAAATTACCCCTACTTTTTGTTAGTTATTAATCAAAATATCTAATTGGATCACTCTATGATAGTTGGGGCGGGTGGGGATTTGGCTCTTGCCATAGCTTTGGTGTCGCGGTGGGCTTGCGCGGCTATGGCATGTGCCAAATGTGCGGTGGGTGAGAATCTCTTTAGGTTGCCGTGCGGTGGGGAATTCCCTTTTTCCAAGTCGTCAATGAAATGCGTCCTTGTCACCCACGATGATATGGGAAAGTTGAGCTGTCAGAAGATAATTTAGGAGTCGCTGTCGGGTGGTCGGGCATTGTTGCTAACGATTAGCTTGTGGAAGGCGGGCAAATAAAAACCTTCGTTCTGTCCCACGTGATAAAGATAAATAAAGAACTACAAACTTCAATGACGCACAGTCCCGCCCGCTTGCCACAAGCTTTTGTTGTGCGTAGTATTTATTTAGTCCGCCACTAATCTACAGTCAGGAATTGTAAAGCTGCGTTTTTGTCCGTTGTCACTATTTAACAAGAACGTATCTTTTCCTTTAATTTTTTCAATTCTTTGTCCGGCATTTGCAA
Organism: Cyclobacteriaceae bacterium; assembly: GCA_044349005.1. Lineage (GTDB taxonomy): Bacteria > Bacteroidota > Bacteroidia > Cytophagales > Cyclobacteriaceae > ELB16-189. Next base: position 10,109 of record JBIKRT010000125.1, read on the forward strand.
ACTCTAAAACATCTCGATACTCTTTCAAGTTAAATTGATATGTTTTAAATCCGTCAATCGAATCTCTTGTCAAGATTTCAAGAGCGAAGAAATTCTTATTCATAAAATCATCGTGCTCGTAACGATTCACTTTGTCAATGGTCCCTGAGAATTCCTCTTCAATTCCTTCCTTGCATTTAGACTTTCCAGTTTCCTTATTGGATTTCTCAGTCGCTAAATAGTATTGGAGCCAAAAATGTCCGTAGTACAGAATTACAAATAATACGATAACAGAAAATACAATCGTCAGTCTTTTAGCCATAGCACACTCTGTCCAAAAATATTCTGACTAACGTTTTACAAGTTGTTGATATTCAATTGCAAACCGAGGTCGTCAGGTGTGATATCAAACTTATGAATTAGCTTTTTCATTTCCATTACTTTCCGCTTTCTTTTTTGATCCAGAAA
>JBIKRT010000169.1:0-2833 GCA_044349005.1 Cyclobacteriaceae bacterium
GTTTAAACTGATCATCATACTTACGAGGTCGGTTTTTCTTTTCCATAGAAACACAAATTTATGTCATATTTGTGTCCGGATTTATTAGACCATCTCAGTCTTAACCAACTTGAAGAAAGTAAAACAGTTGAACATGCCCATATAAACGAATTGTCTTTTTAGATTCAGGCTTTGCTGGGCTTGCCATTACTATAACTCCGCTAAATTTCATACCGTATGTCTAAGATAATGCAAGTCTCAACTCACCTTTGGCGAATTGAGATCGGAATAGTTAATGTCTATCTGATTAAAACCGATGATGGATTGGTATTGGTTGATGCTGCATGGCCAAACAAAGCGGATGCAATATTGGAGGGTGTGCGACAAACTGGTCATGACCCTGCAGATATAAAGCATTTAATGCTCACCCACGGTCATGTTGACCATGCGGGTAGTGCTGCGGAGATAAGCAGGCGCACAGGAGCTAAGGTGTACGTTCATGCTGCCGATCTTGCCCTAACTGCTAAAGGGGAAGCTGGATATGATGGAATTACGGTTACGCCAGGCATTATTCCGAGACTCGTCTATCGTTTCTTCATTAGACCAGGAGGCACGAAATACGAATCTTTTCCTGTTGATAAAACCATAGGAGACGGGGAAATACTTCCATTTGCCAATGATATAGAAGTTATTCATACACCAGGACATTGTGCTGGTCATGTATCGTTTTTACTGCCCCAGGATGGAATATTAATAGCCGGTGATATCTGTTCAAACGTCATGGGATTAAGCTATTCTACCATTAATGAGGATAGGGCTTTAGCACGAGAATCTATTTTGAAAGTGGCAGATTTTCCCTTTGAGCAAGCTGTTTTTGGGCACGGAAACCCGTTGAAAAAGCGGGCTAATCAGCTGCTGAAAGAAAGGTTTATAGATGCGAAGCTGAAATAGCCGAACAGACAAAAAACAATAGTGGAAATTTTGTAATAGAGACAAACGTAAGCAAAATTGGCGCAAACACGGGCTTGGCAAAAGTGGCGGTGCAAAGATTTCCCACTTCGCCAGCGTTGGTATTCTTCACCAATGCAATTGAGAATCAACATACTTAGGCTGCTCTGAAAACTGGATTAACCAGCGCCTCAAGAGCATTGAGATAAGAAAAGAACTTACCAACGAATCGAAGAGTTGTTGGAGAAGAACTCCAACAACAGCAAGGAATTGCCCACTCTTATGGGTGATTTAACCTATTAAATTTTTAGATTTGACACTTATAAAAAGTTGAGATTACAGAGAATGATTATTATCCACAGAATAGACGACTTCTTATTTGACCTGTTCCCAAAAGCCAAAGCATCTGGGGGGGGGCAACTCGATACTTTAAAGCAAATAATTGAGGAATTCTACACTTACGGTCCATTTAGACCGAAAGTCACCATCGAAAACGGCTTACTGACAGTAGAAGTCGACACCCACGGAATCGTAAACCAAGAGGCTGACTACAATCGTGCTGTTGCCTTGTGCGAGAAGAGAAAATATTCTGAAGCCAAACCAATCTTGCAGGTTTTAATAAAGAAGAACCCTACCAACTCGGAGTATCACAGAATTTTTGGCCAGATTCTCTCAGACGAAGGGAATCAAGATGAAGCAATCAATTATTTAATTGACTCATTAAGGTGGAATCCAAAAAACGGATACGCATTAATTATGATGGGCAACATCTTTGCGAGAGAAAAGGACGACTTCGATACAGCACGAAAATACTATGACGAAGCGATTGCCTTAAATCCGAAGGATAACATAGCAATCAACAATCTTGGGACAAATCTAATTCAACTTGGAAAATGGGAGAAAGGGCTCGAATATTTACAAAAGGCCTATGAACTTAATCCAAAATATCCCAACACAAGCTATGGTATTGCTTTAGCTAACGATAAATTAGGAAACACGTTAATCGCGTTTAACTTTTCAATTACATCTTTAAAAAACTGTGGTACAAACAATCAAACCCTTGCAAATCATGTCTTAGCTCTAATCATTAAAACTTCAGAAGAATGGATTAAAACTGGCGCAGGCAAAAACGTTTTTAATAAATATAAATCACACCTCGAAAAAGAAGGCGGCAAAGAAATTAGGGTTGAAGAAGATAACGAAATACCAACTGCAGCAAAGATTGAGTTTGCTGAAAATTATAGCCGTTCCTTTCATCTGATTAAGTACAAACCGAGTTATCAGGCTGTTGAACATCTTATGATGCATGAACTGGTTCACCTCGACTTTGTAATTCAAGCAAGACGCGAAAATCAAAACAAACTTTTCGTAACGAATGGCGAGAAGAAAAGAAAGTTTATAACAGAATACGAAAAAGAATTAATCGCATTAAACAATAAAGGGTACTCAGAAAAATCCCTAAGTGAATTTATGAACGCATTGTTTGAAGGCCTAAATAGGCAGTCTTATAATGCTCCAATCGATTTATTTATCGAGGACTTTCTTTACAGAAATTATCCTGAACTGAGACCATTTCAGTTTGTGTCGCTTTACGGCCTTGCAATGGAGTACAAAAACTCCGTGAATAGCAAAAACGTGATACAACTTACACCGAAAAAGGTTCAAAACGCTAACAGAGTTATGAACTTAGTTTTTGCAACCCATTTCAAAGAAATCTTCGGGCTTGATGTAATTTCAAAATTTAACCCGACACCAAATGAAATAAGGGAAGCCAATAAATTATTTAGTCACTCCTTAAAAAGCCCAATGGGATTAGTTTTTGAATAAAATCGATCGAATTGAGTTGAAACAATCTGCAAGAAAGTCGGGTTTTATCTTTAAAACCTTGCAGATTTTTTATGCTTAC
>JBIKRT010000180.1:0-2827 GCA_044349005.1 Cyclobacteriaceae bacterium
AAATCCTAATTTTTTTATAGATAATAATTATGTTAAAACCGGAGGTATTATTGCTAGAAACCTTTTAGAAGGTGGTAGTTTTTCTAGATTACCGTCTATTTTTACAAGTGCTGATCGTTACTCATCAATAGGATTAATTCAATTTTATTTAGCTTTTGTGTTATTATTAGATGATCAACCAAAGTCTAAATTTAAGATTGTCTGGATATTATTCAATATTCTTAGTGGTTTAACTGCAATTTTGATTGCTGGGGCTCGTTCAAGATTATTGATTACCACTACAGTTTTTATTTTGTTAGGGATCACAATGCTCATGAGTTTCTTCTCTTCTCAAGGCAAATTTAAAATGAGATACCTTTTTCAACCAATCTTTGAATTTTTGCTGCTTGTGGTATTTATCAGTGCAACAATAGGACTTACTTCCCCTGAAAAATTCTCATCATTAGGACAAGAAATTAATAATTTTCAAGTTATAGGATTCCTACAAAAATCAGTTGAAAAAGGAGATATTCAAGGTAGAGTTGATCAATCTCTTCAATTTTCCTTCCTTCCCGAAGGAGTCTCTTTGTTTGGACAAGGACTAGGATCATTGGGAGAAAAGCCAAGAGAGTTTGGAATCAACGCCCTTTGGATAGAAAGTGGGCTGTTTTGGGGATTACCCAAATTAGCGGCTTTTGCTGGGATAATATTAACTTTTTTTCGCTTGGCTTTTCGAAGTTGTATCAAAATACAACCTGTCCGTGTAGTTCTTTTTAGCATACCCCCTCTTCTACTAAGTTTTGGTTTACTAACTGGACTTACAGGAGTTTTAGAATTATCTTCTGGAGTTTTACTTTCTGTTTATATGGGATTTGTTGTTAAATTACCAGAATTTATCTCTTAGAGTCATTTCACAAAGACACTTACGCAATTAGATTTTTTGTGCTATTTTAGTTTTTTCACAACAGGAATTTGTCACATGAATTTTATCAAAATTTTCAAACACCCTCTAATGACACCGATAAAAGCCGCAGGAGCAATGATACTATCTCGGACTAATGCTACAGCTTTGGCTACTTTATATACTGGACAAAAACTAAAAGTTGATCTTGGTTCTACAGTCGGAAGATCAATATATTTAAGAGGAGTATATGAGAATGAAGTAGAGAATTGTATTCGTCGCTGTCTAAATGTCGGTGATACATTTATAGATGTGGGATCAAATGTAGGATATTTCTCCATTATTGCTTCGCAACTGGTGGGAGAAGCAGGTTTTGTTTATGCTTTTGAGCCTCATGAGAAGGTATTTAATTTATTAAAGGAATCAGTAAAAATAAATTTTGCCAATAATGTAGAAATTTCTGAGATTGCTCTCTGGGATGAAAAAACAGAATTATCATTTGAATACAAATTAAACTCAGCTTTTTCTTATATAATTCCCAATTTAGATAATTCTGTATCTTCTAAAATTCAAGCCATAAGTTTTGATGATTATATCTCAACCAAAAAAGAATTTTCAGTTAAATTAATAAAGATAGATGTAGAAGGTGCTGAATTTAAAGTCATATCTGGGATGAAAGAAACTATAGATAGATTTCATCCTGATTTTATTGTGGAATTAGTAAATTGGAGTTTATCTCGCTTTTCTAGTGAAATCAAAGATATATTTAATTTCTTTACAGAAAGGGGATATTCTATATATAATTTATCTCATGTTTTACTAAAAAGTGAGGCAGAGGCTATACAAACTTTGGAACAAAGTGTTATTAAAAATCTTCTATTTAAAAACACATCTTTGAAACAGAAACCTAATTAAAATTAGGTGAATGTGTTAACATGATAAACGAATGGAAACAGAGAAAAATGAAAAACATTAAATTCTTCATAGCTAAAATTTTGTATCGGTTTCCCCTTTTGAAAGACTATTTTAAGTCTGTTTATGAACTTATTCTAGGATTACCAACAGTATCTGATTCCGAAATGACGGACAAACTGATACTAGAATGTGTTAACAAACCTAATCCTGTGATTTTAGAAATTGGTTGTAATGATGGAAGTCAAACCTGTTGGCTGGCAAAAATGTTTGAATATCCAACTATTTACTGCTTTGAACCAGACCCAAGAGCTATAAGACGCTTTAAGGAAAAAGTTGGGCAGCATTCAAATATTAATCTTTTTGAAATGGCATTAAGTGATAAAAACGGAGAAATCACATTTCACCAAAGTGCTGGACATCTGAACAAGAAAGATCACAATAACGAAGAAATGCCAGAAGGTTGGGATTTATCAGGTTCAATTAAAAAGCCGAAACTGCACCTAATAACACATCCTTCTATAACGTTTGATCAGTCCATAACAGTTAAAACGACAACGCTTGACGATTGGTGTAACGAGCATTCAATAGAAGTTATTGATTTTATTTGGATGGATGTTCAAGGTGCTGAACTAGATATATTTCGCGGTGGCAAAAATGCTTTATCAAAGACGCGCTTTATCTATACAGAGTATAGCAACCTAGAGATTTATGAAGGTCAAGCGACTCTGCCAGAACTACTTCAACATCTAAAGACTTTCAAAATTATAATGCGATATCAAAACGATGTTCTCCTCAAAAATACTCAGTTTGAGTAATTTGATTCACAAAACACCCATAAACAAACAATTGATATACAAAGATTTTTGCTTCGACAAAATTCTATTAATCATCCGTTTTTACTATAATTTATAGTAATCCTTTAATTATTGCCAAAAAATAAATATGGTACATCTATTAGTAGGCATTAATGATAATTCTCAGCAGTGGGTAGACGCTTTAGAATTTTCTACTAATCGTCCCAGATTACCTTTA
>JBIKRT010000170.1:0-2817 GCA_044349005.1 Cyclobacteriaceae bacterium
CCTAACAAAGGCTTGTCGCCAGTGGGGGCTATTGCGTTAGGAAAACGTTGCTCTTTTTATTAATTTTATTTCATGAGGAAAGAGCGAAGTTTTAAATTCCCCACCAGCGGCAAGCTGTAACGTTGTAGCCAATACGCGCACAGGTTAGTCATGATGACATGAATAAAGAAACTTGGACATGAAATATTTTGACTTATTGTTTGTCGGACTCATTGGACTAGCGCGACATACATATTACAAGGATATTCCTGTTCTAGTTGCGTCTGGGTTTATGGGACTGATTATTGAATTAAATCTTATGGCAATTATTGGTTTGACATCTTGGAGACCAATTTTGACGAAATTTTTAATTTTAATTCCTTTTGTTGCCCTTCTGACATTTTTGAACTACAAATAACACAATAAACATAAAGACTACTTGGACAAATTAGAAGCTGAACAAAAAGAAATCAATGGCCCAAACATATCTTCTGGACAGTTAGCCGCAATGTTTGTAATTCTTGAATCAGCTTTGATTATCCCGTTTTCAATGTTGTATACTGACTTTAATTAACCTTGGACAACATAGACAGCGATGAAAATATACAGTAAATCACATTTCAAAGACCAATCAGACCTAAAATATTTTCAAGATTGGGTAACACAATTGAAAAAAAATAACGACAGACAATATGAACGTTATGAGATTGAAACTTCGCTTGGAAAAACAATAGTTTACGGTCTTTATACAAATGAAGAACACGCTGACACCTTAGTAATTTTTCCAGGGGCAAGAACCACCTCGTTAATTTGGGACTTTGACAAGGGTCTTGACAACTTGAGTTATAAAATGAAAATTTTTATGGTAGAGACTAACGGACTTCCAAATTTAAGTGACGGTTCAACTCCTGACATTAAATCCTTAGACTATGGTATTTGGGCGACCGAAGTTTTTGAAAAACTCAATATTGAAAAAGCATTTATTGCCGGAGCTTCATTTGGCGGACTTATTTGTATGAAACTTGGAATAGTAAAACCAGAAATAATAAAAGCAGCCTTTTTACTGAATCCTGGTTGCTTACAACCTTTTTCCTTGACACTTAAAAATCTATACTACAATATTCTTCCTATAGTGAAACCAAATAAAAAAAATGTCTTGAAATTTCTTGACAAAGCAGTTTTTTCTAAACCTAATCATAAGTTATCCGACTTTTCAGAAAAAATGCTTGTTGACTATGAAGTTTTTGCGATTAGCCGATACAAGGACAAGACACAAAAGCCTTATTATATGGACAAACAACTTGAAGACGTAAAAGCAGAAACATATTTACTTGTTGGAGACAAAGACCTGTTATTTCCTTACCAAAAATCAGTTGATAATGCACAAAGACAAATTAAGACCTTAAAGGAAACAAAGATTTACAATAACGTAGGACACGGAATTGAGACATACAACAAAGCGTTAAACTATATTGGTGAGAAAATAAAAAACTACCACTAACACAGCTTTGAGTCAGGCAGAGTGGACCAGAAGGATCGGACAGACTGTGGAAACTAGGAACTTTCCCACATTGTCGAGATAAATGTGACCTGCATGTGTGGGATGTTCCTAAACCTGAACGAATGCAAATCCTGAAAACGTTAGTTGTGATTGTAAAAATAACAACACTCAACATAAACAGTTTAAAATGAGAATACCAGGCGATAAACAAAAATTGTTAGACGAGATAACAACCGAATTGAAGCGAGTGGACGGAGTTAAGGCAATTGTTCTTGGCGGTTCGTATGCAATAGGTATGGCAACAGAAAACTCAGACCTTGATATTGGTATATACTATTCTGAACTCAACCCATTTGAAATAGAAAAAATAAAAGATGTCGCTAAAATTTTTTCCAACAGCGACCAACCTACAGTTACAAACTTTTACGAATGGGGACCCTGGGTAAATGGAGGTGCTTGGATAAATACTATAAGTGGTGAAGTTGACTTTCTCTACAAAAACATTGAGCAAATTACAAGGACAATTGAAACTGCCAAAGACGGCATTTGGGAAAATAATTTTGACCAACAACCACCCTACGGATTTTCGTCAATTATCTTTCTTTCTGAAACACAAAACAGCCTTCCTCTATATGACCCGGATAATGTGGTAAAGAATTTAAAAGAAAGTGTAGAACAATATCCGCAAAAGTTAAAGCAATCTGTAATCCAGCAATCCTTATGGTCGGCAGAATTTACAATTTGGCAAGCGGAAGGTTATGCCAAGAAAAACGACACTTTCAATACAGTTGGTTGTCTAACAAGAGCCGTAAAAAATATTGTAACGACACTTTTTGCCCTAAATGAAATTTATCCAATGGGTGACAAGAGGGCGATAAACATTCTGGAACAAGCTAAAACCAAGCCCCAAAATTTAACATCTAGAATTAATGACACTTTATACTGTAGTAAAGACACATTGACAAACAATGTAATGCGACTTAAAGAACTCTTTGAAGAAACCGTTGAATTGGTAGAGGGAGGATATAGACCTTACTATAAGCTATGAATACGACAGATTATTTATAAAAACTGAGTAAGGCGCACTGGCTACAACAATATATTTGCGTCAAGCGGGGTTGACGCGTAATCCAACGTTTTCGTATCTTTAATGCGTACGGTCTCGGAGACGGGACGCGGCTTCGGAAGCCCCGCTCGAACGCAAATACTCACGTTGCCGGCAATTCAACCCATCCCGGAAACGAGATTGATTTCCGAAGCTAACGGGAGACCATCCGGACGACTCTCCCAGAAAAAAAATCACTAAATTGTATGAGTCCTTTGCAAGGCCGATGAAG
>JBIKRT010000051.1:0-32302 GCA_044349005.1 Cyclobacteriaceae bacterium
ACTGTTCGTTGAGTATCCCAATAATCTGGGCCTCGGTAAAGCGCATCTTTTTCATTTGACTGTTTTGTTAGGTTAAAATTAAAAAAACTCTACTTTTAACCTGTTCAAAAAAATCAGCCTAGTACCCCAACTTTAGCTCAAGCGGGCAAAGTATTTCGGTAAAAGTGGATGTTAAAAGGATGGGGTGATTTGATAACTCAATGCGAATTAAATGACTCTATTTCAAATTCTGTTTTTGGTGCCCTTGGCTTATGTTCTACATCGCACGAGACCGCTATTTGAAGATCCCATAAAAAACGAAGATTACAAACAACAAAAATGAAATGCCAACGAGATAATTGCGGTAATATTTAAAGTCTCTATCATATGGTTTGCTTAATTCTAGTTTGATACTTCCCTTAGAACCATTGAGCATCCAACAAATAGATCCACCAAGTCCAGTAAAAATTAGTTCAAAAATTGACCTCATCTTAATTGACACATTTGAGCAAAAATCCTTTTACCCCAAAATCTTGTTGTACGAAGCGCCAATCCCTTTAATCAGCGAAGAACTAAACCCGCGATGTTCCATTTCATTAAGGCCTGCTATGGTGCAACCCTTTGGCGTTGTTACTTTGTCAATTTCCGCTTCGGGGTGTAGGCCGCCTTTTAATAAAAGTTCGGCAGCACCTTTCACGGTTTGAGCTGCAATTAAACTGGCTGTCTTTGAATCAAAACCAATTTCAATTCCTCCTTGTGTTGCAGCGCGTATAAAACGTAAGGCATAGGCAATTCCACATGCACCAAGCACCGTGGCAGCGTCCATCAATTTTTCGTCTATTGGCACAGCAATGCCGAGCTGACTGAAAAGATCGGTAACATATTTTGTTTGGGAAGTGGTAGCACCGCTTTGACACAAACAGGTTACCGATTCCTGAATAGCAATGGCCGTGTTAGGCATCGCTCGGAAAATGGGCACTCCATTGTCGATAATCGCAGAAAGATCCTTCAAGAAAATACCCGTCACCACACTTATAACTATGTGAAGTTTAGGGTCGAAGGAAGCTTTTAACGTTTCAAGTACTTCTTTTACATTGTATGGCTTCAGGGCAACTATGATGACTTCACTTGTTTCAATCGCTTGTTTATTATCGCTCGTCACAATGCAGCCTTGATCGGCTAACTGTTTCAACGTTTCAGTAGTGCGTTTCGTGATCGTAATCTGTTCGGGAAATGAGAATTTACTTTTTATCAAACCTTCGGCAATAGCAGCTCCTAGATTTCCGCCCCCGATGATGGCAATACGCTTTGTACTCATAATTTCAGTATTTATTGAACTTAAATTTTATAATCACAATTAAAGTACTTTAAATTTTAATCTACTAATTGAGTATACTTTATCTTATGGAAATTCTTTATAAACCCTGGCCGTGGTATGTGGCCGGCCCGCTGATCGGCATTACTGTGTCAATTCTTCTTTTGCTGGGAAACAAAAAACTAGGCATATCTTCCACGCTTACACAGATTTGCGCGGCTTGCATTCCAAGTAATATTCCTTCCTTGAAGTATGATTGGCGAAAAGATAGCTGGAACTTGTTATTTGTTGTAGGCATTTTCTTAGGCGGTTTTCTTGGGGGATACGTTTTTGCCAATCCAAATCCAGTAGAACTGTCGGCATCGACAATTGAGTTTTTTAATTCTCACGGACTTGCCCACCCTCAGGGATTAATGCCGCAAGAACTTTTCAATTGGGCATCGCTCTTTTCAATGAAAGGTTTTTTGTTAATGATTGCTGGCGGATTTATGGTTGGCTTTGGAACACGTTATGCGCGCGGCTGTACTTCTGGCCACGGAATCCTCGGACTTTCGGCATTGCAATGGCCTTCTTTGGCGGCCACTGCGTCCTTCTTCTTAGGCGGCATTCTATTTTGCCGATTTGTTCTTCCCTACATTCTTGACCTCCATTAGTCTTACGTCTTACTACTTGATACTAGCTACTGTTTTATGAAGAATCTAAAATACTTACCCGTTGGAACATTCTTTGGCTTCGTGTTAACCAAAGGCGAAGCCATTTCGTGGTACCGCATGCAGGAGATGTTCCGATTTGAGAGCTTTCACATGTTTGGCATTTTTATGACGGCAATCCCAGTCGGTGCGCTATCATTATTCATCATCCGAAAGTTAAACCTCAAAACCGTAGACGGCATCGCTATTGAAATGCCCAAGAAAGTTTACCATTCAGGCATTATTATCGGTAGCTTAATTTTTGGATTTGGCTGGGCACTTACCGGAGCTTGCCCCGGCCCGATTTACGCGCAAATAGGAACTGGATCATTAGTTACTATTGCCACTCTGTTGGCAGCTTTGGCCGGAGCATTTAGTTACGAATATCTGAAAAAGTATTTGCCAGAGTAGGTGCCGAATTCTAAAACTTAAATTCATTGTTCAATAAAACCGATTTGATCTTGCCCTTGAAATTTCCAATCGATTGGAATTGTTTTTTTACTAAATGAAATCCTCTGGATACTTTCGTGTCTGGATCGACAACCCAATATTCTTTTACACCAAATTTCTCGTAAAGATCTCTCTTCTTTTTTAGGTCGTAACTTTTGTTTCCTGGCGACAAGATTTCAATGATCAAATCAGGCGTGCCGTGAATACCATTGCTATCAATGATGATATTGCCATCGTGAGTAAACAAGAAAATATCAGGTTGCCCTACGTTACTTTCATCATCAAGGTATAAATCGGTAGAAGCACTAAAAACCTCACCCAAGTTATTTCCTTCAACCAGATTAAATTAAGCCGAAGAAAGCCGAGTAGATACTCGTTGATGATAAGGATTTGGCGCTGGCGACATATGCAATTGATTATCGATCACTTCGGCTAACGTGCCTTCTGGCATCATTTTAAAAACAGCCATTGCTGTAGTTGGCGGCTGTACCAGCGACTCTAAAGATAAATTAGCAAGCATAATAGCGTGAAGATACAAAGACAAATCTACGCGGCCACTCCTGTATTCTCCCTCAACGACCGTCTCAATATTTTCCCAACGTTGGTTTTAGGCAGTTCGGTCAAGAACTCAATTACCTTCGGACGTTTATAACTGGTAAAATTCTCTTTACAGAACTCGCGAAGTTCTTCTTCGGTAAGGGATTGATCGCGTTTCACCACACAAATTTTTACCACTTCTCCTGAATGCGCATCGCCTACCCCGATGGCCGCTACTTCCAACACTTTTGGATGGCTTGCTACTACGCCTTCAATTTCATTTGGATATACATTGAAGCCCGAAACCAAAATCATATCCTTCTTGCGATCTACAATTTTAAAGAAGCCCTCACTATCCATCACGGCAATGTCGCCTGTTTTAAACCACACGCCCTTATGGAAGACGGACGAATTATCTTTCTGCCAATAGCCGCTAAATACTTGTGGCCCCTTCGCGCACAGCTCGCCAATTTCGCCCGTGGGCAATTCGTTTCCATCGTCATCCATAATGGCTATATCGGTGCTGGGTATGGGCATGCCAATGCTTCCCATCTTTTCCTTTCCAGGGATTTGGTAGGTGAGCACGGGCGATGTTTCACTCAGCCCGTAGCCTTCGCTTATCCGTATACCTGTTTTTTCAAGCCACCTTTTGAACACAACTTCTTGCAGGGCCATTCCGCCCGCAGAGCAAGACTTAACCGACTGGGTGTTGATCTTGCCAAAATCTGGATGATTGAGCAAACCGTTATAAAGTGTGTTTACGCCAATCATGGTATGAAACGGTTTGCTGAGAATTTTTATAAACGCGGGTAGATCGCGTGGGTTGGTAATGAGTAAGTTATTCAATCCGCCATTCATGTACACAAACGTGGCTGTGAGCGCGTAGATATGGTACAAGGGAAGCGGAATGATGGCTACATCTCCAGGAGCCAATACTCCATTCGCACTATTATTGAGAATCGGCTGCACTTGCAGCACGTTGGAAATCACATTTCGGTGGCTCAGCACAGCTCCTTTTGATAACCCAGTTGTTCCGCCCGTGTATTGCAAAAAAGCAGTATCTTCTTTTTTTATTGTTGGCGCAGTAAATCGTTGACCTTTGCCGCTTTCAAGTGCCTGTGAAAATGAAATAGCTCCGTCCAGTTGAAAAGGCGGAACTAGCTTTTTTACTTTCTTCACAACAAAATTGGTGATCACTTTTTTCAAGCCTCCCAGTATGTCGCCAAGTTCGGTGACCAAAATAGTTTTGATTGAAGTTTGCCCAACGATTTTTTGCAGGTTGCTGGCAAAGTTGGCAAGAATAACAATAGCAACAGCCCCGCTATCATTAAACTGATGCTGCATTTCTCGCGGTGTGTACAACGGATTCGTGTTTACCACAATTAAGCCAGCTTTGAGCGCACCTATCATAGCAATAGGGTATTGAAGCGTGTTGGGAAGCTGGATAGCAATGCGATCGCCTTGTTTAAGCTTTGCACCATTTTGAAGGTAGGCTGCGAAAGCGCTTGAGAGCTTATCCAACTCCTGATAAGACATTTTGCGCCCCATGTTTTCAAAGGCAGTGTTTTGCGCGAACTTCTTACTGTTTTCCGCACACAACTCGACAAGGGATTGGATTGCGGTTTCGGAAATCTCAGCGGGTAAATAAGATGGATATTGAGCTACCCAAGGGCGATTTGTTGACATAAAGAAAATGTTTGAAGCGAAACTACATTTTTTTATTTGCCAATTCAATCGTTTGAAATAAATATTATTGTAGATTTAAAAAGAATCTTAAACAATGAAACGCAATTTGATATTGTCGGTCTTGGCCTTTCTTTCTTGGCAGGCGTATGCTCAACCAAAAGAGCTAAAGACCAAGTTATTAATCAACAATAAAGCAATTGATGAGAGCATCATTGGTAAAAATATAGCCGCACTAGACACCTTGTATGCCGATGATTTTGTTTTCACACATGGCACGGGTTTCGTTGACTCCAAAAAAAGCTGGCTTGCGAACGTAGCAAAGAAAGATCAAGTATTTGTTTCGCGGATCCATGATTCAACCACGGTCGAAATCCATCCTGATTTCGCCATGTTAGTTGGCAAACTTTCCATTTCCCGGAAGGATAACGACAAACTTGTGAACTATGGGCTTTGGTATGTTCGGATATTTGCCCAGCGAGGTAAATATTGGCAACTGGTTTCACACAAAACAACTAAAGAATGGCATTATTGAAATTAAGTCGAGATATTTTTTACCTTTAACCTATACCCCAAAAATCTAATTTTATGAATACAAATTATGCAGGCTTCTGGCAGCGCTTTTTAGCGCTTATTATCGATTCAATTCTAATTGGTATAATTCGGTCGATTCTAGTAATCCCAATTTTGGCGGCCGTAGGGCTTAGCTTTGCTGGTGAGATTCAAGACTTAGAGACGGCAAATTCAAGCGATATTATCGCGATGGCTGCTGCTTTTTTTGCGGCTGCAATGGCAACGGCCGCCATCTCTTCAGTCATATCTATTCTTTATTTTTCATTCATGGAGTCGTCAAAATACCAGGCAAGTGTTGGCAAACTTGCGCTAGGTTTAATCGTGACCGACATGGACGGAAACAGAATCGATTTTGGAAAAGCGTTGTTGAGGAATTTTGGCAAGCTAGTTTCCGGAGCCATTCTGTTGATAGGCTACATCATGGCAGGTTTTACAGATAAAAAACAAGCCTTACACGATATGATTGCCAGCACGCTAGTGCTTAAAAAGTAAGTTATTGATATGATTCAATTCGATAAGTTAACCGCGCTGGTGGTTGACGATGATCCTATTCTCCGCCAAATGGTGGGGAAGGAACTAGAATCCATAGGCGTAAAATTTAAAGCTGTTAGCAATGGTAACGAGGCGATTGAAGCACTTAAAGAAAAGCGTTTTGATTTCGTGTTAATGGATATACAGATGCCTGTTCAAGATGGCCTTGATGCGGTGCGTTGGATAAGAGACATCAATAACAAGTATCATCAAAATCTGCCAATAATTGCAGTTACAAGTTTTGAAAAGAAAGAACATACCGTTGGAATCCTGGAAGCTGGAATGAATGATCATATAGTGAAGCCATTTACCCTCGAAAAATTTATGTTTAGTATAAATAAAATTCTAGGGTAACAATTACTTGTGCTTTAGAAAACGGATTAGCTGATTTTTAACTACGATTGTTGCCGGCAGGTAGCCTACGATTTCTCCTTCGGCCTCAAGCGCACAAGCCTCAAGCGATGTCAACTCTACCTTTGCCGTGGTTTTATACTGGATCTTTTCGTTCACAATCTTCTTTTTTGCCTTTATCGTTTGGAGATAAACCAAAAAGCGCGGCAACGCCACGTCCTCAGCAATAAAGCTATTCAGTAAGCCATCAGAGATAACGGCATCTGGAGCAATGTAAATTCCATTGCCAAATGAGCTGCCGTTCGAAAAAGCCGCGACTCTCGCTTTGCCTTTCCATTGCCAATCGTCTGCGGTGCAGATTACATATTGCGGCTTGTGTGTAAGAAAAGTAACCAGTATGCTTAGCAAATAGGAAAGGGAAGCACCAAGACTTTTTCTGTTGCGTTCTAATCTCTCTACTACCAAAGGCCCCATGCCCAAACTGCAAGCATTAATAAAAAAGTGTTTAATGGGATTACCGTTTTTGCCGATGCAATTTACTTGGCCTACGTCTATTGCCTGAAATGAAAGTTCCTTTATGGACTGTATCAACCGATCAACTGATGAACTAGCGTTTATCGTTCTTGCAAAATCATTGGCGGAGCCAAGAGGAAATAACCCAAGCATTGGTCGGCTAATGTTTTCTGAATGCAACAGTCCATTCAACACTTGATTTAAAGTGCCGTCACCACCAGCCGCTATCACCAAATCAAAACCTTCATCAGTGGCTTGCTTTGCTAGCTGAATGGCATGACTAGCATGAAGCGTTTTGAACAATGTGACGTTAAACTCGCGCTGCAGTGCTGGATAAACTTTTGTAAGAAAGAATTGCTTTTTCTTCGAAATGCCGTTAAGAATAATAGCAATCCGCATGCGTTAAATTGTTATTTGCAATTTTTCTTAATGGCGGTTTTAGCTTCTTTAGAACCTAGCTCATCAGCTCGTTTGAAGTCGAGGCAGGCATCGTATTTATTGTTTAGTTGCAACTTCACCAATCCGCGTTGGTAGTAGGTTTCGCTGTCAGAAGCATATAGTTCAATGGAAGTGGAATAGTCCTCCGCAGCCCCGGCAAAATCACCCTTCTCTGTTTTGCTAAGTGCGCGGTTATCAAAGTAAGTAGGAACGGTGTCATCTAGCTCAATGGCTTTGGTGTAATCGGCAATGGCGCCATCATGATCTTGCAAATTATTTTTTAAAACGCCCCGAAGGTTTAGTGTTTCGGGATCAATTTCCAATTCGATGGCTTTGTTATAATCCTCTAAGGCTCCCTTTAGATCTTCAATCGCAGATTTTGCCAAGGCACGGTTTTCGTATTTTACTGCATCTTTTGGATCGATCAAAATGGCTTGGTTGTAATCTAAAATAGCCTCTTTATAATTGCCAGTATTATAGCGAGCAACCCCTCTATGATTTAGCAAACTTGCATCGGCTTTGTTAAGTTCTATGGCTTTTGAATAGTCGTCAATGGCGCTAATAAATTCACCCAGTTCGGCTTTGATCACTCCTCTATTAAAATACTTATCGGCATCTGGCTTGCCAAGTTCAATCACCTTGGAAAAATCGAAATAGGCAGGTTGTAATTCCTCTAAATTATACTTGGCAAACCCACGGTTTGTATAAGCTTCTGAATAATTGGGATTGTATCTAATTGCTTTGTCAAGATCAGCAATTGCCGCCTCATCGTCTCCCAAACTAATTTTTGCCTCGCCACGAAAGTTAAGCGCATCAGCTTGAGTGGAGTCGATGTCTAAAGCAAAATTAAAATCGCCAATGGCTCCGTATAAATCACCTAAGGCCATTTTGGCACGCCCCCTTAACACGTATGCTTCTTTGTTTTTTGCGGTGGGTTCTAGAAACTGGTTTAAGATATTTTTAGCAGCAGCGAAATCATTGCCGCTAAATTTTTTTCTGGCTTGCTCCAGCACGTCATTTTGGGCCTTTAAGGTAAATGAACCGATAATAAAAACGATTAAGATAAAGTGGCGCATTTCATTGTTTGTTGATGATGCAAGGTAAGAAGATTTAATGTTCATATGCTCACGACCTTTAACCAAAAGCATCACAATCTAATCTGTTATCGAGGCTTGTTGAGTGATGTGTACAAACCACTCATCATCTTTTCAAAAACAAACGTCAGACAAATCGTAAATTGCGTTACAAAACTGAACGTGATATGAGAATTTTAGTCGTGTTTCTTTTGATGGTAGTAGCTCTGGTTTCACATGCTCAGGAGAAACCCTTGGATATGAAAATGGATTTTGAAGAGTACGAGCCGCCATCTACTCTAAAAGTTGAATCGCACGTTCTTACCAAAGCGAAGTTTCCATTTATAGATATTCATAATCATCAAGGTGTGATGGATGCTGAGGCCCTGAAAACGCTTACTTCGAAAATGGATCAATTGAATATGGCTGTGATGGTAAACCTAAGTGGCCGTGGATTTCCTTATAGCACCGACCGACTAAAAAACTCCTTGCAAAGCATTAAAGAAAACTACCCTAATCGGTTTGTTCTTTTCACCAATGTGGATTTTGAAAACATGGATGATCCACAATGGACAACAAAAGCCGTAAAACAATTAGAGGAAGATGTAAAAATGGGCGCTATGGGTTTAAAGATTTATAAAAGTTTGGGGCTACAGTACAAAGACAAGGCAGGCAACCGAATTCACGTGGATGACCCTCGCATTGATCCCGTATGGGCGAAGTGTGGTGAGCTTGGAATACCTGTGCTTATTCATGCGGCCGATCCGAAACAATTTTGGGATCCGATCGATAAGAACAACGAGCGTTGGCTGGAGCTAAAGCTTCATCCACGCAGAAGGTATACAGAAAAAGAAGCAAGTTGGCAGACAATAATTGCTGAGCAACACAACATTTTTAAAAAACATCCCAAGACAAAATTCATCAATGCTCATCTTGGTTGGCATGGCAACGATTTAAAAAAACTAGGTCAATTGATGGATCAATATCCAAATATGTACACGGAAATTGGAGCTGTGATTGCTGAACTTGGAAGGCAGCCCAGGGCGGCTAAAGCATTCTTAACAAAGTATCAGGATAGGGTTTTATTTGGAAAAGACAGTTGGGTGCCCGAAGAAAACACAACCTATTTCAGAGTGCTTGAAAGTGAGGACGAATATTTCCCTTATCACAAGCGCTACCACGCTTTTTGGAAAATGTATGGCATTGGTTTGCCCGATGAGGTGTTGAAAAAGATTTATTATAAAAATGCGTTGAACTTACTTCCGAAGCTTGACAAAAGCACCTTTAGTAATTAAATCTGATGGCTATCTTTTTGTGTCTTTTCTCTTGTTTGGGACTTCAAGTTAAACCGACTGACCAAGAGCTTTATGGAAATTGGTTGGAAAGCGAGGTTAAGGGCAGTAAGTACGTTGAATGCCCTTATCGGTTTGAGTTTGGCAATAACAAAACCTACAGAATTCTTAATGTTTGTTATGGATCAGATCCACAACTGCCAATTACTGAGGATGGTATTTGGTCTTACGACTCGTCAAAAAAAATAATCACCTTGACAAAACGAAAAGCTTATGAAAATGAACTGTTCCATGATTCAACGCCTCTTTTGTCTATCCACGTAAAAGAACTTCAAAAGAATTTCGTTATCTTTTACTTTGAATCTCCGATTGATTCAGAAAAGTTAATCAGAATAAAGAATTGATCGAGTTAATTCAAACCTTTTATGTGATCGTAGCCAGCATACTCATATCTTTAGACTCTAAGTAAGAAACCCCACCACACAAATACTCATCCACCGCTTTGGCAGCCTCGCGGCCTTCACTTATTGCCCATACCACCAGCGATTGTCCTCTGCGCATATCACCTGCGGTAAAAACGCCTTCTACCGATGTTTGATATTTATGTGCATTTACATTGCCTCGCTCATCTCTTTCAACACCCAATTGTTCTAACAGTCCTTGGTGTTGTGGATGGAGAAAGCCCATGGCAAGCAGAGCCAATTCACATGGAATTATTTTTTCCGACCCAGCAATTTCAACGAACGGTGGCTTTCCCGGCTCTGCTTTTTTCCACTCCACCTCTACTAATTTTATACCCGTAAGATTTCCGTTGGAGTCGCCAATAAATTCTTTCGTAACCACCGCCCAACTTCTTTCGCATCCTTCTTCGTGCGAGGTGGAGGTGCGTAAAATCATCGGCCAATTAGGCCATGGCATCGTCTCGGTTCTATCTTTTGGTGGCTTCGGCATAATCTCAATCTGGCTTACCGATTTCGCTTTGTGGCGATTAGATGTGCCCACGCAATCAGATCCGGTATCGCCACCACCGATCACCAGCACATTTTTATCAGTTGCAAAAATTTCTTCTTTGGTAATCGCTTTTCCACCAACCCTTGCATTTTGTTGCGACAGAAAATCCATCGCAAAATGAACACCTTTTAAATTTCTTCCTGGTATAGGAAGATCGCGAGGAACAGTTGAACCACCGCAAAGCAAGATTACATCGTACTCTTCTCGCAATTGCGACACGGGAATGTTAACCCCAACGTTGGCATTGGTTTGAAAAACAACGCCTTCTTCTTCCATCAGCGCAATCCTCCGTTTTACGATGTCCTTATCGAGTTTAAAATCAGGAATTCCATAACGGAGCAAACCACCTATTTCATCTGATCTTTCAAAAACAGTTACCGAGTGGCCGGCAAAGTTAAGTTGAGCAGCAGCAGCCAAGCCTGAGGGGCCAGAGCCCACGATCGCAACATTCTTACCCGTTCTCGTAGTAGGAACGCGAGGTTTTACATAGCCATTGCTGAACGCAGTTTCTATAATTGATTTCTCTATATATTCAATCGCAACGGCTGGCTTATTGATGCCAAGCACACAAGAGGCTTCACACGGAGCTGGGCAAATCCGTCCTGTAAATTCCGGGAAGTTGTTTGTGGATATCAGAATCTCGTAAGCCAATTTCCAATTATGCTGGTACACGGCATCGTTAAACTCAGGGATGATATTACCCAATGGACAGCCGTGATGGCAAAAAGGAATTCCACAATCCATACAACGAGCAGCCTGCGTATGCGTGGTCTTTAGGTCATGTCCGCCCTCCACTTCTTTGTAATCATTTACTCTGTCCTTCGGATCACGCTTTTTTGGAAGCTCTCTATCAAATTCTAGAAATCCAGTTGGCTTTGCCATATTAATTTTTTGTTCTTTGAGTCTTAACTTTTGGAAATTTTAGTGCGCTACTGCTTTTTTGCTTTCTGCCTTTCGTTTATCCAATACCGCTTTATAATCCAACGGCATAACTTTAACGAATTGACTAAACGAGTGAGGCCAACTTTTTAGCAAGGCAGTTGCCGTTTCGCTTTGAGTTAATTGGTAGTGGTCGCTGATCATAGTCTTCAAAAGTTTCTCATCTTCTTCGTCTAGCGTGTCTAACATGACCATTTCCATGTTGCAATTTCGGACAAACAATTTTGAGGCGTCATACACGTAAGCCACTCCACCACTCATTCCCGCTGCAAAGTTTCTTCCCGTTTCACCCAAAATCACCACTACACCCCCCGTCATGTATTCGCAACCATGATCGCCAACACCTTCTACTACCACTTTAACTCCTGAATTTCTAACAGCGAAACGCTCGCCTGCCAAACCTCTGATAAAGCCCTCGCCAGAAGTGGCGCCATAAAATGCTACGTTACCAACAATTATATTTTTAGCAGCATTGTATTTAACTGCCTTGTCGGGATAAAGAATAAGTTGTGCCCCCGAAAGCCCCTTGCCAAAGTAATCGTTCGCTTCGCCTTCCAGTTCAAATGAAATGCCCGGAGCAGCAAAAGCACCAAAACTTTGGCCCGCACTGCCTTTAAATTTGAAATGAATGGTTTTTTTTGGTAGACCTAGGCCAAGGAAATTTTTAGAAATCTCATGAGAGAGCATCGTACCCACAGCCCGGTTCTGATTGCTAATGGCAAATTCACCCTTAACTGCTTCCGCATGTTGAAGCGCAGGCTGTGCGTGCTTAATCAACTGAAGATCTAATACCTTGTCAATTTCATGGTCTTGTTCTTCTTGTTTGTAAAGTGCCGTATCCAAACTTAAAGGCTCCTTATACAGCATGGCTGCCAAATCGAGATTCTTATATTTCCAGTGGTCACCCAGTTCACGCACTTCCAAACGATCCATTTGTCCAACCATTTCGTTGACTGTTCTAAAACCAAGCTCCGCCATTATCTCGCGCAGTTCTTCTGCCAGGAAATGGAACAAGTTGACCACATATTCTGGCTTGCCAGTGAACAGGGCGCGCAACTCCTTATTTTGTGTAGCCACACCAACAGGGCAAGTATTTAAGTGGCACTTGCGCATCATAATGCAACCAGCAGTAACAAGGGCTGCTGTGGCCACTCCCCACTCTTCCGCGCCAAGCAAAGCAGCAATAGCTAAATCGCGACCGGTTCGAATTTGCCCATCGGTCTGAACAACTATTCTTCCACGCAATTTATTTCTTACCAATGTTTGGTGAGTTTCTGCCAAGCCAAGTTCCCACGGAAGTCCTGCATGGCGAATCGAACTTATTGGAGATGCCCCAGTTCCACCATCATGCCCAGATATTAGTACAACATCAGCATGAGCCTTGGCAACACCTGATGCGATTGTTCCTACGCCTGCTTCTGACACAAGCTTTACACTGATGCGAGCATCCTCGTTAGCATTTTTCAAATCGAAGATGAGCTGCGCCAAGTCTTCGATGGAATAAATATCATGATGTGGTGGAGGCGAAATCAAACCAACACCAGGAGTTGAATGACGAACACGGCCGATCCAATCATCTACTTTATGCCCCGGCAATTGTCCGCCTTCGCCAGGTTTAGCACCTTGCGCCATTTTTATCTGAAGTTCCTTGGCACTGCTCAAATAATAACTAGTAACGCCAAATCGGCCGGAAGCCACTTGCTTGATGGCGGAGTTTTCCCAATCGCCATTTTGCTTGCGGATGAAACGCGCATCGTCTTCTCCGCCTTCCCCACAGTTGCTCTTTCCACCAATCCGGTTCATGGCAATGGCGAGTGTACTGTGCGCTTCATGAGAAATAGAACCGAATGACATCGCGCCTGTTGCAAACCGTTTGAAGATCTTTTCTTTTGATTCCACCTCATCAATGGAAATTGATTTTCCTTTCCGGAATTTCAATAAGCTCCTTAATGTTATAGCCCGTTCACTTTGCTCGTTTATAAGCTTGGAATATTTTTTAAAAACAGAATAATCGTTTGTTTTAGTGGAATGCTGGAGCAAGTGGATGGTTTGAGGATTGAATAGATGTGCCTCGCCTCTTTGTTTCCATTGATACACTCCACCTACTTCTAATTTCTGTGTTGCGTTGGTTGTTTTGGGAAATGCGAGTCGGTGTTTGATCAAGGCCTCTTCGGCAATATCATCCAGACTAAGTCCACCAATACGAGAAACGGTTCCTGTAAAATAAGAATCAACCACTTGCTTGCTCAACCCCAGCGCTTCGAATATCTGAGCACCATGGTACGACTGCAATGTGGAGATGCCCATCTTGCTCATGATCTTCAAAAGCTCGCCCGATACTGCTTTTGTGTAATTGTAGATCGCCTTTTCATCGCTCAAGCCCTCTTTCAATTGATTGTTATTAATCATTTGATGAATGGTTTGAAAAACTAAGTACGGATTGACGCCCGAAGCGCCATAGCCAATCAATGTAGCGTAATGATGGGTTTCCCAAACATCGCCAGCTTCAATCAGCAGACCGACTTTACCACGGAGTCCCTTTCGTATCAAATCGTGATGAACAGCGGCTGTTACAAGAAGGGATGGTATTTGTGCATGGCCGCTATCAAAACTTCTGTCGGAAAGAATGATAATCGTAAATCCATCTTCAATTGCATCTGTTACGTACTGGCAAATTCTGTTGAGCCCTTTCTCCATCGAGTCGGGCTTTCCATCTGCCTTAAAATAGGTATAGATGGTTTTTGTTTGAAGATGACGATGGTCTATGTAACGGATCTTTTCTAAATCCTTATTTGACAAAATAGGAATTGGCAATTCTAAGGTAACGCAATGCGCGGGCGTTTCTTCCAATAAATTCAATGATCCACCCACATGCAAAGCCAATGACATTACTAATCGCTCACGAATTGAATCAATCGGTGGATTTGTTACCTGCGCAAATAGTTGTTTAAAGTAGCTCGATAAATGTTGCGCCTGCTTCGAAAGGACGGCCAACGGAGTGTCGTTGCCCATAGAGCCTAACGCTTCCTTACCAGTTTCGCACATTTGAGAAAGGATCATTCTCAAATCTTCGGAAGTGTAGCCAAAGGAAACTTGACGCTTCAACAGCGTAGAAGGATCATACTTGTGGAAGCTTCCACCTGGTTCGGGAAGGTCTTGTAAACGCAGTTTGTTTTCCTTTATCCACTTCCCGTAAGGTTGCCTATTGCAGATATCTTTCTTTAGCTCTTCATCGCTTATGATACGCCCTTGTTCCAAATCAACCACAAACATTTTACCTGGCTGCAATCTGCCTTTTGTAATCACTTTCGACTGGTCGATATCCAACACCCCCACTTCCGATGCCATCACCACCATGTCGTCATTGGTAACAATGAAGCGAGAGGGCCTGAGGCCATTTCTATCGAGTGTAGCGCCTACAATTTTTCCATCGGTGAACGTAATGGATGCCGGCCCGTCCCACGGTTCCATCAAGTTGGCATGGTATTCATAAAAGTCTTTTTTCTCCTGACTCATGTGCTCGTTGCCGTCCCACGCTTCGGGTATGAGCATCATCATCACATGTGGCAGCGATCGTCCAGCGTGGACTAATAATTCTATTGTGTTGTCGAGATTAGAAGAGTCAGATTGGGTAGGATTGCAGATCGGCAAAATCATATTCAACTCTTCGGTGGTGAAATATTCCGATGAGAAAAAAGCTTCTTTCGATTTTAGCCAATTGATGTTTCCTTGCACCGTATTGATTTCACCATTGTGGGCAATGTATCGGAACGGCTGAGCCAATCGCCAAGAAGGTGAAGTATTGGTAGAAAAGCGTGAGTGAATAACAGCCAACGCAGAAACAATCTCTTCATTTTCAAGATCAGGAAAATAATACTTCAATTGCAATGAAGTGAGCATTCCCTTATAGGCAATGGTTTTATAAGAAAGCGATGAAAAATAGAATTGATTATCAACGCCTTTAACGGATTCGGTAATAATGTGCGTTGCATACTTTCTTAATACAAAAAGTT
Source organism: Cyclobacteriaceae bacterium (assembly GCA_044349005.1). Lineage (GTDB taxonomy): Bacteria > Bacteroidota > Bacteroidia > Cytophagales > Cyclobacteriaceae > ELB16-189. The sequence continues at coordinate 15,388 of JBIKRT010000051.1, forward strand.
TACGCTCAAACTCTTCAGGATCGGTAATTAGGTCAGGTCGTTTGATGAACACCTGTTCCATCACCGGCTCGGATTTCAATGCAGATTCACCAATGTCAGCAGTACCTGTTGGCAACACGCGATAACCAAGTAAGGTCATCTTCATGTTTTTAATCTTTCGATTGAGCACTGTGCGGCATTCTTCTCTTACTTTGGGATCGCGCGGGAAGAATACTAACCCTACTCCATAGTGCGAATAGGCTGGTAGCTTAAAACCAAGTCGTCTGCATTCATCCGTAAAGAACTCATGGGGTACTTGAATTAATATTCCGGCACCATCTCCGGTATTCGGTTCGCAGCCGCACGCACCACGGTGGTTCATTCGCTCAAGCATGGTAATGGCATCGGCTATTACTTGGTGCGATTTGTTTCCTTTAATGTTGGCAATGAAGCCAACTCCGCATGAATCGTGCTCAAATTCTGGTCGGTATAATCCTTTTGTAATTCCTTCTCCCACAGCTTTTCTTACTTTTTAATCTGTTAAATTTAGCAAATCAAAAATTTGATTTTGTAAAATCAATGAATTTTGAAATAAAATATTTTAAAATCTCACTAACGAGTAGTAGCGAAATCGGTTGAAAAGAAACGATAGAGGTGAAAAGGCTACTTCATTTTTAAAACTGCATAGTAAGGGTGTTCGGGGTTCACCACCAATTCTTGTCGGTTCGGGTGTATCAGCACATCCATTTCTTCCATGGGTATGGCTCCAAGTAATGGTTCAGCATCGCCTTTCAGTACAAATGCGTTACAGGTAGCTTGTCGGTTTTTAAAACGCACTTCTATTGGGCCAACTACATCGTATTCCATCACCGAACCATCCGCCAATTGCGCTTTGCGTTTTTGTTTGAAAGGCAATTGCAATTGCGCTTGTATGCTTTCATTGATGGCCATCATAAATGCACCTGAATCCACCAGCATGTTCACGTGCATTCTTTTTACCTCGTCCTCACCGAGGATATACTTTTTTGCAAGAGCGATATCATCGGCATTTATCAATTCAATATCAGCATATACCAATCCCATAATTAAAAGTGTTAAGTTCAAATTTACTGAAATCATCCCTAATGCAGAATGAAACAACCTTTATATTTGCTTGCCGATCTATCTTAGAACTGCTCTTTATTAGAAAAGTAAATTCAAATTAATGATCCACCAATACATCCAAACCAATCAAGACCGATTTTTAACAGAACTTTTTGAACTGCTTCGCATCCCATCCGTCAGTGCCGATAGCAGGCACAAAGCAGACGTAAGAGAGGCTGCGGACTACATTGTACAAAAACTTAAAGACGCAGGTGCAGACAAAGTAGAACTCTGTGAAACTAAAGGCCATCCTATTGTGTATGGCGAAAAAATGGTTGACCCGAAACTACCAACGGTTCTTGTCTATGGGCATTATGATGTGCAACCCCCCGATCCATTAGAACTTTGGAACACGCCCCCCTTCGAACCAACCGTTAGGGATGGAAAAATTTATGCACGTGGGGCTTGCGATGACAAAGGCCAAATGTACATGCACATTAAAGCATTTGAGATTCTGATGAAGCACAATCTTCTTTCCTGCAACATCAAGTTTATGATTGAGGGCGAAGAAGAAGTTGGTTCTGATAATTTGGGAACGTTCGTAAAAGAGAACAAAGTAAAATTGAAGGCAGATGTGATCTTAATTTCAGACACCTCGATTATTTCGCTTGATCAACCTTCAATCACAGCGGGCCTGCGTGGGTTGAGTTACATGGAGGTAGAAGTTACTGGGCCGAATCGCGATCTACATTCTGGCGTGTATGGCGGAGCGGTAGCCAATCCGGCCAACGTATTAAGTAAAATGATTGCTTCGCTTCACGATGAAAACGGAAGAGTAACCATTCCCCATTTTTACGACAACGTGGCCGAGCTATCGCAAGCTGATCGCGATGCTCTTAATAAAGCTCCTTTTGATTTAGAGGAATACAAGAAGGAGTTGGGCATTGATGCAATAGCAGGCGAAACGGGTTACACAACATTGGAGAGAACAGGTACCAGGCCTACATTAGATGTAAATGGAATTTGGGGAGGCTATACAGGTGAGGGAGCAAAAACAGTGCTACCATCCAAAGCTTCAGCAAAAATTTCTATGCGGTTAGTGCCTAACCAACGCCCTGATGAAATTACAGAACTATTTACAAAGCACTTTCTCTCTATCGCACCCAAAACAGTAAAAGTAAAAGTTACTGCGCATCATGGAGGCGAACCTGCCGTTACGCCAACTGATTCAAAAGCATTTAAAGCAGCAGCGGAAGCCTTTGAAGAAGTGTGGGGCAAAACACCGATACCCACTCGCGATGGTGGCAGTATTCCTATCGTAGCTTTATTTAAAAAGGAGCTTGGTTTAGATACCGTTTTAATGGGCTTTGGATTGGATACCGATGCGCTCCATTCACCCAATGAACACTATGGCATTAAGAATTTTTTGATTGGTATTGAAACTATTGTGGCGTTTTATAAACACTATTCAATGTGATTTCTGTGAATATCAAACAAATAAAAAACCCGAACCATAAGTTCGGGTTTTTTTATAAAAGAGTATTCTTTTAAGGCTGTTGTTTAAATTCTTCGAAAGTCTTTAAAATCAACGGTTGAAGCGCTCCATCTTTAGATCTGAAACCAGTGATCTTTGGAAGGTTCTTATCTTTGATTTTTTTGAATTCTGCTTTACTCTCCGTAAACCTACTTTCAATAGCTTCTAAGTTAGAAAGTTCTGCTTGGTTTGGCTTGTAGTAACTGTCGGCCACTTTAGCATAGAGTTCAGCCATTTTTTCTCTCAATTGAGGCTCTGCAGCACCAACATAGTTATCGCCTTTTGTTACCACTAGTTTTTCTTTAAGTGTATTCAACTCGCCAATAAAAGGTGTGGCAATTTTAGCACCTTGAGCGTTAGTTGCCTTTACTCCTTCGGAAATTTTTACGTATTCGTCTAAAGTGTAAACCATGTAGGCCAACTCCTCTGCCATATTGAATAATTTCTTGGTAGCTTCTTCTTGAGCCTTTCTATCAGCTAAAGAAATATCAGATTTAGGGTCGTATTGCACTACCAAGTCGTTTGAGTAAGTATCTTTTCCTTTTTGAATCACAACCTTGTATGTGCCAGCTGGAACTCTAGGTGAAGTGAACCCACCAAAAGCGAAAGTTTTTGCTGTTGCCATTTTAGGTGGCTTGGTATTGTAATTCCACTCTACAACGTTAATACCTTTGGATTTGCCAGGACCTAGTTCGGTAATTTTGTTTCCATTGGCATCTTGAATTTCAAGTGCCATTTTGCCAAGAGTATGTCTCTTTTTTAGATAGTAAATAATTTTAGCAGCCTTGCTGGGGTTCTCGCCAACAAACTGGGTTTCTGTGCTTCCACCACCAAAACCATTGGCTTCCGAAATGGAAGTTGGTTTCATGGTTAAGAAATGAAGGTCTTTGTTCATGTTTTCTTCCGTGAGTTGGCGCAGCGGACTAACGTCATCAATGATTATTATACCTCTTCCATGCGTTGCAACGATCAAATCATTGGTTTTTTTATGAAGTTCAATGAAGTGTACATTGGCTGCGGGCATGTTGTTGGTAAATTTATACCATCCCTTACCACCGTTCAAAGTAATGTACAAACCGAACTCTGTTCCTAAGAACAGCAAGTTTTCATTTTCGTAATCTTCTTGAATGTTACGTGCGAAGCCATAAATTTCTGGCGTCACGATCGATTTCCAAGTTGCGCCAAAATCGGTTGTCTTATAAACGTAAGTATTTTTGTCGCCAGTTTGGTATCCCGTGAAAACAGCATACGCATTGCCTTTGCCGAACACACTCGCTTCGATATGATACACCATCGTGCCCTTTGGAAGGCCAGGTACGTTGGCAGCTACATTCGTCCATGTTTTGCCACCGTCTCTGGTGATTTGTAAATTGCCATCATCTGCACCTGCCCAAACAATATTCTCATCCAAAGGCGATTCTGCGATAGTGAATACGGTGCAATGATTTTCTGCACCCGAGTTATCGCGCGAAAGCCCACCTGAGTTTTCTTGATCTTGCTTTTTCGGATCGTTGGTGGTAAGGTCTGGAGAAATTTTAACCCAAGTTTCACCCATGTCTTCAGAACGATGCACAAACTGGCTGCCCATGTAGAACCGATCAGGCTTATGTGCGCTAATTGCCATTGCCGCATTCCAATTAAAGCGAAGTTTAGGATCTCCTTTCCCTGCCAAGGGCTGAACCGTTTTTGCCTGATCTTTAGCAACATCAAAACGCCATACATTTTCTGCTCCTTGCATTTCCGAGTAGATCAATTTCTTTGTTGGATGTGGATACACACGATATCCATCACCTACGCCAATGCGCTTCCAATCGCGTGCTTCTACACCGCCTGGTGATTGTGATGGCCCAAACCAACAGCCATTATCTTGTAATCCGCCATAAACATTGTAGGGCTCTTCATTGTCAACACTTACGTGATAGAATTGGCAAACAGGCATATTTTCCACCATCTCTAAGGTGGTGCCCCCGTCCCATGAGCGATAAACACCTCCATCGGTAGCGGCATACATTCTATCAGAATTTCTGATGTCAAAAACGATGTCGTGAACATCGGAGTGATTGGGACCTAGATTTTTAAAAGTTTTCCCACCATCGCGCGAGATTGAGCCTAGCAAGCCAGCCTTTACCACTACATCTGGATTGCGCGGATCCACTTCAATTCTAGAGAAATAAAATGGGCGCACCACAATGCCGAAATCATTATTCAATTGCTTCCAGCTCGCTCCTGCATCATCGCTTCGGTATAACCCTTTGTCCTTATCTTGTTCAGATTCAATAACTGTATAGAGAATCTTTGAATTGGATGGGGCAACCGCTATGGCTAGCCTACCTAATTTTCCTTTTGGGAAACCGTTGTGAATTTTAGCAAATGTTTTACCTGCATCGGTTGATTTGTATAAAGCGCTATTCAAGCCGCCTGAGCTAAAAGCCCAAGGCTGCCTCCTAAACTCCCAAAAAGTAGCGTAAACAATGTTAGGGTCGTTAGGATCTAATGTTAAATCGCTGCAACCTGTTGTTTGGTTTACATAAAGAATTTTACTCCAAGTAGCACCACCATCGGTGGTTTTGTACAGACCGCGTTCTTCACTATCACTCCAAAGTGGGCCAAGTACGGCCACATAAATTTCGTTCGGGTTTTTTGGGTTTACTTGAATACCCGCAATACGTTCAGATTTTTCAAAGCCTATTTTTTTCCAGTTTGTGCCACCATCTACAGTTTTGTAAAGGCCATCCCCAACTGAAACACTATTGCGTGTCCAAGTCTCGCCAGTACCAACCCAGATTACATTGTCAGGATCGGAAGGGTCGATTTCCACGGCACCAATAGATTGGCAATAATCGTCAAATATTGGATTGAAAGTGGCACCCCCATTACTACTTTTCCAAACACCGCCACCTGCCGTACCAGCGAAAATAACGCGGTCGTTAGTAGGGTGCAATTCCATGTCGGTGATGCGGCCGCTCATTAACGCTGGGCCGATGTGCCGAGCTCTTAAATCCCCAAATAATTCTTTTCCCTTCATAATAGCATCCTGGCTAAACGAAGAAATAGACAAAAAGAGAGAAGCAATCAATAAAAGATGTTTCTTCATAATCTGTTTTATTAGTTAATGATAAAATAAAAAAAGAATACTTCAATGGATGTTGAAGTATTCTTTGAGTGGTTTCGAGAAAATTACTTCCCTTCAGGATAGGCAAAAAACTTACCATCCAACTTAGGGTTGAGTTCAATTTTTGTGACGTTAAGGGGTTGACTTGCATCTCCTTTAATACCTTGACTCATGGAAAAGGGCATCATTAGTCCTTCTACTTCTTGGTAATCACTCATTTTGCTTTGGCTGATTTTCCCTTTCATTGGACCAGACTTAATTTCTGATTCCGACATAAGTGGCACAAAGTTTTCAGCATCGAAATAATAAAACACTACGTTTTCTGTTTGCTTTCCGTCCACTTTAATCGGCTTTTTTGTCAATTTGATCTTAAGTGTTTCAGTACCATCAATGGTTTCTTTTCCCAAAAATTCTGCTTTTAAGCCTCTTTCTTTGTACGTTAGAAAGGGGTCTGGAAATTCACCAATATCTAATTTTAGGTTTTCTGTTGCTTCTGTATCGCTTTTTTCGGCTTTCATGTTCATGAAGTTATGAGACCAAAGTACCTTTCCATCAAAAACGCCTTGCATAATTTCTTTTCCCTGAAAAGTTATCTTTTGAGCCTGACGACCATCTTTTAGTTGAACCATTTCTATAGGTATTTCCATACCCCCCTGATTTACTTTGGCAAAAAGTTTCATGCCTTGCACGGCCTCCCATTTCGCTTTGCCGCCAGTATTTTCAAAATACTTGGTAATAATTTCATCTGCTGTTTGGGCTTGAACTGTAGCTGCAATAACAACGGCCATTACAGTTAGGATTGTTTTCATTTTCATTGGATTGGGTTAATTTTTTGGATTTTTTAAACTAATAAGACGTTTAGCGCAAATGTTAGTTGCGTTTCGAGCATGAAAATTACAGACTATTTTTGTCGGAAGTAATACATTTCTTAAAAATTAGTTCCACTAAACAAACTCCAGGTTCGTTACTTTTGTTTTTCGTTATTTCACTTATGAGGAAAATTAAGGTTGTTTGGGTTATCTACTCGCTGTTATTTGCTCTATTTCCGTTTTTGGCCTCAGGTCAAATACTTCACCCCGCCAAATGGTCAACCGCTGTTTCTTCCCAAAACATAAAGGTAGGCGATGAAATTGACCTTATTTTTAAAGCGGATATTGATAAAAATTGGTATCTCTATTCGAGCGATTTTGATGCCTCTTGCGGCCCCATGGTTACTGCTTATAACTTTAAAGCAGATAAGAGTTATGCGCTAGTAGGTGGAATAAAACCAATCAATCCAATTTTAAAACACGATGAAGTATTTGGCTGCGATGTAAAAATTTTCAAAAAGCAGGGTGAGTTCAGGCAAAAAATAAAAATACTTTCCACCAACTTAAAAATAGAAGGCGATATTGAATACCAAGTATGCACGGATATAGATGGCAGTTGTATTCCATCAAACGAAGACTTCGCGTTTACCAATTTAAAAGTAACGGGTGCGCCAGTACAGCAATCCGCTGCGGACGAACCTTCGTTGCCGCAATCTACAAAAGAGACACCAATCCCGACAACGGATGTTAACAAGCCTATTGAGTTAACAAAAGATGCTGTTGGACCCATTCTAGACGAGGCTCTCGTGAAAAACGAAAGAAAACAGGAATCATTTTTTGGCTTTTTCATCCTTGCTTTTCTGGCAGGTCTTGCTGCATTGCTTACCCCGTGTGTTTTCCCCATGATACCAATGACGGTGAGCTTTTTCACGACAGGTAAATCGAAAGCACTTGCCCTATTTTACGGAGCTTCGATTGTTTTAATTTATACATTAATCGGGGCGTTGCTAGCACCACTAATGGGCCCCGAAACAGCCAATCATTTATCTACTGAATGGTTGCCTAACCTCCTATTCTTCTCGGTCTTTGTATTTTTTGCGCTATCGTTTTTAGGATTGTTTGAGATCACCCTTCCAGGAACGTTCATTAACAAAGTTGACCAGCAAGCCGAAAAAGGTGGTTTCGTTGGGGTGTTTTTCATGGCGTTTACATTGGTACTGGTTTCATTTTCGTGCACAGGACCTTTAGTAGGAAGCATTTTGGTTTCATCGGCAGGCGGAGAATTTTTAAAACCGATTGTGGGTATGTTTGGGTTCTCATTGGCGTTCGCCATTCCTTTTACCTTGTTTGCCATTTTCCCTGGCATGATGAAATCATTGCCAAAATCAGGTGGTTGGCTCAACTCGGTAAAGGTGGTATTGGGATTTTTAGAAATTGCGCTTGCGTTTAAATTTTTGAGTATAGCCGATCAGGCATTTCATTGGCATATATTAGACCGCGAAGTTAATATCGCCATTTGGATTGTTATCGCATCGTTGATTGGTGTTTATTTATTGAAAGCACTTAGGCTGCCAGGCGATATAGGTAAAGATGTTGAGGAGAAGCGCGTAGGTGTTCCCCGCCTAATACTGGCAATATTGGTTTTCACATTCGTGGTGTATTTGATTCCCGGCATGTGGGGGGCGCCTTTAAAAGCACTTGCTGGTTATCTACCTCCTTTGGCCACACATGATTTTGATTTGGTTGCCCTCGGAAGGAAAGATAAGCCAAACGAAATTTGTGAGACCCCCAAGTACGCGGACTTTTTACATTTGCCTCATGGTTTAAATGGCTATTTTGATTACAAACAAGCGTTGGCTTGCGCCCGCGAACAGCACAAGCCACTTTTTATTGACTTTACAGGCCACGGTTGCACCAATTGCCGCGAAATGGAGGCGGTTGTTTGGAGTGATCCACAAGTTTTACAACGACTGAAAAACGACTTTGTGGTAGTTGCTTTGTATGTAGATGACAAAACAGAATTACCAGAAAGCGAGTGGTATACATCGAGTTATGATAAGAAAGTAAAAAAAACCATTGGGAAACAAAATGCCGATTTGCAAATCGATAAACTAAAAAATAATGCGCAGCCATTTTATGTGTTAGTAGGCGAGGATGAACGAGTGCTGGTTTCGCCTTACAGTTTCGATAGAAGCCCCGAGGAATTTGTAAATTTCCTAGAAGCGGGGAAGGCGAAATATAAAGACTTGTACAAGTAGCAAATTCTAAAACCCTCATTGATAAAGAGGCTTCAAAACATCCTTTTTGTCACTTTTTCACTGTATTGAGTTAGTTTTTAGTCCGCACGGGTAGGCTTCGATTATCTGCTATATTAGCTTCGGGTAAGCTTCGAGCGGATTTTAAATGTAGAAATGTCGGGAGTAATAGCTTTTGCATGTTTGTAACTCATTTTCAATTGTTCATTATGCCGAGTTGCTTTTTAGATGCAATTCTGAGGTTCTAAAAACGCTCCGATTTTTTTGATTACACTTTATCCTCTAAACTTGTAGTTATTATCGAAAATAACCAGTGTTAAATACGAACCTACAGGCAGTCAAAAAAATTATTCTAGCAACGGTTGTTGGCGTAGGTATCTACCTTTCTTTCATTTTCGTTGACAACAACACTACTTTTTTTACCCGGCAAGGAGATTATGAGTTACCTGATTCAATAACTCAAGCGGTTGAAGAACCTAAATTCCTTTATGGGATGATGATCAACGATAAGGAAGTTTCCGAAAAAAAGATAAAACGCGATCAAAATTTTGTTGATCTGTTAGAAGGCTATTTTGTCCCTACTGAGGTTATTCAACAGCTTAATACCTTGCCGCGAAAGTTATTTGATTTCAGGAAAGTTACCGCGGGCAGTAAATACACAATTGTTTCGGAAATGGATTCGCTTAAATCAGCTAAAGCCATTATTTACGAGGCCAGCCCCATCAATTACTACGTCTTTCATTTGAAAGACACACTAATTGTTGAAAGCTGCGAAAAGGAAGTAACCATCGCTGAAAAGACGGTTGCCGGTCAAATCAAAACGTCACTCTATGAAACAATTGACGAGCTGGGGATCTCCCCAGAATTGACAAACAAGTTTGTCGATGTTTTTGGTTGGCAAGTCGATTTTCAACGATTACAGAAAGGCGATAAATTTAAATTGATTTACCAAGAAAAACAGGTGGAGGGAAAAGCTTATGCAATAGGAAATATTTTAGGAATTTACTTCGAGCACTTTGGTAGTCCTTATTACGCCATACCGTTTGATCAAGGAGATGGTATTGATTATTTTGATGAAGAGGGGAAAAGCTTGCGAAAAGCCCTACTTAAGTATCCGATCGAATTCACAAGAATTAGTTCTCGTTACAACTTAAACCGATTTCATCCGGTGGCAAAAGTGTTTCGTGCTCACCTGGGAACAGATTTTGCCGCGCCCACAGGAACACCCATTCGGAGCGTTGGCGATGGCATTGTTTTAGAAGCCCAATACAAAGGCGGGAACGGTAATTATGTTAAGGTTAGGCATAACGCAACCTACACCACCGCCTACTTGCACATGTCGCGAATTGCCACCGGCATGACGCCTGGCGTGAGGGTGCGGCAAGGTGAAACAATTGGCTACGTAGGAAGCACAGGACTTGCTTCTGGCCCCCATGTTTGTTATCGATTTTGGAGAAATGGAGTTCAAGTAGATGCCCTGCGCGTAGAATTACCGCCCTCCATGCCAGTAGACCCAAACAAGATAGAATTGTTTTCAAAAGTGAAGGTCGAACTTATAAAACGATTGAATTCAATCCAATTCGAAGAACAAAGGCCAATAGTAGCCGAACGCGCGCGCGCGAACCCGATCTAAGTTTTTTGCTTACAACAATTTTCTATTACTTGGAGTATGATTAATCGGTTTTGATTGATTTCCAGCTTATGCGTGGGGTAATTCTTTTAGTAGTATTTTCTATAGTTTCCTACAGCGCAGTCTCACAAAAAGTGGCGCTTGTGTTTAGTGGCGGTGGTGCCAAGGGGTTAGCACATGTGGGCGTTTTGAAAGCACTGGAAGAAAATGAAATTCCCATCGACTACATAGTAGGCACCTCCATGGGTGGATTAATCGGTGGCTGTTATTCTGCCGGAATGAGTCCCGACCAAATTGAAGCGATGATCTTATCAGAGGATTTTTCCGCTTGGGTAAATGGCAAGTTGGAAAAGGGATTTAACTATTATTATCATAAAAGCGAGATACACCCTTCGTTCATCAAATTGAATCTCTCACTAGATTCCACACTTAACCTCTCTTTTAATAACAGTATAGCAAGTGATTTATCGCTAAATTTTGCGTTAGCAGAGAGAATGGCTCAACCCTCTGCCATTGCCAAAAATAATTTTGATAGTCTTTTTGTTCCCCTGCGGATTATGGCTTCCGATATCTTTACACAAAACGAGATAATTATTCGGAACGGCTCACTAGCAGATGCATTGCGCGCTACGCAAACAGTTCCTTTTTTCTATAATCCTATACGACTTGAAGGTAAATACCTATACGATGGTGGGGTCTACAATAATTTTCCCGTGGATGTTGCGCAAAAAGAATTCAATCCTTCGGTAATCATCGGCATAAATGTTTCGAGTAAAATCTACGAAACGTATCCATTTGGTGAAGATGAGAAACTGATCAAGTATTCGTTGCTTTACATGCTATTAGATAAATCTGATCCTTCTCAAATACCCTCTACAGGTGTTTATATTCAGCCCAATTTAAAAAATTACACTGCCTTTGATTTCAGCGATGCCAAGGCGATGATCGACAGCGGATATAACCAGACCATCCGCCAAATGGATGAAATAAAAGCAAAGGTGGTGTCTCGAAGAAAATGCGAAGAAGTGGCAAGGGCAAGAAACACCTTTAATGATAAGGCTTTGCCAATGGATATTGAGAAGATCAATTACGCAGGGTTTACCAAGTCTCAACAAAGCTATATGAATCTCTTTTTCAGGAACGCGCAGAGGCAGCTTTTTTTCAGTAATGTTAAATCAGGGTATTATAAGCTGGTTTCAGATGATTATTTCAAAACGATATATCCATCTTTTGTTTTTGATCAAGAATCAAAAAAATTCAAATTTCTACTTTCAAAAAGGCCGCAAAACAATTTTCAAGTTGATTTTGGAGGTGTTATTGCAACTCGAAACATCAGTAACATTTACCTGGGTCTCAATTATTATTATTTTAATAAGGCCGTAATTAAGGGAACCGCAAACTTTTATACGGGCAGTTTTTACAAATCAGTCCAGTTAAAGGCGAGAATTGACGTCCCTTTGCTCGGACGGTTTTATGTGGAACCAGAGGCTATTTTTAACAGCCGAAGTTTTCTCGATAGCAAAGATCTGTTGTTCAATAGAACACCGACTACTTTGGAGAGGATTGACCGGAAAGTAGGAATTAATATTGGCGTACCCGTAGGAAGACAATCGAAAATAGTTTTTTACACTAATTTTATAAACAATGCCGACAATTTTATCGACTCCAAAGTTCTGGTTTCCTCCGATACATTGGACCAATTGACCTTGCGCGGCTCTAGAGTTGGCTTTTCATTTAATAGTAATACACTCAATAGAAAGCAATATGCTAGCTCAGGAGAAGCTTATGAACTTTCAGTCAATTGGTTTAATGGACGTGAGGATTATTTACCTGGAAGCACGCTGAGAAAGGGGCTTATCGAGAATACTAAAAGGGACTGGATTCAGCTAAAAGGTTCTATACAGCAGTACTTCCGGCTTGGAAATTACACTTCCGGATATCTTTTCGAAGGCGTTCTATCAAATCAACCGCTTTTCAACAATTTTTATGGTACAATAATAAACGCGCCAGCGTTTTCCCCCCTACAAGATAGCCCAACGCTAATATTGGAGAATTTTAGGGCCTTCAATTACTTAGCTGGTGGCTGGAGAAATATATTTCGATTAAGAAGTAATCTAGATTTCCGTTTGGAGGGATATCTTTTTAAACCCATAAAATCAATACGCTCCTCTTCCCAAAAGCCATTTTTAGAAGAAGACATTACCCTATTTTATTTTGTAGGTACCTCGGGGTTGGTTTTACATTCCACGATCGGCCCAGTTTCGTTGAGCTTAAATTATTACGACCAACCAAAGAACCAACTTGGGTTGCTCCTTCATGTAGGGTTTTTGCTTTATAATAAAGGGTCGTTGGACTAACCTGAGTAAGTTTATTTTATTCTGCGATCGTAATTGTAAAATAATAGTATTTTTTATTTAGTTTTAGGACTAAATTAGAATTTAAAATAGGTTTTATGCAACGATTTATACGTTTATCCATTATTGCTTCCCTGTTAAGTTTTAGTGCTACTAGCCAAACAGTGCAATGGGCTTCTAAAGTGATAGGCTTTTCAAGTGAACTTACACCCACCCAATATTCCGCCCAGCAAGCGCTTGGCAAGCCAAATGTTTTGCCAGCTGGCGGCCAAAATCCAAATGCTTGGACGCCAAAGCGACCAAAAAGAGATGAATGGATAAAGTTAGGCTTTGCTACTCCGATGAAAATTCAGCAGATCGCGATAGCTGAGACCTATAATCCGGGAGCACTTTTTAAAGTTTACACCTATGATGAGGCAGGGAAGGAGTTTTTAGTGAAAACTTTTAATCCCATGGCCATACCATTAAAATCACAGATACAGTACGTTTCAATGGAAATGACAGCTTACAAGGTTTCGGCCATAAAATTGGAATTCGATGGTAAATCGCTTACCGATTATTTTTCCATTGATGCAGTGGGTATTGCGGATTCTGACATTCCGATTCGTACAAACCTAGATTTTCCAGCATTGCTTGCTAAAGGAATTTTGGTTGAACAATTAGATAAAAACGTTAATAGCGATGCGAGTGAACTTAATCCACTGCTTTCGCCAGACGGTAAAACACTTTATTTCAGTAGAAAAAATCATCCTGATAATGTTGGTGGTGTAAAAGATACCGAAGATATTTGGTATTCAGAACTTGACAGCAATGGCAAATGGCAACTTGCAAAAAACATGGGGCCGCAATTCAATAATAAGTATCCAAATTTCGTTAATTCGGTTTCTTCAGCTACTCCAGACGGTCAAGCGGTTGTCATGCTTTTGGGTAACCGATATCTGGATAAAGGCAAAATGGAAGCAGGTGTTTCCATTAGCACGAAAGTAGGGAACACATGGACAAAGCCTAAGGCGATTGTGATAGAAGATGAGTACAATTACAGCGAAAAAGCCAACTATTTTCTGGCAAATACGAGAAAAGTTCTTTTGATGGCTGCTGAAAGAGAGGATTCCAAAGGTGAGAGAGACCTCTATGTTAGTTTCATTAAAAAAGACAGCACTTGGACGAAGCCCTTAAATTTAGGTGATGAGGTTAATACACTAGGTGATGAGACTGGCCCATTCTTGGCTTCAGATGATAAGTCGCTCTACTTCTCGTCTACTGGCTTTAGTGGATTTGGCGGAGCAGATATCTATTTGACAAAAAGGTTGGATGAAACTTGGACTAAATGGTCTTCTCCCCAAAACCTCGGTCCAGACATCAATTCTGCCCTCGATGACCTTTTCTTCAACATCCCATCTACAAGTGAATATGCTTATTATTCAAGGGGAGTGAAGGAAGACAATACTGACATCTTTAGAATTAAGTTACCGGTTCTCATAGCGCCTGACCCTGTGATAATTGTAAGAGGAAAACTGTTGGATTCCAAGACGCAAAAGCCAATTTCTGCCAAAATTATCTATGAAGAATTGCCTAGTGGCAAAGAAGTTGGTGTCACTCAATCTGATCCTACTACTGGTAATTATGAGATCCATCTACCTGGAGGAAAAAACTATGGTGTTCGAGCTGAAGCCGATGGTTTTCTCAGCTTAAATCAAAACCTAGATTTGAGCGATCTGAAAGTAGACAAAACGATTACCGACAAAAATGTTCTTGTTGCACCTAAAGAGGACGTTGTTCTTGCTCCTTTGGAAACCACACCTATAGCAGCAAATGAGAAAATTGTTCTAAATAATTTGTTCTTTGAATACAAGAAATCAACTCTTAATGCTGAGTCGTTTCCTGAATTGAACAGAATTTCTGAGTTAATGAATACAAAATCTTCAATGGAAGTCGAAATTGCTGGGCATACCGATGATATCGGACCGGATTGGTACAACCTTAAATTATCGGAAGATCGCGCTAAATCGGTTGCCAAATATTTGATAGGCAAAGGTGTTTCAAAATCAAGAATCTCAATTAAGTTCTTCGGTGAGAGCAAGCCTATCGATACAAATGTGACACCTGAAGGAAGGCAGAAAAATAGAAGGGTTGAGTTTAAGATTATTAAACTATAAAAAGATAGTTGGCCTATGAGAAAGTGGATGCTTTTGGGGTTGTTGGCGCTGTCGATCGGATTTATTCGAGCGCAATCATCAGATACTACAATTTTTGCTCAAGGCAAGATTGTGAATGCGTCCACCAAGCAGGCGGTCATCGCTAAGATTTCCTTCCAAAGTTTGCCCTATGGGAATAAAGTTGGGTCGCGGACTGGCAGTGAATATTCCTTTCCTCTATTTGATAATGATAAATATGCAATAACTGTTGAGGCTGCTGGTTTTGAGACTTACAAGGCAACTGTCGACCCAGCCAAGGCAAATTCATCTAGAGCAGTAGTTAATGATATTGAGCTAATGGTTTCGGTGGTCAAACCCGTTGAGTCGGCTCGGGCGGTAGGAAAAGTAATTCCTTTAAACAATTTGATTTTTGGCCAAAGTAGCGCGAAAATTGGCCCCTCTTCTTATGTGGAGCTGAATTCAATCGCTAAGGAGCTTAATGATAACCCGAAAATGATCATTCAGATCGAGGGTCACACAGATGTGGACAGAAAAGACACCGCCAAGAAGAATATGATACTTTCTGAAGACCGTGTTGATGCTGTGAAAGACTATCTTGTTTCTAAAGGTGTTGCAAAAAATAGGGTAAAAACCAAAGCTTTTGGAGGTACGCAACCGATTTACACAGGAACAGACGTAAAGCAAAGAGCATTGAATAGACGTGTAGAAGCTCGAATTCTCGAGAATTAATATCTCAACCTTAGTTAATTTTGAGGTATCATCTCGGTTGTGGTAACGATGTTTTGAGGTTCTCTAGGCGGCTTCATCATTAAACTAGCGAGATCGGATATTTCCTTTATTCTCGGGGATTCATAAATTGTTTGTGATTTTCCAAGTAGGTCTAAACAAGCTGTCCAGTTATGTTTATTGAATTCTTTAATTGCTTGATTAAAGTAAAGTAGCCCCACCAAGTCCTTTCTTTTTACTTCTTTTAAGAGATGAAAAGAGTACTCGAAGCTTCTGCCTTTTTGATTATTTACTGCAGGGGCATTCGATTTGTAAGTTGAAATACGGGTATTAATCGAAGCTAAATCGGTCACAAAGCCATTCAAGCGATCGGTGGTTTCAAGGAGAATTTCCTTATTTGAGATTTTTACAAGAATAAAGATATGATAATTGGTTTCAACTATTTTAAAGTCGAAACCAAGCATTTCTAAGACACTGGAATATACGGTAGTTGCCGTCAAACAGTCATATTGCCCGTTATATACGAGTTGATCTAACGAACTGTACGCTTCGTATTTTTTTAGAAACGTGTGGTGTGTTTCATAAAAAACCTTGCGCAGAAATCTTATATCTGAATTCGACCGTTTACTTTCGAGTGACTTAGTGAATTGATTAATTTTTTCAATAAAAGTTTTGCCAGCCTCATAACTAGTGGTCGAGGCTATGTCAGTAATAATCTGCTGCTGTTGGCAAAGCCCGCTAACAGACGCTAAATGCACTAATAAAACCAGAAACCGTTTCAATATTAATTTAGTGTTATCATTTTGTTAACAAAAATAACATTTTAGTAACATTGTGTCTCTTTTTTCAAGAAATTTTTGAAAGGAGGCTTCGTATCGCTGCAAAATTTTGATGAAAATCGGAAGGCTGAGATATTGATGAGTTGTAAACTTTATATACACGGCTTCCATTCCAGCTCGCTTTTTGAAGTTTTCATGCGTTTAGCCTTGGAGTAGCTGTTTAATGCCTTACTTCTTCATGAATTTGGAAAAAGGACATTTCAAATTGGGCTCTTTGTTAACTTTGTTAACATGGCGGATTTCGAGCTGAAGTATTTTGTTCAGCCTTGTCTTTTACCTTGTTGATTTGAGTAATTTTGTTTTGAAAAAAAGGGCATATTACTGAAAAATGGTTGGTGGATGTTGAAGATTTGTTCTGATAACCAATAAGTTGAAAGGAATTTTTAGGAGTTTAGTGAAACGTGTTTCACTAAACTTTTTTCATTTCATGAAACCTCT
>JBIKRT010000175.1:0-2766 GCA_044349005.1 Cyclobacteriaceae bacterium
AAGGCACGCCTGAAGGGCATGAGCGACTACCGCAGCTTGCTGGGCAAGCTGCTCAAAAACATCCCGGTGCCCGCCGAGTCACACAGCTACGTGGTGATGGAAGAGGTCAAGGAAAGCATGCAACTGGTTTTGGGCCGAGTTTGAGCCGCCCGCTGACATACTTCCCCGAACGAGAAACGGCAGAAACCAAGATCAGTGGTCCAAGCCTCGCGCATGAAGCTGAAATTTGTCTCCCAAAGTTTGCCGTGATTAAAGTACCGGTATGCCGCAATCCTGGTTGGTGACTTTCCGAACGCAGCCAATTCGCGGGGCTGGAGGCATCAATCTCGAATCCGAGGTGAAACGGGACAGGTACGCCTGCAAAGCCTGTATGTCATTGATCGCCAAATTTTTCATTCGCATGCTGCGGTCGGTAAATTCCGAAAAGTTATCACCGCCATAAATTGCCAGAAATTCAATGGTCACAACTTTGTAGACGGCATCCATGACAATCGGTTGGCCATGGATGCGCAACGAGTTGACATCGATCATTTTCCCAGCGCCAGCAGGTTTTCCCTGGTCTTCGGGGCTGAAGGTCCATGTGTAGGTCAACGTATGACTGGGTTGCAAAATACGCCCGCAGATACCTTTGAATTTCTTTCCGCCGCAGTTTGGGGCTTCCCACTGCTGCTCCAATAGCCGGAGCAAAGATTCTCCAGTCATTTCCATCCAATAAAGTGCATCACCAAATGGGGCAACACCAAAAAGAGCATCGTAATCTACCTTGCCGTCCGCTGGCATGGACAGATAGTTGCGCAATCCCCCTGGGTTGATAAAAGCAACGTCAGCTTGTTCACCATTGGGTCCAGGCACTGCTTGCAAAGCATCTGCAAAGACGCGACCAATCGGATGGTCTGCCACATCAATGCGCGTACCGCTTCGTACCAGTTGTCCTGCACCGTCAATGTCGGCTCGCACAATTTCCTTGTCAATGAAGCCCAGCCCTCGTGATCGCTGCGGCAGTGTGAGTTGATCGTAAAAATCGACCAAACGCGCGACTTCTGGATCCGGTGACAAGATGGTGTACCCCGGAGGGACATGCTTCGTCCGATCATTGATGACGGGCAACGTACGACCGAGCTTGCTTATCACGCCACGACCTGGCTCGATAGTCAAATCAATCTCTGTCACCATGCGGCCATAAGAGCCAGCCTGGCTCAATAAGATGCCATTGATTTGACAGATGTAATCGTAATGAGTGTGCGCGCTGAGCACCACGTCCACGAAAGATGGCAAGGACTCAACGATAGATTTGACGCGGCCAGACAAGCCCGGACAGCTTTGGTCAGTGAAGGAAGATGCAGTGGTGGAGCCTCCCTCATGAAGAAGAACGACCACAGCATCCACACCGTCCTGCTTAAGTTGTCTGGCATGCTTTTCGATGGTTTGCACTTCGTCGAGAAAAGTGAGCCCCTTCGCTCCCCGTGTGGTTTGGGGTGTGTCGCGCAAGGTCAAACCAATAAAGCCGACGGCCACCTGGCCAAAGCGACGAACATGGGTGGCCGCAAACAGCAGCTCGCCCGTATCGTCATCAATCACGTTTGCTGCTAGATAAGGGAACCGAGCGCCTTCAAAACACCTGTGCGTGCACAGCTTTGCACCATTGGGTCGCTGAGAGCTTGACCTTGAGCGCAACCACCGGTTTGAAGCCTTTTAAGTTCTGCCTTACCCCGATCAAATTCGTGATTGCCCACTGCGCTGACTTCGAGGCCAATGAGGTTCATCGCTTCGATTGTGGCTTCACCTGCTGTCCAGGTGGATATGGCGGGCGAGCCACCCACAAAATCTCCTACGCCCACAAACAATGTGTTGGGTGTTCTGGCTCGAATCTGCCCCACCAGACTGGCCAAGTAGGCTGCGCCACCAACATTGACTCTGACATCCGGGCCGCCATTCGAATCAGGAACATTCAGCTGGATTTCTGCGGCTGGCAGCAAATAGCCATGAAAGTCATTGATGGCCAGAAGCTTGACTGTGACATGCGCCTCGCTTGAATGACCACACCCGAGCAGGACAAAGACAGCCAGACCAACCGCAGCCATACACCGGCTGAGTGTGTTCCAGCGATGCCCCAAAGAAGAAAGATACTTGGTCATGGTCAAATTTTTTAGAAGTCGTCAACCTCGTCAAGGCCCGCATCTGTTTCCCTCTTGTGGTTCATTGGATGGAGAATAATTATTGAAATTTTAATAGAATATTGATATAATTAATAAAATGTCGTTATTTGTCGAAATCAATTTTACTGAAAATCATAAATGCCAGAAGCATAATTTGATGATTACCTAAAAGGGGGCAATTCCTCCATTGAAAGAGCCATCAGATGAAAAGCGATGCATTTTTTTTAAACAAATTAGCACTTTTGACACTGATATCGGGTGTGGTTGCCTGTGGTGGAGGGAGTGCTGATCAAGGGTCAGCATTGATGCCCTACTTAGGCAAATGGGGCTCATGTAACGGTGCGGGTCAGATGGAGTGGCTGCTGGTCAACCCCGGTTCGGACGAAGGTGAGTTGTTGCTGGAGGTCGAAACCAGTTTCCACACAAATGCCGACTGTTCTGGCAGTCCCGGGGCTTATCTGATTCACTCGGGTGCAAGCATCGTGGCGGAAAAGTTCGCAAAGGTCGATGTCGCGCTAGGGTCCGGTTCCACCGTGCGCAGCATCCAGGCAGACGCGTTCAACACCTCCACCTCGGCAGGTACCCTGCGTGTCCTCTCCAATGGCATGAG
>JBIKRT010000052.1:0-31889 GCA_044349005.1 Cyclobacteriaceae bacterium
AACCTTATTGCTGACAAGTTGCTCTCCAGCAGAGCTTGATTCCTCTTCAGGCTGACGCGCTAATTTTAACAAATTATCGCATCAAAGTCACCAACTATTTTTCAGTACATTACCATAAAAATAGAATGACGGATAATTTCGTTCAAAAATTTATATCGTCCGCCTACTTAGCTTCCAATAACAAAAACTCAAACGGTTTTAATTGCCATGCTCCACTGTTATTCAATGAAATTACTTCGTCAGCCCAGTGATTATAGAACGAACTCGCGGTGCTTCCATTCTCAAAAAGAAATTGAAAAGGTACCACCTCTGTATTGCCTGAAAAATTAAATAAGCAATACAAGTTTTGTTCTTTCGATGACCGAAGATAGCCTGCCACATGAATATTGCGCGTAGTAAGCCAAGTAACATTCTTATGATCGGCAATACAAGAAAGTGAACATCGTATCTCAAGCAACTTTTTTGTGCCTGTGAAAATTCTATTTTCTATAGTTCCCGCCTTCTTTCGGAGGTTTACTTTTTTCCAGTCGATAACTGGGCGATGCATCCAGCGGTTGTCGTAGCTCTTACCTGGATCGCTTAAATAGCTGTAGTCGTTTGCATGACCAATTTCATCTCCATAAAAAATCATGGGCATTCCACCTAACAAAAAGCTATGGGCCTGCATTAGTAGAATCTTCCTGATAGAAATTTCTCGCGCGGCCTCATCGTTATCATCCAGTGCTTTTTCCAGCCCGCAAAGGGCGGCAAGGGAACCACTGATGCGAGCATCGCCTGTCTTGGGGTTGAAGCTAAACAGTGCACCTTTAGAAGGCGAACCTGGAAATTGGCCAGAGTAATAGTTCTTCATAAACTGTCGGTGCAAGTACGGATCAAAACCGGCTTGTTGAATCATACTATCTTCGTAACCCAAACCAATATCATCATGACATCGAGTGTAAGTGATCCAGGTTGTGCCCAATGGCTTTTGCAAAATATCCGGCTGAGCAGCGAGCATCACTCGGGTGTCGCCAGTGGCAAGCATATCCCATTGCAACGCCATTTGAGTTGCGTTGTAAGCAAAGTCACATTCACGGGCAGTGTACGAACCTGTGCCGAAATACTTCATTATCTCTTTGGGAGCAACAATCGCCTCACCCAAGATCGCCATTCCTGGAGCTGCCATCTCCACGCAACTTTTAATCAATCGCAGCAGCGTATGCGCCTGGGTCAAATTCTGACAACTTGTTCCTATTTGTTTCCATATGAATGCGGGCGCATCAATGCGCAACACATCTACCCCCAGATTGGCAAAGAATAAGATATTCGAAAGCATTTCTTTGAGGACAACTGGATTGGAATAATTCAAATCCCATTGATAATGATGAAAGACTGTCATCACCCATTTGTTGGTCTCTTTATTGAACGTGAAATTTCCGGGAGAACTTTCTGGGAAAACTTCAGGCATAGTCTGCTCAAACTGATTAGGTATATTCCTGTCACCGTACATGTAGAAATAATCCTGAAACTGCTTTTCACCTGCTTTTGCTTTCTTCGCCCATTCATGCTGATGCGAGGTATGATTTAACACTATGTCAATCATCAGATACATGCCCTCTGCTTCCATTTTCTGTTGCAGGCATTTCAATTCGTCCAACGTTCCAAAACGGCTGTCTACCTTTCTAAAGTTAGACACCGCATAGCCACCATCGCTCTCACCCTCTGGACTTTCGAATAGGGGCATCAAATGAAGAAGGTTCACCCCCAGTTCGTTGAAATAGGAAAGTTTGGTTTCCAGCGTTTTAATATTTCCGCAGAAGCGATCCACATATAAGCTCATTCCTGCTAGCTTATTATCTAAGAACCATTGACCATAAATTTCTTTTGCATCATCCCTCCTACGCATAGAAACAGGTCGCTCTTTGTATGATTGAATGATAGCCGCAACCAACTCATCAAAAATCCTTGCCGATTGTTCAGTTTGAGGATATACTTCGTCAAACAACGTATGGAGCGAATCGATATTGGAAAGCGCCCTTACGTAAAAAGAATTATCGGCACCGAGTAGGTCAAGATTGCTTTGCTTTAATAATTGATTTAATTTTTGATGAATAGACGGGGTATACATGTAATTAAAATAAATGAAGCAAATTAACAGGATTTTCTATTGTCGATACATTTTTGTCTGTGGATGAAAGGTTCGCCACGAATGCCAAAATTCCTGATACGCTTGAACGGGCTCTAGCTGGGCGTCCTTCCATGGTCCTTCTAAACATTTGCCGGTCCACGTCCATTTTGATAGTCCATGAGTGTCGGCCAAAAAAGTAGAATCGGAAGAAATTTTAAATACAAGCGTATCATGGCCAACCATCCTTTTCATGGCGTGAAAAGAAACCAAATCGTTCTGCAACACAACCACAACGGGCACAGCCGCAATTTCATCATTTACAATTCTGGATTTCTCCAGTTCAATCCAATCATAAGCTGTGGCAAATAATCCGTTACTTACGCCTACCACCCACGACTTGTCTTTCCAAGAAAGTGAGTCCGGCTTTGTCAATTTGCTCTTCGACTTACCCTCGTCATAATTTTTTAGCTTTTCGTATTCGTCTTTGAACTTGTCATCGGGTTGAAGAATTTCGGTATCTGGATGAAGAGTCAACCACGAGGATAAACTCATTTGTTCGGAGGGTATTTCAAGCAATGTGGTTCCTTTTAAAGATCCTACAATGGCCTCTCCATTTACCTGCCTCCACCAACTTTTCGTGGCGGCATCTTCAAACATGGCATTGAAGTGATCCATGCCTACCAAGCGAAAGGTTTCTAACTTACCATTCACAAAAGGGCTGAAAACTCTGCCAGTTCTACAAACAGTGCAGTAGGTAACCATGATCGGATCGTTACCAATAGAATCTCTTACTTGATGATGATAGCCGATAACTTCAATTGGATAGGCTTTCGATTTTCCATTGATAGAAACACCAATAATCAATTGCCCGGGGGCAACCTTATTTTTCATTTTGGTGGTCATTACAATCTTAGTGGGCTGTCTAAACATTTTATCGGCCAGAAACTTAACATTGAAAAGGTAAACTACCACACCATAAACAATGAGTAAACCAGTGATTACAATTTTATAAACCTTGTTATACCTAGTATAAATTAAATACAATGGATAAACAATCATCACTGCGCCTAGAATGCGGATAAACAAAAGATTTGATTCGATGAAGTAAGCCACATTAATTGTGTCTGCTTCCTGACTTCCCGGAAAGGGCATAATAAAATAAACACGTGCAACCTCTACCAGTAACAAAATGAAAAAGCCTAACCAGAAAAGTAAGGACCTCATCATGATTACTTAAAATAAGTTACACTCCTAACTTCCATTGCCAGTTGCCGTCTCGCTTTCTCTAAATCCAACTCCTTCCATTTAAATGTAACTTGGAATTCGTGTAGTATCGCTTCCTCAATCACATCGATTGAGTTTTTGAAGAAATACAATCGGCCTGTTCTGCGAATAAAAAAGTCTTCCGGCAAGGCGATCAATTCATTGGCTATTCCGAATCTCAATTCAGCTTTGGCTAATTCAATTTCAATTTGCCCCGCTTGAATATCATCTAAAATTGCGTTAGTCTGCTTGCCATAATTACCAACCAAGTAATCTGCGTAAAATGAATCTAGGCCAAGTGTGCTAACTCTTTCCCTTACGGATGTGAGATAGGCTTTGACTTCTTCATAATCCTTGAAAGGAGATTCAACCAACGGAATTAAATCCGTCTTGCACTCATCAAACTCACGATCCGCCTCATCCATTTTATCCAACACTAAATCGACCACACGTTCGGCCATCTTTCTATAGCCTGTCAACTTTCCACCTGCAATTGAAATCAAGCCCGTTGACGATTCAAAGATTTCATCTTTACGGGAAAGCTCAGAGGCCGACTTACCTTCTTCATGGATGAGTGGCCGAAGCCCAGCCCAACTTGATTCAATGTCATTCAGCTTGAGTTGCGCACTCGGAAAGGTTCTGTTCACCGCACGAATCAAGTATTCGGCATCTTCCAGCGTGGCAACCACCATTTCCTTGCTTCCAATGTAATTGGTGTCTGTCGTGCCAATGTAAGTGACCCTCCCACGTGGAATAGCAAAAATCATCCGTCCATCTTCCACGTCAAAATAAATCGCTTGCGCAATTGGGAGTCTCTTTTTATCTACCACTAAATGAACACCCTTTGTAAGGTGAAGTTCTTTTCCTTTTTTGGAGTGATTGATCGTGCGCAATTCATCCACCCAAGGCCCCGCAGCACTTACCACGGTGGTCGCCTTAATTTGGTATGTCGTATCGGTTAATACATCCTTTACTTTGGCACCAACAATTTTTCGTGCCTCATAAACAAAGTCTACTACTTCAAAATAATTGATTACTTCTGCACCGTGCCTAGAAGCAGTCTTTATGATCTCCGTGGTGAGGCGTGCGTCATCGGTTCTGTATTCCGCATAGATCGCTCCGCCCTTCACATCATCCGCAAGAAGCAAGGGTTCTTGTTTTAACGTTTGCTTTTTGGTGAGCATTCTCCGTTGGTCTTCTGACTTAACTCCTGCCAAAAAATCGTAGAGTTTCAACCCGATCGAAGTAAGCAAACTACTGAAGCCACGCTTCTCATACAATGGCAACAGCATTTTTTCGGGAACCACAAGATGAGGCGCAAGCTTGTGGACTACCGCACGCTCGCTGCCCACTTCTTTTACCAATCCAAATTCCAGCTGCTTCAGATACCTCAGTCCACCATGAATGAGTTTTGTGGATCGGCTGCTCGTGCCAAAGGCAAAATCATTTTTTTCAACCAACGCAACTTTCAATCCACGTGCTGCTGCATCCAGCGCAATACCTGCACCTGTTATGCCTCCGCCAATGACCAACAAATCAAACCGATATGAGCTGAGATTGTTGATTGTTGATTGGCGATTTCGAGAATCTAGTTTCGTCATAGTTTATTGTTTTTTAGCATCATGCTACAAGCTTCAGGCTGAATCGGCTCTCTCAAAAGCGAGAATTTAAGCTCTTCGCCAGTGGCTACCTATCTATCCATCCCATCGTTCTCTCCACTGCTTTTTGCCAACCCTTGTATAACTTAGCTCTTGTGTTCTCTTCCATGTCGGGTTCAAACTTTCGTTGGATTTTACGATTAGCTAGTATATCTTGCTTCTTCCACCAACCAATTTGAATGCCCGCGAGAAAGGCAGCACCCATAGCTGTTGATTCAATGACTTCGGGGCGTTCCACTTCTGTTCCCAATATATCCGCCTGAAATTGCATTAGTATATTGTTGGCACAAGCACCTCCATCAACTTTCAAACTTGCCAATTTCAAGCCTGCATCTTCTTGCATGGCATTTAAAATATCTTTGGTTTGATAGGCCAATGATTCAAGCGTGGCCTTTATCAAGTGATCTTTTCCTGTGTCGCGCGTTAACCCAAAAATAGCACCACGCGCGTACATATCCCAATACGGTGCGCCCAATCCCGCGAAAGCCGGAACCACGTACACTTCATTTGAACCTAATGCTTTGGCAGCAAAATACTCAGAGTCTTTAGATTGATCAATGATGTGCAAACTATCGCGCAACCATTGAACGGCAGCGCCTGCAATAAACACACTTCCTTCCAACGCATACTCCACTTTACCGTCAAGGCCCCAGGCAATGGTGGTGATCAACCCGTTTTTAGAGAACTGCATTTTATCACCCGTGTTCATCAGCATAAAGCAGCCAGTGCCATAGGTGTTTTTCGCCATGCCCGGTTGAAAGCAAGCCTGACCAAATAGAGCCGACTGCTGATCGCCAGCGATACCCGCCAATGGAATTGATTTGCCTTGCCACTCCCAATTGCCAAAATGATGTGCGGATGGCTTCACCTCGGGTAACATTGACACGGGAATATCCAGCTCTTTCAACAAGCGTTCGTCCCACTTCAATTCACCAATGTTATAAAGCATTGTTCGCGAGGCGTTGCTGTAATCAGTAGCATGAACCTTGCCATTGGTTAACTTCCAAACTAGCCAAGTATCTATTGTTCCGAAAGCCAATTCTCCATTAATAGCACGTTGCTTGGCACCGCTTACGTTTTCAAGAATCCATTTGATTTTTGTTGCTGAGAAATAAGAATCAATAACAAGACCTGTGTTGGCTCGCACATAATCTACAAGTCCGTTGGCTTTAAGTTCCTCGCAAATGGAAGCGGTGCGTTTGTCTTGCCAAACGATGGCATTGTAAACAGGTGTGCCTGTCTTCCGATCCCACACTACAGTAGTTTCGCGCTGGTTGGTTATTCCTATTGCAGCTAGTGAAGCCGGAGCGATGGAATTATCACGCAAGAGTTTAGCTAACACGTCTTTTTGTGTAGACCAGATTTCTTCGGGATCGTGTTCTACCCAGCCCGACTGCGGAAAAATTTGGGTGAACTCTTGTTGAGCGATCCCTTTGATCTCGCCTTTCTTATTGAATAGAACCGCCCTAGAACTTGTGGTACCTTGATCGAGAGCAACTATGTATTCTTCCATCATGCAAAAATTAATTGAAACAAGCCTACTCCCAGCAACGCGCCAATAAACGGCCCTACTACTGGTATCCATGCGTAACCCCAGTCAGAACTTCCCTTGCCGTGAATTGGCAAAAGAAAATGCGCAATCCGTGGCCCAAGGTCACGCGCTGGATTCAGCGCAAAACCCGTTGTGCTTCCTAAACTCAAACCAATGGAAATGATCAACAAGCCAACAACAAGAGGGTTCAGTCCATCAGCAAAATGATTAATTCCGATGAATAGCAGTGCCAACACCAAAATCATGGTAGCGAGAATTTCATTGAATAAATTAGACCATGCATTTCTTATTGCTGGAGCATTGCAGAACACCCCCAGTTTAACGGAGGCGTCAGGAGTATTTTTCCAAAAAGGAAGATAATTAAGCCACACCAAAACTGCCCCGAAAAAAGCACCTGCAAACTGGGCAGTGGTGTACCCAACCACATCACTCCAGGGGAAGTCTCCCTTTACTGCTAGTGCCACTGTTAAGGCAGGATTAAAATGAGCACCACTGATATCGCCCACGGCATATACAGCAAGCGCAATGGCTATTCCCCATGCAATAACAACGGTAAGAAAACCTGCACCTTCGGCTTTTGTTCCCCGTAAGGAAACGCCCGCCACTACTCCTTCCCCGAGGGTTATGACTAAGGCAGTGCCGACAAACTCTGCTAAATAAGGGTTCATAATCGATTAATTTGTTTCTGGTTTTGTCTTGATAAGAAGTGTGGCGAGCGCAGCGATTAACAAAAGTATTCCAGCCAATGCCACTGCGTATCCTGCATTATTGTCTAAGAAGGTTCTAAGGATAAACCCGAACGTAATATTTTGAATAATCATAGGAATTACAATCATCATATTTATAATGCCCATATAAACTCCATAGCGTTCTTTTGGTATTTGGTGCACAACCATTAAATAAGGAATACCCATCATGCTAGCCCAACCAATGCCGAAACCGGTAATGGCTGGAAATAGCCAGTACTGATTTTCGATGAACGGAAACGCCAACAAACCAGCACCCGCCAAAACTAAGCAAGCAAAATGCACTGTTTTAGCTGAACTCTTGCGCACAAAATAGACGAGGGCAAAAGCCGCCAAAAAAGTAACCACATTGTACCAGCCATTCACCAAGCCCGTCCACCCAACCGCTTTTTCGTATAATTCCGGATTTTCGGAAGGTGTAGTTTTCCATACCGAAAGAGCAATGCTCTTTGCTGAATTTTGCCAATAGCAAAACAAAGCATACCATTGAAATAAGTACACGAGTGCAAGTTGCCACATTACTTTCGGCATGTCTTTAATGGCCTCGAAGATTTCTATGAAAGGAGAAAATACGTTGAGAGGAGAAGCTTTCATCTCTTCCAATTCCTTTTCCGTTGGCGGGATTTCAGGAGTGGTTTTCATGCTCCACCAAATCGACCCAATGGAACATACTGAACCTAAAAAGAAAGAAGCATACACCCACGTGGGTAAAGAACCCGTTTTGCCAATAAAAAGCATCGGGAAAACAAAAAGCGATACGTTGGCCAATGTTTGTCCTAATCCTGTAAAAAAACTCTGTGATTGAAAACCCAGCGGCTGTTGCTTTTCGTCCAACTTATCGGCAATAAAAGCACGGTAAGGTTCCATGGCTGTGTTGTTACCTACATCCAAAATCCACAGCAAGCCAGCGGCCATCCACAAGCTGCTGCTGAAGGGATAAAAGAACAAACAGATACTGCATAACATAGCTCCGATAAAGAAGTATGGCTTTCTTCTACCAAACCTCGGATGCCAGGTTTTATCACTCAGCGCACCTATAATAGGCTGAATTAGTAGCCCAGTGACGGGACCAGCCAAGTTAAGAAAAGGTATCTCATCGGGGCTGGCGCCAAGCATGTCGTAGATAGGATTGACCGCACTCTGCTGTAATCCGAAACTATATTGGATTCCGAAGAACCCCACATTCATGTTGATGATTTGAGAGAGAGAGAGGTGGGGTTTCATAAAACTAATTTATCTTATCAATGTTCCTATGCTTATCTTGCCAGCAAGTTAAATCGTTTGCAATCAAAACAAATTTATCATTAAAGCGTAAGTATTTACTAATGACCAATTCAAAAACCTTTTTATTTTTTTTCGCTCTTATTTTAATATCAGGTTTTAGTAAAATTGGTTTCGCTCAAGAAAATTGGGATATGCCTTACACCGTAGTCGGGGATTCTACCCGTGGAAGTGGTAATGCAATCTTCACCGGAATAGTTACTAATGGAACTTCAAAAGAACCCTTGGTTGAAGCCCACCTTTCATTGGATTTTTTTAAATATTACGGTAGAACCGACCAATTCGGAAAGTTTGCGATTGAGCTCCCGCCTGGACGATACAAACTCACTGTCAAGTACATTGGAATGAAGCCTTCGTATTTTAGGCTCAACATTTTAGGCTCCGGACTTCTCAATATTGCTATGGAAGAAGGCTATGAATTACCGGAGGTGGAAGTAAGTGACAGACCCTTGGATTCGAATATAAAAGAAGCTTTGGCGGGGCTCTCCAAATTTACTTTGAAAGAAATAAAAAATCTGCCAGCATTTATGGGCGAAGTAGACATTCTTAAAAGTATTCAAACCTTGCCAGGCGTTACCAGTGTAGGAGAAGGGTCTTCAGGATTCAATGTGCGAGGCGGAAGAAGTGATCAAAATCTGATCTTGTTGAACGGGGCTCCTCTTTTTAATTCTTCGCATGCGCTCGGCTTTGTTTCTGGGTTTAATCAGGATGTCATCACCAATTTTTCACTATATAAAGGAAATGTGCCAGCCAATTTTGGAGGACGAGCTTCATCCGTTCTTGAAGTAAATACAAAATCTGGAGATTTTGAAAAGTGGCAATTTCAAGGTGGTGTGGGATTAATTTCGAGCCGATTTTTAGCCGAAGGGCCATTGGTCAAAAACAAATCGTCTATTCTTGCTGCGATCAGAACCTCCAATTCGGACTGGGCGCTAAAGCAGGCTGAAAACCCTGATGTTAATAGAAGCGCGTTTAATTTTTATGACGCCAATTTGACTCTGGTGAACAAGTTCAATGAAAGAAGCCTTCTGAAACTCAACATTTATTCAAGCAATGATTTCTTTCGGTTCTCACAACGCTTTGGCTTTGAATGGCAAAATTTCATCGCCAATGCGGAATGGAAAAGTAGAACCGATAAAAAGTTGTCTCCCACCCTAAACGTTGCTTTTGGCCAATATAAAAGCACTCTAATCGACCCAAATCCAACCAATCCTTCTCAGTTAAAAAACAACTTGATTTATTATCAAATTAAAGAGACGATCGACTATATACCCAATGAAGTACATAGTATAAAAGGCGGTTTTGAGGCAACCTCGTACCTGCCCAAACCAGAAGCATTATCGGGGTATAATGGCAATACTTCTATCGTTGAAAAAGCAGTCGATAAAAATTATGGAATTGAATCGGGTGTTTTCATAAATGACGAATACAAGTTCTCAGAAAACATCTCCATTTCTGCTGGTTTACGCTATTCTATCTATAGTCAAATTGGTTCAGCCAAGGTATTCACCTATCAAGAGAATACACCCAAGTTGGAAAGTACGATTATCGATACACTTCATTTCAGCAACGGGCAATCCATAAAAACGTACCAAGGCTTTGAGCCCAGAATCTCCGGCAGATTTAATCTGGCTGAAAGCCAATCGGTAAAAGTCAGCTATAATAGAATGAGGCAATACATTCACCAAATTTCAAACACAACAGCACCTACGCCTGTTGACATTTGGCAGGTGAGCACGCGTTACTTACCGCCTCAAGTTGCCGACAATTTTTCGGTTGGCTATTTTAGGAATCTAAAGGACAATATGTTTGAAACCTCAGTTGAGCTTTTCTACAAATCGATGAACAACCTCGTTGAATACAAAGACTTCCCAACTCTTTATTTAAATCCGCATATTGAGACAGAATTACTCTCTGGCAAAGGCCGAGCATTCGGTGGCGAGATCTACGCACGCAAGCTAAAAGGCAAATGGACCGGGTGGATTTCTTATACCTATTCCCAAACGCAGGTAAGCGTTGCTTCTCCCAACAAATCAGAATCCATTAACGATGGGCGATGGTTTGCCTCTAATTATAATAAGCCTCATAATTTCAATATTGTCGGCAATAGAAGATTGGGTAAAGGTGCTTTCTCGTTTATCTTCACCTACACGAGCGGCCGACCATTAACTGCCGTTGAGTCAAGCTACATTACCGATGGAACTGTAGTACCTGTTTATTCGCAGCGCAACCAATACAATATTCCGGATTACATCAGGCTCGATGTTTCTTTTACGATCGGTAACGTATTTAGAAAAATTGAAGATTCTTTGGTGATAAGTTTTTATAACCTCCTCGGACGAGAAAATGCGTATTCGGTTTTTTATCAACGGCCGCAGTCAAATTTCTTTATACCAAAAGCTTATCAACTTTCTGTGCTGGGAGCAACGCTGCCATCGATCACTTATAATTTTAAATTTTAAACGTGTTGATCATCAAAATAAAACGGGGTGTTGGTAAAGGCATCCAATTTGTTGGATTCTTAGCGCTTTTTAGCTGTTTAAGTCAAGTCAACTTTCCCGTTGAAATAATAGGTGGACAGCTTGTTGTTTCAGGGCAAATAAGCACTATTGCAGATCAAAATATTATCGAGCTCGGCACAAGCGCCAACTCAGAAAAATTGCCAAATCCGCTAAGTGGGGCCTCCATCAAGCTGATCGATAACTTTGGCACAGTCAATTTTTATACCGAAACAAGCCTCGGCAAGTACTCATTGGCAAATATAGCCGGCATCGTGGAGCGAACTTATTATATCGAGATTCAAACACCGAATGGACGGCTTTACAAATCACTTCCGGAGAAGATGCCAGGTGCTTCCACCATTGACTCGGTTAGCTATGAAATTGTAAATGAAGGCGTAGTTGATTTTGAGGGAGTAGCGTCTGCCAAAAATTTCTATAAAATTTATGCACACTCAACTCTAGCCTCTAAGAATGTTTATTTAAAATGGAGTGTGAATGAGGCGTTCTTGCTTTCTCCAACTGATTTCCCTGATATACTTGGCAACATACCTCCTCCCTGTTTTATCCTCCAAAATGCTGATCCGCAAAGAATAGTATTGGCTGATGGCACCGCCTTCTCGACAAATAAAATAAAAGGTCAGTTGGTTGCCTCGCGAGAAATTGATTGGACGTTCCTGGAAAAACACTACTTCACTACCTATCAATCTTCTATCACAAAAGAAGCGTTTGAGTACTGGCGAAAAGTAAACATCTTGTCAAATCAGGTAGGTTCGATTTTTGACGCTCCACCAGCCGAAATTACCGGAAACATAAGCGGTGTCAGCAATCCCGCTGAAAAAATAGTTGGTTTTTTTCAAGCGTCAAACCAAACCCTAAACCGATTCTACGTGCTCCCCCAAGATCTACCATTCAAACTGCTTATTCTGACGTGTGCTTATCAAGGCGATTTCAATGGGAATACACTTGCAGGATTTGACACAAAAAATTATCCGGTTCGTTGCATTGATTGCTTAAGTGTGCGTAACAGCAGTTATAAAAGACCGAGCTGGTTTTAAATTATGGGCCTAATTTCCTGAAGCTATCTTATGATTAAAAATACTAGCCGATTTATTGTTTTTCTAAGCCTGTTTAGCTGCCTGAGTCAAATTGATTTTCCTGTAGAAATCAATGGTGGCCGCTTGGTTATGTCTGGCCAGATAAGCACAATACCTGATCAGAATATTATTGAACTAGGCACAAGTTCCGATTCTGAGTCCTTACCTAATCCATTAAGCGGGGCAACAATAAAACTAATCGATGATCGAGGTGAAACTAACTACTACATGGAGACCAAGACAGGCTTCTATGTTCTAAATGACTATCAAGGCATCGAAGGAAGAAACTATCATGTGGAGATCGAAACACCTAATGGCAAACGCTATAAATCGCAACCTGAAAAGATGCAGCAAGCTTCTGTCATAGAAAAAGTTGACTATGAGATAGTGAGCGAATCAGTAATTGATTTTGAAGGCAATTCTTTACCAAAAAACTTCTATAAGGTTTATGCAAACTCAACACTAGCTTCCAATAAATTGTATTTAAAGTGGAGCGTGGATGAAGCGTTCTTACTCTCCCCTACTGATTTTCCTGACCCTTTTGGAAGCATCCCTCCCCCCTGCTACATTGTTCAAAATGCGGATCCACAACGAGTGGCTTTGCTTGACGGCACCACCTTTGCTAGCAAAAAAATTCGGCAGTTAGTCGCTGCACGCGAAATAGACTGGACGTTCACTGAGAAGCACTACTTTACTACCTACCAATCAACCATCACCAAAGATGCTTACGAATACTGGCGGAAGGTTAACGTTTTGGCTAATCAAGTGGGTTCTATTTTTGATACTCCTCCGGCAGAGGTTGTTGGAAATATGGTGTGCGTTAGCGATCCCTCCGAAAAAGTGTTTGGTTATTTTCAATCCGCAAATCAAACTTTTCAACGGAGAGATTTTTATCAATCAGATTTGCCTTTTCCTCTTTTAGTTGAAAAGTGTGACTTCACGGGTGATTTTGACCCTCTAAGTTATTTGCCAAGGTGTATTGATTGCGAGAGCTTAAGAAATAGCAGCTTTAAACGGCCTAGCTGGTTTTAGCAGGTGGGGCCCTTGAAAAGATCTGGTAAGGATTTCTCCAATTTCTCGTCCTTTTAGCTTTGGCAAGTTGTCTAACATCAATCGAAATCCCGGTCGAAATAAACGGAGGAAGACTAGTAGTTTCTGGGCAGATTAGCACGCTGCAAGATCAAAGCTTTATAACGCTAGGGATTACATCCGATTCCACTGCAAGTGTATCGAAACCTTTGAGTGGAGCTTCGATTTTTTTATTTGACGACAAAGGAAATTCATTTGTTTACGTAGAAACAACCTGGGGTACTTATACACTTATAGGGGCTGGCGGAAAAGTGGGACATACGTATCACATCGAAATAGAACTACCCAATGGAAAGCGCTACAAATCTATCCCTGAAAAAATGCCAGAGGCTTCGGTGCTTGATTCGGTAAGTTATGAAGTGGCGACAGAAAAAGTAATCGATTTTGAAGGCTTAGCCACCTTGAAGGCATTCTATAAGATTTATGCCAATTCTACTTCAATCATTAAAAATAGCTACTTAAAATGGAATGTGACCGAAGACTACCTTCTCACTCCGACTTACTTCCCACCACCGCCTAACGTGCCCCCATATCCTGCGCCACCTAACTGCTACATTGCTCAACGAGTAGATGCCCAGCGAATATCTTTGTTCGATTGGACAAAGAGCTCATCTAATACCCTCAAAAAACAATTGATTGCAACGAGAGAAATTGATTGGACATTTCTTGAAAAACATTACTTCACAACCTATCAAACGTCACTCACCAAAGAAGCCTACGAGTATTGGCGGAAAACAAATATCCTAGCCAATCAAGTTGGTTCTATTTTCGACACGCCCCCAGCAGAACTGAAAGGAAACTTAGAATCGGTTGGCAATCCTGCCGAGAAAACATGGGGATACTTTCAAGTCGTAAACCAAACCTCTGCAAGGAGGGCATTCTACAAATTTGATTTACCGTTTCCTCTACTTGCCAAGACCTGCGAATTTACTGGAAGCTACGACCGTTCTCTTTATGAAACCAGATGTCTTGAATGCCTTACAATTAGAAACAGCAGCTATACGAGGCCAAGTTGGTTTTAATCTTTACCTTGTTTTGATCTTGGCTAGCACAAATTCGCCAACCTTCCTTCCCTGCACCTTACCGTTGTTACACGCTGGCATATAATGGATGCCTCCGTACATTCTGCTTATCGTAGCTTCATCAGCGGCTTGCATAAATGATTGGAATTGCCTTGGTGGCATTCCGAATTCAACTTCGGTGGAGTCTGTAAACGCATAATTATCTCCAAAGAGTTTGGTCATCACTGTTGCTGCCGAATTAGAAATGACGCTATGCCCACTTGTGTACTCGGGGAATGGCGGAGTTTGCAATAGCGGTATCCAATTCTCATCTATATTTTGGTTAATATAGGTTTCGGGGCGTACTACGTTACTTCTGTACTTTTCGTCCCAGCAGCTGATAAACCCATCTGCTAAAGACAGTGAAACTAACGCATACGCCTCCGCAGATTCCTTCATCCCGGTTTTGTTACCCGTACAGATAGTTCTGGTAATATTTATCCAATGGCCTCCAGGCGAAATCTTCTTCGTGGCGAACATCACATGGCCTCGCACGTTCATTACAAAAGGGTTGCAGTCCCAAAAGCTGGCGATGTCTTTTTCTTCTTCTGTTAGTTTTTTTCCTTTTTCATAAACTTCGAGGGCTTCTTTATAAAACTGACTGGTCTTATCAATTGAAAAAGGAGTTGGCCTTTCCGGTTTAAATTGGGCTGCCGAATCGATCACAAATGTCCTGATCTTTTTCCAATGCGGCTCAACGGCATCGGAGTAAGCGGGCGGTGTTGGCTTCCATGTGGCTGGATCACTTTGAATAGAATACTTCGGGAACGATCTGGATTGCTTGTAGTTGTCTTTTGAGGACCATTGCAAAATATGATCGGCTACTTTGTTGCCATATTCGATTGATCTATCATATACATCATCGGGCATTCCTGTTTCTCGGAACTCTTTCATAATTCCTTCGTAAAATCCCTCCATTTTATCTTCTGAAAAAACTAAGGCCTTCCCCACACTCAACATGGCCTGAGTAGCCGCTAACGGAAAGCAATATTCCACATTCGATTCAGGCAAAGGAAGCTTATCCAACCCCTTGAGCTGCCCAGCTAAGCTTCTAAATGTGGTATCGCCTAAAATAACAGTCTCATAAGCCGCAATGCTGGAATAAGCGTATATTCTACTCGCCTGTGGAGGTGAAAAAATATCGTGAACAATCAAGTCGGTGATTTCTTTCAATGATCGATGCAGGAATTCCGGATTATTTGCCCTTACTTTATATTCAGTGTTTGGTTTAGAACAAGATGCAAGTGATAAAACGAGGAGCAAAACAAGTAGACGATTCATTATTAATTTTTTGCAAGTATAAGTCTTTCAACGATCAAACGAAATGATTTAGGGCATTTGAATAGGTTATGTCGCTGGCTACTCTATTTTCGGGCAACCGTGGACTTTTAAACTCCTACCCGCTTAAGCTCTTATGAATTCCAATTTTTGAGCTATTTCAAGTCTGCCGAAAAACTAAGGAGCGTAATAGCAAATCAATGCTTGATTCACCGGTCAAGCAATTGATAAGACATCACTGTCTGATTATTTCTTGAAGTCAAATAGATTTTCCGCTTTTTATAATCCTTCAGTATTTTAATATCCCGACCTGCACCCGGAACAAAATATCCAGCTTGTGGCGAGCTTTCAAACTTCCCTTTTCCATCGCCAATCATAACCAGTCCATTGCCACCATCATAGCGGCCCAAATCAGTCTGTGTTTCAAATAAATTACCGATAGCAAGGAAATCAAGAAAGCCGTCACCATTTAAATCATCCGGCTGAATTGCAAAGATTGGAAATGTTTGAGCTTCGATCGGCAGCACATGCATCTCGAAAGATGAACCTTTGTTCTCAAAAAAAGCCGACTGAAAAGTAGTAGCTATCTTATAAAGCGATTTTTTCTTCTCATTATCAGTCAAGATGGTTTCACGCGTTACATCAATATAATTGGAATAGCTAAGATACTTCTTCTTTAATTGGGGAATCTGCTTTACCAATTGATCGCGCGATGCTAAAGGATATGATTTACCTTGGTTGAAATAGGTAATGATTTGTTCTGTACTTCCGTTACCATCAAAATCACTTACCCACATTTCAAGTGGCTCTGCCTCGTTTACTTTCAATCGGGTATTAGTTCCTTGATTGCCAGCAATAAAATCCAAATCTCCATCTTTATCAAAATCAGCGACAGCCAACGTATTCCAAAAACCATTCGTCTTACCCAATTTCCAATCAGCAGTTTTATCACGAAAAACATGTTCTTCAGATTGGATGAGAATAGTGATCGGCATCCATTCACCTACGAGAATCAAATCTAACAATCGGTCTCCGTTCAAATCTAGCCAAGCCGCATCGGCCACCATGCCCAGGTTCTTCTCTCCTACAAATGTCTTTTTTGAAAGATCACTAAAAATTCCTTTTCCATCATTTTCAAGAATAAAACTTGGTGGACTAAATCCATATCTGTTTGGAACTATTCTTCCTCCTATAAACAAATCCAGATCACCGTCCGTATCAAAATCGGCAGCCCTTGCACAAGAGGCATGTACAAAAATCTGAGGTAGCGCATTTTTATTAATTGAGAATTCGCCCTTTCCATTGTTTACATACAGAAGCGGTTGAATCTGAATACCCGAAATATACTCATTACCACCTGCTACGGTAATTAAGTCCAGGTCCTTATCACCGTCCGCATCAAAGAACATTGAACCCGTTACCTCCCGAACCGAATCTGTTCTAAAAACCGATTCGTTGCTGGAATTAAAACTCCCGTCAGCGCGCTGGAAAAAAAGAGAAGAGGGTTGACCTCTGGCACCACCAATAAAGAAATCGTCTAAACCATCTCTGTTGACATCACCAACAGCCATCTTCGGGCCTTCCGTACTGAACATTCGGGGCATCAATCCTTCGCGGTTAAAATCCACGAAATTATTCTCTTTGTGAATATACGGCTTATCTAATTTTAGTTCAAACGACTTGAAGAATGACGAGCCAGCGCGCAACATTTCATAATTGAAAAAAGAAGTAGCTTGACCAATATCAACTTTCAATAGTTGATTTACTTTTATTGAAGTAAACTTTTGATAGAAACCCGTTGGCCAAACAACTACCAAAGAATCGATTAAACTTGTGTTACCCAATCCAAACGTAAGTTTGAAATCCATAGAGGACTGAAACCCCCGGGTTGGATTAAGCTCTTGATACAATTTCTTTGCACCCGAATAGATAACTACCTTGGCTCCAATGCCAAAAGGGTTGAGTGAATCTCCTTTAAATTTTATTTGCAGAAAATTACGTAAAGAATCGTGCAAGGTGTTCTCATAAACAAATGCCTTCTCGTTTATATTATTAACCACCAAATCTAAATCACCATCGTTATCCAAATCGGTATAGGCAGCGCCATTTGAGTAACTCGGCAAATTGATTCCCCAGTCGCTCGATACATCTTTGAAGCTCAAAGAATCTCTATTTTGAAAAACAAAATTCGAGACTTTGCCATCAGGCATCTTGTTTGCTAAAGTGATATCTGAAAGGCGTTGTGCAGAATCGGTTGAAATAAAATTCAAATAGGACAGGTCATTGGGTCTATGAACAATACCATTCGAGATAAATAAGTCTTTCAGACCATCATTATCAAAATCAGCAAGCAGCGGAGCCCAGCTCCAGTCAGTATCAGCAACTCCAGAAAACCACGCTATATCGTTGAAATTCCCATTGCCATTATTGAGTTGCAACGCATTTCTGGCGACTTGATTAAAGTATCCGTACTCGAGTTTGTATTTATATACTTCATAGGAATCTTCACCGACCGATGCTTTTATAATGGATTCTTTTCTGGGCATCATATCAACGGTAATAATATCAGGGAGTAAGTCATTGTTAAAATCGGCTACGTCATTTCCCATAGAAAAACGACTTGAATGACTTAGCCTGCTTTCCAGCTCTTGTTTAAATGTGCCGTCTTTTTGATTGATGTATAAATAATCGTTTTCACGAAAATCATTGGACACATAAATATCAGGATATCCATCCATATTAACATCAGTAGTATTAACACCCAAGCCATAACCAATGGGTCCACCAATAATACCTGCTATATCCGAAGCATCCACAAAAGAAGATAAACCTTTATTAAGTTCATTCCTATAAAGTCTATCTCCCGCTAAAGGATCGTAATCAAAACGGGCAGATGCTCTTCCGTAGGATCTTACGGAATGTACTGAATGATTCAGCAAGAACATGTCTAAGTCGCCATCCAAGTCGTAATCAAAAAAAGAAGCTTGAGTTGAAAGACCAGAAAAATTCACGCCATATTCACTAGCCCGTTCGATAAAAGTTAGATCTCCATTATTAATAAATAGCTGATTGGTAGTGGTGAATCCCTTATAGTTACCTACTCCACAAACATAGATGTCTAGCAAGCCATCGGCATTTACGTCTGCCATTGATACACCCGTTTTCCAATTACCTAGGGCTCCCACCCTAGCCTTCTCAGTAATATCTTCGAATTTAAGATTGCCCTTGTTAAGATATAGTTTGTTAGACGCTTGATTGGAAGAAAAGTAGATGTCTACCAGCCCATCATTATTAATATCGCCTAACGCAACACCGCCACCGTTATAAAAATATAAGTACTCGATAATATTGAAGTCTTCATCCTCGGTAAGCTTGTTTTCAAAACTGATTCCTGTTTCGGATGATGGCAATAGATTAAAAAGCGTATCTGTTCTCGGCTTGGTATTGCACGCGATTAACGAAGAAAAGAGCAATAAAAACGTGAGCAAGCGAAAAACCACTATTTTGTAGTTAAAACCTCCAGTGAATCGTTATTTCTTGAAACAAGAATCTTCGTTGAACCTTTCGATTTGATTTTTACAATGTCGCGAACTTCACCATCCAAAAATAACCCGCTATCCTTTGCTGAAACAGAAATAAAATTTCCTTTACCATCGCCTTTCAAGAAAAGCCCGTAGCTGGCATCGTATCTACCTGCTTCAGGTTTAGCTTTGTATTGGTTACCACCCGCAATTATGTCGGTGTTACCATCCTTATCAACGTCATCAATAAGCAGTCCATAGATCGGAGAAAGTTGCGCTTCTTTCGGCAATGGTTGTATTGTGAAATTCCCCTTTCCATCGTTAATCAAAGCAACAGAACTTAACGTGGTAACCGAAGCCGTAATTGCCCCTTTTAACTGCTCGGTAGTAAAGACATCGGCAATTGTTTGATCTTTATAGTTTTCATATTTCAAATATTTTTTCTTCAACGAAGGCATTTGCTGAATCAAATCATGTCGCAGTGCCATAGGGTAGCTTTTTTCACCATTATAGCAGGTAATTATCTGCTCTACGGTTCCGTTTTGATCAAAATCATTTACATACATTGACACTGGCTTCTCTTTACTTGCCCTGAATCGAGAGTTCAAACCGTGATTACCAACTACGAAGTCAAGATCGCCATCTTTATCTAAATCAGCGCTTTTGATTACATTCCACCAGCCCTGTGAATTTTCAAGTCCTGATTTACCCTCTTTGAATTTTCCTTGCTCATTAAAAAAGACTTTAATCGGCATCCATTCCCCCACCACCATTAAGTCCATATCTTTATCTCCATCAATGTCTGCCCAGCTGGCATCCGTAATCATTCCCAATTTAATCAACGAGGGAGCAATTGTTTCGGTAACATTTTGAAACACACCTTTTCCATCGTTGTTGAGTAAATAGCCGTTTACTGGAACACCATATAAAAAAGATTGAAGCCTCACCCCTACGAATAAATCTTGGTCACCGTCATTATCATAGTCGCATGCCTTAACGGTAGATGTGCTTTCAAAATTAAACGTAGGAAGAATCTGATTCATTTTTGTGTATCCTCCTGCGCCATCGTTAATATATAAACGATCGATAAGTGCACTGCTACTTGACGGGAATTCGTTGCCTCCACTGCATACATACAAGTCTTGATCTCCGTCATTGTCAGCATCAAAGAAAACGCTTTGCATGTCTTCTGATATTTTATCCGCTTTAAACAATTCTTTATTTGTCGATATAAATTTCCCAGACGGTTTCTGAACATACAAAGATCCCTGATGATCCTTCGATCCTCCAATATAAAAATCATCAAGTTTATCTCCATTTATATCTCCCACAGCCATTTTCGGCCCTTCATTGCTGATCATGTGATACAACAAACGATCGCGATCAAAATCAATAAATTCGTTTTCTTCATGCTTAAAATGTATTCCACTAATTGATAGGTCCTCTTCCTGAAATAACTGGTTAGTCTGAAGTAACGAGCTTTCGTATACTTCTTTTTTTACCCCATCGGATTGATTTAAAGTTATTGTTTGATTGGTTTTTACTTTTTCAAGCTTGGTGATTTTTTCATCAGCCCACTGCACTATTA
This sequence comes from Cyclobacteriaceae bacterium, assembly GCA_044349005.1. Taxonomy (GTDB): domain Bacteria; phylum Bacteroidota; class Bacteroidia; order Cytophagales; family Cyclobacteriaceae; genus ELB16-189. Next base: position 20,740 of record JBIKRT010000052.1, read on the forward strand.
TGCTATCCACTTCAGTGATAATTCCTAACCCAAAATTAGGACGTGTGTCTACCGATGACTCAAAACCTCGGATCGGCATTTGCTCTAAATAAAACTCCTTCCTATCCTTATAAACAGTAATCTTGGTGCCAAAAGCAAAGGTGTTCTTACCCAAGCCCTTCAAAATGAATTTTAGATAATTGTTTCTACTAAGTGTGTCTGAATTATTCCGATAGATAGATGGTTGTAATGTTAGGTTATTGACAACCAAATCAAGATCGCCATCATTGTCTAAATCCCCATAGGCTGAGCCGTTGGAAAAACTTGGCTCTGCAAGCCCCCACTGCGCGGCCATGTTCTCGAAATCTAAGCTGCCTCTATTTTGGAAAGCATAATTCGACATTTTAGTTTGCGGGATTGCATCAATCAGCTTCTTGTAGTCAACATTTCTTCCAGAGGTAACCGACTTCACCACCTCCTCACTAGAAGCAAATTGAAGGTAGTCTTGATTTGTCAAGTCTCTAACAATTCCATTGGCTACGAAAATATCTTTCAATCCATCGTTGTCCATATCAAAAATGAGTGCTCCCCAACTCCAGTCTGTTGCCTCGACTTTACTCATTCTTCCAATCTCACTAAAGGTGCCATTGCCATTGTTTAATTGTAACATATTCCTTGTGAATTGATGATAGTACCCGTTTGTTACGTTATACTGATACCGATCCCAATTCTCGAAAGTAGTTACCGTCTTTACCCTGTCATTTCTTTCTGGTAGCATTTCTGTTACAAAGATATCGGGATAAGTATCGTTGTTTATGTCAGCAAGATCGGCCCCCATACTAGCCCCGCTAATGCTTTTCATTTGCTCTGGCAAACACTCCCTGAACGTCCCGTTCTTGTTATTGATATAGAGATAGTCCCTTTCAAAAAAATCGTTTGAAACGAAGATGTCTTGCCAACCGTCTTTGTCGATATCGCCCACAGTAACCCCTAGCCCAAAAGCGATCACGCTTCCGTAAATACCAGCTTGTTCGCTTACGTCAACAAAATGATTGTCGTCATTTCTAAGCAATTTATGCCCACCTAATGAATCTCTTTTGCCCCGCTCATTTTTTCTGAGATTAAAACTTCCTATTGCTTGAAACGAATTATTCAAAATATAGAGGTCAAGATCACCATCTTTGTCATAATCAAAAAAGGCCGCGTGGGTTGTATACCCCCTATCATCGACACCATATTCATGAGCTCGCTCGGTAAAAGTTAAGTCGCCATTGTTTATGAATAACTCATTCTGCTTTTTATCACCCTTCACATCGCCCGAATTGCACACATAAATATCGAGAAGTCCATCTCCATTAACATCGGCCATGCTTACGCCTGTAGACCATGCGCCTTTTCCCGCCACGTTCGCTTTTGATGTGATATCTTCAAACTGAAAATTACCTTTATTCAAATACAGCTTATTCTCTTCCATATTAAAAGAGAAATAGATATCAATAAGACCATCATTGTTAATATCACCAAGCCCGACACCCCCGCCATTATAAAAATTGCGATAGGTGTAAACGTTAAATTTGGGATCAAAAATCAACTGATTTATTGCTTTGATCCCCGTATAGTCAGCCTCCAGCTTTTCAAATAGAGGAAGCTTTTTTTCCTTCTCTTGGTTACAGCAAATTAATTGAGTCGAAAAAATAATGACTAGAAACTGCGAAATGAAATTAAAAAATAGGCGAGTAAAAGAGTTGGACATTTAAAGCAGATGACAAGAAAGATATTCTCAGAAAATAAGTAACAATGATTTTCTATTTTTAGCCTTTTATGAATTTGACATTTGAGTATTACAGTAGAAATCAGTTTTTAGTAAAAAGCCCCAGTTGTCTGAGGCCTTTTAACTACTACAAAAATAGAACATCTACTCTCCTCCACCAACTTCGACTTGATAGGAAGTGAACATCGCACCAAGATATTCTCTATTTAATCGAGCAATATTAGTAACACTAATTCCCTTCGGACATTCCGCCTCGCACGCACCTGTATTTGTACAAGATCCAAAACCTTCTGCATCCATTTGGGCAACCATACGTTCCGCGCGTTGCTTGCGTTCGGGCTTTCCTTGCGGCAACAAAGCAAGTTGAGAAACTTTAGCCCCAACAAACAACATTGCAGAGGCATTTTTACAGGCGGCAACGCACGCTCCGCAGCCAATACATGCAGCAGCGTCAAAAGCCTCATCAGCTACTATTTTGGGAATAGGAATTTCATTGGCATCTGGCACCCCACCTGTGTTAACGGAAACATATCCGCCCGCTTGTTGGATGCGATCAAATGCGGAACGGTCGACAACCAAATCTTTAACCACAGGAAATGCTTTTGCTCTCCACGGTTCCACCGTAATTGTCTCTCCGTCCTTAAAACTTCTCATGTGCAACTGGCATGTTGTAGTTTGCAACGGGCCGTGGGGGTGACCATTAATGTACATACTGCACATTCCGCAAATACCTTCCCTGCAATCATGATCGAAAGCTATTGACTCTTCACCTTTCTTGATAAGATCGGTATTGAGCACGTCTATCATTTCTAGAAATGACATATCAGGCGAAGCATGGTCTACCTGATAGGTCTTGAACGCCCCTTTAGAATCTCTATTTTTTTGTCTCCAAACTTTAAGCGTAATCTTCATATCTCTTACTTATAGCTGCGTTGTGTCAACTTAACATTTTCAAAAATCAGTGGTTCTTTATGAAGTTCTTCGGCCTGATCTTCCCCTTTAAACTCCCATGCCGAAACATAAGCATACTCGTTATCATTTCTCATAGCCTCTCCTTCAGGCGTTTGCGATTCCTCTCTAAAATGACCTCCGCACGATTCACCACGTGAAAGCGCATCGTCTACCATCAACTCTCCCAGTTCAATCAGGTCAGAGACTCGGCCCGCTTTTTCGAGCTCTTGATTTAATTCGTTGTTGGATCCTAGCACATTAACATTGCTCCAAAAATTCACTTTCAATTCTTGAATCTTTTTCTTAGCTAATTTCAACCCAGCCTCATTGCGCGACATGCCACAATACTCCCACATAATCAGCCCTAATTCTCTGTGGTATTCGTCTACGGTCTTATTTCCTTTGATTGAAAGTAGTTTGTTTATTGTTCCGTTAACGCTCTCAAGGGCTTGTTTAAAGGACGGATGATCAGTACTCAACTTATCAGACCAACCAATGGTTGCTAAATAATCGCCAAGTGTGTATGGTATTACAAAGTAGCCATCCGCAAGCCCCTGCATGAGTGCACTTGCACCCAATCTATTTGCTCCATGATCTGAAAAGTTAGCTTCTCCTAACGCGTATAAACCCGGCACATTAGTAGAAAGATTATAATCCACCCACAGTCCACCCATAGTGTAGTGAACCGCAGGAAAAATCATCATCGGAACTTCATACGGATTCTCACCCGTAATCTGCTTATACATGTCAAATAAGTTACCGTATTTGGCTTCAATGGTTTTTTTACCATCTCGTTTTATGGCATCCGTAAAGTCGAGAAAAACCGCAAGACCAGTTGCCCCAACTCCCCGGCCTTCATCACACACTTGCTTTGCGTTTCTAGACGCCACATCGCGAGGCACCAAATTCCCGAATGACGGATATTTTCGCTCTAAGAAATAATCCCTCTCGCTTTCTGGCAAGTTAACAGCATCTGTCCCTTTAAAACCGGGCCTAGCCGTTTTTGGAACCCATATCCTTCCATCGTTTCGAAGTGATTCCGACATTAAAGTTAGTTTAGACTGATGATCGCCAGTCACAGGAATACAGGTAGGATGAATTTGAGTGAAACACGGATTACTAAAAAACGCTCCCTTCTTGTGTGCCCGCCATGCCGCGGTCACATTAGAACCCATTGCGTTTGTGGATAAATAATAGACGTTGCCATAACCACCTGTGCACAACAAAACAGCATGAGCGCTATAAGCCTCAATTTTTCCGGTAATTAAATCGCGGGTAATAATTCCTCTAGCTTTGCCATCAGAAACTACCACGTCTAACATTTCAGTGCGATTATACATTTTAACCTTGCCATTGGCAATCTGCCTATTTAGCGCGCTGTAAGCACCGAGCAACAATTGCTGGCCTGTTTGACCTCTGGCGTAGAACGTTCTTGAAACTTGCGCGCCACCAAACGACCTATTGGCCAACAATCCGCCATATTCTCGCGCAAAAGGAACACCCTGCGCAACGCATTGATCAATAATACTCACACTTACTTGTGCCAATCTATACACATTACCTTCTCTAGCGCGATAGTCGCCACCTTTAATCGTATCATAAAACAGACGATGGACGCTATCACCATCATTTTGATAGTTTTTGGCAGCGTTTATTCCGCCTTGAGCCGCAATACTGTGGGCTCTGCGAGGACTATCTTGAAAACAAAAAGCTTTTACATTGTAGCCCAATTCAGCTAGCGAAGCCGCGGCCGATGCCCCCGCAAGGCCAGTGCCTACAACAATTACTTCATACTTTCTTTTGTTTGCTGGATTTACTAATTTCAAGTTAAACTTGTGCTTCGTCCACTTTTCGGACAATTGACCTTCGGGAATTTTAGAATCTAGCGTCATACTATTAAAGCTGTCTTGTTAAAATGAATCTGTGCGTTGAATTAATTTATCCATTCGAAATAAATTGCGATTGGCATCAATGAGAAGATAAGCGGCACGATGACCGAAAAAGCAATGCCAACGAAGGAAATGATACCATTGTACTTTTGGTGGTTTAAACCCAGCGATTGAAATGCACTGGCAAAGCCGTGTAGCAAATGCCAAAACAAAGAAATACAGCCAACAACGTAAATAAACACAATCCAAGGATTTGAAAAGATTTCAAACATCATTTGATATAGCGGAAGCTCTTCACCATGAATGAATTGATTCGCCCGGTTCGGAATCCAGAAATGTACTGTATGCAGTATCAAAAACAATAAAAGCAATGTACCTAGCAGCCCCATACTACGACTATACCATGTGCCGGCCGGCTTTTTAGCCACCCCATACTTTACAGGTCTTGCCGCATGGTTTGCCCTCCAAAGCAAAAGACCTTGCACGATGTGAGCTAGAAAACCAATGATCAAACCTATTTCGAGTGTGCGAATGATTGGATTTGTCCCCATAAAATGCCCCCAGTGCGTAAAGGTTACACCTCGGTCATTCAAAAATATCATTGCGTTTATAAAGCAGTGAATTATTAGGAAACTGATGAGGAATAACCCAGTAAGAGCCATCAATAACTTTCGGCCTAGCGAACTGGAGAAGAGATCAAGAAACCATTTCATACGTAAATGTTATGTAGCTTTAAATGAAACAAATTTACTGTTCAAAGGTTTACAAAACAATTGTATGGGGACTATTTTAAAAATGAAGCGAAGCTGGTGGCATATTTTCAAAAACTAAGTTGTTGGGTTTAAAGGAGAGTGAATAGTGTGATTATTAACGAGATCACCCCAACCATTACCAGTAGAAACCATTCTTTTTTTGTGAAATTGATAAAACCGCTCGCTAACCTTTCCATTTTATTGATTTATTTTAACACTCAAGTGCAATTTTAAATCTATACTTTCAACAGTCTAATTATCAATATTTTATAAAAAATTTAATCCGAATTTTCTCCACAATCAAGAGATGTTTTCCGAATTTGGGAAATTGGTATCAACGCGATTAAAGTCGAATTTTACTTTTGATAATCCCAAATTAATGTACTTAATATTTGACACAGAAACAACTGGTCTTCCACACAATAAAACAGCGCCATTAACTGACCTTGAAAACTGGCCAAGGCTTGTCCAGCTAGCATGGCAGCTTCACGATGCTAAGGGAAACCTCCTCTCTCATAGTAATTTCATTATCAAGCCCAATGGATTTGACATTCCGTTTAAGGCAGAGAAAATACATGGAATTTCAACCCGAAGAGCAAATGAAGAAGGGGTTGATATCGAGGCGGTTTTTGGCCTGTTCGAAACCGACCTAGAAAAAACAAAACTTCTTATCGGGCACAACATTGAATTTGACATCAATATTATCGGTGCCGAGTTTATTCGCGCAGGTTTGAAAACCGACTATTTTTTAGGCCTTGAAAAAATAGACACAGGGTTATCGGCAATCGAATTCTGCCAACTTATTGGCGGAATTGGTGGGAAACTTAAAATGCCCCGCTTGTCTGAACTCTATGAAAAACTATTTAATGAAAGTTTTCAAGATGCCCATGACGCCTCTTATGATGTTTCGGCCACAGCAAGAAGCTTTTTTGGGCTTATTAAAAAGGGCATTGTAAAGACATTTGACGGGACTGAAGCCACTTCCATCGTCTATCAAGCCCCTGTTCTTAAGGAGGGCAATTCTGCGAAAAGAGAAAAGGCAAACGCAGTGGACACCTCCCACACCTTTGAACCACTAATCGACTCTCCATTTTACCATCTGCACTTGCATTCGCAGTATTCTGTATTACAGGCAACTCCAGATGTCAAGGAAATTGTTGCTAAAACCAAAGCAAACGGAATGAACGCAGTGGCGATTACCGATTTCGCGAATATGTATGGCGCTTTCAAATTTGTGGCTGAGGCACTAAAACACGAAGTAAAGCCGATCGTGGGCTGTGAACTCCTAATCTCAGAGGATCGGAAAAAAAACAAGTTCACCAAAGATAATCCTGACAAAAGGTATCATCAAGTGCTAATTGCCAAAAACAAGGAGGGGTATCACAACCTGGCAAAACTGAGCTCTCTTGGCTTTATTGAAGGCCTTTACGGGATAAACCCACGTATAGATAAGAGTTTGATCGAAGAGTATAAGCAAGGCTTGATTGCTACTACTGGCGGGCTCACGAGCGAGGTATGCCACCTCATTTTGCATGTTGGAGAAAAGCAGGCGGAGGAGGCCTTTAAATGGTGGCACGCCATCTTTGGCGAAGATTTTTATGCTGAAATAAATAGACATGGAATTGCCGAGGAGGACCGCGTAAATCAAACATTGATACGATTTTGCGCAACCCATGGGGTAAAGTACTTTGCAGCTAACGAGTGCTATTATCTTGAGAAAGAGGAGGCTAACGCTCATGACGTGTTACTCTGCATTAAGGAGGGAGAGTTTAAGTCGACCCCTATTGGCGAGGGACGAGGACATCGATATGGGTTGCCTAACACCGAGTTCTATTTCAAATCACCCGATGAAATGAAATTGCTTTTTCGGGATTTACCGGAGGCCATCGAGACCACTCAAGAGATTGTTGCCAAAGTGGAGAGCTACAAACTGGAACGGAATGTACTTCTTCCAAAATTTGACATTCCAAAACACTTCGACACAGAGGATGAGTACCTTCGATACCTGACTTACGAAGGAGCCAAACGAAGGTATCCTGAACTCACGCCAGAAACTAAAGAGCGCCTTGACTTTGAATTGGAAACAATTAAAAAAACTGGCTATCCGGGCTATTTCTTGATTGTGCAGGACTTTACGCGAAAGGCACGAGAAATGGGCGTTTCGGTTGGCCCAGGCCGCGGTTCAGCAGCCGGGTCGGCAGTTGCTTATTGCACAGGAATCACTAATGTAGACCCTATTGCTTATGATCTGCTGTTTGAACGTTTTCTAAACCCAGATCGTGTTTCATTGCCCGATATTGATATTGACTTTGATGATGAAGGCCGCGACAAAGTGCTGCAGTACGTAATTGAAAAGTACGGAAAAAACCAAGTTGCTCAAATCATTACCTATGGAACAATGGCCGCTAAGTCAGCCATTCGCGACTGCGCTCGGGTAATGGAACTTCCATTAAATGAGTCCAATAACCTTGCTAAGATGGTTTCTGAGAGGCCAGGAACTACGTTGGCAAAGGCCTTTGAAGAAAGTAAAGAGCTATCCGACATTAAGAACGGCTCCGATCTGAAAGCGCAGGTTCTTAAACAAGCTGTAATTTTAGAGGGGTCGCTGCGTAACACTGGCACTCATGCTTGCGGTGTCATTATTACACCTGACGACCTTACCAAGTTTGTGCCCGTGTCTACTGCCAAAGACTCCACTATGTTGGTCACTCAATTCGATAATAGCGTGGTGGAAAGTGCAGGGATGCTCAAGATGGACTTTCTTGGTCTAACAACGCTCACCATTATTACTACCGCATTAAAGAACATTAAGAAAAGACATGGAATCAGTATCGATATAGACACGATCCCACTTGATGATGTAAAAACCTACCAACTGTACCAACGAGGAGAAACAAGTGGCACATTTCAGTTTGAAAGCGAAGGAATGCAAAACTACTTAAAAGGCCTGAAACCTGATAAGTTTGAAGATCTTATCGCGATGAACGCCTTGTACCGACCAGGCCCAATGGAATATATACCCTCGTTCATTGCCCGTAAGCATGGCAGAGAAGCCATCAGCTATGATCTCCCAGAAATGGAGGAATACCTGAAAGACACTTACGGCATTACGATTTACCAAGAGCAAGTAATGCTGCTTTCGCAAAAGCTGGCGGGGTTCTCAAAAGGCGATGCCGATGTACTGCGTAAAGCCATGGGTAAAAAGCAGAAAGACGTGCTTGATAAAATGAAAGACAAATTTATCAAGGGCTGCAAAGACCGAGGCCATGAAGAACGGATATCCGATAAAGTGTGGAAAGACTGGGAAGCGTTTGCTCAATATGCCTTTAACAAATCGCACTCCACTTGCTATTCGTTGGTTGCTTATCACACAGCTTATTTAAAGGCAAATTATCCAGCCGAATACATGGCGGCAGTGCTTACGCATTCTCAAAATCAACTAGAGAATGTGACGTACTTTATCGAAGATTGCCGCAAAAAAGGAATTGAAGTGCTAGGGCCCCATGTAAACGAGTCTGGAGTATATTTCGAGGTAAATCCGCAGGGCCAGATTCGGTTTGGGCTAGGGGCAATAAAAGGTGCTGGCGATGCCGCTGTAGAAGCAATTATCAGGGAACGTGAAGCACACGGCTCGTTTACCGATCTATTTGAGTTTGCAAAACGCTTAAATCAGCGTGCTGTGAATAAAAAAACGTTTGAATGCCTTGCCCTTTCGGGTGCTTTTGACAGCTTTAAAGAATTTCATAGACGGCAATACATCTATTCCAAAGATGGAGATATCAACCTAATCGAGAAAGTAATCAAGTATTCTGCAAAACTCCATCAAGAAAGCAGCAGCGCGCAAGCAAGTTTGTTTGGGGGAAGTTCAGGCATCCAAATGCCTCCGCCAAAAGTAGACGCAGTTGAGCCCTTCAGTGAAATAGAAAAATTGCATTTCGAGAAAGAAGTAGTGGGTGTCTATATTTCAGGTCATCCTCTAGACAACTTCAAATTTGAATTGGACACATTCTGCAACACTAATATTGCCTCTCTTAACGATCTTGATTCGATGGAAGGTAAGGATTTTAAAGTAGGAGGCATCGTGTCATCTGTGGAGCACAAAATGACAAAAACAGGTAAACCTTTCGGGAAATTAGTAATTGAAGATTATTCTGGAAAAGTAGAGTTTACCCTCTGGAGTGAGGACTACATGAAGTTAAAGCCGTATCTGATGCCGAGTCTTTTTTTGTACGTGGAGGGAAATGTGCTACGCAAATCGTGGGGAGACATGGGGCTTGAACTGAAAATCAAAAACATCGATTTGCTGAATGAGCTTGGGGTGAAGAAAACCAAAGGTCTGCAACTAAAAGTAAACTTAACTTCTTTGAATAAGGAACTTATCAAAGAGATGGAAGCCGTATTCAAAGAATACTCAGGAAATACTCCTGTTTATTTGAATTTACGAGACGATGACAACAACATCAGTTTAGAACTGCTGTCGCGAAAATTTAGGGTACGCGCAGTAAATGACTTAATAAAGGAAATCAAGCGCATAGGCAATGTAAAGGTTGAACCAGTATATTAAACTTCGATTGCTTTTTTTCCTTAGTTTTACCAATGAAAAATTTTTGTTGCAACTTGGTTAAGTGACAGTTACAAGAACCACACAGATGCAAAGTAAAGAACTAAACAAGTAAAATACGATTCAATTGAAAACGTTTATCATCTGTATTTCAATACTTTCTTTGTCGACTAGATCAATCAGTCAAGAACTAAAAACATTTAGAGGATTTATATCCTATAAATTCCAATTAAGCAATGCCAGCAGACTGAATGAAGAAAAAAAGGCATCTGTAAAAAGAACGGTGAAACAGTATGCCGAGCGTGAGCCTCTTCTTACGGAGTATTATTTTCTTCTAAACAAAGGCGATACCGCAGTAGCCGCTAAAGTTTTACAAAAAGATAAGTTCTTTAAGAACAAGGACGATTTCACAATTGCTTACATGTTTTCTATTGCTCGAATGCAAACGCTGAATGAGCTTTTCAAACCATGTATTCAGGTCTACGATGATGAGGCGAGAGGTGTAATCATCACGTGTAGCAAAGAACAATTTGACGATTTGACAGATGAAGAGACAAAAATTTTTGAAATAACCTGTCGCTTTATTGGCGACTTGTATGTTGACAATGTGAAGCTCTATGAGATGGTGCGCTACCGGTAAAATCATTTTACGAAGCGGAACTATTTTAAATTACATTTGTGTTAATAAGTAATACCAAAAATAAAATTAAACACCATGGGCAAAACACTTGAATTAACTGATGCCACTTTCGATTCGATAATTAATAGCGACAAACCCGTTCTGGTAGATTTTTGGGCAGAGTGGTGTGGCCCTTGTAAGATGATTGGGCCAGTAGTTGAAGAACTTGCTGCAGACTATGATGGAAGAGCTGTAATAGCCAAATTAAATGTTGACGAAAACCCGAACGTGACAGCGAAATACGGTGTAAGGTCTATTCCTACCCTATTGGTTTTCAAGAATGGCCAAATTGTTGATAAACAGGTTGGCGCAGTTCCTAAATCTGTTCTTTCGGGGAAATTAGAAGCTCAGGTAGTGTAGTTTCGATAGTAAAATTTTCAATAAAGAAGGGTGGCTATTGTCACCCTTTTTTATTGCCCAAACGCTTTATCCCAGATTACCCATTAGAGAATTGAAATGGAAAATGGACTGAATTCGATTGGTTCCAAAGTCCCTTGCACCACTCTCTTCGTTTCATGTTCAATGCGAGTTTAAGGGTGAATTGGTCCCCAACCTGTTCAAAATAGGC
>JBIKRT010000171.1:0-2681 GCA_044349005.1 Cyclobacteriaceae bacterium
GGAAAGTAAATCCACTTGTCTTTTTAGCCCAACTTTTTAATTGCCTTTTTTCGCTCGTTAAAACCACAAAATCACAAATCCAAAATCTTCTAATCCTAAAATTGAGTTTTTAAGGGACGACTAAATAAGCTGTAATTCTTATTTATTGCCCTACTTTCTAGGAATTACTGAAACTTAATTTGCTTACCTGATGGTAATTAGCAGGATTTTGTTTTAACTTTATCGCACGGTTGAATTGCCTTTCATAATCTCTAATTCGCATTGATAATAATTTGTTTGGCGATTCTCCTGTTTAGGTGGGATGAGAGTTACAAAATAGTATGCTACGTGAAACCTCGAATTACTTTGTTGACCGAAAGTATTCCCAATCCAGATGAGAGATTCTATGTCGCGTTAAAATCATAAATAATAACTTATGAAAAAGCTTTTTCGGCCTCTTTCTGTTTTCCTTTTCCTATTTGCAACTACTGGTTGTTATAGAGAGTATGATAAAGTCGACCGCGTAGTGGATGGCTATCAACCTATTTATAGCGATAAATCAAGGTCAGAGGTTTCCTTTAAAGCCAACACTGGAACACTCAACAACCCCGGAAAAATTTACATCTACAATCAATATCTTTTGGTAAACGAAGTAAACGCTGGTATTCATGTTTTTGATAACTCAAACCCCACTGCCCCAATCGATTTAGGATTTATAGAAATGTTGGGCAATTCGGATATGGCAATAAGGAACGATATTTTGTATGCCGATCATGCGGGAGATTTAATCTCTCTTCCGTTTAAGCAATTTGAAACTGCCAAACCTGCTGCCAGATTACCGATAAACTCGTGGACACTCGGTGTGCCTCCACCGAGGTTCTCTTCTTTTGAATGTGTGAATGAAGACTTAGGTTATGTAATAGGTTGGAAAAAAGTAACATTAACAAACCCCGATTGCTATGCGTATTAGTATTTCATGTATTGTTATAGCCTTCTTTTTGGTGAATTGCCAGCAAAGCGATTCAGCATCACCGAGTACTACTGGGCAGGGTGGATCATTATCTCGGTTCGCCATTCAAAATGAGTACTTATATGTGGCCACCAACTCCAACTTGCAAGTGTTCAAATTAAACGGAACGGATTTTAAAAAACTAAACACCATTAACATTACGCTCGGCTTGCAAACTATTTTCGCTAAAGACGACTATCTTTATTTAGGGGCAATCGATGCTATGTACATCTACTCTATAAAGAGCCCTGAAAAGCCAGAATTTGTTTTTAGGTACTCACACATTACCTCATGCGATCCGGTAATTGTGCAGGGCAACTTGGCCTACGTAACGCTTAAAGTGGGTAATTGCCGCACAGGCATTAACACGCTGGAGATATTGGATATCTCAAATCCAAATAGCCCCGTATTGCTTCAAACTTATGCGATGGCATCGCCAGGAGGCTTGGGCATTGATGGCGGCTGCTTATTTGTATGTGAGGCGCAATATGGGCTTACTATCTTAGACGTTACCAACCCGAAATCAATAGTTGAAGTTAAAAAGATTACGAATGTAAATGCCTACGATGTGATCGTAAAAAACGGTTTACTTATATTAACTGGTGAAGACGGAATATTTCAATATACTTATAACTGTACTTCAAAAGACTTTAAATTGATCAGTAAAATTCCTGTTCAACGTGTGGCGCTATAAAGCGGGTATAACTGTCTTTTTTTTGTCCTTGGTTGCGTGGCATCCTGTTCTTTCGCAAAGGAGCGAACTGGCCCGTTGGGATAGCATAGTAGAGGCGAAGAATTACAGAAACACGTTGAAGCTAAGCCCCCTACACGGTTTTGACTTCTATCCTTCGTTTCAGGTTGCCTACGAGCGGAGGTTAACAAAACGATTTTCTATGCAAACAGATATTGGCTTTGTGATAGAACGCTCAACCAATAATTTGCGCTATCAAAATATTCATGGTTTTAAGCTCAATTTAGAAGGTAGATATTATTTTATTAAAGCCACGTATATCGGCATGGAAGCGTATACCACTGCTGTGGATTTTGACAGACAAGCAACTGTTAACGGTTGTTTTGATTTAGACTGCCAAATGCAATATTCTCGAACGTATAATTTTGGCGTAAAATACCGCGAATCCGGATTCTCCTGGAAGGTGGGTCATAATATTGGCCTCTTCGAAAGAGATCATTTGATTTTGGATGTAAGTTATGGCTTAGACTTACGATTTATAAACTATATCAAACCTATTGACGATACTAGTTCTTCTGGCTTTTTCTGGGTGTCCGTCACAAAAGATGAACGCAAAAGAAGAGAGGTGTCACCAGCTGTTGGGTTACGATTAGGCTATCGCTTTCGCTGATGATATAGTATTGCTTGCAAATGAGATGGGGATTTTTTACATAGGCACAAGTGGTTCTTTAGTATGAAGTGGGCGGCCGCAGATTTATTGAAAACTAGTTACTGCCACCAGCCCAACCAGCAGGATGGCTGCTATCGACCAATTGGTCGGGCGCTAGGTTTTGGTAGTAAAGTAATAGTAGCTTAAATGATAATGGAGAACGATATTGAGTATTTAGTCACTCCTTAAAAAGCCCAATGGGATTAGTTTTTGAATAAAATCGATCGAATTGAGTTGAAACAATCTGCAAGAAAGTCGGGTTTTATCTTTAAAACCTTGCAGATTTTTTATGC
>JBIKRT010000053.1:0-31396 GCA_044349005.1 Cyclobacteriaceae bacterium
TTGCTCCTCAGCAGAGCCCGCTTCCGTTTCAGTTCAACTATGCAAAATTCAAAACAGTCATCTATATTTACAACCTGTCAAAATTCTCAGCCATTTACCCAACCATGAGAATATTTTCTATTCTTGTTTCAGCTATGCTATTGTCAAGCGGGCATACTTTTGCGCAGTTCCTCAATAAGCTTAAGCAAAAAGCTGAACAAAAAGCCGAAAGGGCACTCGATAAGAAGTTAGGCCTAGGCCAAGAACAAAATAATAATACAGGTAACAATCAAAATACTGGAGGAAATTCGGGAGCGACTGGAGGTAGCTCTACGCGGTATGGCAAAAGTAATCCTTCGAATAATGGAGGTGGGGGGCTTGTTTCTTCGCCACCGGATGTTGGTCAAAATCTTTTGGATGCAGAAGCTGCTTACAAAAAGGGGACTTTCGGAGATGCAAGATATTCCGTTCAACAAGCTATTTTGGGTGTCGAACTCGAGATCGGAAATCAACTATTGAAATCGCTCCCGGATGCGGTCGCTGGATTGAAAAAAGACGAAACGCAGGATGAAGTGTCAAGTAACGGATATGGTTGGGCTGGATTAACGATAATGAGAAAGTATAGAGACGATAAAGACAAACAACTTACGTTTACCATCGCCAACAATGCAGTTTGGATGGCCTCCATAAATGCCTATATGACCATGGGAGGAATGGCGCAGCAAACCAATGGTCAACAAGATTGGAAGCAAATCAAGTATAAGGGAAACAAAGCGATAATTGAATATTCGGAAAGCAGCGGATATAAATTGAGCGTACCAATTGGGCAATCTTCCTTGCTGGTTTTTGAAGGGGTAAACTTTAAAAGTGAACCGGATTTTATGAAAGCAGCAAATGAGATCGATCCAGATTCGATCAAAAAGCAATTGGGCGAACAATAATAATTTGAAAAGGAAATGAAAAAGACTTTTATAACTATAGGACTATTTTTTGCAGTCGCCACAGGCTTTTCTCAGGAATTTGACAAAAGCCTAACTAGCGCGCGGAGTGCGTATGCGGACAAAGATTTTAGCAATGCCCGATTTGCCATGACTCAAATGCTTGGTATTTTGGACGAAGCCATTGCCAAAGAAATTTTAAAATTGCTGCCCACTAAGCTAGGTGCAATGGATTACAAACCGAAAGAAGACCAGCTAACGGGTGGTTCGAATGGCTACGCAGGCGGGTTGTTTGTAAACAGATTTTTTGGAAATGATCCAAAAACAGCGGCTATCGAAATTGTCAATAACTCACCATTTATCACTTCTATTAATGCATTTTTAAACATGCCCATGATTGGTATGGGTGATAGTGATCAGAAAAGTATAAAAGTTCAAGGCTACAAAGGCATCCTAAGGAAACAGGTTGGAACAGATGATAACAAACTCAACTTTGAGTTACAGATTCCATTTAACAACACATTGCTTACTCTGAAGGTGAACGACACGACAGAAAATGAAATAACACAGTTTGCTAATGCTATTCCGCTATCAAAACTGGCTAATGTTGCACAATAGCTAACCCGCTCGATAGCCTAATCTGTTTATGGAAAGGACGTTTTTCGAATAATTTGCTTTGGAAAATGTAACCAAAGTGACAAACGGAAGACTTTCAAAAATCCAGCAGCTAAAACTTGCCGTATATAGTTGCAAATTGCACAATTATGAAAAATCTCGTTTTAGTTATTGCTCTTACCTTTTTCTCTTCTTTTTCCTTTTCCCAGACAGATGCAAGTAGGAAGAAAAATTTTAACACGAAACAAAACATTGCTATACAAGGGTATGACCCTGTTAGCTATTTCGATTCTAAGCCCAAAGAAGGCAAAGAGTCTCTAAAGTTTACTTACAAAGGAGTGATTTACCAATTTGCTACGGAAGCTAATCTGAATAAGTTTAAGGCATCGCCTGAAAAGTATGAACCAGCCTATGGTGGTTGGTGTGCATATGCGATGGGTGCAACGGGTGAAAAAGTTAAAATTGATCCAGAAACGTACAAAATTACTGACGGAAGACTTTTTCTTTTTTATAATTTTTGGACTAACAATACTTTGAAAGATTGGAACAAAGATGAAAAAGGGCTGAGGGAAAAGGCCGACAAGCAATGGAGCAAAACAGTTGAGCAGTAGTAAATTTTGAGTTTTCGAATTATCCAATTAAGTTTAAAGCATGCAATTAGCTGAAACAGCCATAAAAATACTTGGTCAGTTACAGGATTTCGTTCTAAGGGTTAAGGATGACGATTTTGTCGCACCTTCTGAAATATTAAGTGGGGCTTCGTTGGGGCAACACCTTCGGCACACGCTTGAATTTTTCATTTGTTTGGAAAATGGAACAGCTAAAGGTGTAATAAATTACGATAAACGCATCCACGATAAGTTGATTGAAACTGACAAATACATTGCGCTCGACATCATTCAGAAGATTAGCGATTTTGTGTCTAATCAGCAGATAGATAAGTCATTGAAGCTTGAAGTCGGCTATAGCTCAAATAGCGAAGATTGCGTACTAATCGAGACTAATTTCTGGCGCGAGCTATCGTACAATATTGAACATGCTGTTCACCACATGGCGATTATGAAAATTGGTATAAAGCAGGTAGCAAATTATATTGTTTTGCCATCTGATTTTGGAGTAGCGGCATCAACTATTCGTTACAAAGAGTCAACTTCTTTCGTTGGCAAGTAATTTTAATGATACGCTTGCGGAGAATCCAAAAGTCTAGCTTTTTTATAAAATTAAAAAGTTGGGAGTACTGGCCTTTCGGAATTCTACAAGCTCCGCTTTTTCCATACTGGCTATGGCTTTCAATTAAATCGAAATCATTATTTTTTTTTACGGCCTCAAACCCAGGAATAGTGATGGGCGGCATGTTTGGCGAATCAAAGTTCGAGGTGCTGAAGAACGTGCCAAACGATGTGAAGCCAAAAACCATAATCGCTCAAATTCCAGCCACGCTTGGTTCGGTCAAACAGCTATTAAATCAGCACCAGCTTTCATATCCCCTCGTTTTCAAACCTGATTTAGGCGAGCGAGGCTGGATGGTAAAGATTATAAGAAATGATACGGACGCTGATAACTATTTAAAAACCATAAAGCTTGATTTCTTAATTCAAGAGTTTGTCGATTTGCCTCTTGAGTTTGGTGTTTTTTATGTCAGGTATCCCAGTGAATCTTCTGGGAGAGTGGTTTCCATTGTTGGCAAAGAAATGCTTCACGTAATTGGCGATGGAAATCAGACACTCACGCAACTCATCGAGGGCAATGAAAGAGCACTACTTCAGTGGCCGATTTTACGGGAGACATATAAAAATCAGTTAGCCAATGTTGTTAAAAAAGGTGATCGGGTAGAGCTTGTTTCTATTGGCAACCATTGTTTAGGCACCAAATTTCTCAACTTCAATCACCTCATAACCCCGCAACTTTCTGCTTCCTTTGATCGAATTAGCAAGCAAATAGAGGGTTTTTATTTTGGCAGGTTTGATTTACGAACTTCTTCTTTGAAGGCTCTGGAAAATGGTGATGTGAAGATTGTGGAGTTGAATGGCTGTGGGGCAGAGCCTGCTCATATTTATGATCCAACCTTTTCGTTCGTGGAAGCAGTCAACGTTTTGTTCACTCACTGGAATACTATTTACAGAATTAGTTTAGAGAATTATAAAAGGGGTATTCCGTATATTTCCTTCCGGGAAGGTAAGGCGCATTACAAAAAATTTAAAGCGCTTACGTCTCCTTAAATAATGGAATATGTCTACGTATTTACCATAGGGTTTGTGATTAGTTTCTTAGGGTCAATACCACCAGGCACGATGAATTTATGCGTGCTTCAATTGGGGTTGGAACGAAAAACAAAAATTGCACTTCGTTTCACGCTGGCGGTGGCGCTCATTGAATATCCGTATGCTTGGATAGGTGTTGAGTTTGAACATTGGATTACGGCCTTCCCAAACATAATAAACAACTTTCAACTTATTACCGCCATTGTAATGCTGGTGTTGGGCGGCCTTACAGTTTGGACGAGCAATTCACCTGTTCCTGCAATAGAAAAATTTAATGACAGCGGGTTTAGAAAGGGGATCGTATTAAGTATTCTCAACCCCATGGCAATTCCCTTCTGGATAGGAATTACGGCCTACCTTAAAGCCCAGGGTTGGTTATCTTTTCCCACGAAAGTGCATTTGCATATGTATGTTCTTGGAACCGCCTTTGGTGTACTGCTGTTGCTTATTTTGTTTGCCTATCTCGCCAATCGATTTGCGGGCTATATCACAAACAATAAGCTTGTGAAACTGATACCTGGATTAACCTTGCTAGCACTTGGCGTGTATGCCATGGGCAGGTATTTGCTAAGTTAACTCGTCTAGAAACACTCATTTTCCTTTTAGTGCTTTAAGCTGCTCTGCCAAAGATTCAATTTGTTGAGTTTGAAGGGCAATGATTTTATCTTTTGAAGATATTAACTCTTCAAAAAGTTTTTGGGTGTCTTGCCAAACCATAAATGCATTGATAGAATTTGGGCTTTCTTGGTTATATTGAACTTGGTGTTGCCCTTCTGATGCCAATATCGCTTGCGGATTAGTTTCATAAAGTAATGCCAATTTCTCGATTACGGCTATGGTTGGAAAGTGGTTATCACTTTCGATCTTACAGTAGTTACTTTGGCTCATTCCTAGTTCATGAGTGATATATTCTTGAGAATAACCTTTGTCTAAACGTAGTTGTCTTAATTTGTTACCAAGTTTCATAAGTTGAATGAATAATTTTATTCTCTAAAGTAATATTATTCCTGGGATTTGAATAGCCATTCAATATTCGCATTTGCAACTTTATTAAAACTTAATCCAAGCCACATGAAAAAGATATTCTTTACGGTATTTATTCTTGTAATAATCTCTTGCACTGATAATTACAAAGAAACAAGTCAAATCGCAACACCACAGGTTTTAGCAAACGATCAAATTTTCAGACAAACTATTCAAACGGCCAGTATTATATCCGAAAAATTTCGTTCGTCAAAATCTTTCCATGATAGTGTTAAATTAAAACGAATTTCCTATTTAATTGCAAATTCTGAAGGAGAGGCAAGTTATTCCGAATTAGTTAAATTGATGGGCTACAAAGACACCAATGAATTTGAGTCAATAAATAAACCTTATCATGAAAAAATTCTAAAGTTAAAAGACCAGTATGGCGAAACTCTCGATGAAGATATGCTCTCCTCAGCCATCAAAATAGTAAAAGCCAGCAATACGCTGGACTTGAAATCAGATAAAATAAATGGGAGTAACGCTCGAGGCGATGGTCCGGGTTGCGCGGGTGGCCAAGTTTGCATTAGACAAGCTGTTGACTGTAAAAATAACGCTGATAATGATTTTGCAAGTGGGTCATGGGAATGTGCAACTTTAGGATGGATTCCAATTGGTTGGGCGGTTTGTCAAGGAACTGTAAATATTGGTTACGCAGGCGATGTTAGTGAATGTGATTTTAATTTAACAAGATGTTGTGGCTTTCTAAAATAGAATCTGTTTGTATTAAGTTATGCTTGGCTATATTTTTTGGGTCATGCGGATATGTTCATTCAAGAACTGACGATTACCTCTTCAAGATTCCACAATATAAATTTGAGTTAAATAACGATTCTCTCTTTTCCACTTTGTTTTTAAAGTATCCAAGTGATTCAATTCAGTATGATGAACTAAAAAAATCTATTGCAGAATTTGAAAAACGGTCAAATGAAGAAATCAAAATATTAGACTCAATAGATAACTACGCAGGGTGGTTTAAAAATAAAACACTACTAATGAATGAACACTTTGACAGCAACTTTACGAAACAAAAATTTAATAGTTTAAAGGACAAAATAAAATATATTGCATCATCACTGGATAATTCAATCGACACGCTATACTTTATAAGGGAGCCATTGATTATTGGGAATATGCCTCTAAAGCTACAGAACTTTAGCTTCCGGGTTGGCGTGGAAGAAGTTAGAAAAATGGAGCGAAATATTCTTTTGAAAAAACTCAGTTCAATTTCTAAAAATGAGCAATAGGACTAAATATATCCTTGCCGCTGTTCAGCTGTCAATATTCTACGTATGGAATCGGTATGGCAACCTTAAAGAGTTAATGGGAGGTAGATATACGATAGATTTTATTTGTTTCATTACAATTAGTCTGCTTATAGCGGCATCAATTTGGGGTTCAATAATTATGAAAAAAATTAAAGTTTGGATGTTTGCTATTGCAATAATACTAGCTTTTGTTCCGATTGGCTATTTTACTAATTTATTGATGCTTTCTAAACAATTCTTAATAGTCTATTGCGTAATGGTGATTGCTAGCATAGTTATATTTAGAAAGGAGCTACTGCAAATTAAATATTAAATTAATTTCCGTGTTTCTTTAAAACGGAAACAAGTTTCTAAATGATCATTCACTAGCCCACACGCCTGCATGTGCGCGTAGATAACCGTGCTGCCAACAAACTTAAACCCGCGCTGAATCAAATCTTTGCTCAGCGCATCCGATTCTTTTGTAGTGGCTGGGACATCTTTCATGGTTTTTCTCGTACCCACAACAGGCATATTGCCAACAAAACTCCAGATGTATTTATCGAAGCTCCCAAATTCTTTCTGAATTTTTAAAAAGTGTTTAGCATTGTTTACTGCAGCATACACTTTCAGGCGGTTCCTTACAATGCTTGTGTCCAATAACAATTTTTCCAACTTGCTTTCAGTAAACTTAGCCACTTTGGTGGGTTCAAAATCCGCGAAAGCGTTTCTATAACCCTCGCGCTTTTTAAGTATGGTTGACCAACTCAGGCCAGCTTGAGCGCCTTCTAAAATCAAAAACTCGAAGTGAATTTTATCATCGTGAACAGGCACTCCCCATTCGGTGTCATGGTATTTCACATACTCTTCAAAAGAAAGACACCAAGGGCAACGCGACTTTTCCATGTAAATAAATTGATCTTTTAAAAGTAAGGATTGTTGACAAAAATTCGTTTATCTTGATTCATAAATTCAACATCCATGAAAATTCGTTATTTTGTTTTGATACTTTTTGCTTTTTCAACCGCCACATTGAATGCTCAAACAATAGACTTTGAAAAGAAATTAAAAGACCTCGGAATTGAGCTAACCGCCCCTAGTAAACCCGTTGCCAGTTATGTCAAAGCAGTAAGAACCGGAAATTTACTATATCTATCGGGGCACGGCCCGGTTTCTGGCTATACCGGGAAAGTTGGCAAGGAGTTAACCATAGAACAAGGATATGATGCCGCCAAGTCGACTGGCATTTCGATGTTATCAACCCTTAAGGCAGAACTGGGAGACCTAAACAAAGTAAAGCGCATTGTAAAAGTACTTGGCATGGTAAATTGTACGGAAACATTTACCGATCAACCGAAAGTAATCAATGGCTATTCTGATTTAATGGTAGCGGTGTTTGGCGAAAAAGGCAAGCATGCGCGGTCGGCAGTAGGCGTTTATGCACTGCCGTTTAATTTTTCTGTAGAGGTTGAAATGATTGTGGAGGTGGAATAGTCTCCGCTTTCAAGTCTCTTAGCTAGCTTAAACTAATTCTTCATCCATTCAAATACTTGGTAGTGTTCTCCGTTCATGCCTAGTTGCTGATACACCTTTTGAGCATTTATGTTCGTCTTATCAACGTACAGACGAATGCCCTTGAAGTCCGTAGAATGGGCAACCAACTGTTGAATGTGTTGATACATTTTTTTGTACACCCCTTTTCCGCGGTGTTCTTTAGCGATATAAACAGATTGAATCCATACCACATTGCCATTGCGCCAGTCGCTCCACTCATAGGTAGTCATTAAGCAACCTATAACTTCCTCGTTTTCCTCGGCTACATAGTAACTTCCTTTTGTTGTATCACCAACTAGATTGTCAATTCCATGCATTAGAAGGGATTTATCAAGAACAAGATTTTCTGTTTCGCGCGCCATGGCCATCTGAAATTCGGCAATGGTAGCAGTATCCATTTTTGTAGCCAAGCGTACCATCATGCTATTTTTTTTAATGGATAAAAGTAATCATTTAAATCACTCAAAAAATCAAGCACGGTAGGCAAGATTTACCGCCTAACCGCTACTTTTTCTTTGAAAATCACGATGCAGAGATTACTATTGTAAATTTCTGACAAACAAATAGATGGAGGCGATAGACATTTGTATTATAGACGATCATACCCTTTTTAGGAAGGCCATAATTAGGTTGGTTTCTTCTTTTACAAGAATAGGACAAATAAGCGAAGCAGAAAACGGTAAGGTTTGTTTGGACCTGCTCAGAAAAGCACAGCGGCTGCCAGATGTTGTCCTGCTCGATCTTGATATGCCTGTGATGAACGGGGTAGATACGGCAGAGGCAATCAGGTTAAAATATCCGGAGATGAAAATCATTATCTTAACAATGCACGATAACCAAAAATATATGATGCATATGATTGAGATTGGAGTTCATTCTTTTTTGCTCAAAGATTGCGACCCCGATGAGTTAGAGAAAGCCATCTCAGCAGTAGTTGATAGAGAATACTATCATAACGATATGATGGTGAGCGCCATGAGAAGGAGTGTAAAAATAAAAAGTGAAAGACCTTCTTTTGAAAAAATTGCTGACCTTACTGAACGTGAGCGCGAGGTGTTTATGTTGATTTGCACCGAGTTGAGTTTAAGAGAAATTGGAGCTAGGTTATCGGTTGCCGAAAAAACAATTTATGCACACAAAGCCAACATTTTACAGAAACTAGGGCTAAAAAATACCGTGGGTATGATAAAATATGCCTTCGATAACGGCATTTTATCTTGAATTTCATCTAGGAAAATCACCAATTTTTCTAGGAATTTTCCTAGACAAAAACATCGAAATTTCTATAAAAACCAGCTTTTCGAAAAAAACACCCTTTTTTTGCTCTCGTTTTTAAAAATCGATAAATTCTCTTTTGCCCATATTGGAGGCATAAAAAAGAGAATTCTATGAACGATTATTTGAAAGTTCTTCTGGTACACCCTAACCAAGAGTTGATTATCGAAGTAAAAACCTTTTTAGGTCACACGGTGATGCATTATGCTTCTGACGGAGCCGATGGATTGTTTGCAGGCCGCATGGAAGAATACGATTTAATTGTAACCGCACTTGATTTGCCTCTTATCACTGGCCTCGAAATGATTCGTGCGTTGCGTAACATGTCTCAAAATAGCAAAACCTCCGTCATCTTCATTGGCAATGGAAGCGAATCGGAAGCTTGCCAGAGATTGATCAGTCGATTAGGAGCGGGCTACTTTTTAAGGCAAGAGTTAGTTGACAATCGCTTTTCTTTTGAATGGCAAAATGCAAAGGCGTCATTAGAAATTATTTAACTTAAAATTGCTTCGGTCTCACTTTTCGGCTAATAAAAGCTGGAATAGTTTTACGGCGTCGTTTCCCCTAATATTAATTAACCATTAAGGTGCGTTTCAAAAATTATTTATTCTTCACCAAAACATTACTTCAATGTTTTATTTGCGTGAATAAGAGAATCTGGGCTTGAACCCAATGTACTATTTTTCCGTTCTTTGACTTAGTCAAACACCACTACGACTATGTTACATTCACCAAAACTCGCTATTCTTCAAAGCCTAGATGCTTTGGATCAGCAACAAATGGACGAAGTACTTGTTTACATTAAGGACGTGCTAAAGCAGCCCACTCGCGCGATAAACTCAAAAGAGTTTAAGCGTGAAGCCTTAAAAGAGATACGACAAGCACTTCGAATAGGGAAGAAGAAAGGCGTTAGCCTAGCTCTCTAAAAGCTGATTTGTAACAATTAATGTGAGTATCCTATGGGTACTTGAAGGGATTCCCTACCCTAAGAACTTACCGAAAGTTTTGTTGCTTTAGGTGTATTTGACATAATTTTCCCATTTTTCTATCACCTCAATAAAGTCGGCAGGTAAATCTGAATCAAATTGCAAAAAGTCTTTTGTAATGGGATGAATAAAACCAAGGGTTTTAGCGTGCAATGCTTGTCTTGGAATGATCTTAAAGCAATTTTCAACAAACTGCTTGTATTTGCTAAATACGGTGCCTTTCAAGGGCTCATTGCCGCCATATAAGGCATCGTTAAAAATAGGGTGCCCTTTAAACTTCATATGAGCCCTAATCTGATGCGTGCGGCCGGTTTCCAGCTTACATTCTATTAACGAAACATACCGAAACGACTTAAGCACTTTATAATGGGTAATGGCTCGTCTTCCAAAATCGCCATCAGGAAAGGCAATGGTCACTCGCCTGTCTTTTGGGCTTCGGCCAAGGTTCACGTTTATCATGCCGTGATCTGGATCAAACTCGCCCCATACCAATGCCCAGTAGGTTCGTTCAATGCTATGATCGTAAAACTGTTTGGCCATGCCCGTCATGGCCAGCTCGGTTTTGGCTATTACCAACAGTCCTGATGTATCTTTGTCAATTCTATGCACCAACCCGGGCCGGCCATCGTTGCCGGGCATCTGCGGAAGTTGTTGAAAATGGTAGCTGAGCGCATTCACTAAGGTGCCACTCCAGTTTTGAAACGCTGGGTGTACAACCATGCCAGCTGCCTTGTTTACTATCAATAAATGGTCATCTTCAAAAACGATATTGAGCGGAATATTTTCAGGCTTTACATCGGTATCGCGAGGAGGTTCGGGCAATGAAACCGTTATTACATCGTGCGGCCTAATTTTATAGTTGGGGATTACCGCCTTATCATTAACTTTTACAAACCCTTCGTGGATGCCGCCTTGGATTTTTGTGCGGGTCACATTTGGTAATCTAGCTAATAGAAACTTATCAATGCGCACAGCGCTTTGCTTGGGGTCGGCTACGATCCGGTGATGTTCAAAGAGCTCGTCATCTTGTTGATCTTCTATCTCTTCCTCGTCCATGTTTTTTTGTCAACCAGCAATTTAATCAAAAGCCCATTGACATAGAGATAAAAAGATTTTCCAAGCTTGTGAAGATGATTTTATTTCTCCACAGCTATTGTGGCGAAACCGAGCTAAAAAAATTTCAAGAAGCGAACGCCAATGTTCCTTGAAAAAATTTACAATCTCTTATTTTAGATCACTTTAGTTCGATCCTATCAATTACGAGTTCCTTGTTTCTGTTTTTAAAATCAAATGAAGAACCTATCAATTCTCTATTCAAATTTTCTGTTTTTGAAGTCCTTCCGCCACTTCCTTGAATATGCTGAAGAGCCAGGCTAAGCAACCTTTCATTGACATCACCCAAAGGCAATTGCGATCCACTATCGGCATCTTCAATGTTTGGAGTAAAGCCATTGCTGTAGTTAGATTCGTCTAAACTGTTAAAATACTTTATCACAATAGGCTGCATACCCCATGTGTTTTTTGGATCTTTGTCATCAAATATGCTTATTGATCCCACGTTTTTTCCTACGGTTGTTGAGCCAATAAGAAATACATCCATATAAGGCCTTAGGGCATTAATCACAAGTTCGCTGGCAGAGGCAGTCCGCCCGCTGCTCGTCAGTATATATACTCGATTGTTTTTAAGCAAAGACCCAACATTTTGGGATTTGTTTTTAAATCGGCGTACAAGAAAATCAGCACCATAGGCGGGGTCATTTAAAATTTGATTAGTAACGGTTTTATTATACTGACGTTTGGCGAAAACTTTAGTAGCATCTACGTTTTTACCGATCAAACTTGCCAGATTTATGGTAGCTGTTTCGTAACCTCCGCTGTTAAACCGTAGATCTAGCACGAGATCGGTAATTCCTGCTGCCTGAAACCGAGCAAAAACAGCATCCATCTCGTCATTATATTGGTTACTCTCACTGGTTGGGCCAGTTGAAAAAAGGGTGTAAACGAAGTAGCCAATTTTTCTATTGTTTTGAACAATGATTTTATCTAAATAATTAGGGTTTTCTGCATATTCAAAAACTGAAAGAGCTAGATTTTTTGAGCTTCCGTAGGTATTAGTTGAAACATCGTAAGGCTTATAAGAAATAGTGTGATTTTGCCTTATTCCTCGCAATAAAGTTGAATAATTTTCCACTGTTATTTGTTGGTTGTTAATCTGGCTGATCATGTCACCCCTTAAAAGCCCTGCTGATTCTGCGAATGACCCCTTTTTAACATACAACACTAGCGCAATAATATTATTACTATTAGAACCCTCGCGATACAACGCAAATTCATAACCAGCCTCTTTGCTTACTCCTTGCAATGAATTGAGAAGATCTTGATAATTTTCTTGTATCCACGAAAAGCGGTCGTCTGGTTTAGTAAGCAACGATTTAAAAAATAAATCAGGTGTTTGTTCTTTGTTGGGCGAGGTAGGTATGCGATCCGTCCAATAGTAGGCCTCTTTCATATTCTCCAATATCCATGAATTTATTGCTTCAAATTCATTCGGTTTAACTTCCTCTTTTTTGCACGAGGTCAGAAGAAAAATAGAAGCGGCAATAAGGAAGCTTTTAAAAAACAATGGCTTTTTCATAACAGAATTTATTTTTTCTTAATTAACGTGATTTTTGTTTCTGTTTGGGTTACTTCGATACTCGAAGCTTCGTATCCCTTTTTACGAACAATAAGATGTTTATAAAGTCGATGTGAAGAAATAAAGAAGCTGCCACATTTATTTGTCTTGGTGAGTAGCACTCCCATTTCATTAGTCACTTCAGCATGCGGAACTACTTTTCCTTTTGTAGTTGTAACAATCCCATAAACTGGAATTTTTCCATCACTACTTAAAAGAAAAACACCCTCTTTTGCCCTTGCGCCAAACAGCTCAATTGCTTGCTTGCCTTTAATAAAGTCGATTCGATCGAAATGAGTGCGCTTAACAGAATCGTGAGAAGGCACACCATTAACAAAAAGCACCGTTTTTGTTGAATCGACTTTAGACTGTGCATGCCCTTGCAAAAACAGGAAAACAAAAAAAGCAGAATAAAAAATTTTTGCTTTCATATTTAACTCAGTAGTCGTGGCTACTCAAAGTTATTAACTTTTTTGAAAAACAACCGCTACTAGACTTGCCTCTTCATAAGGTTAACTGTAAAAGAACGAAGTGCATCCAGTTTGTTATCTGGCACATCTATTTTTTTCAAGCACTTAAACCCAGCTTCAAAGTACGAGTTGATTTTCTTTTCAGTAATCGTGTTTATTATCAATGAATCGTACAGCGCGGTTACCGCTTTTACTTTCTTTTTGTTGTTAAATTTCTTGGCGCTCAGCCACCCATCGAGTTCTTTTTTTTCTTTGCCTCTGGCTTTTTCCAGTGCCTTTATCAACAAGAATGTTTTTTTATTTGCAATAATATCTCCACCAACTTGTTTACCAAATTTCTTCTGATCCGCATAAACGTCCAGCAAGTCGTCTTTCAATTGAAACCCAATGCCAATGTTGACACCAAAATCTCTCAACGCTTTTCGATTTTCTTTCGAAGCTCCAGCTAAGATGGCACCTAGTTCTAAGCTAAAACCAAGGAGCACAGCAGTCTTTAAGCGAATCATTTCTATGTATTGGGCCTCGCTTACTTTTGTGAGCGATTCAAACTCCATATCCCATTGCTGACCTTCGCAAACTTCTATGGCACATTGATTAAAGGCAAGTGCTACCTCCTTAAACAAGGGGGCATCAAGTTTTGAAATGATTTCATATACTTTTACCTGCATAACATCGCCACTAAGTATTGCAGTACTAACATTCCATTTTTTATGGACAGTCGGCATGCCTCTGCGAAGTGGTGCACGATCCATTATATCATCATGCATGAGTGTGAAGTTGTGAAATACTTCAACCGCAAGTGCTTGTGGCACTATTTTCTTTACGTCCTCCTTAAATAAAGAATATGAGATCAGCGTAAGCATAGGCCTTAGCCGCTTGCCCCCGAGGCTCATAATATAATGAAGTGGATCGTAGAGTGATTTTGGCTGTTTGCCAAATTTTTGCTTTTTGATTTCGGATTCGATCCAAGAGAGATAAATTTCAGATTTAAAATTCAAGATTTAAGAATTTATGCGTGTAGCTAAAGGTTTCCGATTACTAATTTTTTTAAATAATTTGATGCAAAATAATGTGGCAGTGGCGCAACTCAAAACTGACGTGGCACTAATCTTCTTCAATGGTTAAATCAATTTGACGCCTATCTACATCTGTCTTCTTTACACGTACAGTTACCTCATCGCCCAAGCGATAAATTTTTTTCCTTCTTCTGCCAATAACGCGGTAATTCTTCTCATCAAATTCATAAAAATCGTCTTTCATATCACTCATGCGCACCATGCCTTCGCACTTGGTTTCTATTATCTCCACAAAAATGCCGAACTCCATCACACCAGAGATAATTCCTTTAAACACTTTGGTGGTAGTAAGGCTCATAAACTCCACTTGTTTGTATTTAATAGATGCTCGTTCTGCATCAGCAGCTCGTTTTTCACGTTCAGATGAATGGATGCATTTCTCTTCGTACTCTTTCTTGTTTACTGATTTTCCATTATCGAGGTAATGTTGGAGCAGCCGATGCACCATCATATCCGGATACCTGCGAATAGGCGATGTAAAATGGGTATAATGATCGAAGGCTAACCCAAAATGACCTTTTGCTTCGGTTGTATACTTGGCCTTTGCCATGGTGCGAACGGCCAATGACTGCAACACATTTTGTTCAGGCGTACCTTCAATCTCGGCCATGAGGGTATTTAATGACCTAGAAACCGAACTACCCTCTACGTTGATTTTATGGCCAAATTGTTTGGCAAAGGTGGCAAAGTCGAGCACTTTTTGTTCATCTGGCAAGTCATGTGTTCTATAAACAAAGGTGTTTTTTTCTGCGCCTTTTTTTAGCTTGTAAACATAGGTGGCTACGGCACGATTTGCCAACAGCATAAATTCTTCAATCAATTTATGCGCGTCTTTTCTCACTTTGGGAATTACCGTTAAAGGTTTTCCTTTTTCATCGAGCTTGAATTTTACTTCTGTTGTTTCAAAGTTAACGGCTCCTTTTGCAAATCGCTCCTTCCGCAATTTATGATGCAATTCATTTAAAATTTTTAATTCTTCGGCAAATTGACCTTTGCCTTTTTCAATTACTTCTTGCGCAGCCTCGTAGGAAAACCGAAAGTCGGAATGGATAACTGTGCGGCCGAACCATTCGTTTACCACTTGTGCTTTTGAGTTCATTTCAAAAACTGCTGCGAATGTGAGTTTGTCTTCATTGGGCCTCAACGAGCAAAGTTCGTTTGAAAGACGCTCGGGCAACATCGGCACTGTTCTATCCACTAAGTAAACTGAGGTGGCCCTATCAAAAGCATCTTTGTCTAACAATGTCTCGGGCTTTACATAGTGCGTTACGTCTGCAATGTGAACCCCAATTTCATAATTTCCATTGTCTAAAATTTTAAATGATAACGCGTCATCGAAATCTTTGGCATCTTCGGGGTCAATTGTAAATGTTAACACATTCCGAAAGTCTCTGCGTTTTTTTATTTCCTCTTTGGTAATGCCATGGTCAATTTGCTTCGACTCGCTCAACACATTTGAATCAAACCGAAAGGGCAAATCGAACTCGGCCATTATGGAATGTATCTCTGCTTCGTTCTCGCCTGTCTTACCCAGTATCTCAACTACTTTGGCTTCGGGTGCTTTGTCGCCATTGCCCCATTTTGTTACTTCAAAAACGACTTTATCGTCCGTCTTCGCATTGTTTAAATTTTCCGGATAGATAAAAAAATCTTGATATATTTTTTTGAAGTCGGGAACTACAAATGCATACTTGCTTGAAAGTTCAAGTTTGCCCACAAACCGGGTTCGGTTTCTTTTTATAATCTCCACCACTTTTCCTTCTTTACTCTTGCCCGATTTTTTTGAAAACAGCGCGACCGCAACTGTATCACCGTGAAGGGCCGTATTTAGATCATCAGTGGTAACATAAACATCTTTTCCTTCTTCCCCAGTAACCACGTAACCAAAACGTGGATTCACATGATCGACAATACCAGTGACGGGGGCAATGGCAGGCATTGTCCTTTTCTTGCTTTTGTAACTTCCATTACTTAGTTGTTCGATGGCACCTTCTTCTTCTAGCAAGTCCAGCAATCGATAAAAATCTTTAATAAGTTCCTTTTTTTTAAGGCCTAATTTTTTTATCAATTGATCTGGCGCATAGGCGTTGCCCTTCATTTCTTCTAGAAACGATAACAAGACTGTTCTAATGCCTGCTTTCTCTTTTTTGACCTTCTTCTCTTTTTCTTGTTTGAATTTCTTTTTGCTCATGGCACTGTTTTGAATAATTTTTTCTGACGAAAGAGGCGGCTAAGAAATAATATGTTGAGTCGGTATAATGCCCAACCCTTTCATCTTGAGGTATAGTTGAGCCACCACAATAACATCGCGCTGGCAATAGTCGGCAATCTTTTTAATGTTTTTTTCTTTGTAGTAAACTTCATTTACCTGACTGCCATCTATCTCTCCTTTGCTGCTGGGAATGTTGAAAATAGCGGCAAGCAGATCAAGAGATGTATAGTGTTTGTAATCGCCAAACTTCCATAGCTCCATCGTGTCGAGGTGAGGAACTTCCCACGACTTTTTCCCAGCCAAATTAAGCACACTCGGCAGCGAGATGTCATTTACTAACATTCTTCTACTTAGGTAAGGAAAATCAAACTCCTTTCCATTGTGAGCACACAGCTTGGTGGAGGCGTCCATTTTATCAACTATGGCTTTGAACTCTTGAAGTAACTTCCTCTCATCGTCACCGTAGAGCGATTTAACTTTAAAGCCAAGCTCCCCTTTTTCATTTTCAGTGTAACGACCAATACCAATTACTATTACTTTTCCAAACTCCGCATAAATTCCGGCACGTTCGTAGAACAACGTTTCATTCGTATGTTGATCATCGCGCTGTTTGAAAAAATTGGCTTTGCGAGCCCATTGTACTTTAAGTCTATCGTCCAACGAATTGTAGTCATCAGAGCAGCCAACGGTTTCTATATCAAGAAAGAGAATGTCGCGTAGTTCTTGATTCATTTCTGTTTTTGTTTATAAAAATAGACATAAGTATTAACTACCCCAAAAATGGTATGGTAATTGTTTGTTGTCGGGAGATGCGAAGAATAGCCATTGTAATTTCCTGTTTCAAATTTATAGCAATCCCATCCATCATTATTACTCTACTATCTGTTATTACTTTCTTGAATTCAGGAAATATTTTTTTCATAATCGTAGTGTTTTGGGCAAAGATTATCACCACGCCTCTACTTGTAGCATACGTATATGCATTTAGAAGTAAGCAATTTTTTTTCTTTAACAATTTAGGATATTCTAATGCAGCCGTCTACCGAAATATGATTTTAGTGGATGTGGGGTTAACCTTCGCCTCGTTCATATTTGCGTTACTCACCCTACGAATACGCTAGAGTTCGATAGTCTTTATTTGGAATTTGGTTTCAATCGAGTGTTGTCAAGTATTCACATGAAATGCACAACCGGTAAATTAACAGGTTTACTAGGAAGAAATGGCTCTGGCAAATCCTGTCTAATGCGTATTGTGCAAGGCAGCATGAAAGCCGAAAGTAGTTCAATACGATTTAACGGTAAAACATTGCAAGGCAATTACATTAAAGAACAGATTATTGGTTACCTTCCTCAAGACAATCTATTGCCAGCTTTTATCACGTTTTCGCAAGCCATTGACTTGTATAGTGCTGACTACCGTAAAATAGAAAAGCAGCTTCCCGATATAAAAAATTTCATAGATCGAAAATCATCAGAAGTTTCGGGTGGCCAAAGGCGTTTTTTTGAAGCACTCTTGCTTATCTATTCAAATCATCCATTTTGCATAATGGACGAACCATTTTCTGGACTTACGCCAGTAAATGTTGAAAAACTAATGGTCATTCTTCAAGAAGAAAAAAGTAAAAAGGGTTTCATAATAACCGATCACCTTCACCGCTCAATTCGTTCAATTTCGGATGATCTTTACGTTTTAGCCCATGGGAAAACATACAAGATAACGGATGAAGAACAACTCTTAGAGCTGGGCTACTTGAATGAACTATGAGTGCAATACGCCATACATACCCAATTCTTTAATGAAGAGTAGGTTTTCTTCGCAGATGGATTCTGGCACGAAGACAAATCGCTTATCGTAGATGGTGAGCCCGATATAGTAGCTCACCCAATATTCGTTGTTAAGATGAAACACGTTTGGTAAAATGGGCTCAACCAAAGCTACACTGTGAGCAGGCACTGTTTGTAAGAAATGCCTGAGTGTGGAAGTGCGTTGCCGTTCCCCCTCGCTCTCGCCATACCCTTGGCTTGCAACTAGTGTATTTTCAATTTCTACGTCATTGTTGTTTATCAAGTAAACCCTCCATTCTTCTAATCCTTTTAGTCCTTCTTTTGCAACTGCAAGCGTTACGTTTTGAACGAGCGGGATTTTTATATCCTTGATCATAGATTAAAGTCGGTGGCTTGGCAAATTGGTGCTGATCTATTTAAAATGCTTCATCCTTACCACTTCTTCTGGCTTTAAGAAACGCCATTGGCCGCGACCTATATCTTTCTTATCAAGGCCAGCATATACGGAGCGGTCGAGTTTTACTACTTCGTAGCCGAGTGTTTCAAAAATTCTTCGAACAACTCGGTTCCATCCAATATGGATTTCAAGGCCAACACTTTTGCTGTCATCGCTAAGCATAACAAGGTCGTCTACCATTGCTCTGCCTTCTTGCAAATGCACTCCTTCTTGAATTTTAATAAAATCATTTTTGGTGAGTGGCTTATCGAGCTCCACCTTATAAACCTTCTTGGCCTTATAAGAAGGGTGCGTAAGCTTGTCGGCCAGTTCTCCATCGTTGGTTAATAGCAATAATCCTGTCGTATTTCTATCAAGTCGACCCACAGGGTAGATGCGTTCTTTGCAAGCACCTGCCACCAGGCCCATCACGGTGTTTCGGTCTTGTGGGTCATCGGTGGTAGTAATAAATCCTTTCGGCTTGTTGAGTAAAATGTAAACCGGTTTTTCGGCTTTCAATACTTTATCTTCGTAGCGCACTACATCGCCTTGCTTTACTTTTGTGCCCAGTTCGGTTATTACTGTTCCATTCACACTTATCAAACCCATTTTAATAAGTTCATCGGCCTCTCTGCGCGAGCCAACGCCACTGTTGGCAATGTATTTATTGAGGCGGGTAAGTCCATCGTCTAGTTTAGGTTCAGCTGAGCGTTTCTTTACATAATTTGAGTTTGAACCTACCCGCGATTGAACAAAAGATTTTTTGAAGGGTCTTTCAAAAGAGGGGTTATCTCTTTTACGAGGTACATTTTCATCTTCATCAGAAGTTTGTTTTGCTGGCCTTTTAAAATCGTCTTTAGTGATACGTGGCTTTGGCGCGTTACCATCGCTTTCAAACGGCCTACTTTTAAACTTGTCGGGGCGAGCACCAAATGACGGAGGGGAGTTAGTTTTCCCATAAGGTCTTTTATCGCCCTCCTGATTTCTTGGGTTATCAAATTTTCTTTGATCTCCGAAAGAATTATAGCTTTTTCTAAACGGACGCTCACCTTCCGGTGGTTTAGAGAAACGAGGAGAATCTTTACTATCGTCTCGTGGGTTGTTGCCTTTGGAAAACCTGAAACCTTCTGGTTTTGGGTACCGATCGCCCTCGGGCCTTATGCCAAAAGGCTTATTACTTTTTCGAAAAGCGGGTTTATCCGAAAATGGCCTGCTGCCCTTTCTTTCATCTTTACTATCGTTGCGAAAGCCGCCTGGTTTTGAAAACCTTGGACCCGATGAGCGCGGATTACTGCCATAAGAGCGTTTTTCTTCAAATTCATCCCCTCTGCCAGATGATTTTTTCTTTTTCAGGAAAGACTGTTCTGCTTCTGATTTTTTGCCGAAAGAAGTACCCTTGCCTTTGGTATTGGATGTTTTGTTTATTCGTGGTCGTGCCATCCCGTAAAGGTAGGAACAATAGCAGTGCAATTAAAATCGCGGGATCAAATGATTAGTTTTGGAGATAAGAAAGGCGATGTGAAAAATCTCTACTTCAGAAAACTAAAAGAAGAAGACCACGAAGAGGTAGTCTCGATGTTCTTTGATTTTTACGCGGAAGATAAGAGCAGTGTAGCTGTGACAGCACAAAACATGAAAAGAACAATCCGCCATTGGAATGATTTCCCGAATGCCGGTTGTATCTATACCTTCCATTTGGACAACTGCGTGGTAGGGTATGCGAACTTTATTTTTTATTGGAGCAATGAATATGGGGGTGAGATTGTTAACCTAGATGAGTTTTTCATAAAGAAGGACTACCGGGGCAAAGGCATTGCCCTTCGCTTTCTAGCTGATCTCGATAAACTTTTTGGAGAATCGGTGGCGGGGTATGAATTGGAAGTTCACCCAACAAATAAAGGCGTGGTAAAACTCTATGAGAAGGCAGGCTTCTCGATAAATGAGAATTGCTTTATGCTAAAATTAAAAACTTATTGATTTTCAGGCGTTTCGCCAATAGTGTTTACCTCTTCGGTAAAGTCTTTGGGTGTTGGCAATTCTGTTAGCTCACTGATCCCAAAATACTCCATAAACTTTGGGCTTGTGCCGTAAAGTATGGGTCTTCCTATGGTATCCGCTTTTCCTTGAATTTCTATTAACGCTTTATCAAGTAACTTTTGAATGGCATAATCACAGTTGACACCCCGGATATTCTCGACTTCTGTTTTGGAGATGGGTTGCTTGTAAGCGATAATAGACAGTGTTTCCATTGCCGAGGTAGACAATCTTTTTTTCGATTGCTGCTTTAGCATGATAGCAATACTCGCCTGATATGCCGGTTTAGTTAAAAACTGATAACCCCCAGCGGCTTTGTAAAGCTGGAAGGAGTAATCATCAGAAGTAAATTTTTCTTCCAGCTTTTGGATTGCCCCAAGAATATCCTCATCCGGTACTTCGGCATTGAACATTTCAGACAAGCACGCTTTTATATCTGCCACTTTTGCGGGTGAGGGTGAACAGAAAATTAGCGCTTCAATATGGTTTACTAGAAAGTCCAAGGTGCCGTTAAGTTTAGTCTCTATTCATCATTTTAGCTTCAATGGACTGAGTAGTATGAGGCACCGCAATCAATCGCTCTTTTGAAATCAATTTCCCAGTTACGCTACAAATGCCGTAAGTTCCATTTTTTATTCGGATCAAGGCGTTTTCCAAATTAGTCATATACTTTAGCTGACGAGCTGCCAATTGGCTAAGATTTTCTTTTTCTGCGGTTTCAGCGCCATCCTCTAACACTTTGGTATTTCCGCCAGATGTGGCGTCTGTGCCGGCATCGTCTGTGCGGTTAAGAGTTCCCTTCAAGATTTTAAACTCTTCATTTGCTTTTTCCAGTTTAGACTTAATGAGAATTTCAAACTCTTTCAATTCTTCGTCCGAATACCGAGTTTTATCTTGCGAATTTGATGGTGCTACGGTTGACTTATGTGCAATTGGGCGCACTGTTGGGATCTGAAACATAGTTAATTGGGGCGATACTTTTGGGATTGCCATCGCTTCTTGCTTACGAGAAGCGGGAGTTGATAGGCCAAATGATTCATCTTGTTCTTTTGCTATTTTTTCTTTCTTGACTTTTGGCTCGACCGCTTTCTTTTCCACTTGCACTTTTTTTAACTCCTCCTTTTTTTCTTCTGGTTTTTTCGTAACTATCTTTTTGGCAGGTTTCTTCGCAAGTGTAGATTTTTTTGCAACAGGCACTTTCTTTTCGATAACCTTTTTCGCTGCTTTTTTAACAACTGCCTTTACCACCTTCTTCGGCTTTGTCTCAGCCGAGGACTTTTTTATCAGTTTTTTCGCGGGTTTTGCCGCTACTGGTTTCTTTGCTGCTTTTGTGGTTGACTTTTTTGCTGACTTTGCCATAACTTCTGAATGTTTCTGGTTTAAAAAAGATGTGCAAAAATACGGGGTATGTGCTAAAACAAAAAATCTTTCTTGAGGGCTCCATTTGACCCTGAAATACGGCCTTTTAAGACGCCAAAGGCGCTATTTGAAAGCAACCAGCTAAAGCCCCGCTACAACCACTCTTTTGCGAAGCGTATTAACAGAGCCCGTATCGTCAAATAAGTCGATCCAAACAATGTAGTAACCTATTCGAGCTTTAGTGCCATCTTCTAGGTTGCCATCCCACCTAAAAAAGCCTGAATAACCGAGCGTTTCATTATTGGCGATGGTTTTTACTAGCCTTCCTTGCTGGTCTAAAATTTTGATATTGGCAATAAAATTATTTTTATCGAAAGCGTAATTGATCTTGGCGAAATCCACACTACCCGAGTTAGGCGCAAAGACTTCGGGTTCTATTGTCACATTCTCATCCAGTGGGTTCAATTCTGGCCTGGCGTTAGAGTTGGTAAAACCGGGCGTTGCAAAACCACTTTGCGAACTGGCAGATTTCCAATTGCTTGAAAGATTTGTGTTTTGCGCTAACGAAATCCTCTCAACGGAAACGCCTTCCTCGTCTTTTATCAGTGTGGAGTGCAACTTCTTGGAATAAAGAAAGGAATCAATTACTATACCTGACGCACTAATTAAAGCAATGGATCCTTCGTCATCTGGCAAGCTCGGTAAATTTGTTTTGACGAAATTTTCCTCATCGCCAAGAGGATAATTGTTTTTTAAAACAGTTGGGTCAACAGTAAATATTTTGAATTGATTAGGTTCAATAATAAGTGCGCTCGATGAAAGAGCCTCAATGTTTTTTACACTACCATCGTCAAGGTTCGCTAGTTTTAATTCGTTTAAGGAAATGAACTTCGAAGAATTGTTATACACTTCAACAAAGTCTACGCCATTTGGCTTGGGGTTAAATAGTAGCTCATTTATAAGAAGATCTTTTGCGCCAAGTTCTTCAGGGATAGCAAACGATAACTTTTTGAAAGCGTCTTGAATGATATTACCTGGGCAGTCATATACTTTTTTTAACGTAAGTGAGTACAACGTTCTTTTCTCAAATTCTTTTACAAAGACAACAACTATCTGTCGTTTAGAATTATCTAAAAAGCGTAGGCTAGCAATTTCTAATTGTGGATTCGTTTCAATATTATCTTTTAGCAATGAAATACCATCTAACTTTTCATCAAAAATTAAAATCAATTCGTTATTACCAACTACTTGAACTGCTGTCAATTTTGGCCCTGTTAAATCGGGCTTGTTGGCAAACGCAGCATTTTGTTTTCCCGGTGTACCGCCTGTTGTACTTTCAGAGGCAATCCAATTATCTTCTTCTCCGCAAGGGTTAGCTGGGTCAATCAATTCAAGCGAATACCCGCCTTCCGATTTATCGCTGTTCCGATACCATGCGGTAGAATATTTTAGGGAATCAATCAACATTCCTTTATCATTCCTAAGAATTAATGAAGTCCCGTCATTAGGTAAAACAGGAAAGCTGGAGAGGCCAAGTACCCTACCAAAGGGTGATAATTTATTTATATTCTTTGCGTTTGTCACAATTAGGTACTGTTTCGGCAAGATTACTTGATTGATAAATGTTGTGCTAGAAGCACCAGCTTGGAAACTCCAGTTAATCAAATTGAACGGAGCCTTGCTGCGATTATATAGCTCTATAAACTCCGCATCGGGTAAACCTAAAGAAGGAGTCGGGTCGGCCAAGATTTCGCTGAATACAACGTCTTTGTTTAAAGACGGGGAATAGCTTATAAATGTGAATGTTTCTGTAATTGTACCGATGCCATTTCCAGCTATATCACTTACTGTAGTTATTGAAATTGCATTCTCAACTCCGTTTTGGAACTTAGAATAAAACGAAAGAGATACAGACTTTTGATCGGACAGTAACTGCGCAATGGTTGGAGCTCCGATGGAATTGTTTACACTGAAATTGGTGACATCCAAAGAAGACTGCTGTAAGGGCTCATCGAACATCAATTCAAGTTGAGAATCACTTTTTACGATGAGGGAAACTAATTTGGGCGGGCTTACGTCCGGATTTTTACCAAACCATGAATTTTGTTTTCCGGGCGTCCCTCCGGTTACATCTTGCGATGCAACCCAGTTTAACGGATCGGTAGAAGATTTACTCAAATCAATTCTTTCCAGCGACCAGCCACCTTGCTGCTTGTCAGCATCGCGGTACCAACTCAACGAGTAGTTCAACGAGTCCACAGTTAACCCTGAGCTGGCTTTCAACAAAACCAAATCTCCTGAATTATTGAGACTAGGAAAGTTGGATACGCCAATTACATTTTGGAAAGATGAAAATAAACCGGCATTAGATGAGGAAGTTATAATCCAATATTGGTTAGGTAAAATTAGTTGGGCCGGAAAGGTGGCCGTTGAACTTCCATCTGTAAGCTTCCAACCGTTTAAGTCAAACGGATTTGAACTGCGATTATAGATTTCAATAAACTCTGCTGCTGGCAAACCGATAGTTGGGTCAGGGTCGGCAAACATTTCAGAAACGATTATATCCGATCTCTTTTCGGATACAGGAATGAAAAACAAAAAAGACTTACTGGTTTGAACAATGGTATTACCAGCTACATCTGTAATTGCGGTGAGCGTTAATTGGTTCTCGATCCCATTTCCAAACGCAGTTAAAAACGTGAGCTTGACTGTTCTTTTGTCAGGTTGCAAAACTGCCGTTGATGGCGAGCCTATCTCGTTGTTAACTGTATAACTCGCGGTCGATTGGGCAGACAAAATAGCTAAGTCTTCATTGAAAGAAAGACTCAGTTCGGTGGAGGTTAAAACAGATACTGAAGTTAACGTTGGCGGGGTAGTATCTAAAATAACTGGACCAACGTAGAAGTCGTCAAAGAAATGCTTTAAGAAAAAACTGGAAGTAGATTGGGTTATACGGATACCAAAAAATGAACTGGTGGTAAATGTTGCATCAATAGCTGTTCCTTCCGAAACGTAACTATTTCCCGTTCCGCTTACATCGCGCAAAAGCGACCAACTATTTGCCGCGTCACGGATTACTTTGATTTTCAAAACTGTGTTGGAGCTATTTGTAACGCCATCTGCTCCATTGATTAAGATCGTGTTTATTCCTGCCGTTGTTTTGTATAGACTAATTTCATCGGGCGTACCGCCAATACGAACGAAATAACCATTTGTACCAGACATCGTGGCGTTGGAGGAAGTTAAGTAAACGTCTACAAAATTTGCGCTTGACGTATTCAATTGCAGATTGGTATAAAACTCCCATTGAGTGTTCAATGCTTGCGTGGACGGTGTGCTGATATAGAAAGTAGAGTTGGCTATCGAAGAATTAGATCGAAGCTGGTTATTTGCAACGGTCCAATTTGCAGCAATATCGGGAGTCCAAATAGGACTATTGGTAAAATCACCGTCCGTAAAATTATCCGTGACTTGCGCATTCGTTTGTAAAAAGAAAAAAAGCAGAAGAACTATGAATGCAGATATTTTCATAGCGGTATTGTTTAAAGTATTATTTTTGCAACTCTAAATTAAACAAAAAAATGAAATTAGCTATCGTTGGGGCTACTGGTTTGGTTGGCCAAGAGGTTTTAAAGGTGCTCGAAGAGCGCCATGTTCAATTTGATGAATTGTTTTTAATTGCTTCTGCCAAATCGGTAGGGCAAACAAGGAAGTTTAAGGGAAGGGAATACACGATAAAGAGCATTGAAGAAGGTTGCACACTTGGAGCTGATATGGCGATTTTTTCCGCGGGTGGTGGCACTTCACTTGATTGGGCTCCAAAGTATGCTCAGGCAGGCACAATTGTCATCGATAACTCATCGGCTTGGAGGATGGATCCTACCAAAAAATTAGTAGTGCCAGAAATTAACGGAAAAGAGATTACTACCGAGGATAAAATCATCGCTAATCCAAATTGCTCCACTATTCAAATGGTGTTGGCCTTGGCACCACTTCACGCTAAGTATAAAATAAAAAGGATCGTTGTTTCGACTTACCAGTCAGTGACGGGAACAGGAAAAGATGCAGTGCAGCAAATGATGGACGAGCGAGAGGGAATAGAAGGAATAAAAGTTTATCCTCACAAAATCGATAAAAACGTGTTGCCACACATCGATTCGTTTCTGGACAATGGGTATACCAAGGAAGAAATGAAGATGGTAAATGAGACGCGGAAAATTCTGGGCGATCAATCCATAATGGTCACTTCAACTACCGTTCGAGTTCCTACAGTAGGTGGTCATTCGGAAGCGGTAAATGTGGAGTTTTTCAACGAATATGATTTGAAAGAGGTAAGGGAAATATTGGAACGTACCGAGGGTGTGATCGTTCAAGACGATGTTAAAAACAATGTTTACCCCATGCCAATAAATTCACATGGCCGAGACGAGGTGTTTGTGGGAAGAATTCGTAGAGACGAGTCGCAGCCTAAAACATTGAATTTGTGGATTGTGGCCGATAACCTAAGGAAGGGCGCGGCCACCAACGCGGTGCAAATTGCCGAGTTTATGATGGAGAAGAGTTTAGTGGTTAACTAAATTCTAAATCAGCGAATTTTTAATTGATTATCTTTGTGCAACTAAAAATTAAATAAATAGAATGGAAAGTTTTAAAAAGTTTATTCCTTGGATATTAGTAGGTTTAGTAGTCCTTTGGATTATTGGTTCTTATAACGGCATCGCTGGAAAAGATCAGGTGGTAAAAAAGGCTTGGGGAGACGTAGAAAGTGATTATCAAAGGCGGTCGGATTTGATCCCAAATTTGGTAAATACGGTTAAAGGTTACGCAAACTTTGAGCAGAAAACACTGGTAGATGTAACACAGGCAAGAGCAAGCGCTACGCAAACCAAGATTGACCCAACTAATCTGACACCAGAAAAACTAGCTGAGTTTCAGAAGGCACAGTCTGGTTTGAGTTCAGCAATAGGTAGATTGTTGGTGGTTTCCGAGAACTATCCTGAACTGAAAGCCAACCAAAACTTCCTTGATTTGCAAGCGCAGCTTGAAGGCACAGAAAATAGAATTTCGGTTTCTAGAAAGCGATTTAATGAGGCTGTTCAAGGCTTCAATACAGCGATTGTAGGTTTTCCAGGTAATTTGATTGCCAAAATCGGTGGTTTTACGGAAAAAGGTTTCTTTGAAGCGGCAGAAGGAGCAGATAAAGTACCAGAGGTTAAATTCTAGTCACCTCAGAGTCTCATAGCATAAAATAAGCCTGATCGGTTTTTTGATCAGGCTTATTTTTTTGGATACGTCTACGCTAATCTTTCATCCTCCTTCTTGATATAGGAGTAGAATAAATCAAATTCATCCTTTAAAGGGGCAAAACTAGTTTTCTTAGATTTTTTTCCTTTCCTCTTTTTTGTACTACCCGCTGGCCCATCGCCTACGCCCTTGTTTTTCCGCTCATTAAACTTTCCATCATTATCTTTTTCACCATGGGCAGTTACTTTGCCCTTTTTGTCTTTCTTTTTTTTCTTTTGGGCGAAAGATGATTCGGAAGCCGCAAAGACAAGCGTGGCGGCTAACATTAAAGTCAACAGTTTTTTCATTTGAATATGAGTTTTTGTTTGGTATTGGAATCCTAAGTAAGTCATTTTTCACCAAAAGCTCAATTTTCAGCAGTAAATATTACATGGTTACCCTATTTTTAGACCCTTGCCGATGATCGTTTTGTCGAGCCATTGGATAAAAAACAGGAAGATTAGGCCAAACACAAATAACCCAGGATAACTCTCCCAAAATTTAAAGGCACCAAAGCTAGGCCTAAAGCCGCTAAGGACGGCCCCAACCACGGCTCCTATAACCAGTAAGAATATCCCGGCAGCCAGCCAGCGCATTTCCTTTCCAGTAGAGTTAGCTTCCTTCGTTTCAATTTGCTGTACTACCTTATCTGCAAAATTGATAGGCAAATTAACATGAGGTTCGGTGGAAATTGCGTCAAATACTTTTTTATAAGTAGTACCATCCAAGCTGTCATCAGTTCCGCCAGTCAAAAATTTGTTTTGCAATTCCTCGTCTTGTATGCTCATATCCATTCCTCTTTACCAAGGTACTTCTTTACTTTCTCTTTTAACAAATGCCTTGCACGAAAAAGATAACTTTTCACCGTGCCTTCGGGCATGCCCGTCACGGTTTCAATTTCTTGGTAGTTCATTTGATCCACGTGATACAGCGTAAGCACTATTTTGTATTGAGCAGGAAGTTGATCCACCAATTTCAGTACGAGCGCATTCATTTCCTTATCTTCTAGTTTTTCTTCGAGGTTTTCATCCGAAACAAAGTGAGCAGTGAAACTTTCCTCTTCGGGGATGTCACTTATTTCTATTTTCTTTTTTCTCAAATGGTTCACCCCCTGGCGGTAAGCAATTGTGGCCACCCAAGTACTCAGCTTAGATTGAAAATTGAACTCCCCTAACTTCTCATACACTCTCAAGAACACATCCTGACAAAGCTCCTCTCTGTCTTCTTGATGATTAATAAGCCGGCCAATCATGTGCCACACTAATCGTTCGTGCTGCTTAATGAGTTGCTTAAAGGCCTTCCTGTCGCCACTTAACACTTGCGATACCAAAGCCCTATCATCCACATCCATCATTTTGCGGTTAGACACAGCTATAGGTGCCGATGTTGCAGCAAGTTATATAATTATGATAAAGCAGATCAAATAGATGGCATAACCGCGGATGGTTGCAGATTATTTTATCACCAGCCTGCAACATTTAATCTACCATTGATGTCTCACCCCCCAAACAAAAAAAATAAAATACTACATTATGAATACCAACGAATTATTAATGCCCGTTTCGATCTTAGGCAGCCTTGGCCTCTCTATTTATTTCTTTACCAAGGTAATGACCGATTATATGCTGAAAAAGAAAATGATTGACAAAGGCTTTGTGAATGAGGACACGCAGGCCATCTTCAAAAACTATCAAAACTCAGACAATAAATATTCTTCGTTGAAATGGGGATTGATCGCTTTTTTCGCTGGACTATCACTTATCATTATGGAGTACGTGCCCGTCAGTCCTGAGTCGCCACTTCCTTACGGATTATTTGCGGTAGCTGTCTCTTTGGGTTTTTTGATTTACTATTTCTTGGTAAAGAGAGAAACGAAATAGTACACAAATTTTGCTTAAAAGCTGAGCCCTTCTGCAAGGGATAGTAGCGGATCGTGATTATTTTTAGTGGCTTAACCATTGGCTCGCAAACGTGGAGAGCGGTGTTTGTTAACCCGAGATAATTTGAAGGGAGAGTAAAAGGGAACAACTGATTTTTCTATCTAAAATCCATCTGGAAGAGTTGGCCCATCTTTGCTTTTAGGATTTCCTTTACCGGCACAAGGTCAACTTTGCTTACAAGTTCAGCCTCCATAGAAGTTACCGCCTTATCGTTGATCCCGCAAGGCACAATATTGTTGAAGTACTTGAGATCGGTGCTCACGTTAAGAGCCAAACCATGAAGCGTGACCCATCGGCTCGTTTTAACACCCAAGGCGCAGATTTTTCGTGGGTTTGTTTTGTTTTCGTGGTCTATCCAAACACCTGTTAAACCTGAAATGCGCCCGCTTTCAATGTTAAACTCATGCAAGGTTTGTATAACCGATTCTTCCAACAAGCGCATGTATTTATGGATATCGGTAAAAAAATTTTCTAAGTCTAAGACAGGATAGGCAACTAGTTGGCCTGGGCCGTGGTAGGTAATGTCGCCCCCGCGGTTGATAGGGAAATAACTTGCGTTGATGGTGTGTAACTCTTCTTTTTTAATCAACAGATTGTTTTCATTACCGCTTTTTCCTAACGTGTAAACATGCGGGTGTTCGCAAAAGAGTAAGTAGTTATTCGTTGTTCGTTGTTCGTTGCTCGATAGCTCGCGGTTCTGTTTTTTTGTTTCCAGTAGTTGATTAAACAAATTAGTTTGGTAGTCCCAAGCCTGTTGATATTCAATGAGGCCGAGGTCGATGAATTTGGTCAGTTTGTTTGCAGTGGAATTCAATTTCAGCGATGAATTAAAAATTCAAAGTTCAAGAACAAACCTTATATCTCCTATTTTAATTGTGCCGCGAAATCAATTTGCTTTAGATCTAAATCCCTTCTTTCTTTCTCTGTTCCTTCACAAAACTCTCTCCGAACGTAAGCTTCTTATTTAGCGGTGATTTTTCATCCACAACTCGCCAGAACGGAGTAATTTTATTTATAGAAATACCAGTTTGGAGTTGTTCATGTGCTGCCTCTGAAACAATGCGTAAAAATATACCACTTGTAACCGGGCAAGTATAGTCTGCTCCAAATTCATTGGCCAAATCTCTCCGCATGGTTGC
Organism: Cyclobacteriaceae bacterium; assembly: GCA_044349005.1. Taxonomy (GTDB): domain Bacteria; phylum Bacteroidota; class Bacteroidia; order Cytophagales; family Cyclobacteriaceae; genus ELB16-189. The sequence goes on from JBIKRT010000053.1 coordinate 30,290, forward strand.
TAAGTTGCTGCTGCTCCCCTTCGGAATCTGCCGGACATACTCATCAATAATTTTCGGAGTCGCAATTAACATTTTGCTATTTGCTGACATGTCGGAAAAATCTTTATCGAGCCTTTTGAGCTGATGTACTTTGGAAGGGTCATTCAGCTTATCGCTCCACGATTTTCCTTTGCCAGGTTGCATAGGGTTGCTTGCGTTATTCTTAGAGGCAGGTCTTGATGTTGGCATATACAAAGATAATTAATGCTCTAAAAGTTCTTTCAACGAGTTGAGAATTGATTGCCAATTTTGTTTACTGTGCTCACGGGCTTCTTCTGTTTTATGTCCATCTTGAGTTACTGTGAACAACGTTTTACCCTCATAGTCAGAAATAGAGTAGCATACGTTGGCGTAATTCTCTGGCACATCTTCGGTTCCCGAAAAGGAACTCCAATAACTATACTTTATTAATTTTTCTTTTTCAATTTCAAGAATGGTGCCTTTGTCGATATAGGGTTTTTCGTCCCACATACCACTAAACGTGATTGGGCTTCCTACTTTCCAATCTGTTTTGGTTTCAGTACCGAACAAATACTTTTTAATTTGTTCAGGATTAGTAAGTGCTTCCCACAGAACTGCTTTTGTTACCTTGATTGGTGTTGATACTTCTAATGTCAATGTTTCCATAATTTTTTGTTTAAGTTTTATTCTAATTCATGGCATTGATAGCCTTTGCTATGCAACAACGCCATTGCGTGTCTTGCCGAGACATTATTATTGACGATGCGCAAAACGTGGTCACAATCGTCAAGCGCAAAGTTCCAGTTATTTTTGCCAACTAGCGAATCGATCAACGGTTTTAGCACGTTGACTTCTTCCATTGATTTAACAGAAGTTGAAAATACCAATACTTGCATCTAGTTTGCAATATGTGTTACAATATCAATTCCGATGCCGTTGGGGTCAACAACAACAAAGTGCCGATCGCCCCAGGGTTCATCTTTAAGGCATATTACTGAAAAATAGTTGGTGACACCCCGTTGGGGGCATTGACAATCATATAGTTACAAGGAGTTTAGTGAAAGTGGTTTCACTAAACTTTTTTTGTTTATGGAAAAGACAAAAAAA
>JBIKRT010000054.1:0-31390 GCA_044349005.1 Cyclobacteriaceae bacterium
CTTTTTTTGTCTTTTCCATAAACAAAAAAAGTTTAGTGAAACCACTTTCACTAAACTCCTTGTAACTATATGATTGTCAATGCCCCCAACGGGGTGTCACCAACTATTTTTCAGTAATATGCCTATTCAAGCAAACTTTCAAAAATGGACATAGCCGATATTATTTCCATAGCTTCTTCGGCAGACTTCGATTATAGCAAATTGGAAGTTTAAGATTAGGAAATTAGATGATTGATACTTTTGATGCTTGTGAATCAAATTGAAATTAATAACCTGATACGGTGCGCTCTAAGCAAACCAGCCAGCAATGCCTTTCTTTTTCTTACCTTCAAATTGCTCCACAATACTCTTCAGCTGGATTAAAGTCCCTCCATTTTTTTCAATATACTCCATTGATCCTAGCTTAAGTGCCTGCACCGCCTTTGTTACGTTTTGCTGGCCACTTAAATAGATTATGGGAATAGAAGGCTTTTGAGTTTTAATTAGTCTTAATAACTCCAGCCCATCCTCGTCATTTTCCAAATTGTGGTCGAGAATTATAAAGCTAGGATCAAGACTTAAATTGGCAAGGCAATCCTTACCGTTTCCATAGCCTTTCACATTGTATTTAAAATGTGATAAAAAAGTTGTGATGTATTGGCGATAGCTTTCGTCATCATCTACTATAAACGCTGTTTTTTCCATATTTGGGATTATTTATTTTCATTTTGAAATTTTTTGACTTCCGAAAGCAAGGCTTCCGACTTTTGGAGGATGATGTGAGAACGCATCAAAATCTCTCGGTCCCCGAGATTTTCAATGGCGTTTTCCAACGTGTTGATCAGTGTATAAATAGGCACTCCATTGAAAAGCGCTACCGATGCTTTCAACTGATGCATGAAGTGCTTCAGTGACTTCCTATCTAATTGATCAACAGCTGTTTTTGTGTTGCCAAGTAAAGTCGGAAAGAACTCCAGAAAGTCCCGCAGTAAAGCTACTTGGATGTCTTTTTCGTTCATAGTTTGTTGCACGAATGTCTCTCTGGAGAAATACACATTACCGGCAAAGGAAGGCGAGTTATAAATTTGCGTTGTCATGATCCTATTTATTTTTTTGGCACTGATAACTCAAAAAGCAGTCCTTTTTTTTGTCACCCCATCTAGAAAATACTCGCATCGGGATTAGTCTGTCATTTCTACGATTTCGTCTTGATTATCCTCCCTGTTTATCGAAATATAAGATTACCAGCGAGGGCTTAATTTACTTTTGAAGAAAAAAAGTAACCATGAACTCGCCATTAAGATGCTCTACACCCAACAGCATGATAATCTCAGCGATTCCATGTGGAAACTAAAAAAAAATATTAACACATGAAACGACTCATTGACATACTTGCTTCTCTCTCAGGTCTCATTTTGTTATTACCAATAATAGCGATTGTAATAGTAGCTATTAAGCTCGAAAGTAAAGGTCCGATATTTTACGGGGCAATTAGAGCTGGTAAAGGGTATCGACTATTTAAGTTGTTAAAGTTTCGCACCATGTATACTGGTGCCGATAAATCTATTCAGTCACTCGCTCATTTAAACTTATATAACGAGTCACAGGCTACAGAAAAAAAAGCATGTACCAATGCTAATTGTGTTAAGATGATTTCTCCCGATGGACTTTTAATATGCGAGCATGAGGTGACAAGCCAAGCGAATTCTAAATCTGTCTTTTTTAAGTTTAAAGACGATCCACGCATTACTAAGGTTGGAAAATTTCTTAGGAATACAAGCCTTGATGAGATACCTCAGTTGATAAATATTTTAAGAGGAGAGATGTCGCTGGTTGGTAACAGGCCGTTGCCACTGTATGAGGCAGAGAAATTAACTACTGATCAAGCGGCACTTAGGTTTATGGCACCCGCTGGAATTACGGGACTTTGGCAAGTAACCAAACGCGGCAGGGGAGACATGTCAGAAGAGGAGCGTATTAACCTTGATAAAGAATATGCGCTGAACGGTAGCTTTATCAATGATGTCAAGCTCATGATAAAAACAATACCCGCGCTTCTTCAAAATGAGAATGTATAAAAAGTAATTGATCAATAAGCAAATAAAACAACAAACAATGAAATTAACATTTATAGGTACTGGTTACGTAGGCTTAGTAAGCGCCACCTCATTTGCCGAAATGGGGAACGATGTAATCTGTGTAGATGTAGATCAAACCAAAGTAGAACGCTTGCGTGCCGGAGAACTTACAATTTATGAGCCTGGCTTGGAAGAACTTTTTATAAGAAACATTCGCGAGAATCGCTTGGTGTTTTCTACTCATCTAGAGGAAGCAGTTTCGGAAAGTATTATCCTATTTTTAACGTTGCCGACCCCACCAAAAGAAGATGGCTCGGCAGATCTTTCTTACGTAATGAATGTGACTGCTCAATTGGCACCGATGCTTAAAAACTCTTACAAGTTAATTGTTACAAAAAGCACCGTCCCGGTTGGCACGGCTGACAAGATCAAAAATCTTCTCGAAAGTTTAGGTCTGTCGGCTGGGATAAACTTTGATGTGGTGAGCAACCCTGAATTTCTCCGCGAAGGGTCTGCCGTTCAAGATTTCATGAAGCCCGAGCGCATCGTTATCGGCACGCGAAATCCGGCAGCAGCCGAACTCATGAAGACGTTGTATGAGCCCTTTGTTAGAAATGGAAACCCAATTTTAGTAATGGACGAGCGTTCGTCTGAACTCGTCAAATATGCTTCCAACGGTTTCCTTGCCATGAAGATTAGCTTCATCAATGAAATTGCCAACCTATGCGAGTACGTGGGAGCAGATGTAGAACGTGTGAGGCAAGGGATGGGCAAAGATAGTCGCATTGGTTCTCAATTCTTATATGCTGGTTTAGGCTATGGTGGAAGTTGCTTTCCGAAGGATGTGCAGGCGCTTTCTAGAACGAGTCATGAATACAATTATGAATTTGAGATACTCAATGCGGTGATGAACGTAAACCAGAAAAAACGTGAGCAGATGCTGGCTAAAATTATTTTACAAATGGGCTCAGTTTTAAACAAGCATTTGGCAATTTGGGGACTTTCGTTTAAACCAAATACTGATGACGTGCGAGAAGCACCTGCCTTGTGGCTCATAGAAGAATTGGTAAAAAGAGGTGCCACCGTAAGTGCTTTTGATCCAGAAGGGATGCATAATTCCAAAAAGGCATTATCCGTTGACATCGACTTCAGTAAAGACGCGTATGAATCATTGGTCGATGCTGACGCATTGATCATTTGCACGGAATGGACTGAATTCAGAAACCCTGACTTTGAAAGAATTCGAACCGATCTTAAAACTCCGTTAATTTTCGATGGCAGAAATCTATTCGATCCTATTAAAATGGCTGGCCTCGGTTTTGATTATCATAGTATTGGAAGGCAACATGTAGTGCCAAAAGTAACACTATACACAACTCGAAAGGCAAGCTAATTTTTAGAATAATCAACTATGAGAAGTATTATTATTGATGATGAAGCTATGTCGCAGGCAGTAGTTCAATCGTTGTGCCAGCATATCGATGGAATATCTATCGTAAAGACCTTTTCAACAGCAGCCGAAGCAATTTCCTTTCTACGCACCGAATCGGTCGACCTCATTTTTCTCGATGTGGAAATGCCTGGTATGAGCGGATTGGATTTGTTGTCTGCTATCCCTAATCTTCCTCAAGTAATAATTACATCATCGAAGAGCGACTATGCTTTAGAAGCCATTGGTTTTCATGTTACCGACTATCTGCAAAAGCCAATTCTTCTCCCTCGTTTTGTAAAAGCTGTAGAACGAGCACATCAACTACACAAAGAACCTATGCCCACCTCTACGGAGGAAATTTATGTGCGCGCTGATGGACGATTGATTCGGCTTTTGTTGAATGATATTAATTATATCGAAGGGCTGGGCGACTATGTCATTTTTCACACGGTTAAAAAGGAGAAAATAATCGCCCATTCTACCATGAAAAACATTGAAGATAAAATTTGTCCATCGAGGTTTGTGCGAGTTCATCGTTCTTTCATCATCAATCTTTCTAAGATTGTAGATATTCAAGACCAAAATTTGGTTATACAGGATCGCGTAATTCCGATTAGCAGAGCACACAAGTCATCCTTATTTAATCTGATTCAAACCATTTAATATGATCTCGCTTATCACCGTCAACTACAATAATGTGAAGGTTACTTGCGAACTGATTGAGAGCCTGCAATCATTTGACAAGAGTGCATTCGAGCTTATTGTGGTTGACAACGCCTCGAAGGAAAACGCTTCAATTATTATAAAAAAATATCCCTGGGTCAAATTTATTCGCAGCGAAAGGAATCTTGGTTTTGCTGGCGGCAATAACCTAGGCGTAACGCACGCCCATGGCGATTACCTGTTCTTTATAAACAATGATACCGAGTTCAAAGAAAATATTCTTTTTAAACTAAAGGGTATTTTAGAACGAGATAGGTCAATTGGCGTTGTTTGCCCGGTTCTTAAGTACTACGATGCGCCAAGTAGAATTCAATTTGCAGGGTTCACGAAAATAAATCGGTTCACTGGTAGAAATGAATTGATCACTACGCTATCGCCCGAGAAAATAGTCACTACTTCATATGCTCACGGTGCAGCAATGATGATGCCAAGATATGTCTTCAACCAGGTAGGACCAATGCCCGAAAACTATTTCGTCTATTATGAAGAACTAGATTGGTCAGCACAAATATCAACCAAAGGTTATCAGCTCGTTGTGGATTCCTCTTGTGAGTTATTCCATAAAGAATCACAAACAATCGGCAAGTTGAACGAGATGAAGAGCTACTTTATGGCGAGAAACAGATTGCTTTTTATGAGAAGAAATTCAACCAGAATTTCTCTTTCCCTTTTCTGGATTTATTTTTTGTTGGTATCAACACCTAAAAAGTTGGTTTCGTATTTTTTGGCTAAGCAATGGAAAAATGCAATGGCGCACTTAGCAGGCGTTCACTGGAATATCATTCACTCACGGAATTCCCAAAAACTAGGTTACAAATTTAACACCTTAACATCTTTATGAAAAACAGATTTACACAACCACGTTGGGTCAAGGAACACTCTTTTGATTACTTCGATTGGAAAACTATTTCACCAGAAAAAATAGCAAGTATAAAAAATGGCATTGCCAGGTTTAATTCAACTAATCCGATTGTTTCTATTGTGATACCAGTTTGGAATGAAGAGAAAAATATTTTGAGAACCCTCTCTTCTTTTTCAGCGATGAACCTGCCATGGGCTACCGAGCTTATTATCGTCAATAACAATTCTACAGACGAAACGCAGGCTATCCTTGACTACTTTAACGTAAAGTCAATTATTGAAAAAAGACAAGGAATTGCGCATGCAAGATTGGCAGGATTAAAGGAAGCCAAAGGTTATTATCATTTGTGCGGTGACGGTGATTCTCTGTATCCTCCGCATTGGGTTAGCAACATGGTAAAGGGTTTACAGAATTCGTCTGTAACTTGTGTATATGCCAATTATAGCTTTATACCAGTATCTACTACCTCGCGAATAACCCTGGGGTGTTACGAGTTAATAGCAGAAGCGCTGTTTGAAGTAAGAAGAATGAAACGGGAATTCTTAAATGTTCGGGGTGCAAATTTTGGATTTAGGAAGCATCAAGGTTTGCAAGTGAAAGGTTTTGAAATGCCCATTACGAGGGTGTTTGATAATGATGAAGCAGCAAAAACATTTGTTGTTTTTGGAGAGGACGGTAGAATGGGTCGAAAGCTTGGCGAAATTGGAAAGCTTAAATTGATACGCACAAGCGGAGCAAGGATCTGGACTAGCTCCCGAAGATTGGTTAAAGATGGTTCGCTCTCAAAAGCATTTTTAAAAAGAATTGTCAAAGAGTCGGGCAGACTTTTTGAATATTTCGCAGGACCAAGCACAGTTAAGAACACGACTGATTCATTAACTACTCAATCATTTTAAACCTATGAGAAAGGCAATTATAACATTTGGCGTTGGTTATCAGTTTGAAGATATTCGATATTTCCTTGAAAGCTGTAAAAAATATTGTGCCGAGGCCGATATCTACATGTATGTGGGTAAAAACTATAAGCAGCTTAAAAAAGATTGTCTAAAGTTTGAAAATCTTCACCTGATTCAATATGAGGAATCGGTTGTGCCCAAGGTGATTGCAAAAGTATTTTCGTTTGTACCTGGTATACAACGAAAATATGCAACAATCCTCCGAAAGCTTCATTTAAACAGCTCGCTGCCGAAGCACCACTTACAAACTATTGCAACGCCTCTACTTCAGTTTATGGTTAAGCGATTCTTTGTTATCGAGAAGTTGATGAAGCAACTTCCGCATGATTTATTTATGCTTACCGATTTAAGAGACGTTCTTTTACAAGCAGATCCATTTACAGAAATAGATCAGAATACCATTATTACCGGCATTGAGCCAATAAAAATTCATGAGAGTGAAATGAATGCAAGGTGGATAAAGAATACGTTCAATGAAACGATCTTTAACACGCTAAAGAATTTTCAAGTAGCATGTGCGGGTGTTACGGTTGGATCGAGGAAGGCGATTGTTCAGTATGTTAATGAAATGAACGATCATGTAATGGCAAATCTACCCAAAATTATTGGCATGCTTGGGCCCGATCAGGGCATCCACATTTTTCTTTTTTACAAAGGATTAGCTGGCCTTGATACACATCTCCAAAGTAACGGTACTGGTTCAATTGCCACCTTACATTACTCTACATTGGACGAGTTTGAAGCGCACGCTGGGCTATTGAATAATAAGGCACAAAGAAAGTTAGCAGTGATACATCAATATGATCGACATCCCATTTTAGCTTCTGAATTACGCACATCGCTCATCGCTGATTTTAAACGCGCGAGCTAGCGGTATGAAAACCATTACTAGTTTTTTATTTATGTCGTTGCCAAGGCATGATGATGAATATACCTCAACGCCATGGCAGATTGCCTCTGAACTTTCGAAACGGAATAATGTATTCTTAATTGATAATCCATTCACGTTCACAGAAGCGATTGTGAAATTTAGAAGTAGCCAAGTTAGAAAACGCATAAGGGCATATTTCGGAAAAGCTACCCAAGTTATAGAAGGCGTCACGGTTATATTCGCACCATTTGTTATCCCAATAAATTTTTTACCGAAAGGAAAAATTTACGATCTTTTTTCCCGCTTAAATCACCAGATTGTTGCGCGCAGACTGAACCGAATTATCGCCAAGGAGCGATTCCAGCAAGTTTTCTACATCAATTCATTTAATTTTTACCTACCCAACTTAGCCGACTATTTCTTAGGCAAACCGTCATACATTGTTTATCACTGCATTGATCCCATGGTAAAACCCTACACACTAAAGCACGGTCCGTACCTTCAGCAAATCGCAGCAAAAAAATCGAATGTCATTATCACGACCGCTCCCTCACTTGATCGGGAATTCAAAGGGCCTGATTACCCCAGGTGTTTTTACGTTCCAAATGCAGCAAACTTTTCTTTATTTGCTAATGCACAAAACACCAAATTGGCTGTTCACCCAAAACTTGCCAGCATCGAAGGAAAGGTGATGGGCTATTTTGGAAATATTGAACGCAGAACGGATGAGCGGTTCTTACTCTCAGTATTGCATCGCTTACCTGATTGGCAGCTGGTAATGGCGGGCCCTGTTGACAGGAGCTATTTTTCGTTGGAGTTTTTGAATCATCGGCAGGTTAAGTGGGTGGGAGCGTTTACTCACCAGGAGGCGCCTTCTGTAATAAAACGATTTGATGTGGCGATCATCCCTTTTAAGTGTGACGAAGTAAGTTATGGTATAAATCCATTGAAACTATTTGAGTACCTGGCTGCAGGTAAACCGGTGGTCAGCACCAATTTTAATCCCGACATACTTTTAACGCTTCAGGGCGATGTAGCGGTGGCGGAAACACCTGAGCAATTTGCGACTCATGTTCTCGCCAGCCAACATGGTACGCAGCTAGACGTGGTAAGAAGAACCAAGCGTGCTTGGGAGAACTCTTGGGAAGCCAGGACGAAAGAATTTGAAAGTGTTATTACAAAGGCATACTATGAAAATGAAAAACGTGATTAAAAACAACCCGACTCTGAAACGGATTCTTCTAAAAGTGTTGTTTAGGAAGAAACCGTACAATGCTAGGGTAAGGTGGTTTATTTGGGTGTTTACAATTCTACCCGTTTATTTTAGGCGGGGTATTAGCTTGCAATCACGATTAGATCTTGTACCATTTCACAAATTTCAATTTGGAAGATTCTCTAGGATTGAGAAAGGCGTGGTCATCAATAATGGAATGGGCGATGTTATTTTTGAAGACGAAGTGCACACGGGTATTGGCTGTGTAATCATAGGGCCAGTTACGATGCACAAACATGTAGGACTGTCGCAGTATGTTCGCATTTTAGGAATGCATCATGGCATTGACCCCGATCTTCCTCATCATTATCAACCCTCTACAAAAGCTCCAGTTGTATTGGAAGAAGATGCCTTTGTGGGAACTGGTACTGTGATAATGGGAAAGAAGAATGGCGACACGCTCACGCTCGGAAAATATTGTCGTATTGGGGCGAATTCGGTTGTGATGACGGATATCCCAGCCTATTCAATTGCTGTTGGCAATCCGGCAAAAGTGGTGAAAAAATGGGATTTTAATACGAAGGAATGGGTGAAGGTTTGATTTACTAAGCTTCTAGGCAAAACCTCATTGATTGTTACATCTTGCCAACAGCTGTTTTTAATTTTTTGAAATTAGGTATGTTAAACAAGATGAGTGCTATACCGATAATGACATAGCCAACTAGCTGGACAGAGCTAATGCCTTCATTAAAAACAATAAACGCTACTGAAAAATTGAACAAGGGATTTAAATACATTAAAATGCCTATGGTAGCGGAATTTATTCTATTCAAGGCGAACAAATTCAGGAATAGCGGTAAGATGGTAAAAATCACGGCAATGCTAGCGATAATCGCATAGAAATCTGGCGCAACAGGTATTGAAACGATTAACTGATCGTAGAAAAAATTCAAAATCAGAAACGAAAAAAGCACCTGGATGCAAAGCATTATCATTCGGTCAAAACCTTGATTTCGTCTTTGTGTGATTAAGTACAGTGCATACGTAAATGCAGTTAAGACACTATACCCCAATTCAGAGGTTGAATTTATGCCCATTACAACGCAGCTCAACGTGCACAACACAACGGCAAACCATTGGAGGGGGCTTAATCTTTCTTTGATTAATAAATATCCCAGTACGGCAGTAATTACAGGGCATATCAAATAGGAGAAAGAAGCTGTCTTAATATTTATGTTGTTTACGATATAAATGAAAGTGAGCCAATTTAACGTAAGTAATGCGCCACCTGCCAAGGTAAGGCCAATCACTTCTAGTCGGGATGTTTTCGTCAATGAGCTAAACAACGCCCAGTCCTTTTTCAGGTCTTTCTTTTTGAATCCAAGCACAATCACTAATAAAATGATAGCCGAGAATAGAATTCGAAAGTAAAGAATTTCGCCAGCGGCATATCCTTTTAAGGCACGTAAGGGTATTGAAAAGAAGCCCCAGATGATGAAGGCAGAAATGGCTGCCGCATAATGTTTCTTCATAGTTCTATCTGCCGTTTACATATTGCGGTGCAAAAGTAGCTAAACATCGCCATTTCTGTTTGTATAAGCATTGTGTTGGAAACAGTGCCATTCTTATTTAAAGTTTAGAACATTACAAAAAACGAGAAATGATATTGCGAAGCAGGATTGCTTTTTAACAATATCATATTGTTACAACGTTTGTTTTGTTTCGCTGTTGCAGTTAAGCGAATGTTTTCACTTGACAGCCAATTGATTTAAGCAAAAAAATTTAAAAAAAGAGTGCCTGGAACTGCATGGATATGAAAAAAAATATTCTAAAAACTGCAAGCCATTACCGACCTGCTACTTTTACAAATACCCTTTTTATAACTCCGTTTTGTTCTATGGCTTTGACAGTAAGATTGAACTTCCCGTCTCGGGATTTATGAAATACTTTGGAATGCACTTTCTTAATATAACCCACATGCATCGTGCCTTTATAGACTTTTACCGCATATTTATCGTACTTGTTTTTGGGTTCTAGTTGATAGGTAAGCATGTCACCCTTTTCAACACTTCCAGCAGCAAGTTTCAATGCGCTTAAACTTGCCAAATCAGTTAAAAACCTCAATGATTTAATAGGGTTATAATCAGCCAAAAACTCGAAGTTGTCGGTAGGGTTTAGCCCTTGGGTATGTGCTAGCAGGTAGAATTTTTGGTCTTTATACTTGGGGTCTATTTCCCAAAAGTCAAGAAAATCTGAAATGTCGGAGCGTTCTGATTTTGTTATCCGCTGACCAAAAATTTCTTCTACATTATCACTGTATTGCCTATCTATTTCAGGAAACTCTGGGTAGGGCGTAAAACCTTCCTGCTTGGCTGAATCTACGCCTTCTAGCAAATACGAAAAGCGTACACCTTGGGTAGCGTTTTTCTTCAAAACACCAACAATGTGCCTTCTTTCGCCTTGGCCTCTTCGCCAACTTAGATATATATGACCTATCTCTTTCACTTTACTCCTCTCAAAACAATGCTTTTAACAAATTAAATCGTGAAAGTACCAATTTACAAATCAGCTGCTTCCTTTCTGAAGGTATTTTAAACGATTCGCAATCTTCCGGTAGATCAACGTCAACTTCACTTATAAGTTCATTCAATTTCTTTTCGTCAAACTTATTAATGATCCGTTTTATGGGGGTTTCGACCATTTGTTTAAACTCCTGTTCTTTTAAAAGATTATCCAGCAAAGCAAAATGACTTACTTTTTTACCTTGCCAATGAATTTCACTTTCCCCTTTTTTGGTATATTTTTCTATCAGGGAAGGGTTTTTAATCATTTCCACTACTCGTTCGTCCATCAATTCACGACCAAAACTACAACCGCTGTCGTAGATAGGCGAAAATCGGGTTTCTTTGGGCAAAGATAGCCTTATCCTTTTATATTCTGGCCTTAACTTTCCCTGTACCATATATATAGCCTGAAGAAGCGATCTGATGATTTTTGGTGAATTTTCCAATACTTTTTGGTGTTCGAGGGTGTGTTCAAATTCAGCCATTGACCTTGAAAAAGCAGAATGGCTGTTGATAAATGCCCAATTCTCTTGGTGGCGGTCGCTGTTTCCAATCAGGGCATCAAATACCAATACTTCAACTAAATTGTTATAATATTTACTTAAGTTGAGCGAGGCTAAGGAAGCGATGATTAATTCAAATGTGTATTGGTGTCTTAAGGAGCGATCATCGGGATTAAATGTGGTATCGAATGCTTGAATGTATCTGCCTCCTTCTACCAATTCTTCCTTATCAGGATTAATCATCGATTTTGAGATGCAACCTACTTGGCTGCCTCGTACGGCTACATGGTAAGGCAAAATATCGAAACCGCACATCTGGCCAATTTCATACGCTATAATCTCTGACCAGAACTCGTATTTATAATCTTTCTTATCCTTTTTGAGCGATTGCTTAAAGTAATATAGTTCGTTATCCGCAGGATTGAGATAAATTTTTTTATTGCGAGTACCGCCTGTATTAAGCCACGGTTGCTCGTTCCACTCGCTGATGTTGTATAGCCTGGGCATCGATCAATTTAACACTTGTGTTAGTCAACCATTAAAACCTTTGTCGTCTCCTCACCAAATTGACTGATAACCCTTACCGCTATTTTTTGGCCTTTCTTTTTTATTTCGATAGGGTGTGAGACATGACCATACAACCGATCAAAGGCTTCATCGTCAATTTCGATTTTCAGGGTTTTTTCTACTTTCTTTTTGGTGGTGTCTTTGGCTAAGTTGTCTAAGCCTTTGCGCCACTTGTCGAATTCGTCTTTATCGCCTCCGCAGAAGAAGACTTGGTTTACTACAAAATTGCTTCCGTCATAATCATCGTCTACCATCCAGTACGCTATGTCGTGGACGTTGCGGGGTTTTACTTCATCTTTGATAGGGTCGTAGATGTCCAGTCCCTTTATTTCTACTGTAACATCCTTTCCTTTTTTAACTAAATCAATATCAGGTTCGCCAATGGTAACGAAGGAGGCTGCTGATTTTGCAGGTTTCTTTTTTAATCCTTCCTGTAACAAGTCATCGTGGATGCGGCATTTGGTAACTTCAAACTTGCCCATGCTGGTGGTTTGGGTTGCGCCTTCTATGTCGCTTTCAAAACTGAAACCGAGAATAATTAGCCAACCCGCATCTCCGCGAATGCGGCATTCTTTTACTGCTTCGTTTACAGCATTCTTACTTACTGTGCCAAACTTTGGCCCAATGTGGAAATACGCTTTCTTCTCGCCAACGCCATTCATGTAGAAACCTTCCGCGTGTAAATAGGAATGACTTAGCAACTCCACACTGCGGAAAACTACCATTTCATCTTTGCGACCGTTTTTGATACCCGCACTTACCAAATGTTGTTTAATCACTTCTTCGAATGCGCCTTCTTCTTCATTTACCCGCACTTCATCATCCAACTCTTCGGGGTTAATTGGTTCAAAGTTTTGTAAGGTCTCCACCGTGAACGGGCCACTTACGCGGAGTAATTTTTTGTCTTGCTCGGGTTGGTCATATAAAGTTTCAGTAGCAGGTGGCTCATCATTGGTTAAGCTCTTTAACGTTATATGAGGAACAGTTTTATACTTAAAACCTTGCCTTACATCATTATTCTTTTCATCATAAAGATTATAGTAAGGAAACACAGCCGTCATTAACCGTTGCTTGGCAATGTTCAACGCTATACGGCTAGTATCTATGGTAATCCATCTTCTGCCCCATTGCTCGGCTACATAAGCGGTTGTTCCGCTTCCGCAGGTCGGATCTAATACAAGATCGCCTGGATCAGACGTCATTAAAATACATCTTTGAATTACCTCTGAATTTGTTTGAACAACGTATCTCGCGTCTCTCGCTCCCTGAAATTCACTCCATAAATTAAAAATTGGTTTAGCAGGAAAATCATCAAGGTATCTAACGTAGTTTGGCACTGATCCAGATTTAATTACTCGCCCTTGCTTTATTAAACGCATCATTCCCTCTTTGTTTGTACTCCAACTTTTTAGCTGGGGCTTAATTATTTCTCCGTTTAGTTCAAATTCATAAAAGCATGAAGCTGTGTAACCTGACGAGGTAACTTTATCGTACCTAAATAATTTGGCGCCTTCAGGTAATATTTTCGGATTTGCTATTTCAAGATCAGTTGCCTTTCTAATAGTTCTATCTTTCAACATTACATTAGAGTATGGAGAATCTTCTTCATTTCCCTTTTCTACAAATAGTTGGCGATACTTATACTTTTCCTTATTCTTTGCATACCAGATAATGTAATCACTAACGCCACCTAAGCCAAATGAACCTAAGGGAAGTGTTTTTCTTACGGTTATCAATGAGCAAAAATTCTCACTTCCAAATACCTCATCCATCACATTACGAACGAGATGTACATTCTCGTCACCGATTTGCATGAAACACGATCCGGTTTCATTAAGTAGTTCCTTCGCTATTAATAACCTGTCACGCAAATAAGAGAGATAAGAATGGATACCTAACTCCCAAGTGTCACGAAATGCTTTTATTTGTTCTGGCTCGCCTGTTAGTGCTTCATCATTACCATCTTTTACATCACGGTTATTTAATTTGATTTGCCAGTTACCTCCATACTTAATTCCATAAGGAGGGTCAAAAAAAATAGTTTGTACTTGCCCCGCCATACCTTCGCGGCCCAATAAACTTGTCATTACTAAATGGCTATCGCCTTGTATAAGGCGGTTTGTCCAGCCGTCTTGGTGTTGGTAGTATTCGCTTACTTTTTCTATTTCGTCTTTGTCGAGTGCATTGCCAAAGAGTTCGTTAACGCTAAACATATCCATCTGGCTGCTTTTCTCTTCGGTAACTTTGTGCAGCCTTTTAATGAGTGTTTCGGGGGCAATGTGTTCGTGGCGGTAAAGGCTGCGGATGTCTACACGCAATAGCTCATCGCGGTCGTCATTGCCATATTTATTCATCCAATACAATTCGGGGTCTTGCCCACGGTGGGTAACGGGGTTCTTGGGTAACTCCAACACCTTTTTGCCTTTGCTTACCTTTTCGTTTGCGTCCTCATAACCTGCCTCTTCTTTGCTGGGTATATGCGCGCGTTTGTCGGTTTTGTGTTTTATGGATTCTACTTTTTTGGGCATGTGGTTCGTGTTATTTAGTTATCCCGAAGGGATAAAATGTTAGTTGAAAAAAATTGTGTAAAAGTCGCGCGCGCCATAATGGGTCGAATGATACATATCGATTTATCACGGCTACAAATATTCGAATCTTCTGGATTCTTGTTCGATTATCCCGAAGGGATTGCATGTTTATAGAAAATTTGATCAAGGTGTGTTGTGCGACCCCAACGGGGTCGTATGATATGTTAACCATGTTTGACACTATAAACATTTGAACCCTTCGGGTTCTGCTTCGGATTACCTTATTCAAGAAAAGCACTATAAACATTTGAACCCTTCGGGTTCTGCTTCGGATTACCTTCACTATAAACATTTGAACCCTTCGGGTTCTGCTTCGGATTACCTTATTCAAGAAAAGCACTATAAACATTTGAACCCTTCGGATTACCTTACTCAAGAAAAGCACTATAAACATTTGAACCCTTCGGGTCCTGCTTCGGATTACCTTCACTATAAACATTTGAACCCTTCGGGTTCTGCTTCGGATTACCTTATTCAAGCCATTCAAATAAATATTCATCTTTATATTCAATTTGAAATTTCTTTAAAAAACTAATGTACTCATCACGAAAAGATTGCTTTTGGTGATGCTCTTTTTGATTTTTAATATAACCAATCACATTGTCCAACGCTGAATGACTATATGAAAACGCACCATAACCTTCTTGCCAATAAAATTTATGTTTTGAAAATTTTCGTTCATTGATAAACTCATTCGATGACTTCTTGATTTCCCGCACCAAATCTGACAAACAACAAGACGGCTTCATTCCTATCAAAAAATGAATATGATCGGGCATACCATTTATGGCTAGCATCTTTTGTTCCTTATTTCTAACTATTCCAGATATATATTTATACAATTCTTCTTCCCAAGTAGAATGAATCCTATTTTCTCTGCCCTTTACGGCAAACACAATCTGAATGTATATTTGAGAAAACGTGCCCGGCATAATTTTTATATACTCTGAATTTTTTCGATTAACTGATTCTTAATATTCCTTATGTCATTTGCCACTTCAATGAAATGCCATTCGGGATAATTGTATTTTTCTTTTAATGAGTTAACAGCTGGAAGCCAACGGTTTTCTACAAACCATTTCTTTTCAGCTTTGTCTTTACTCATGCCAGTAATTTCTATGATTAGGTTTTTAACTTTTCCGTCTTTGCCTTTTACTCTTGCAATAAAGTCGGGGTAATACTGCCTGTCTTTTCCATCCATTGCATAGGGAATGGTAAAGCCTAGGAATTGATTCTTCACATAGCTTTCTACTTTCAGTTCTTCCAACGTCTTCGCAGCAATAGCTTCCCAATCGCTATCCATTACCACATAGTTTACATGGCTGTGTTTGGTTGGGTACACCTCCTTAATGGTGTTGCCATTTACGTACTTGGTGCTGTTGAACTTGTTATAGTAGTTGAATACAGGGCGGATGTGTTCGATGGTATTAATATGAGGATTAATACCCCGCGCAATGTGATCCACTATCTTCTTGGGCTTTTCGAAATAAAGAAGTCTTTTATATTGTTGATCTTGGATGTTAAGCAGAATGACTTTTGTGTTGTACCATTCTTCTACAATCTTAAGTAGCTTGTTGAAGCGTTGAAAGTTGGGGTTTCCTTCTTCATCGCTAAAGTGATATTTTATCAACTCCTTTGTGATCCGGAAAATCAATTCTTTGTCTCTCATTTCCAACACTGATTTTACCTTAAGCTTTTCTTCTGTAGCAGAAATAGGACTTGCCATTGTTGTTTCCACAGGAAACTTGGAACCATCTATTTCAAAGTTTTCAATTTTGCTAAAGTCATATTTTATACTGCCATCGTGATTTTCTACGCGGTAGCCGATCAAGTTAGGGAACTCTATTTCAAAATCCTTCTGCCTTTCGGGGATTGCGGCAATATGTGTAATGTCAACAGGCTCAGCAGGTGCTTCTGACTTACCGCCTTTAAAAAGTTTGAAGGGAACTCCAATTATGTGGGCGTATTCAGGTGGAAATTTTTCAATCAGGTTTTCTGGCTTGAACTTATGTTTTTCTTTTTCGGACACTTCTTCACCCGTATCCTTTCTATACGTTTTTAGCAGGTAGTTCATTCTGCGCAACGCGCGGCCAGCGACCTGTTCGCAAAGCAATTGAGAACCAAAGGCACGCAAGCCCATAATATGCGTTACAGTATTTGCATCCCAGCCTTCTGTAAGCATGGAGACTGAAACCACACAACGGATGTGTGCGCCAAGGCGACCTTGCTTGCCAACGGTATTCACTACTTCTCGAAGTATTTCAGCGTCTGTTATATTTTCTGTGCTGCCTTGTCCGTGAATGCGAGCATAATCCTTTTTAAACTCTTCAATTTCGGATTCAAATATCTTTTTGAATTCGTCATTGATTTGTTCTCCGTTTTCCAACGCATCGCTGTCAATGAGGAGCGTGGGTGGTCTTTTAAGCGGCCTGTTTGTTGACGAATCGTAATTAGAGAATAATTCTTTAGCGCCAGACACAGTAACTAATTCTCCTTTTTCATTTTCGTATTCATAGCCCGCTATGTATTTGTACACTTCTTTGGAAACGGACGTATTATTGCACACCACAATAAATACAGGAGGTGCAGAAAAGATATTTACTTTTTCTTCGCTGTGTTTTCTTATCCCATTAAAGTAATCTACATAGTGATTGTAGAACTGATCTAACGCACCTTTCACCAAAGGAGGTAGTTGTGGTCGATCCTCTTTAATAATCCTTCCTTCATTATGTGCTTCGCTCTTCTTCTTTTTTTGCCCTTTGCGCGGTAACGCATTTGGGTCTTCATCCATTACCTTTCTGTACAAGTCGCGCAATACTGGCATGGTGAGTTCGTGTGTGCTGTCGCTTTCTGGTAAGAATGGAATTTTAACCAACCCACTTTCTATGGCTTCGATCAATCCAAAGTCAGAAACAACCCACGGAAATAAACTGTAAGGCGGATAACCAGAACCCGTCAGATAATAGGGTGTTGCCGAGAGATCATACACACTTTGCAGCTTAAACTTTTTAGCAATTTCTCTTAACCCAGTAAACCAAACTGCCGCTCTGGCATTTTCGTCTGATTCTTCGTTGTCTGTTGTTTTACTTTTTGATTTGGGTAAATAACAATGGTGAGCTTCATCGTTTAAAATTAAAACCCTACTCCCTGCTTTGAATTTGCCTAATGTTCTTTTTACAACTTGTGCGAAGTCTTCTTTATTGCCAGTGTCAATCTTTTCTCCTTTTAAGTTCACCTTTCCATCAAACGGGCTTCTCTTATTCCCTTGCAATATCTTAGGCTCGAAGGTATGGTAGTTGGTAATGATGAGTCGGGCGTTGAGATTCTCTAATCGCTGTTCCATGTTTTGCGGAACAAGTCCTCGTATTCGGTAATAGTCGGCAATGTCTTTTGGTTTTTTTTTTTTTGTATCAACAAACAAAACTCCCAATCGGTCTTTAATGGTTACGCCTGGGGCAACTATTAGGAAGTAATCTGCAAAGCGTGTATCGTTCCTGTATTCTTGGCGATTGAAATAATGGTATGAGATTAAACACGCCATCACAACTGTTTTGCCCGAACCTGTTGCCATCTTAAAAGCGATGCGCGGGAGTTGATCAGCAGAGTCTAAGCTCACGGAATGTTGAGCATTTCTTAAAAGATTGAGAATGTGTTGCCCTGCGTTTGATTTCTCAGCAACTTCATTTAACCAAATGGCAGTTTCAACGGCCTCTTGCTGTGCAAAAAATAGTTTCTTGGTAACAAGTCTTTCAGGATTATTAAACCAAAATTTTAGAAGCTCTTTTGTTACCCTTGTTGTATTGGGATACTTCTCATTTCTCCATTTCTCGATTTCCTTTCTGCAAAGGTTAATGATATGAGTTCCGTATTCTGCCGCATCATCATTCCATTCAAATACTTCTTTCTGGCCTGTTTGGCGGGTTGGAATAACGGCTGAGTCTGGTTTAAATATCCTGCGGCCCACCACGATATTGTTATAATCCAAATTGCCCTCGCTGTCGGTGTCGTAATGAAGAGTAGGTTCTAAGTATGGACTATTGAGTATCGGATTATTTGAAATCATGGATAAAACGAGCTTTGAGGATAAAAATAGGCAAAATCAACTAATTAACGACAATCTATATTAGTTGGGTGGCGGGGTGGGGATTTGGCTCTTGCCATGCCTTTAGAGTTACGTGGCATTTACGGCAATCGAATTAAGATATCCGATTTCCAGTTTATTGGCTTTCAGGTAATTAAAAACGAAGCTCCCAGTATCTTTTCCGTAATGACTTTGAATTTCAATTCCGTTGTCAATATTGAGCCGATTTAAATCGGTGGCTTTCTTTCATCCGATAGGAGGGATGCCTTCGCATAGTTCTAGGATCAAGGCTCCTCGCTGTTCTTCCCGAATCAATTTTATTTTGAAGGAGACTGGCCTAGTG
This sequence comes from Cyclobacteriaceae bacterium, assembly GCA_044349005.1. GTDB lineage: Bacteria > Bacteroidota > Bacteroidia > Cytophagales > Cyclobacteriaceae > ELB16-189. The sequence goes on from JBIKRT010000054.1 coordinate 18,761, forward strand.
TTGAATTTTGCTTACCCGCGATGCCTTGATGAACGTAGGTAGCAGTCTGAGCAAATCAAACCACCATAGAAAGGTGATGGCTAGTCCTTGAAAAAATAGTGTAGGCCTAGTTATAAATCTAATGCGACTCCTTAGGTAATACCATTGCGTTTTAATACCAATTTGCCAATAGATGTTGAGCCAAGGACTTTTTGCCCTATGTCTCTTATAACTTTCTGGATTTTTTGCGAATAAGCGAAATTCACTCTCCATGATTTTCATACGCGTGGCAATTTTTTCAAACTTGTCAATACGGGTGGGATGATACACTTTCATATCCTGGTTAAAGCCAATAGCACCTTGTTTGGCGATGCGCCATGCCAAGTCCGCGTCTTCGTTGTGTGGAAATGGGAACTTTTCGTCAAACCCGTTTGCCTTCAGCAGCGCGCTACGCAGGTACGCTGCATTGCAAGTAGGAACGCTAGGATTGCCGTTTACATTATCAATTTGATGAGTGAGTGGTGTGATCTTGTCGACATCGGTATAGGTGCTGCCTTGAAGGCCTACGTGATTATTCTTTTCAAAAAATCGGTAAATGCTGGTCAGCCAATCGTGGTCTGGTACGCAATCATCGTCTGTGAAGGCGATTATCTTTCCTGCGGCTTCCATGATGCCTTTGTTTCGCGCAGCGGCAGGGCCACGGTTGGCTTGTGAAAAAAATCTAACTTGAAAGGGTGCCCCTATTTTAAATTCTTTCAGCTTTTCAATTGTTTGGTCTGTTGAGCCGTCATTGACAACAATTACCTCAAATCGAGCTGGATGGAAATCCTGCTGAACTAGTGCTTGCATGGTTTCCATGAGTGAGACGGAGCGATTATATGTAGCAATTACTACGGAGATATTGAGGGTATTATTTTGCATAATTTAGTTTGTTCTTGAAGCCCTTAAAAAGAATGGGAAGGGAATAGAAGTTGCGCAGGTAGATTTGCGCGATATTGTTGATTATTGCCATCAGGCTGATATTTGCCAGGTTGCTTGATATCTTAATCACTACAAAAAAGCCAATAATTTCAGTGGCCGCCATGGCAATTGGCGCACCCCACAACCCAATTGTTTTCATCAACACAAAACTTATTGTGATATTGATAAAGGTGTTCATCAACACAATTTTAAATGCAATGGCTGGCTTACCCAGCGCAGTGACCAAACTACCAAAAGTGGTGCCGAAGGGTGTGATCAATGTTGATATTAAAAGATATACGCTCAATATACCCCAGCCTGTTTGATAACTGGTACCACTCACGATGCGTAACAGTTGCGCTGAACAGATCACCGCGAGTGTTGCACAAGGTATGGTGAGCGCCAGCAAGTTTGCTAACGAGTTTTCTATTTCATGCTTTACGGATGTAAGGTCATTTTGCTTTACCGACTTTACAATGGTTGGAAAAAGGAGTGACTGAATGGCATTGTTTGGTAGCAAGGCTAGTTGTGAGAAGCGTTGAGAAACTCCTAGAATGGCAGTTTGCGAGAGGTTTAATAGTGAACCCGAAAAGAACAAACTGATGCGTGATGAAGCCGCGGAAACTGCCTCCCGCGTCATTGCATACTTACCGTATGTCCAAATTATCGCGAGGTTTTGATAAGATATGCTAGATCGCATTATTTCGCCAACGGGTAGGAGTAAGGTAACATAAAAAATCCCTATAGCATTGGCTGCTCCAAGAGCAATTATCACTGAACGAAGGTGGGGCGAGTAGAAAGCAGTGGCAAGCAAACCAATGATAAGCACACCAAGTTGAATGGCGTTAAGCAACCCAATTTCCCTTACTTGTAACTGACCTCTCAGATAAAATATACTTAATCTTAAAATAGCACTTGGAATTGAATACACGGAGTAGAAAATTAATAATTTGCTAAGTGATGACTGAATTAACAATGAAGTTGATATTACTCCCAAGCCAACAACAAGTTCAACAAGCAACACAACGGCAAGTGCTGTTTTAATCGCAGAGTAAGAATTAGACAATGCTTCGCCTGCTGTTAATTTTATCAATGCTGATTGAACCAATGCATCTCGCAAAGCCGAAAACAATGAGAAGATGGCGATAAACAAAAACCAGTTGCCGGAATCAGCCAGAGGAAAGAAACGTGTAATGAATACCACAAGCCCTATACCAGAAGCGAATTCAATTCCATTATTTAGGAGGGAGTAAAAACGATTTATTTTATTCATGCCTATTTACTAATGTTTTGATTTATCTGAAGTTGCTCCTGTTGATCGAAATAGATAGCTCGGAAAAGAATGGCCACAAACATCCAGAACAACAAGCTGAGCGGAAATACGCCCACTACCTCTTGTCCCCATTCTGCAATAAGTAGCGGTGAAATGCCAGCAATCATTCCTGCAACAATCGATTTGTACTTCGCATTTTTCATCTTCCAATAAAGTAAGCTGCCCTTTACAAGCACGTTGTAATATACGTTTAGAAAGAACAGCAAGCCGATCCATCCTAACTCAACAGACACTCTTACTAGACCTGAGTCGGGTGGGAAATTGGCTAAAAAAGTACCAGGTGAAAAGCGTTGCCCCCAAACTCCGGTTGATCCCAGGCCACCACCAATTGGGTGTGCTGCAATCCATGGCATGATCAACTTACGGTTGCGATCTCTTGTTTGGTAAGAGGCATCTTCTGATCCTTTAAACATGGATTGAATACGCTGGATGTGGTAATTGTTGGTGGGCATGGTGGCCACAATGGTCAGTAGCCCGGCTGCGAATAAGATTGAAAAGTATAATTTTTTATTGCGCGATAAGATAACCCACACAAAATAAAAGACAGGGACGATGATGTAAGCGGTGCGTGTGCCAGAATACACCATTGCTAGTAACGTTGTAATGATAGAAACTAACAAGAACGATCGCACTACCCAACCTTTGTAAGCTGTGAACAATGCAATGCTCAGCATCGAGACAAACGCCATGATCATACCAAATTGAGAGGGCGAACCAATGCTGCCTATCGCGCGCCATCGTCCATAATTAAATACCAGGTGGACGATGTCATGGCTCATTACATAATTCAGTTCCCATTGAAAGTAACCCGATGTTGTTTGCTTTATCCCCCAGCAAGCAGAAAAAATACTCAATCCCAAAATGATGAACAGAAAACGATTCAATTTCTTTGGCGTGTCCAACGCACTGTAGGTTAGAAAGAAAAGCATCATGTACTCTACGGCTGGTCGAATAACATAAAACCACGCAGCGCGTGAGGCGGCCCCTGGGTTAACTACTTCGAATAGGTTCATCCCGGCCCACAACAAAATGGCCACTGTCATGGGCGTAGTAAAAAGCCTCCAGTCGTTATCGAGTATGCACTTATAAAGCAGTCCAATCATGGAGCCTACAATCAACACATCCAACGCAATGCCCATGGGTACTCCTTCTACCAATCGGTTAGGTACGCTTATAAAAAATGCTAATAAGAGAACTAAGTAGATGGCAACTTCGCGGTTCCATAAAATCGAAGCAACGATGGGTGCCAGTATGAAAAATCCGATTACTCCTGCAGCTGCAATTAAACCTACCGATGCAATTATCTTGGCTAGCAAGAACGTGAACGCAATTGCTATTACCCATTGCCAAGATACCTGCATTCGAGCTTCACCTGATATGGCTCTACCGATGCGCGTTCCTACCGAAGATCCAAAACCTACCATGTTATAATTTGTGGGTAGTGTGAATGAATTTCCCTTGATTTTCTCTTCGGATACTTGTAACCGCATTGAACAGATTGTTCCATGCAAGCAAGGGCAGCTTAAATGAATTCATCAATGCCCGACTTAACAGCTTTTCAGAGGATAAGAAGATCAGCACCGAAAACATCATTACTACGAAACTGATTGTGAGTACTGGAATTGCAAAATACCACTCGCCAGCGTATGCGAACCAGCCAAGTTCTATCATCGCAAAAAATGGAGCTGTCATTACGTGTATGGAGCGCGGTGGTCGGCATAGCGTGATCCAGTAGTCGAGCGCGGCAAAGCGTTTTTGTTTTAGAAATGCCCCGACCAGGGATTTTGCATGGTAGACTGCATTGTAGTATTGTTCACCGAACCAACGGACACGTTGCGGATTGTATGAGTTTATTTCGGAGGTCTTTTCTTCCAACAAAATACTGTCGGGCCAATAGATGGTTCTAACCTCCCGTTTTGATGTGAGTAAGTTAACCATAAAGTTTTTGTCAAAGCCAGGTGCTTTTGGGTCTAACTTGTTAATTGTTTGAACAAAAAGATCGGTTTCGATGAGCGAGCCGCTTCCGCTGATTTCGATCATGCCACCCATTCGAAACTTAGCCCTTCTAAACATCATGTCGTTAAGTAACTCGCTGATGGTATCGAATAACGCAATAGCTCCTGTTGATTGGATTGCTTTTCGCTTTCCCTGAATAATATCAAAACGATCATAAAAGCCTTGAGGGATCGAATTAAAAAAATCTGGTGAAAGCAAATTGTCTTTGTCTACAAGCATTACAAATTCAGGTTGGCAGATATTTCTTTTTCGGCCCTGTGAAATTAGTTGACTGATATACTTCAACGCACATTGATAAGTATTTCCCTTTTCATTGGCGAAGGATTTTTCTTCTACAAAAAAGTTACTTGCTTTTGCATAAGCGATCAACTCTTGATCATCGCACTCTTGAAAAAGCACGATTACATTGATGTTCCTTCCGCGGATAGCGACTGAAACAGAGTCGAGCACTTGATAGAATATTTTGCCGGGTTTATAAGCGGGGAGAACTAACAGTAATTCGGGATTGGTTGGATTGCCGATGCGCGACTTCGACTTACCTTCAGGCAAACCGAAGATGGTTAGGAATAGCCAATAAAGGCTGTAAAACAAGAAGTAAACACATAGAACTAACAATAGGATTTTCATTATGCTTTAATAGTTATAGGTTGTGATGCTTTTGAAAGAATAGTTTTGAGTTTGATTCGAATCCAACTTCTTTGCTTAGGGATTTCCCCAAGGTAGTCTTCCATATTTTCAATGTGGAGTTGGTTTACAATTGCGCCTAGAAAATGTTTAGGAGAGGAATTAAATAGTTTTTCTGCCCGTTGGTCGGACTTGGTGCGATTGCGATTTGCCTTGAATACATACAGAATGTGGTCGCATATAGATAACCAGAAATCATTCTCGCCACTAAGGTTAATAGGTGCCGTGATAACAAACACAAAATCATTTTTTAATTTTAACTCTTCTATCGTGTTGCGTATTTCCTTTTCATGAAAAAGAATACCACTATCCAAGAAAAACTGTTTCACATCAATAAATGAATTGGGCTCGGTATTTACCCAATCGGCATCTACTACTGCCACTTTTTTTCCGATACCTTCAAAAAGGTTTACTAATAGGCCAGCCAAATAATGCTTGCCTTCCTTTTTTTCTGTAGAGGAAAGCATGATGATTGAACCACTTTCACAGCCTGTTTTAATATGATTGGCTAATTTTAAAAGTTGTTGCTTGTGTACCAGTTGTACAGGTTTTTCCAACTGCGTTGGTAAGTTATGGGTTAACGGCAATGCGGAAATTGCCGGCAGGGCGGAATAGCGTTCAAATTTTTCAACGGTAGAAATGGTTGCATCAAGTAGTTGCAGAACGATCAATACTCCGGCCAGTAAAACAAACATAGCCAGACCAGCAGCTGCTATCAGGATAACTTGTTTAGAGGGTTCTGGCTTAATTGGAAGAAACGGAGGATCTATAATTTCGATGACACTCTCGGCTGAACCATATTCCATGGCCTCCGTCAGGTTGAGCTTGTTTAACAGGGTAATGTAAACATCCTGCGCGGTTGCTATGTCTTGATCGAAAGCGCCAATTTTGGATTCGTGTGGTGCAAACTTGTTGGCATACTTGGATACGCGTTCTATTTCGTTGTTAATCACTGGAATCATGTGTGAAGCTGTTTCGGCTTCTAAATCGTAGCCAATGTATTTTGTAGCCAGGTCCAACTGCACACGACTTGGATCGTAAGGAGTTTTTCTAGCTAGTTCGGTTAACTTAAACTGCACCTGGTTTTTAGCATGCTCAATGTTTTGTTGAATGGCTTTGAAACTCTCGGTGCTTTCATTTTCAAATGATGTTGCCAACATTTTGGCATTCATCTCATTTAAGTTCTTCTTTAACTTAAGTATTTCGTCATGACCAGCAAGGTCTAGTGTTACCTCATTGCCATTTCTCACTACATCCATTACTTCGAATTTTCCTTTGCTGCCCGAAGCAATTTTGGATAGGAGCGTGGCCCGCTGCCCTTCCAACTGGACGAGGTAAACAACAATGGCCTTCGTGTGTTCACCCAGGTGGATGATGCTATTGCTTACCTTATAATTTTCAAGCTTTTTTATCTTTTCATCGAGATCTATTTTTGCTTGCCTCACCAGCTTTTCGATGATATCCTTATGTCCTTTTACTTTGCTCTTCGACAACTGAGTGTTTTCCTCCACCAAGGCTTCAATGAAAAGATCCGCCAATACTTTTGTACGCTGAGCTTCGCGCTCCGTCAACTCAAACTTCATGAAATTGCTGTCCAGAATTCGGTAAGCACTCACAAGCCCTTTCAGTTCCTCGGTAGTTAAATTCTGCCGCTTAAGAAAATTTAAGATTAAACTATCTGGAAATAAATTGGGCTGAAGACCGCTTTCAGCAAGCAGCAAGTCATTGATTCTTTTCTGGATAGCGACTTGATTCTTCATTATTCCTTCGCGATGCAATCTGAAAGAAGGATGATTTTGCAACGCGAGGTTTACAATCTTAAGTTGGACCTTCTCTACCGTCTTTTTTGATTTAAACAGTTCTATTGTGTTTTGAAAATAGGAGTGAACTTGGTATTGTTTTAAGTCTTCCCCATTTAAGCTCAGGCCCTTACTTTCTTGCAGGTTTAGAAATAGTTTTGCTTCTGTTCGATATTTTTTAGGGGCACCCTTAGTGAAGTAATAAACAAGCCCCATTGCCAGCAAGGGTAACACTACTAATTTGTATTTGTGCTTGCTCAGTGTGCGAAGGATAATAATGAATTGCTCCATCTTACTTTTGATAGGTAAAGTTTTTGCTCCTGGAAGCGAAGTATCTTTCAGTGTCTGATGTCATCACGATCATTTCTTGCTTCATTTTTTTGGCCGCGAGCTGCGACCTTAACAGTGCCTCGCTTGCCAATGCAAGCGCGCCTTGGTTGTTGAGCAGGTCTTCCAAGCGAGCTTCACCTTTTTTAAAGCGTTCTTCCAAAAGAGTTACTTGCTGCTGTTGGTATTGTTTTGCTTCTTCGTGAAGTAAAATGATTCCTAGTACTTCTAAGTATTGGTAATAAAGACCAACGATCTCCTTCCTAAGCATTTTCTTCTGATGATTCACCTGGCTTTCCGCGCGAGTTACATTCAGCTGCGCCTCACGCACATAACTACCTCGGTTAATAAACTTTTCAGGGTCTATTGAAAGTGACAAGCCGAGATTAGGTAGAATTCCTGCCCGTGTTACCGACTGATCCTGGTTATTAACCGATGTTGCCATTGAAAAAAAGTTGACACCGAGCCGAAAGGTAGAATACCATTTATTCTTTTCTTGGCGCACGTTTTCGTATTGCTGGCCAAGTTCCGCTTCGAAACCGTGAACGTAGTAGGAGTTATCCAATGCCAGATTGGTCAAAGAGTCTAAGGCCGTTTCATTTAAAAGAAGCAATTCGATCGCCTGCATCTCCTGCTTTACAGGATTTAGGCTCTCATTTTGTGCATGCAGTGATATACTGATTGAGAGAATCATTAATGCGAGGCTTTGTGCTGTTTTCATAGTTCAAAAGTATTCGCTATTCACCCTTCATTTTGGTTTTTTAGGTAAGCTTGGATCAGTGATCGACAGATCGGTAATTTCATTAGACAAAAAAAGGGTGCCCTGAAGCACCCTTAAAAATTGCCAATGAAAAACTCTCCCTAGCGCTTGTAAATTTTGCTTGTGTTTCTGTAGCCCGACTTGGAAACAAACCAATCTCTATATGTACTGCCACTTGATTTTGCCCACGGTGAGAACATTAAATAGGAATCGTTTATCACTTGGTTCTCAGACGGATATTCAAAACTTTGAGCAATATTGATAGCCCAAGGCAAGTTGTTTCCCGACTTGTAATAGCGGCCACTGGTTGGCACACTGCTATCGGCTTGCGTTCCCAATAGTTGTGTATTCGCCAGTTGGGTGGGAGGCATGTCTGGCAAGTGCACTTCCACACCACGGTTTCCATTCACGTAAATGAAAGGGTTGAAAGGCGCGTTGCCTAAGTCAAACAATTTTATCGGCTGGTTGAATGTAATGGCCAAATTGAGTGAAACCGGGGCACGGTAAATCTCAGTAGGCCGCGTGTTGATCAACCCACCTGCATTGAACAGGCTTTGCGCATTTGAAAACAAGATAGCGACTGCTTGCTGTTGCCCCGCTTCTATGATGTTGGTTCTCGTAAAAGATACGCCACTAACAGACGATTGTTTGACGTTTGATGCAGCGACCGGTAGACTAATTCCGAAGCCATTTTGATAAGCTGCACCTATGGCTCGCACTTTTAAATTGGCGTTGCAATCTACCACTTCATTTGATGCGTTAGTTACTAAGTGAAAATTGTAATCTACTACGAGGTCGTTCATATCATAGTCACCTTTGGCAGGCCAGTTGTCTTCAAAGGCAAGGCTTCCGTAGGTATTCTTCCCAGGAGTATAAACATCAAAAGCTCTTGCCGGATCAGTCGGATAGGCATCATTTCTATCAATCACACCGTCACCATCCACATCATTGCCTGTTAACAACTTTATCTCACTAAATTGGTCGCTTATTACTGCTGTGTAAGGATTGGCAGTAACGTAAAATACAACATCGTTAAAGTCGTTATCGCCACTCGGTCTATTCAAATCTTCAAATGCCAGTAAAAGCAGTTCGCGAGCGTCATTTTTCAAGATTAATGCAGTCTGTGAATAGGCCGCGGTGGTATATGTGTTTAACGCTTTGTCAGAAAAATGTATGTAGTTCGCTTCTGTTACATTGCTTCCATTAAACCCGTTAGGTATTACAAACCATCCAATACCTGTATTTGCAGCGAAAGAACCAATCCTCACCTTGCTGCCAGTTTGAAGATTTCCTCCACTTCCCGGTAATGATGTATTTGGAAAAACCACGTTTAGCTTGGCAATATCGGCTGGCCGTGTGGGTGGGCTTTGGAGATTGTAAGTATAGTACCCCAACGTATTTCTATATCCGGCTCCTTCGGTTACGAATGTCACCCAAACCTCAGAGGAGTCGCTTAAATGAATGTCAGCAATTGTGTTATTTAAGTATTCTGGGTTTGCAGTAGGAACGGGTGCCCTTTCTGGTAATGAGTTTGCTATCAAATCCAGAATGTCCTGTGGAACATAGTCATTTACTGGCTCAAGATTAGCTGGCACCCCTTGACTATCGAACGGTGCTAGGAAGGAAAATTTACCATCCGTTCGTGCATTGGTTAGATTGGTTGAGTTACTAATAAAAGAATTAGTTTTCATTTGGCCACCCAACAACAGCGAATTAGTCCCCTTCTCTATTTTCACTTTTATGGGTGTAGGAATGCCAGGATAAGTTGTCGATACTATCAAACTATCTAAGTAATCGGGTAGTGTGTTACTAAAAACAACACGGCCTTGTTTATCGCTCATCAACGAACCAAGTTCAACAGTATCTTTTTCCGTTTGGTAGGCAAAGGTAAACGGAACACTTTTCAACCCTATACCATGATTATCTTGAGCCACCACTTCTAGACTAAAATTCTTGGTAGTCTGGAAGTTAAAAGTAGGTGAAATAGACATTGCGTCTAATTCAGTTGTTGTTTCGGGTGGCACTTCTTGCCACTGCCAAGAACAGCCCCCTAACAAAAGGGTGAGCGCGAGATATAGATTTGATACAATCTTTTTCATTGGATATTTTGTTTTTTTTCAAAAGTATCCTGATTGTATAGTCTCAGTTAATTTATTCGATAACGAGTGCTTGGTTATCGACTAACGGGTAGTAACTATCGGGCGATGATTACAAAAACTTGAGGCGGTTCATTAAATCTCCCTTATAGGAATCGCCAATAGGTATCAGCTTCTTTCCTATAACAATGAGCGTGTCATCGATCGAGTTTATTTTGTCTAGTCTAATGATATATGACCGATGAACCCGCAGGAATTGATCGGAGGGAAGTTTTGATTCGATGCCCTTCATCGTGCTATGGATCACCAACCTGTCTTTCTCCGTGTAAATATTTACATAATCCCCATACGCTTCTACCCACTGTATATCAGTGAGTTTAATGCTCATTATTTGATTGTTTGCTTTAACAAATACCGATTCGGAAGTGGCATAATTTTGTTCATCGCGGGCGAGCCTTGATTCGACCCGCTCAATGGCTTTCATAAACCGATCCAACGCAACCGGCTTTAGTAGGTAGTCTGTAACTTCAAATTCAAACGCATCAAAAGCATATTTTTCTTTTGAAGACACAATGATTACTTCTGGCTGAACCTTGATGATTTTCAAGAGATCGAGCCCGCTGAGCTCACCCATTTCGATGTCTAGAAAAAGCACGTCTACTTTATTTTTTTGCAGGAAATCGCGTGCTTGCATAGCATTTTCGCAACTAGCAATTAGCTGCCATTTATCTAGGCGTTTTATGAGATGCTCCATCATTTTTCGAGCCATCTCTTCGTCATCAACAACAATACACTTGATAATTTCCGCCATAAGAATCGTATTATGGCCTGCAAGTTAACAGGAAATCCAAATGGGAAAAATGGGAGATTAAATCAGCTTAACTGGAGGTGCATTTCGGTCTTGGTTTTTATTCTAAGTTGAATGCGTACCATGAGTTCCTCGGGGTTGAAAGGTTTGATGAGAAAATCGTCCGCTCCGGCTTTCAAAGCGGCTATTCTATCGGTACTGCTTTCTTTTGAAGAGAGCACTATGATAGCGATTGAATTCAAGTCAGGATTGCTTCTTAGCGTTTTTATCACGTCCATCCCATCTATAGTTGGCATCATTAAATCCAGAATAATGGCTGCTGGCGGTGTATTAGATTCCAGCCACTGCAGGCAAGTTTGGCCGTCAGCTAGTGAGACAACATGATAGTGTTTTTTCAAAAATTCGCCCAACAAAAGGCGCAAGGCCTTTTCATCATCGACTATTAAAATGGTGGCTTTGTTTTGATTAGTTGTTTTCATTTTTCTATTAGTTAATGATAAAATTGTTTTCTTTTAGTTGGTTAATTTCTACTTGAATTATGTCAAGAATTATTTCTATTTGTGCGATCGTTCTGGCAATCTCATCAATTCCTTCGATGGTATGGGGCAGTTTTTCCAAGTGAGCAACAAGTGAAGTAAGCGATTGGATACCAAGATAAGAACCCAGTGGTTTAAACGCGTGGGCGTTTGCCTTAAGACCAGTATAGTTTCCATCAACGAAAGCTTTTTTTATCTCAGCCATATAAAGCTGGCTTTGGCTTTCGAACATCGCCACCATTTCTTCTTTAAACTCTTTGCTGCCAGGGGAAATTGTTTCCAAGTAATTGAAGTCGATAAATGAGTGCCTTACGGGTGCTAAAGGAGAGTTCTCAATTGAAGTTTTAGATTTTAGAAATTTCTTTAACTTTTGATTTAACTCTTGATAATTGAAAGGTTTTGAGATGTATTCATTCATTCCCGCGGCAAAGGTTTTCTCCATTGCGTCTAGAACGGAAGCGGTCATAGCCATAATAGGAATATCACATGTGGGAGAAGAAAGTTCGTTACGTATTTTAAACGTTGCTTGATAGCCATCCATTTCTGGCATTTGAATGTCCATTATAATAAGATCATATTTTCTTTCCTGTACCATCTTAACTGCCTCCCAGCCATTGTTGGCCACATCTACAGCAATGCCCCATTTCTCAAGCGTTTTTTTAGCAACGGTTTGATTAATTATATTGTCCTCGGCCAATAAAATTCTCGTGCCTTCAAATGATCCCAGGTCGTTTATCCCCACCGGGTCTACTTTTACGCTCACATTTTGTTCACCGATTTTCAGCGGAATAGTAAGTTTAAATTTAGAGCCCTTTCCTAAAACGCTTTCCACTTCTATCTTACCGTTCATTAGCTCAGTCAATTGTTTTACAATGGAGAGGCCTAAGCCAGTGCCACCAAAACGTACGGCCACGTGTTTATCCGCCTGAGTAAAGCTTTCAAATATTTTTGTCAGCTTGTCATTCGCTATACCAATACCTGTATCACTTACTGCTAGTTCCAACAATACTTCATGAGAGTTCATAGAAAGGACACGCGAAGTTATTTTCACTTCGCCTTTTTCGGTAAACTTTATGGCATTCGAAATCAAATTGTATAGAATCTGATTCAAGCGTATTGGATCGCCTTTTAATATTTTTGGAATTTGAGGGTCGCAAACTGTTACTAACCTAAGTCGCTTTTCATTGGCCTGTGGCTTTTGGCTGTTAATTAGTCGTCCCTTAAAAACTCAATTTTAGGATTAGAAGATTTTGGATTTGTGATTTTGTGGTTTTAACGAGCGAAAAAAGGCAATTAAAAAGTTGGGCTAAAAAGACAAGTGGATTTACTTTC
>JBIKRT010000126.1:0-9848 GCA_044349005.1 Cyclobacteriaceae bacterium
CACAATATGGTACTTACAATCATAAGTACTGTGTGATGTTTTTCGATAGTTTTGCATCACACAAATTTATTAAACTAAAGTCTTCGCCTAAAGGCGAGGGATTTTCCCCCTGATACATACATTAAATAAGTCCGCAAATCTAAGCAACCTTAATTAAATCTTCTTCCTTCAACACCCTTCTTAAAATTTTACCTACGTTAGATTTAGGCAGATCAGTACGGAACACAAAATACTTGGGTACTTTATAATTCGTCAAATTCTCATGACAGAATTTCTTGATCTCTTCTTCTGTCAAAGACTGGTCTTTTTTTACAATGAATACCTTTATCACTTCGCCTGATTTTTGATCTGCCACACCAATCGCTGCAACTTCCAGCACTTTAGGATGCCCAGCCAACACATTCTCGATCTCGTTAGGGAAAACGTTAAATCCGGATACTTTTATCATGTCTTTCTTGCGATCCACGATCTTAAAAAACCCGTCAGGATCCATATACCCAATATCGCCTGTTTTAAACCACCCCCCATCGTAAAAAACGTCTCCATTGTCTTTTTGCCAATATCCTCTCATCACCTGCGGGCCGCGGGCGCAAATCTCTCCTATCTCTCCCTGGGGTAATTGATTACCCAAATCATCATAAATAGCCACTTCGGTGCTGGGCATCGGTATACCTATTGTCCCGCTCTTTTCCGTTCCGTTCAATGGATTGCAGCAAAGAACCGGAGAGGTTTCACTTAAGCCATAGCCTTCCGCTAATACGGTCTTAGTTACTTCTTTCCATTTTTTGGCCACCACGTCTTGAACGGCCATTCCTCCGCCTACGCCTCCTTTTAGTTTTGAAAAATCAAGTTTCTGGAAATCTTCATTGTGCAGGAGCCCATTGAACAAGGTGTTAACGCCCGTAATAATGGTGAATTTGTATTTTGATAGCTCTTTCACAAAACCCGGAATGTCTCGAGGATTCGTAATCAAAACGTTTCTGACACCGGAAGAATACATCAAGACTCCGTTTACCGTCAAGGCAAAAATGTGATACAGGGGAAGAGCGGTAATCATTATGTCCTTTCCATCATCCGACATAAATGGCTTAAACCAACTTGAAATCATTTGATTGTGGGCAATGATATTTCGATGCGATAACTGTGCACCTTTTGAAATACCAGTAGTTCCGCCCGTGTATTGAAGCACGGCAATATCTTCAATATCGATTTTTGGTTTAACTAGTGAAAGCGCAGCGCCCTTATTCAAAACCGATTTAAAACTTATGGCGTTGGGCAACGAATAACTTGGAACCATTTTTCTAACATACTTAACCACCGCATTTACAAGGGCGCCTTTGAAAAAGCCGAGCATATCCCCCATATCAGTTACAATGATATGTTTAGCCGGCACTTTATCTACAATTGTTTGGAGGTTGTAAGCAAAGTTCGAAACAATAACGATAGCCGAAACTTCTGCATCTTTAAATTGATGCTCCATTTCTCGCGGAGTGTAAAGCGGATTGGTGTTAACCACGATCAAACCAGCCTTTAGCGACCCAATGAAAGCAATTGGAAATTGTAACAGATTGGGCATTTGAATGGCAATCCGTTCGCCTTTCTTCAACCCAAGTTCATTTTGAAGATAAGCTGCAAAAAAAGTAGATAATCGATCAACCGCCTTAAACGAGAGTTTACCTCCTAAATTCTCAAACGCAATCTTTTCCGAATGTTTTTCACTAGCTACTTCAAACAATTCAACAAGTGAACTGTATTCGTATGCACCAATTTCAGAAGGTGTGCCAAGCGGGTATTTGCTTATCCATGGAAAGTTCTTCATATCCATTCAAGTTTAACTTTATAAACGTCAAAGAGACAAAAAAAATATACCTTAAGCAATCGTTTGAGAAGATAGAAACGAGGAATTCCGAAAAGAAAAAGCCCATCCTGTTTGTAGGATGGGCTCTGCTGTAAGGGAAGGCTTCGAACCTCCACGGAGAAGTTAGCTACAAGGCATCAAGAAAACTTTAGTGGTCAACCCATTACCTTGCGTTTGTCCTTTTATCTCCACCCCCGAGACAGGAGGGCTTGTCTGCCAATTTCAACACCTTACAATGTTTAATTATGCAACAAAGTAAAGGTATACTGATTAAATAAACAGTATATGTAGAAATAATTTACATATAATTTAATTAAATAGCGTTTTTATTATAAATTTATCAAAATTAACATTTCACCATGGCAAAAAATTACGAGATTGATAATATCGACCTGAAAATACTAGAACTACTGATGCAGGATTCAAAAAAGCCATTTACCGAAATTGCAAAAAAGGTAAATGTTTCTCAAGGCACTGTACATGTACGCATGAACAAAATGGAAGAAGCTGAGATTGTAGAAAAAAATACGTTGAAGATAAATTATGCCAAGTTAGGCTATGATATCACCGCTTTTATCGGCATTTACTTAGAAAAGAGCGCTTTATATGATCAAGTACTAACTAAGTTGAAGGAGATTCCTGAAATCACCAATATCCATTACACTACAGGAAACTACTCCATGTTTATCAAAATTCACTGCAAAGACACCAATCATCTGAAAATAGTGTTGCATGATAAAATGCAGCAAGTAGAAGGCATTGACCGCACGGAAACTATGATAAGTTTGGAGGAGAGTCTAGATAGGAGCTTGAAACTCTTCTAACCCGCTTGCCCCCGAAATAAATTAACCTCCCAAAGAACCTTTAAAGCACATTTTTGTTGTATTTTTGAGGATTATTTAAAATTAGTCTAAATAGAGGCAATGAGCACCGACAACCAAGTTCTGGACGAGTTTACAAGCAAGGAATACGAGCATGGCTGGAATGTAAATTTGGAGGTAGATGAAGCACCTAAAGGGCTAAGTGAGGATACTGTTCGCTTTATTTCAGTTAAGAAAGGTGAGCCAGAATGGTTGTTGCAATGGCGATTGGATGCTTTTCGAACTTGGAAGAATATGACAGAACCAAACTGGGCAAATGTTCACCATCCAGCGATCAATTATCAAGATATTATTTACTACTCTGCTCCTAAGAAAAAGGCTCAATTAAACAATCTGGATGAAGTTGATCCGGAACTTATTAAGACGTTTGAAAAACTTGGGATATCTATCGGGGAACAAAAGAGGCTGACTGGAGTTGCCGTAGATGCAGTTATAGACAGTGTTTCAGTGGCCACCACTTTTAAAGAAAAGCTTGGCGAAATGGGAGTGATTTTCTGCTCCTTTAGCGAAGCCGTGAAAGAACATCCAGAGTTGATCAAAAAATATTTGGGATCAGTGGTTCCCGTTAAGGACAATTACTTTGCCGCACTTAACTCTGCGGTTTTTTCAGATGGCTCATTTTGCTACATCCCGAAAGGGGTGCGTTGCCCAATGGAGTTATCTACTTATTTCAGAATTAATGCCGCCAATACAGGCCAATTTGAAAGAACACTTATTGTAGCCGAAGAAGGCGCTTATGTTAGCTACTTAGAAGGTTGCACCGCGCCTATGCGAGATGAAAATCAATTGCATGCCGCAGTGGTAGAGCTTTACGCGATGGAAAAGGCAGAGATAAAGTATTCTACCGTTCAAAACTGGTATCCTGGTGATAAAAATGGAAAAGGTGGAATTTATAATTTCGTGACAAAACGCGGCCTCTGCGCTGGCGATCATTCCAAAATATCCTGGACACAGGTAGAAACTGGCTCTGCCATCACTTGGAAATACCCATCCTGTGTTTTAAAAGGCGATCATTCTCAGGGGGAATTTTATTCTGTTGCAGTTACAAATAACTACCAGCAGGCAGATACGGGAACCAAGATGATTCATATTGGCAGAAACACAAAATCGCGAATTGTTTCAAAAGGTATTTCGGCTGGTAAATCGCAAAACAGCTATCGGGGTGAAGTGCACATTATGAAACGAGCAACAAACGCCCGCAATTTTTCTCAATGCGATTCACTATTGATGGGCGAGCAATGCGGAGCGCATACGTTCCCTTATATAGAAGTTGAAAATAAGTCAGCTAAAATCGAGCACGAAGCAACCACATCCAAAATTGGAGAGGATCAAATTTTCTACTGCTTGCAAAGAGGAATAGATGAAGAATCAGCTGTGGCATTGATCGTAAACGGTTATGCAAAAGAAGTATTAAGTCAATTACCGATGGAATTTGCTGTGGAAGCGCAGAAGTTATTGGCCTTAACGTTGGAAGGAAGTGTTGGTTAATGCAATTCAAAGTTCAAGGTTCGAGATTCAAAATTTAAGAGATGGCTAAAGTAAATAGGTTCGAAGAATTGGACGTTTGGAGGAAAGCAAGAGCGTTTGCCAAGCACATCCATGAAACATCAAGCAAAGGTACTTTTGCAAAGGATTTTTCTCTCAAAGACCAAATCAACCGTTCAGCGGGATCAATTATGGATAACATAGCCGAAGGTTTTGAGCGGGGAGGAAATAAGGAATTTATTCAATTTTTGTTTATCGCAAAAGGATCGGCTGGTGAAGCGCGTTCCCAATTGGCTAGATGCTTCGATAAAGTCCACATCAACGAAGAAGAATTTGATCTACTTAACAGTAAAGTATTGGAAATAAGCAGTCAGCTCTCTGGCTTCATTAGCTATTTAAAGTCTTCAGAAATGAAAGGAGAAAAGTACGTTAAAGAAGCCAACGAGCCTTACCTAGCTCAAAATCAACTCTGAACCCAACCTTGAACGTTGAATCTTGAATAATTAAAAATGTTAGAAATAAAAAATCTCCAAGCCCGGATAGAAGAAAAGGAAATCCTTAAGGGAATAAACCTTACCGTTAATGCTGGTGAAGTTCACGCCATAATGGGACCGAACGGTTCTGGTAAAAGTACGCTTGCTTCGGTTCTTTCGGGTAGAGAAGAATATGAAGTAACTGGCGGTGAAGTGACATTTTTAGGCAAAGATCTTTTGGCGTTAGATCCTGAAGTAAGGGCGAGAGAAGGAATATTTATGGCCTTTCAGTATCCCGTTGAAATACCAGGGGTAAGCACCATCAACTTTATGAAAACGGCATTGAACCAGATTCGGGTTCATCGCGGCCAGCAGCCGTTGGATGCCGTTTCTTTTTTAGGTTTGATGAAAGAGAAAATGAAATTGGTGGAGATCGAACAATCACTTCTTTCCAGATCGTTAAACGAAGGTTTTTCAGGTGGCGAGAAAAAACGCAACGAGATTTTTCAAATGGCCATGCTTGAGCCGAAGTTGGCAATTCTTGATGAAACCGATTCAGGTTTAGATATTGATGCGTTGCGCATTGTTGCCAACGGGGTAAATAAACTGCGTTCCAAAAATAACGCCACAATTGTTGTTACACATTATCAACGCTTGTTGGACTATATCGTTCCTGATTTTGTCCACGTGCTATATAAAGGCCGAATTGTGAAGTCTGGAACGAAAGACCTAGCGCTTGAACTAGAAGCCAAAGGATATGATTGGATTAAAGATGAAGTAGCCATTGCCTGATTTTATGAGCACAGTGACAAATAAAAATTTGACTCAAGAAATAGTATTGAGCTTTAGCGCGGATGCATTCACCGAAGGCGAAGATCTTAGAAAGGAGGCAATAAGTTATTTGGAAAAGCTAGGACTACCAAGTAATAAGTCAGAAGAGTACCGCTTCACTCCTATCACGAAACATATTGAGAAGAATTTTGCATGGAAAAACGAGTTATCTACTTCGTCTATTACCTCAATTGATAACTTTTTGATTCCAGAACTGCAGGCCAATATCTTGGTTTTTATTAATGGTTCTTTTTCTAAGAATTATAGCAAAATAATAAGTCCTAACGACCATCTGGTTATCAAAACATTAGCAGAGGCCTTTCAATCTGAATCAATAGTAATTTCAAGCTATTTTGACAAGATTGGCAGTTCTCAAAATGATCCTTTCGCGGCAATGAATTCAGCCTTTTGGCACGGGGGAGTTTACATCAACATACCCGATAAAACCATCGTTGAAAAACCCATTTTCCTTCTTCATATCAACGATACTACGCTTTCGCAAGTTATTGCGCATACACGGATGCTGTTGATCGTTGGGCAACAAAGTGAAGCAAGTATTATAGAGAAATTTGAAACAACTGGCGGTGAGGCATCATTCCACACATTCACCGAAGAAATTCTTGTCAGCGAAAGCGCCAGCTTGAATTACTATAAAATTCAAAACGATAAAGGGGCTGCTTGCCAAGTGGCAAACTCTGCTATTCAGCAATTAAGCGGCAGCAAAGTAAGTGCCTTTACGCTTACGTTAAACGGTCAATTGATACGCAATAATTTTTCGATTACCATCGATGGAGAGCATTGTGAATCCCATTTCAATGGTTTGTATTTGTTGAAAGGAAAAACATTGGTTGATAACCATACTGTAGTAGACCACAAAAAGCCCAACTCGCAAAGTAATGAGCTTTATAAGGGAATCATGGATGGAAACTCAAAAGGTGTTTTCAATGGAAAAATCTATGTAAGGCCACAGGCCCAAAAAACCAATGCCTTCCAATCAAATAGAAATATTCTGATCAGTGATGACGCTACCATTAATACCAAACCACAATTGGAAATTTGGGCAGATGATGTTAAGTGTTCACATGGATGTACCACTGGTCAGCTAGACGAAGAAGCACTATTTTACCTGCAATCGCGAGGCATTTCAAAACAATCCGCGCAGGCTATGTTATTGTATGCGTTTGCAGCGGATGTAGTGGCAACTATTCCGGACAGCGGGATTAAGAATTATTTTGATTTACTTATCTCTGAACGGTTGCAAAAGAATTTCTAAGTATGGAAGTGGAGGTAAATTCAACGTTCGATATTGCAAAAGTTAGGGGGCAATTCCCAATACTCGACCAATCAATCAACGGAAAGAAGCTAGTTTATTTTGATAACGCAGCCACATCGCAAAAGCCCCTGCGAGTAATCAATGCAATTACTGGTTATTATGAAGGCTGCAATTCTAACATCCATCGCGGCATACACACATTAGCAGAAAAAGCTACCAAAGCATTTGAAGATACGCGAGATGCAGCCAAGCAATTTATAAATGCCGCCAATCGGGAAGAAATTATTTTTACTTCCGGGGTAACGGCAAGTATCAATTTAGTTGCTTCATCTTACGGTCGGGCATTTTTAAATGAAGGGGATGAAATCATTATTTCTGGTTTAGAACATCATTCCAACATTGTGCCCTGGCAATTAATGGCCATCGAGAAGAAAGCGGTCATTAAAGTGATACCTGTTTTAGAAAACGGTGAACTTGACGTTGTTTCTTATAAAAAATTACTCTCCTTTAAAACCAAAATCGTTGCAGTCAATCACGCCTCCAATAGTCTAGGCACAATTAACCCGATAAAGGAAATAATTGAACTAGCACACGGTGCGAATGCAGTTGTATTGGTGGATGGTGCTCAAGCGGGCGCCCATCTGGAAATTGATGTGCAGGCATTAGACTGTGATTTTTATTGCCTGGCAGCTCATAAAATGTATGGCCCAACTGGCGTTGGAGTGCTTTACGGAAAAAAGGAGCTGCTGGAATCTATGCCCCCTTTTATGGGAGGTGGTGAAATGATTAAAGATGTTTCCTTCAAAGGAACAACCTTTAATGATCTGCCCTACAAATTTGAGGCTGGCACGCCCAACATTGCCGATGTTGTTGCTTTCAAAGAAGCAATTGAATTTATCAATGAACTTGGCAAAGATGCCATTGCTTCTCACGAACATATTCTTCTCCAATATGCAAGCCAACGATTGGCTTCGTTAAATTTTGTAAGACTAATTGGAACAGCCAAAGAAAAAGTAAGCGTTCAATCTTTTGTTGTTGATGGAATTCATCCTTTTGATATTGGGCAACTGCTCGATGCGAAGGGAATAGCCGTGCGGACAGGTCATCATTGCACACAGCCTTTGATGGATAGCCTTGGACTAGAAGGGACAGTGCGTGCGTCATTTGCGGTTTACAACACAAAAGAAGAAATCGATTTGTTGATTGAAGGCGTTGAAAGAACTATTAAGTTTCTCAAATAAAAATTTGATAAACTATGGAAAACGAAAATAGGATTGTGGAACTATTAGCGGAAAGCCTCATTAAATTTGATGCCTTAATTGAAGGACATAACGCTTTAATTGAAGGTCAAAAAGCAACCAATGAAAAACTGGATAGCATGGATTCTAGGCTTGATCGTGTGGAACGTGAAATTGTGAAGCTTAATCTTCAAACTACTGAAAACACACGGGCTATTTTTAAACTCGCCACGGAAGTTGAAAGTATAGCGCATTTACATGAACGTGTAACCAAACTTGAAAAAGAAGTTTATAAATGACCATCAGCGAAATACAAGACGAAATCATTAACGAGTTTTCATTATTGGATGGAGACATGGAAATGACCGTCTTGTATTTGATGGAACTCGGCCAAAAATTGCCGATCATGTTAGAAACGGAAAAATCTGACGAGAATATCGTCAGAGGGTGTCAATCCAAAGTTTGGCTAACAGCAAAAAGAACCGAAGATAAAATCTATTTTTCGGCAGATAGTAATACGGCCATCACAAAAGGGCTGGCCAGTCTTTTAGTTAGGATATACTCAGGTCAACCAGCATCGGAAATTTTGGGCTCCGATCTTTATTTCGTAGATAAGATTAAGATGGAACGATTCATAGGCACGCAGCGTTCCAACGGCTTTGCCGCTATGGTAAAACAAATGAAATTGTATGCCCTTGCCTTTCAAACCCAGTTTGAAACAATAAACAAAGCAACTGCATGATTGAAACATCAGAAAATACTGCCTCATTAGACCAAACCGAGGCAACCTCGCTGGATTTAAAGGATAAGGTGATTCAAGCGATAAAGCAGGTTTACGATCCCGAAATTCCAGTCGATGTATATGAATTGGGCCTTATTTATGAAATCAATGTTTTTCCTGTTAATAATGTTTTTGTGCTGATGACCTTAACTTCGCCTTCTTGCCCTTCTGCAGAGGTAATACCGAGCGAAGTAGAACAAAAGATAAAGGCCATTGAAGGAGTAAATGACGTGAAAATTGAACTTACGTTTGACCCTCCTTACTCGCAAGATATGATGAGTGAGGCCGCCAAACTTGAACTAGGATTTATGTAGTTTCAGATTCATAGTTCAAGATTCAAAATTGGACGAGAACTAAAATTTGAAATGATTAGTTAACTGTAAAGTAGTAATTTTGAATTTGGAATTTTAAACTTTGAATTTTAAGAATATGTATCCAGAACACTTAGTAGCACCTATGCGTCAAGATTTAACGGGCGCTGGTTTTAAAGAATTGAAATCTTCGGTTGATGTTGACTCAGAACTAAAGGATCAAAAAGGCACAACGCTTTTGGTAATTAACTCTGTTTGCGGCTGCGCGGCTGGAGCTGCCAGACCCGGCATAAAATGGGCTCTGCAGAACTCTGATAAGAAGCCTGCCCACCTAACAACTGTATTTGCTGGCGTTGATAAAGAAGCAGTAGCAAAAGCAAGGGAGTATACACTTCCCTATCCTCCTTCCTCACCAGCAATTGCCCTTTTCAAAGATGGTGAACTTGTCCATTTTGTTGAGCGCCATCATATCGAAGGTAGAAATGCCCAGATGATTGGTCAACACTTGGTGGAAGTATTTGATGAATTCTGCTAATCAGAATAAATACTGATGCGAGCCAATTGGCTCGCATTAGTATTCTTTTTCCAAAATGGCATATTACTGAAAAATGGTTGGTGGATGTTGAAGATTTGTTCTGATAACCAATAAGTTGAAAGGAATTTTTAGGAGTTTAGTGAAACGTGTTTCACTAAACTTTTTTCATTTCATGAAACCTC
>JBIKRT010000172.1:0-2602 GCA_044349005.1 Cyclobacteriaceae bacterium
TGTAAGCATAAAAAATCTGCAAGGTTTTAAAGATAAAACCCGACTTTCTTGCAGATTGTTTCAACTCAATTCGATCGATTTTATTCAAAAACTAATCCCATTGGGCTTTTTAAGGAGTGACTAGATAGGGAAGGATTTAAAATCCTGCTTATCTGTCGTTCGACATTACAAATGTCGAATAGCCCAAGCACAAAGGTTTGTAGAGGCGTTGCTCCGCGTTTCTCAGCGACCTCTGCGGTTGTAATAAATTCAGTATATTCGTTGTAAAAAAATAGTATCAATGAAGTTCTTTTCTGCTGCTCTCCTTGTGCTGCCCTTTGCCTTGCAAGCCCAACAAGTACAAAACGTAAAGGCCGTGCAGACCAACGAAGAGGTAATTGTTATCTACGACTTGGTAGACACCAAACCCGTCTACGTCAGTTTGTATTATTCCAAAGATGGAGGTACCACCTTTAGCCCCGAACTGCGGCAGGTAAGTGGTGATGTAAAAGCCAACGTAAAGCCTGGAGCGGGTAAAAAAATAACTTGGAATGCCGCCAAAGAGTTAGTTGTTTATGATGGGGATTTGGTGTTTAAGGTAGAAGCAAATAGTAAGAAGATTGGTTATCCGAAGGCTTTCGCTGATGAGTTCTTTTCATTGGAAGCAACTAAAGCCTATTTTGATGGAAATAATTTAAAGGTAGAATTTTTAGTTACAAATATTTCAGATAGGGCTGTACTTAGAGCTTTCCTTCCAAGAGATGGTGCTTTGTTATTGGATGAACAAGGTGGAATCTTTGAGAAACCCGATGTAAGAATCATTGGAATTACTTTTGACTCCAACTCTATAGAATTCTCAAAGGATGCCCCTTTCAAAGGGATCGCAATAATAAAAAATGTTAATCCTGAAATGAATATTGTTTCGTTGTTAAAAATAAGTTTCGAGTGGGATTTTACAAGGCACAATTACTCAGTAAAAAACATTCCTATCACTAAATGAGATACCTACTAATTATATTAGGTTTATTAAGTATCCGTCCTTTATGCCATGCACAAAGTAATTATGGTCTTTCTCAATCAGTTGTGATTAGGGTTGGAGCTAGATCCGCCTCTTCAAGTGTTTCAGAAGCATTGCATGTAGTGACAAGAACAGCTAATGAAACCTCGTCTTTTTCTGTGCCAACTTACATTGTTGTCGGCTACAAGGTGAATAAAGTCTCTAGCCTTAGTTCCGTTACTCCCATTAAGATTGGCTCAGAGTCTAATAAAGTAATTCTAGCGCAGCCTATTAGGAGTCAAACTGTTTTAACACAGCAATCTGTTAAAGAAGAGCCAACTATCTCGGGTATTCCATCATACCACGCCCTTATAATTGCTGTTGAAAATTACTCAGCCTCATCGGGCCTTGTGCCGCTCAATCAGCCAGTGAAAGATGGTAGTAAACTTTACCTTGCCCTTACGGGAAAATATAACTTCCCCAAAGAACAAACCACGCTTCTGAAAAATCCTACGCGTAGTGAAATACTGCAAGCACTGGAAGACATATCTAAGAAAATCACTCCCAAAGAAAACATCATCATCTTTTACGCGGGGCATGGCGTCTGGGACGAACGCTTAAAAGTTGGCTATTGGCTGCCCAGCGATGCCGCTATTAACAACAAAGCAAACTGGATTGCCAACAGCACCCTGCGCGATTACATTGCTGGCATTCAAGCCAAACACTCCTTGCTGATTACCGATGCTTGTTTTAGCGGGAGTATTTTTAAGAGTCGCGATGCGGGAATGACAGACTATGCTATGGCCAAAATATATCAGTTGCCCAGCCGCAAGGCTATGACAAGCGGTACACTTTCTACCGTGCCCGATGAAAGCAAGTTTATGGAATACCTATTGAAAAGGTTAAACGAAAATAACGAGAAGTTTTTAACCGCGAAGCAACTATTCTCCTCGTTGGAAACAGCTGTGCTTAACAACACGCACACTGTACCTCAGTATGGAACAATCCAAGATACGGGCGATGAAGGGGGAGATTTTGTATTTGTTAAACAGGATTAAATATAAGCAAGGTGCAGAAAGATCAGAAGTTCTTTTTAGATAAGATTAAGAAGATAATTATTGAAAAAAATCCCTCTGCCAAAATCTATCTTTATGGATCAAGGGCAAGAGGCACGATGAAGGAAGAGTCGGACTGGGATTTATTAATTCTCTTAAACAAACCTACAATCACATTGGAAGACGAAAGGCAAATAACCTACCCACTCTACGACTTGGAATTTGAAGAAGGTGAAGTTATAAGCCCAATCATTTATTCAGAAGCGGAATGGACAACCAAACATAAAATTACCCCCTTTTACGCCAGCGTAATGCGTGAAGGGAAATTACTTTAATTAACTGTTTATGGGTAACGATTTTATTAGCTATAGACTTCAACGCGCTAACGAAACAATTCTGGAAGTTAAAATCCTAATAGACAATAAGCTTTGGAATACCGCAATAAATAGAATGTATTACGCCTGCTTTGGTACTAGGCTGATTTTTTTGAACAGGTTAAAAGTAGAGTTTTTTTAATTTTAACCTAACAAAACAGTCAAATGAAAAAGATGCGCTTTACCGAGGCCCAGAT
>JBIKRT010000127.1:0-9789 GCA_044349005.1 Cyclobacteriaceae bacterium
AGGTTTCATGAAATGAAAAAAGTTTAGTGAAACACGTTTCACTAAACTCCTAAAAATTCCTTTCAACTTATTGGTTATCAGAACAAATCTTCAACATCCACCAACCATTTTTCAGTAATATGCCTTTTTTTATGAATTTGGTACTCTGCCTTCTGTTCACATTTCGAAACGCATTATTTGTAAGAACACACTACCGTTTAATTGGTGATGGAATATTTCTAATGCCAATTGTGATTTTATTTTTTTAGTTATTTCTCTGAAGGATATTTTTTGCCCAAACTCAACTTTGTCTTTATTGCTGTTAACCGATTCTCTATCGTGTCAGCGCGCTTGGCACTGCTTATCCACAAGGCATATTCTTTTCGGTTGGTATAAGAGAGACTTTCGAAAAACTTTTTACTGGCAAGATTTTCATTCAATAGGATCTGGAGCCGCTCGGGGAGATAGAGCGCCTTATCTGATTTAGTAGTTATTGCTCGAATAGAATTTTTCGGCTTATTCTTAAAGCGGCAGGCTGACCATATTTCGTCCATAGACAGAATAGATACTATTTCTAAACCCAGTTTCGTGAGCTCCTCCCAGCCTGAGTCGCGGTTTATATCTGTTTTTATTCCAGCACTTTTTTTGGGAAAAGCGCACCACAAAACAAGTTTTTCTTCTTTTGCAGCCGGTGCGAATTTTAACGCAAATTTCGTTACGTCCAGCTGAGACCGCACGAACACGAGGACAACTTTATCGCCTTGTCCACTCTGTTGAAAACTAAACTCGGTTGGGCCATTTACAACTTCCACTGCGGAGGTTGACTTGATTCGGAATTTTTGTAAAAGCGCTTTTTCTATAGTGATGTTGGTTGCTGATTGAATAAATTAGTATTTTGCTTTATCTCAAGTTAAAACTATCACTTATTAAGATGACTGTCAAAGAAGTTACATCTCAACAAGACGTAAATGAATTTTTACTGCTACCCACCAAACTTTATAAATCAACCCCTAATTGGATACGCCCACTGGACAAAGATGTTCTAAATGTTTTTGATAAAGAAAAGAATAAAGCCTTTCGGAACGGTGAAGTAATCAGGTGGCTTTTACAAGATGATAAAAGTGAGACCATCGGTAGGGTGGCCGCTTTCTATGATAAAAAGACATTAAACAAGGGAAATGATCAGCCCACGGGTGGCATGGGTTTTTTTGAATGCATTGAAAACAAGGAGGCCGCTTTTTTACTTTTTGATACGTGCAAACACTGGCTACAGAATAAAGGAGTAGAAGCCATGGATGGCCCTATCAATTTCGGCAGTCGTGATAGGTGGTGGGGCCTTCTCGTGGAGGGCTTTGATATCGAACCCAATTATCAATGCAATTATAACTTCCCTTATTACAAAGATTTTTTTGAAGCGTACGGGTTTCAGGTATACTTCAACCAGCTTACCTTCGGGAGAAAAATAATGGAGCCGCTTTCGCCTAGGCTGAAGGAGAAGGCCGACCAACTAACATCCGATAAGGATTATGAGTTTCGTCATTTAGAAAAATCTGAAATCCCTAAGCTTGCTGAATACCTGCGCATAGTATATAACAAAGCTTGGGCAAATAGGGCTGAAAACCCAGAACTAACTCAACAACAAACCGAGTTGATGGTAAAGCAAATGAAACCCATCATGGATAATAAGTTGCTATACTTTGGGTTCTTTAAAGGTGAACCGATTTCCTTCTTCCTCTCCTTACCGGAGATCAATCAGATTTTTAAATATGTAAATGGTAAGCTTGACTTAATTGGCAAGGCGAAATTGGTATATCATACTATTCTCAAAACAAACAAAAAAGCCTTTGGGATTTTATTTGGAATTGTTCCTGAACATCAAGGGAAGGGAGCCGATGGAGCGATGATTCAAGCGGCACGCGCAGTTTTGCAAGACAAGTATAAGCGCTACGATGAATATGAGATGAATTGGATTGGCGATTTCAATCCAAAAATGATTCTAGTGGTAGAACAGGTAGGGGCAAAGGTGTCAAAAAAGCACATTACCTATAGGAAGCTATTTGACGAAACCAAGCCATTTAAACGGCATCCTATTTTGAAATAGCCAATCAACAACTAGAAAGTTAAAGACGGCTCAGGATTTTTTAGAGGAATCAACAACGATTTCAGAACTCGTTTGCGGAAATTAAATTTTACAAAACCTTCATGTTATAGTAATGATCTACTACATTAAGGCAATAATTCAAAATTTTCAATGGCAAGTAGATGAGTACAGCTTCAATTTTCAATAATTATGCGGTTCCACCTAAAACTTGGGACGAAATGTATGCGGAAGGAGACGTTAGAACTCCTTATCAAAGTGTGCATGATTTTCTGAGGCAGTTTTCGCAAGACGAACTAAGCAAAAAGGAGGAAATGGCTAGGCGCTTATTCATGAGTCAGGGTATTACATTTACTGTTTACTCAAGTGGTGAAGGCATCGAGAAAATATTCCCATTTGATGTGATCCCAAGAATTGTCACTGCCTCTGAGTGGGATTTCATAGAAAGGGGTATTACCCAACGGCTAAAGGCACTTAACTTGTTTTTGAAAGACGTTTATCACGATCAGTTTATCATCAAAGATGGCATTGTTCCAATTGACCTAATCTACTCTTGCCCACACTATCTGCGCGAAATGCAAGGCGTGAATGTTCCCCACGATGTTTATGTGCATATAGCGGGCATTGATTTAATTCGCGACTACGATGGCACTTATTATATTTTAGAAGATAATTTGCGCACTCCTTCTGGGGTATCCTACATGATTGAAAACAGGGAAATCACGAAAAGAATTTTTCCTGACCTTATCCCACAAAACAATGTTCGTCCGGTAAATCAGTATCCCAATATTCTCTACAAAAACCTGGTGTCACTGTCACAGAGGCAGGTGGCAAACCCAACTGTAGTATTGCTTACACCGGGTATGTATAATTCAGCTTACTTCGAACACACTACCCTTGCACGCCTTATGGGCGTGGAACTTGTGGAGGGCCGTGATTTAATAGTTGATAATCATCGCGTGTTCATGAAAACCACCATGGGGCTTCAACAGGTTGATGTTATTTATAGAAGAGTAGACGATGATTTCTTAGATCCACTGGTTTTTAATCCCGATAGTGCGTTAGGTGTTTCAGGAATTTTATCGGCTTATCGAAAGCGCAATGTTGCTATTGTTAACGCAGTGGGCAATGGCGTAGCAGATGATAAAGCAATTTATGTTTATGTGCCGGAGATGATCCGATATTACTTAAATGAGGAACCCATTTTAAAGAATGTTCCCACCTATCAACTTGGTAATCCAGACGAAGCAAAATATGTGTTGGAGAACATCAACAAAATGGTTGTGAAAAAAACGAATGAATCAGGGGGATACGGAATGTTGATGGGGCACGCTGCCACGGAGAAAGAGATAGAAGATTACAAAAAAGAAATCGCTAAAGATCCGCGTCAATTTATTGCGCAACCAACGATTAGTCTTTCAACAGGGCCTTGTTACCTAAATGGCAAAGTACAGCCGCGCAGGCTCGACCTGAGACCCTATGCATTATGTGGACCACAAGGGATTGAGATTGTTCCTGGCGGATTAACACGCGTTGCGTTACGCGAAGGATCTTTAGTAGTGAACTCTTCGCAGGGCGGAGGCAGTAAAGACACCTGGGTTTTATCGGTTTAAAAAAGGTAGTTAACTAAAAAGTAATTGCATGTTAAGTAGAGTAGCTGATTCTCTTTATTGGATGTCTAGGTACATGGAGCGGACGGATGGCATTTTAAGAATGCTGAAGATGAACTATGCATTTTCCCAAGATGACTCCAGCGATTTTACCTGGAAGCCAGTATTAAAGACATTTAGTTTTTTGGAAGACGAGGAAATTGCGCAGTTGGGCAATAATAGTCGTGAGGTATTGCACTACATGGTGATAGAAAAGGAGAATCCGAACTCGGTGGTGAATATGGTAACAAAAGCGCGTGAAAATGCGCGATCAGTTCAAGATCATATCACCAAAGAGGTTTGGCAATGTTTCAACGAATACTATCACATAGTTCGCGATGAGAAGCTGGAAAAGATGGTTAAGTATGATGATCCAATTTCTGTTTTGGATATTTTGATTCGGCAAGGGATGCTCTATTACGGAACGGCTGAGATTACAATGGCCAGGGGCGAGGGGCTGTGCTTTATGAACATCGGAAAATACCTGGAACGCGCCATCCAGTCGGCAGATATATTAGAGGTAAAATTTAGCGACCTGGGTTATAACCTAGATAAAACGATTGACACCACCGATTGGAAGTATTTTCTTTTGTCGATTTCGGGCTATGAGTTGTACCTAAAAAACTATCGCTCTGGCTTCGAAGCAAGAAATATAATCGACCAAGTTATTTTCAACCCCAACTTTCCCCGATCCGTAGAGTATTCGGTAAGCCGTGCTCAACGCTATTTTGATAGGCTGAAGAACGAACGCAACCTCGAAAATTTCAACAAAATAAGTCTAATTATCGGCAGGCTGCGAAGCAGTGTGCAATACTCAAACATGGAGATGATCATAGAAGAGGGCATTGACAACTATCTCAAGCGCATTCACCAGGATTTATATGCCATCGGGAATCTACTCAACAAACATTATTTCGCTTACAGTTAACAACCATTCATGTCCAAGTTTAAAATAAGGCACATCACAAAATACACCTATGAGGTGCCCGTGCGCGATAGCGCTAACCAGATCATGCTGTACCCTATTCAGGATGAATTTCAAGAGGTATTGCAATCGCAGATTGTAATAACGGGCGATCCACAGGTAGAAATGCACCGAGATTATTTTGGGAACCAGGTAGGTACGTTTACCCATGCAAGCCCACATCAAGAGTTAACCATTGACGTACGACTAGTGGTAGAAACCAAACCCATTAATTTTTCTTCCAACACTAAAAAGGTGGAGGAGCAATGGGCGGAGTTGCGGCAGTTGCGCTATCAGGCAGACTTGATCGATTTCTTACGGCAAGAAAATTTTTCTTTATTGGCCGAAGTAATGACTGTGGTGGAATCGATACAAACATCGCAGCAATCGCCACTTAACGCGGCTATTCAACTTTGCGACTTTGTATTTAAGAAATTCACCTATAAAAAGGGAATCACCACCGTTGAAAGCACATTAGATGAAGTATGGAAGCTAAAGTCTGGCGTTTGCCAAGATTTTGCTCACATTTTGTTGGTGATGCTTCGGTTGATTGATATTCCTGCACGGTACGTGAGTGGTTACATCTGCCCTAATAAAAGCGGGATGCGTGGCGAAGGCGCAACACATGCTTGGGTGGAGGCATACATACCTTTCTTTGGGTGGATAGGCATTGACCCTACAAATAATTGTATTGTAAACGATAGCCATGTTAGACTGGCCGTTGGAAAGAATTTTTCTGATTGCTCGCCTGTAAAAGGAACCTATCGAGGCACTTCTAATCATACATTAGAAGTGGCAGTATCGGTTTCTTATGAAGATGGAAGTGTGGTAGACACTACTAGTGAGGTTTTGGAACCGGAGCCTATCACTTCGTTTTCTAAGAACTCGTATAGAAGGCATCAGGAAATGCAGATGCAACAATAGAGTTTATTGAATTGATTTAATGAGTTCAATTTCTGCCATTGAAACAGTAATTGCAAAAAAGCTAAAAAGAGAAGCATTTGTGTAAGATGATACTACTCAAGTTAGTCTAGCTAAGTAAAACTATTATTTCTATCTTTATTGGCAAATGCTGGTATATGCCTATTACAAGATCCGAAAAATTGGTAATCATTTTAATATCATTTCTAATTCTCTCTTTTCTTTACTACGTGCTTGTAACCCAAAAGGAGTATGATTGGGAGTTTTTCGAAGGGCTAGGGTTTATTACTTTTCACTTTTTTAAGTTGTTAGCAATCTTTGCGCTTATTAACTATTTATTCAAAAAAATAAAACATAAGTCGCTCATTTGAAGCCTATAAATGACGGTAACGATATGAGTCAAGTAGATGGTAGCAATGAAAATGAATCGGCTCTTTCGCCAATAAGTAACAGTGCATCTGCTGGATTAATCTTTCATCAAAGTAATAGCTTACTGCGAATCACAAACAAGATTATTTCTAGTGATACGGAAAAAATTCACGATGCTCTTAATCTTAAAGGCATACCAAACCCATGTAATTATGAGTTAGTAACTAAAGACGACCATCTTAAAAGAGGGGAATCATTTATGTCGATGGAATTGCATAAAAAAGCTATTCGGGAGTTTACTTTAGGAATAGAAAAGGCAAAGGGAGATTTAAAATTACTATATTATAATAGAGGCTTCTGCCGTAATACGGAACATATTAACTGTGAGGGAGCAATCTCAGATTTGCTAAAGGCAATTCAACTTGGTATTGATAACATCGATCAAATTAAATATGCTGAAGAACATATTGGTTTATTGAAGAGTTGGGCAATTAATTTGAGAGAGAAAGAAAAACGCCTACTAAATTTCATTTATCATGATAGAAAATGGGAGGAAGCACAACCCGAGTTTAACAAGTTATCAAAAATAGATAAAGCGCAATACTATTATCAGCTAGGAACATGCAGACAGTCATTGGGTGATTATGAAAACGCGATTAAGGACTTTGAA
Source organism: Cyclobacteriaceae bacterium (assembly GCA_044349005.1). GTDB lineage: Bacteria > Bacteroidota > Bacteroidia > Cytophagales > Cyclobacteriaceae > ELB16-189. Next base: position 6,651 of record JBIKRT010000127.1, read on the forward strand.
ATTATAAAAAGCTTAGGATATGATACTGGCGAATATCATATTGAAAGATGTTATGATGAAACATTTGAGAGTAAGTCACCTTATTCCTCAAGATACTATATGTCCTCAAGATACTATATGTTGGACTGGGGAATTGACAAAATTTCCCTATTAATTGAACTTCAAGAATATGAAGTAGCGCTTAAGCTTTTAGACCAGCATTTTCCGGAAAAAGGCCACGATCGAGAATGTGCATTTTTGTTGAGAGGTACTATAAAGGAAATAATGGGCGATGTGGAAGCGGCATTAGATGATTACAAACAAGGGAAGTATAATCTTGGCTTTAACCAAGGGAAGTTTGATTTGTACATTGGTATGAAATTAGGACAACATTATTCTGGAGTTATTCTTTATAATCAAAAGAGGTATTTAGAGGCAGATGCTTTACTTTCAGATGCTTTATTGCGAAAGGAAGGTTACTGGTCGGTAAAAGCGCAAAAGATATTTTTCGATAGAGCGATGACAAGGCATAGGCTAAAAATGTACGAAGAGGCCATTGAAGATTACACTTCTGCAATAGCAATTGAACCAGCCAATCCATTTTTTTATTTAGGAAGATACTATTCAAAATTGCTCAATAAAGGGAGCGGTGAAAATGGCGATGAGACGGATTTGGCAAAATATAAAGAACTAATGAAATCATAAATGCAAACGGAGGCTGTCTTTGAAAGTATTGGTAACAGGATAGAGAAAGAGCTTCAACAAGCTAAAAGCACCATTTTTATTGCAGTTGCTTGGTTCACTAACAAGAGGTTATTCTCAAGCCTTGTAGAAAAGGCAACTAATGGATGTGCTGTTAACTTGATAATATCTAATGACAGAATAAATGAATCATCCCAAATTGACTTTAATGATGTTAACAAAGGCAAATCAAAAGTTTATAAGATCGGAAACGGTGATACCGAATTGATGCACAATAAGTTTTGTGTTATTGATTATGATACCGTTATCACGGGCTCTTATAATTGGAGCTACAAAGCAGAGAGCGATCATGAAAACATAATAATAACGAAGGGGGATTCTTCTCTTGCTTGGCAATTTATTAATGAATTTAATAGTCTGCGCAAAAGGTATTATCCAAATGAACCTACCCCTTATGAAATATTGCCACTTGCAAAAATTATTCAGCGGCTGGAAATTCTAAAGAATTATGTTTCCTTAGAAGATACTTTAGACATTGATAGAGAAAAGCAGAGGCTGAAGGAGTACCAGTTTCATCCTGATATAGCGGAAATAATACAGCTTATTGAAGAAAAGGAATTAGCTGGCGCAATTAATAAAATACAAAGCTTCATTTATCAAAATCAACAGCTCGCGATTTGGATTGACCCCGAATTGGCAGCTCTGAAGTTAGAAGTAAAAAACCTTGAGAATCAACTTAACGCATATGATAACGAGAGGGCCGATTTGGAAAAAGTGTTGGCTCAATTTAAGCATAGGCACAACCAAGAGTTAGGGTCAATGATCTTGGAAATTCTCAAACTAAGAAAGTTGAAAGTTAGAAATGAAGAGGAGAAATTTGAAGAGGCACAAAATGATGAAAAGGAATACCAAGACCAACTAAATGAAGATAGAAGAAAAGAAATTTTTTATCTCAACGAAGAGGAGACAAAAGAGTTAAAGAAGTTATTCAGGAAAGCTACTACATTATGCCATCCAGATAAGTTTGCAAATGAACCCATAGAGATTCAAAAACAAGCCGAGGAAATGTTTAAAGAACTGAACGAGGCCAATGAGAAAAATGACCTTCAACGCGTGTGTGAAATTCTTAAAGATTTAGAAAACAAAAAGTTTACAGCGGCCAATGGTTTAAAATTAATGGACAAGGAAATCTTAAGAAATACAATTGCCCGCTTGAAGCAAAAGCTTAAAAAGGCTGAGACTGAATTACTCAATATTAAAAAAAGCGAAGCTTTCGAGAAAATAAATTCCATAGAAGATTGGGATCTCTATTTTAAAGAAACAAAAGAAAAATTGGAATTAGAACTTGCCCAATTATCTCGCGAGGTCAAATTATAATTAGCAGTGCAATGATTCACTTTACTCAAATTGCTTTAAGCGGAAAAATCTTCAAAACTAAAATCCCATTCTCAAAAACCTACAAAACCTCGGAGGATCAGTTCACTGCCATACAGACTGAAACAACTCAAGAGGGTATCAAGGTTAGATACCGATATGATTGCGGCTATTATGTTGAATTTACAGACGAAGCGGACTTTTTGAATTTTCCTTTCAAGGTAATATCCGGTCGTTGGTTTGGTGGTGAAGATGGTGGGCGATTACAAGTTTACAAAAGGCACTTTGGTGAATACCATTTTAAGGGCATCATAAACCTTGAACAAAGTCAGGATTTTAAACAAAAACTTTTTTGGGTTAAGAAGCCCAGATTTATCAATCAATTTGTAATCGGCATTTCAAATCAAGAAGTCGGGTCTTTGAAATTTAGATGCCATAATTTTGAACAAAACTGGTCTTCAGAATTCTTTTTCTTAGACAGAAATAATGTTTATGTGGATGTGACAGATCATTTCCCTGACCACGGGGTGTACTATAATCGATCCAAATCAAAACCTCTGAGGATTGGCTTAATTCAAAGCTGTCAAATCTTCGTTTAAGGTCATTTACACGCTCCCAAGCTTAGCCATATTTTTTTCTGCCTTGCTCAAACTCAAAAAAACACTCACAAAATAAATTAACAAGCATTCTAAATTCTATGAAAGTTCAATTGTTATAGTACAATTTGCTAGCGGTGGTTTCTTTATGGAAAAATTGCGATTCATTATGGTAATTGGAATGTCAACTTGAAAATCTAGTGACCCACTTGAGTTGATTATAATTTGAAGTGATATTTTCGGTTGTATTTTTATCAGTTTCATTGTCTCATAGTTTTTTACAACATGAGTTATATCTGTGATTTCACCATCTAGTTTTATTTCTTTTACCATATCATTGTTATTGGAATTTTTCTAACTGATCTGAAAGCTCCCCTTACTTAGTAGCATCCAAAATTAAAGATTTCCAGGTGAACTTGGCATCCTGTTGGAATGTGGAAAACTCCACCCCGCTCAACGGGTGGTGGAGTTTTCCATATTTCAACAGG
>JBIKRT010000055.1:0-30662 GCA_044349005.1 Cyclobacteriaceae bacterium
AAGTAAATCCACTTGTCTTTTTAGCCCAACTTTTTAATTGCCTTTTTTCGCTCGTTAAAACCACAAAATCACAAATCCAAAATCTTCTAATCCTAAAATTGAGTTTTTAAGGGACGACTAATTAAGCTAGAAATGTCTGAAATGAGATTATCCAACATGCGCTTAGCAGAAGCAATTGAAAAGCTGGTAGTTAAGATTGATTAAGATATATCAGTTTGAGGAACGTCTTTCTAAGCTTGAGAAAACGGTTTACAAGTAATCAGAAATCAATTGTTAAATACATTAACAAATCTTTGATTGAGAAAACAATTTTGGTATAAGTAGGAGCGGTGATAAGCCAGCGCAGTTTTTCCCGACCATGAATTATCTCCACACCGATGTTTGCATTCTTTTCGATTGAATACCCTTCCCGATCCAACGCGTTTTTCGTCCAGAGAAATTCATAACCCGTTCCTATCAAATTAATCTCCCTATTGCGAAAGGGCGCATGGTTTACCTTTCCAGTTTTTAAATCAAAACCCTTTAATCTGAAAATTTTATCTAGTGTTTCATTAAGTACCAAATCTTCCGGGGTCCCAACCTCTATCTGTTTATCGGGTGTTGCAAGCCAAAGTATATCAGCCATTTGTAACGCCAAGTCGAGCTCGTGCGTGGCCACTAAAATAGCCTTATTCATGGTTTTTGCCACGTTTCTCAAAACCCGCATAATTTCAACTCGATTGTTTAGGTCAAGGTGAGCTGTTGGCTCGTCTAATAAAATCACAGGCGTATCTTGTGCCAGTGCTCGAGCAATCATCACCAATTGCATCTGTCCGTCACTTAATTCATTTACACTTTTGTAGATCAATGATTCAGTGCGCGTTGCTTGGATAGCTTCTTCAATGATGCGCTTGTCATCGTTGGCTAGCGCAAGCTTCCAGTTAAGAAATGGATATCGCCCGAAACTAATCAGCTCATAAACAGTCATCGAAGAGGTAATGATCCTGTCAGTCAATACCAAAGAGATCCATTTCTCAATTTCAATGCCCGACTTATTTGCAGGAAATGAAATGCCCCCAGAAAGCGGTTTCTGAAGCCCCGCAAGCGTGCGTATCAAAGTTGATTTGCCAATGCCGTTGCTGCCCATAAAGCAAACAAGCTCTCCACCATTCAAGCAAAGATTCAGCTCATAAAACAACAAATCCTTTTCTTGGTTGGAATACCCAAGCGTCAGCTTTTCTGTCTTTATATGGATACCCTCAACTTCCCTTTGCATATCAATTCCTTTGTTTGCTTTTAATCACCACCCAGATCAAAACCGGGGCTCCAATAAAAGAGGTAACAGCATTTAATGGCAGAATTTGAGTACTGCCAGGTAATTGCGACAGAGTATCGCAAAGCAATAAAAGAATGGCGCCACCCAACGCCACAGCAGGCAAAAGAATTTTATGGTCCGATTGCGGCATCAATAGTTTTACCAGATGTGGAACTGCAAGACCAACGAATGCAATGGGGCCACAAAAAGCTGTTATAGTGCCTACCATTAGGCTGGCAGAAAGTACAATCCAAACCCTTGCCCTTTTCACGTTTACCCCGATGCTCTTGGCATAATTTTCTCCCATAAACCAAACGTTCAAAGGCTTTACACATCCTAATGCGATTAGCAATCCGATTCCAATTATCACAGCCATCACGTTGAGTTCGTTCCAATTGGTGCTGCCAACATTTCCCAGGCTCCAAATCAGAAAAGCTTGCAGATCGTCCGCTTTACTTAGAAATTGTAACACACTTACAAGTGAACTTGTAAAGGCTGCTACCATCATACCAATTATTAATAACGAGCTATTTTCTTTTACCTTTCGGGAAGCGGCAACGACAATTAGAAAAATAGCTGTTGCTCCACTTGTTGCAGCAAGAGCAACTCCCAAGGGCTGAAAACTGCCTAGCCCAAAAGGCAGGACGCCTTGAGCTAAGACAGCGAATGCCACCATCAGGCTTGCGCCAGAACTGAGTCCTAACACATCGGGACCTGCTAACGGGTTCCTAAAAAAGGTCTGCATCATCAATCCGCCAGTTCCCAATCCTGCTCCGGCCAAAACGCAGGTGAAGGCTTTTGGTAATCTGAAATCCCAAATTATCTGCTCGTAAATGCCCTGTGAAGCATCTCTAAACAGCGAAGAAACAATTGATAAGAATGGAATATCCACCGATCCAATCGCGACATTAATAAGGAAGCACACAAGAAAAAAGAACGCCAAGAGTCCTAGTCGATAAGGGCGCCCGGCTTTTATATTTAAGCAGCTTAAACTTCTACTCATTGCGTTTTCAGAGGCCTCAAATGTCAAAAGTAAAACAATAAGACTTTATTTTTATTTTTCTTTTATTTTGTAACTAATTGACAATCAGTTATTAATAGCGCATGAAAATTCTATTTTTTTGCACGAACAGGAAATCAACAATTTTTTTGAAAGGCATGCTTGGTAACTAAATAACTGTTCCTATCTTTGCAGTCCTTTTTACGGGAGAAACCCTGTAATCAGTAGTAAAAACAAGCAAAAAGCTTTCAATCATGCCCGGAATAATAGGACGTAAAATAGGAATGACAAGCATCTTTGGCGCAGAAGGCCAAAGCATCGCTGTTACTGTCATTGAGGCAGGACCATGCGTGGTCACGCAGGTGAAGAGCAAAGAGACTGACGGTTACAAAGCACTGCAGTTAGCATTTGGTGAGAAAAAAGATAAAAATACTCCTAAGGCTCTTCAAGGGCATTTTAAAAAAGCAGGTACTTCTTCTAAAAGACATCTTGTTGAGTTTAGAGATTTCGAAACACAGTTTGATTCAATCGCTGAGCTTGGTAAGGAAGTGAAGATATCTGACGTGTTTGTTGAGGGGGATGTGATTGATGCTGTTGGAACTTCAAAAGGAAAAGGATTTCAAGGTGTTGTGAAACGCCACGGTTTTGCTGGTGTGGGTGGTCAAACTCACGGTCAGCATAACAGACTTCGCGCGCCTGGTTCTATGGGTAACGCCTCTTTTGCATCGCGTGTTATTAAAGGTAAGCGCCTTCCCGGCCGCATGGGTGGTGAGCGCGTAAAACTGGCCAATCTTACTATTGTTAAGATTATGGCTGAACAAAATTTAATCTTAGTCAGTGGCTCTGTTCCTGGAGCAAAGAACTCAACGATAATACTCCAAAAGTGATGGACTTAGCAGTTGTAAAACAAAATGGTCAAAGTGCAGGCAGAAGCGTATCGCTATCGGCTGATGTTTTTGGCATAGAACCAAACGATCATGCTATCTGGTTAGATGTGAAGAGTTACTTGGCAAATCAACGTCAAGGGACTAGTAAAGCTAAGCAGAGAAATGAAATTTCTGGATCTTCAAAGAAGTTAAAGAAACAAAAAGGAACTGGTGGTGCTCGCGCAGGTAATATAAAAAATCCACAGTTTAAAGGCGGTGGACGTATTTTTGGACCACAACCCCGCGACTATTCTTTCAAGTTGAATAAGAAGGTTAAAGACCTCGCTAGAAAATCAGCTTTGTCATATAAAGCAACGGGCAATTCAATTGCTGTTTTGGAAGACTTCAGTTTAGATGTTCCAAAAACAAAACAATACGTAAATCTGCTTAATGTACTTTCTCTAAGTGATAAGAAAACTCTTTTAGTCCTTCCTGATCTGAATGAGAATCTCGTGAAATCGGGCAGAAATATTCAAAACACTAAAATCATAACAGTAAACCAAATCAACACTTTTGATCTGGTAAATGCCGAACATGTCATTTTAGTGGAGAGTGCGATCGGAAAAATCGATAACATTTTAAATAAACAGTAAAGCCATGAGTATTCTAAAAAGACCGTTGGTTACTGAAAAAGTATCTGCACTTAACGAAAAAGGGAAATACGGATTCGAGGTAGATTTTGATGCCAATAAAGTGGAAATCAAAGTTGCAGTTGAGAAATTGTATAATGTGAATGTAGTAAGTGTGAACACCATCACGATGATGGGAAAGAAAAAAGTGCGCTTTACAAAGGCAGGAACTTTATCAGGTCGCAGACCACACGTGAAAAAGGCTATTGTTACACTAGCCGCTGGAGAAGTAATAGATTTTTATAGCAACGTATAACAACATACAAAATGGCGTTGAAAAAACTTAGACCGATAACCGCAGGCACAAGACATAGATTGGCTCCCGGTTTCGATGACGTGACGGAGTCGACTCCAGAGAAATCGTTGTTGGTCACGCTCAAGAAAACAGGTGGGCGTAACAGCGAAGGCCGGATGACAATGCGTTACATTGGTGGCGGTCACAAGCAAAAGCTTAGATTAATCGACTTCAAACGCGATAAGTTTGGTGTTCCGGCAGTAGTTAAATCGATTGAGTACGATCCTTCTCGCACCGCTCGCATCGCGAAATTGTATTATGCTGACGGAGTTAAGTCATACATCTTGGCTCCTCAGGGAATTAAAGTTGGGCAAACTGTTATTTCCGGTGACGATGTAGCTCCTGAAGTAGGAAATGCACTGCCCCTTTCGAAGATTCCAATTGGTACAATTGTCCACGGGGTTGAAATTAAACCGGGCAAAGGTGCATCTATCTCTAGGAGTGCTGGTTCATTTGTGCAATTGGTTGCTCGCGAGAACGACTATGCAACGTTGAAAATGCCTTCTGGCGAAATGAGAAATGTTCTTTCGCGTTGTATTGCAACGGTGGGTGCTGTTTCTAATCCTGAGCACATGACGGAGAGTGTTGGTAAGGCTGGAAGAAGCAGATGGAGAGGTATTCGTCCTCGTACAAGACCAGTAGCGATGAACCCTGTTGATCATCCGATGGGAGGTGGCGAAGGTCGTGCATCTGGTGGTCACCCAAGATCAAGGAAAGGATTGTTGTCAAAGGGTAAGAAAACAAGACACCCGAATAAGTATTCTGATGGTTTAATCATTGCTAGGAAAAAGAAATAATGGGAAGGTCAATTAAGAAAGGTCCGTATTTAGATGCTCGGCTTGCCAAAAAAGTAACAACGCAAGAGTTATCTGGTAAAAAGTCAGTAATTAAAACTTGGTCAAGAAGATCAACTATCACTCCTGACTTGATTGGATATACGTTCGCTGTTCATAATGGGAATAAATTTATTCCTGTCTATGTAACTGAAAACATGGTGGGGCATAAGTTGGGTGAATTTGCGCCAACACGCATTTTTAAAGGCCACTCAGGAAACAATAAAGGGTAACACTAACTAATAGGAATTCCACTATGGAAACCGTAGAAAAGAAATTAAAAAGATCGGTAGTAAAAAGAGCTAAACTGGCTGCCATAAAAGAGGCTGCGAAGAAAGGCCCAGCTACTGCTTATCTGAAGAATGTTCCAACGTCACCTCGTAAGATGAGGCTAGTGGTTGATCTTATTAGAGGTCAGCGTGTTAGCCATGCGCTTAGTATTTTGAAATACGAAGCGATGCACCCTGCTGCTAAACTAGAAAAATTGTTACTTTCTGCAATCAGTAATTGGGAAGCAAAAAATTCAGAAATTAAATTGGAAGAAGCTGATTTATATGTGAGTGAGGTTTTTGTGGACGGGGGAAGAATTTTAAAAAGATTGAAGCCTGCTCCGCAAGGACGCGCACATCGTGTCAGAAAGAGATCAAACCACGTAACGTTGGTGGTAGATAGAATGCCAGCAAAAGAAACAATAGCACCTAAAGAAACAAAGGAATAATGGGACAGAAAATTAATCCAGTTGGATTTAGATTGGGAATCGTCCGTGGATGGGATTCTAGTTGGTTTGGAGGAAAAAATTTTTCTGATAAACTAGTTGAAGACCAAAAGATTAGAAAGTATGTGGATGCTCGTATTCAAAAAGGCGGTATCGCTAAAGTGGTGATCGAGCGAACCTTAAAACGAGTTACTCTTACCATCCATACTGCTCGTCCTGGCGTTGTTATTGGAAAAGGTGGAACAGAGGTTGATAAAATAAAAGAGGAATTAAAGAAACTAACTGGCAAAGACGTTCAAATTAACATTTTTGAAATAAAGCGTCCCGAAATGGACGCCAAGTTGGTTGGTGAGTCAATCGCCCAGCAATTAGAGGCTCGTATTTCATACAGAAGAGCAATGAAGCAAGCCATAGCGTCTACGATGAGAGTGGGTGCCGAAGGGATAAAAGTTAAGTTATCTGGCCGTTTGGCTGGTGCCGATATGGCACGCGCTGAACAATATAAAGAAGGAAGAATTCCTCTTCATACACTCCGTGCAGATATTGATTATGCTATATCGGAAGCGCAGACAGTCTATGGAAAGATTGGAATTAAGGTGTGGATTTTCAAAGGGGAGATTTATGGTAAGCGCGATTTATCTCCTAATGTTGGAATGGTAAGTAACGCCACTGGCGAAAACAAAGGGCCTGGACAAGGTGGGCAAGATAGAAGGCCTGGAGGCTCAAGAAACGATAGAAGCGGAGATCGTGGTGGCGATAGAAGGGGTGGTGGAAACGAGCGTGGCGGCAATCGCCCTGCAGGAAGTGGAGCTGGAAGACCAAGCGCGGGAGCTGGCAGAGGCCCGAGAAATTAATTGGTTAGGTAATTTTTATTGAAACGTATAAAAAATCATGTTACAGCCTAAGAGAACCAAGTTTAGAAAAATGCAGAAAGGTCGCGTTAAAGGTCTGGCCACAAGAGGTCATTCAATCGCGTTTGGATCTTTCGCCTTGAAATCTATGGAGGGAGGTTGGATAACAGCGCGCCAACTTGAGGCAGCTCGTGTCGCAGTTACAAGGGCAATGAAGCGCGAAGGCCAAGTTTGGATTCGGATATTTCCTGATAAACCCATAACACGCAAACCAGCGGAAGTTCGGATGGGTAAGGGTAAAGGAGCACCAGAATACTGGGTAGCGTGCGTAAAACCAGGTACTATACTTTTTGAAGCTGGCGGGGTAAATATAGCTACCGCTAAAGAGGCGCTTGGGTTGGCGGAAGGGAAGTTGCCATTGAAAACTAAGTTCACGATCAGAAGAGATTACGTTGAATAAATAAAAACATGAAAAGCGTAGAGATAAGAGGATTATCAAAAAATGAAATCCTAGAAAAAATAGGAACTGAAAGGGAAACTTTACGAAAGATAGAGTTTGCTCATCAAATATCGTCAATCGAAAATCCCATGAAAATTAGAGAAACGAGAAAGCTAATTGCGCGATTAAAGACGGAGTTAGCGGTTAAAGAATCTCAAAAGTAATAAGGCTATGGAAGAAATTGAAAGAAACCTTCGGAAGGAAAGAGTGGGTAAGGTAGTAAGTAATAAGATGACCAAGAGTATTACGATTGCCATTGAACGTAAAGTAAAACACCCGATTTATGGCAAGTTTATGAAGAAGACCACGAAGTTGATGGTTCATGATGAGCTTAATGCCGCTGGTATTGGTGACATAGTAAGGATTTCTGAGACGCGCCCGCTCAGTAAGAATAAGAGATGGAGATTGGTTGAAATCGTAGAAAAAGCTAAGTAATCATGATACAAAACGAAAGCAGGCTTACCGTTGCGGATAATAGTGGAGCTAAAGAGGTTCTGGTAGTTCACGTACTCGGTGGAACACATAGAAGGTATGCGAGTGTTGGGGATACCATAGTAGTTACAGTTAAATCTGCGATTCCTACAAGCCAAGTAAAAAAAGGAACCGTATCAAAAGCGGTGGTTGTTCGTACGAAGAAAGAAGTGAGAAGAAAGGACGGATCTTATATTCGTTTTGAAGATAATGCTGCCGTTTTATTGAATGCTCAAAATGAACCGAGAGGCACTCGTATTTTCGGGCCAGTCGCTCGGGAGCTTAGAGAAAAGCAGTTTATGAAAATTGTTTCATTGGCCCCTGAGGTGTTATAATATGGAAAGAACTTTTAATATGCAATCCAAACTTCATGTGCGCAAAGGCGACACGGTGCAAGTCATAGCTGGCGAAAGCAAAGGCAAGAGCGGTAAGGTACTTGAGATACTTACCGAAAAAAATCGCGTAATTGTAGAAGGTTTGAACCTTATCACAAAACACCAAAAGCCATCCGCAGGGAAACCTGAAGGTGGTATAAAGAAAGTAGAAGGAACTGTTCATATCAGCAATGTTGCATTGATTGATCCCGCTACCGGAAAAACTACTCGCACGGGAAGAAAATTAAACGAGAAGGCAAAGCTTCAACGTTATTCTAAAAAAACAGGAGACTTCATAAAATAATGGCAACTCCAAGACTAAAAGACAAATACCTTAAAGAGGTAGTACCTAATTTGAAACAGAAGTTTCAATATGGTTCGGTAATGCAGGTACCTAAAATTGAAAAGATTTGCATCAACAAAGGTGTAGGTGCTGCCGTTGCAGATAAAAAAATTGTAGATATCGCACTGGAAGAGATTACAACAATCACTGGCCAAAAGGCTGTTCCTACAAGATCGAAGAAGGATATTTCTAATTTCAAATTGCGCGTGAATGTTGCGATAGGAGTTAAAGTTACTCTTCGAGGTGATAGAATGTATGAATTTTTAGACCGCTTGGTAAACGTAGCGCTACCACGTGTTAGAGATTTTAAAGGTGTTAACGATAAGGGGTTTGATGGAAGAGGTAATTATACGCTCGGTGTAAAAGAGCAAATTATCTTTCCAGAAATTTCCATCGATAAAGTAACTAAGATCAACGGAATGGATATCACCTTTGTCACCTCTGCATCCACTGACGAAGAAAGTTTCGAATTATTAAAAGCATTAGGAATGCCCTTTGTAAATAAAAACTAAAAGTAATGGCAAAACTAGCAGTAATCGCGAGAGACAAGAAAAAGGCAGGTCTGGTAGATCACTACAAAGAGAAGAGACGAGTACTTAAGGCTGCAGGAAACTGGGAAGCGTTGGATAAACTACCAAGAAGTTCGTCTGCCGTGCGCATTCATAACCGATGCAAACTGACTGGGAGACCAAGGGGCTATATGAGAAAATTCGGAATTTGCCGAAATCAGTTCCGCCAAATGGCTTCAGATGGGAAAATTCCAGGGATAACCAAGGCAAGTTGGTAAGACCAGAAACTCAAAACATATGGTGCTGAGTGTCTAGGTCGATTGAAAATCGAAACCAGATAACAGTTTGAATAATAAAAACAATTATTATCTTTGCAGCCCCGTTTAAATAACGGGTTTGCTTTTATTAAGTGTAAAATGAAAACAACAGATCCAATAGCAGATTATTTAACAAGGTTGCGAAATGCCATTAAGGCACGCCATCGTGTTGTAGAAGTTCCTGCTTCCAATCTAAAAAAGGAAGTTACTAAGGTTCTTTTTGATAAAGGGTATATTCTAAACTACAAGTTTGAGGATACATCGAACAAGCAAGGTAACATTAAGATTGCCTTGAAATATAACCCCGACACTAAAGAGTCTGCGATCACAAAATTACAGAGAGTTAGTTCGCCAGGTCTAAGGCAATATAGGCCAGCAGATGAACTTCCAAAAGTGTTGAACGGATTGGGTATCGCCATTCTGTCGACTTCTAGAGGAGTTATTACCGATAAGGAAGCAAAAGCGATGAATGTTGGCGGAGAGGTATTGTGTTTCATCTATTAATTGAAAGAAGATGTCAAGGATAGGTAGGTTACCAATAGAAATTCCAAAGGGTGTAACATTCACTTTTGTGGAAAATAATCACAAGGTTTCTGTAAAAGGGCCTAAAGGTGAGTTGCATCAAGTGATTGATGCCGATTTCAAAATTACCCAAGAAAACGGAGAGGTGCTACTCCATAGACCAACTGAGCAAAAGCGACATAAGGCAATGCATGGGCTATATCGCGCGCTTATTGCAAACATGATTACTGGAGTGAGTGCTGGTTATAAAGAGCAGTTGGAATTAGTAGGTGTAGGTTATAAAGTGACAGCTCAAAGCAATGTCCTCGAATTAAGTCTTGGATATTCTCATAGCATATTTTTGGCTATTCCTACGGAGTTGAAAGTTCAGGCGATAACCGAGAAGGGGGCAAACCCGACAATTATTTTAGAGGGTATCGACAAACAGTTACTCGGTCAGATTGCTGCTAAAATAAAATCTCTAAGGAAGGTTGAGCCTTACAAAGGGAAGGGTATTCGTTACACAGGTGAATTTATACGTAGAAAAGCTGGTAAAGCTGCTTCTAAATAAAATATAGTTATGGCGAACGTAAAAGTAAAGGCAGAAAGACGAACCCGCATCAAATTGGGTGTTAGAAAAAGAGTGGAGGGAACTTCCGAAAGACCTCGCTTGTCAGTTTTTAAAAGCAACAAAGTTATTTATGCTCAGATTATTGATGACACCAAAGGCCATACATTGGCTTCCTCGTCCTCTATAGATTTGGATAAAAAGGGCGGAGTTAATCTTACAATTTCTAAGACTGTTGGGGCGAAATTAGCCGAGAAGGCACTCGCTTCGGGTGTTGATAAAATTGTGTTTGACAGAAATGGGTATTTGTATCACGGAAATATTAAGGCGTTGGCGGATGGCGCTAGAGAGGCTGGTTTAAAATTCTAACTTATGACACAAAGCAACGTCAGTACAGTAAAAGCAAGTGAAATCGATCTTAAAGAAAAGGTCGTTGCCATCCAACGTGTTGCGAAGGTGGTAAAAGGTGGAAGGAGATTTAGTTTTGCCGCTATCGTAGTGGTTGGAGATGGAAATGGAGTGGTTGGCTACGGGCTTGGAAAAGCGAATGAAGTTACAGATGCTATTACTAAGGGCATAGATGATGCAAAGAAGCATCTCGTTAAGGTGGCCATTATTAAAGGAACTGTGCCACATGAATCAATAGGAAAATTCGGAGGAGGTTTGGTATTGTTGAAACCGGCTTCTAACGGAACTGGTGTAATTGCTGGTGGTGCGATGCGCGCAGTATTAGAAAGTGCGGGTGTTCACAACGTGCTTGCTAAATCAAAAGGTTCATCGAATCCACATAACGTGGTGAAGGCAACCTTTAAGGCATTAACAAGTATGAGGGATGCACAGACAATTGCCAGAAACAGGGGTATTTCTTTATCTAAAGTATTTAACGGTTAAGCAACATGGCAAGAGTAATAATTACGCAGACCCGTAGCATGATTAAGAGACCTGAGACGCAGCAGAGAACAGTGCAGTCGTTGGGTTTAGGAAAGGTGAATAAATCTGTTGAGTTGGAATATACTCCGCAGATTGAAGGTATGGTTAAGAAAGTAAGTCACTTAGTAAGCGTTAAAGCTTTATAAAATGAAACTACACGAATTAAAAGCTGCCGATGGCGCTACCAAAAATAATAAACGCCTTGGTAGAGGTCAGGGTTCTGGAGGAAGTACTGCTGGCCGTGGACACAAGGGGGCTCAATCTAGATCAGGATATTCGAAAAAAATTGGTTTTGAAGGTGGACAGATGCCTCTTCAGAGACGAGTGCCAAAATTTGGATTTAAAAACAATAACAAAATCTACTTTAAGCCAATCAACTTGGATGCGCTGGAGGAATTGGCTCAAAAGACCAACAACGCTACGATAGATTTTGATTTGATGGTGGCAAACGGAATCGTGGGCAAGAAAGATAAAGTGAAAATTCTCGGAAGAGGGGAATTGAAAGCAAAAATTAACGTTTCTGCGCATTCATTCTCGGAAGTTGCTGCTAAAGCTATTGGACAGGCTGGTGGATCGGCCACTAAAATTGACTAATGAAAAGATTCTTTACTACATTAAAGAATATATTCTCAATCGAAGATCTCCGTGTTAGGATTCTTAATACGATTGGATATCTGATTATTTTCAGAATTGGATCATATATAGTATTACCTGGTGTTAATCCTACCCATGCGAGTATTGTAAATCCTGGAAGTGGTGGTGTTTTTGGCTTGTTGGATACCTTAGTTGGGGGTTCATTCACTCGCGTATCAATATTTGCATTGGGGATTATGCCTTACATTTCTGCGTCTATCGTAGTGCAGTTATTGACCGTTGCCGTTCCCAAGTTTGCTAAGATGCAGAAGGAAGGTGATAGCGGTAGAAAGAAGTTGAATCAGTTTACGAGGGTATTAACGATTGTAATAACAGCGGCACAGTCGTTTGGATATTTGAAATCAATTCTTAGCCCAGATGCTATTTATAATCCGGGCATCTTTTTTACTGTATCCTCAATTGTCATACTTGTATCGGGAACGATGTTTTGTATGTGGTTAGGTGAGAAAATTACTGATAAGGGGATAGGAAATGGGATAAGCATGCTCATTATGATCGGCATTGTGTCAAGATTTCCGTTAGCTATCTATCAAGAGATTTCTTCAAGAAGCACAAGTGGGGGATTGCTGATTTTCATTGTCGAAGCCATCGCTCTGTTTTTTATTGTGGTGGGTGTTATTGCGCTTACTCAAGCAACGAGAAGAATTCCTGTTCAGTATGCAAAGCAAGTAGTGGGTAATAAATTGTATGGAGGGAAGCGGGATTTCATACCACTAAAGCTTAATTCAGCTGGTGTAATGCCAATTATCTTTGCACAAGCGTTGATGTTTATTCCCCCCCTCGTGGCAAGCATGTTTAGGGATAGCGATTTTGGGGCTTATATGGGTTCTACTTTTGCTGACTTTACTTCTTGGCAGTATAATGTGTTATTTGGGACTCTAATTTTAGTTTTTACGTTTTTTTATACGGCTATCACAGTTCCTTCAAACGACATTGCAGAAAATTTGAAAAGGAATGGTGGTTTTGTTCCAGGAATTAAACCTGGGAAGCAAACTGCCGAATTTATAGATAATATTTTGTCGAAAATTACTTTGCCTGGGGCGTTGTTCTTGGTGATTGTTGCGGTCCTTCCTGCGTTTGCGGTAAGGGCAGGAATCACACAAAATTTCGCCCAATTTTATGGTGGAACTTCCCTGCTTATTTTGGTTGGGGTAGTGTTAGATACTTTGCAACAGATAGAAAGTTATTTGCTCATGAGACACTATGAGGGAATGATGAAATCTGGAAGAGTTAAAGGACGTTCTCAGTTTGCTGCGGCTTAATTTTGAATGGTCGTTTATAAATCGGAAGAAGAGATTCAGATAATACGGGAGAGTGCTCAGATTCTTGGTCGTGCGCATGGCGAAGTAGCCAAGCGAATTAAACCTGGAGTTACTACTCAAGAACTGGATCAGGTAGCCGAGGAATTTATAAAAGATCATGGGGGAATACCATCCTTCAAAGATTATCATGGATTTCCTTCGTCACTGTGTATATCAGTGAATGAAGTTGTGGTTCATGGTTTTCCAGGGAAGTATGAGCTAAAAGAAGGTGATGTGTTGTCTGTAGATTGTGGTGTTCAATTCAAGGGATTTCACAGTGACTCGGCTTACACGTATCCTTTGATTGGTGCAAAGCCTGAGGTACTATTGCTGTTAGAGAGAACGTATGAATCTTTGTTGATAGGAATTCAGCAAGCGAAATCGGGCAACAGGATGGGCGATGTTGGTTTTGCGATTCAGACGTTTGTTGAGAAATTTGGATACGGTGTAGTGCGAGAATTAGTTGGTCACGGGGTTGGGCGCGAGCTTCACGAAGACCCAGAGGTGCCAAATTTTGGCAAGCGAGGAAAAGGCGTGAAACTTACTGCAGGGATGGTTTTCGCAATTGAGCCGATGATCAATATGGGAACCAAGAATGTGATTCAAGAGCAGGATGGCTGGACGATCAGAACGAAAGACAGAAAACCATCAGCGCACTTTGAACACATGGTGGCGATTTATAAAGACAGAACTGAAATTTTGACAACACACGAGTATATAGAACAAAATTATTCTTATCAGTGGCGAAACAAAAGGCAATAGAACAGGATGGAATAATACAAGAGGCATTGTCAAACGCAATGTTTAGAGTTCAGTTAGAAAATGGGCATGAACTGTTAGCCCATATTTCTGGTAAAATGAGAATGAATTATATTCGAATTTTGCCTGGAGATAAGGTAAGGCTTGAAATGTCTCCTTATGATTTGACAAAAGGTAGAATAACGTTTAGATATAAATGATATGAAAGTAAGAGCATCCATAAAAAAGCGCAGTGCCGATTGCAAAATCATAAGGCGCAAAGGCAAATTATATGTGATTAATAAAAAGAATCCTAGATATAAACAAAGACAAGGTTAATTATGGCACGTATCGCTGGTGTTGATATTCCGGATAATAAAAGAGGTGAAATTGGTCTTACCTACATATTTGGCATTGGCCGAAGAAGGGCACAGTATATCCTTTCTACGGCAGGTGTAAACTTGGATAAGAAAGTAAAGGAATGGAATGATGAGGAATCAAATCTCATCCGATCCATAATTGCCGAACAATTCAAAATTGAAGGTGCGCTGAAATCTGAAATTCAATTGAGCGTGAAGCGCTTGATGGATATTGGTTGTTATCGAGGTCTTCGCCACAGAAAGGGCCTTCCTGTTCGTGGTCAGCATACCAAAAATAACTCGCGTACTCGTAAAGGAAAACGCAAAACGGTTGCCAACAAAAAGAAAGCAACTAAAGGTTAAAAATTAAAGAAATTTATTTCGTATGGCAGCTCCAGTTGAAAAAAAGAAAGATAAGAGTAAAAAGCGCGTTGTGAACGTTGAGGCATCTGGCCAAGCTCACATACAAGCTACCTTTAACAACATCGTCATCTCGATCACTAACTCTACAGGACAAGTTATTTCTTGGGCTTCTGCGGGTAAAATGGGTTTTAAAGGGTCGAAGAAAAACACGCCTTATGCAGCGCTTACAGCAGCTCAGGAATGTGCTTCGAAGGCCTACGAGCTTGGATTGCGCAAGGTGGAAGTGTTTGTAAAAGGACCTGGAGCAGGAAGAGAGTCTGCGATCCGAACAATACAAGGTGCTGGCATCGAAGTTACTGTTATCAAGGACATGACTCCGCTTCCACATAACGGCTGCCGTCCTCCGAAGAAAAGAAGAGTTTAATTGAACAAGTAGAATATTTAATATATGGCAAGATATACAGGCCCCAAGGTTAGGATTTCAAGAAGGTTCAACGAACCTATTTTGGGCGATAACAAGGCTCTTCAAAAGAAGAACTATGCACCTGGTATGCATGGTAAAGGGAAGAAAAGAAAACAGTCGGAGTATGCTATTCAGTTAGCTGAAAAGCAGAAGGCCAAATTTATATATGGTGTTTTGGAACGCCAATTTGCTCATACATTTGACAAAGCAACCCGCAAAAAAGGGGTAACTGGTCAGGTGTTGTTGCAGATGCTAGAAGCTCGTTTAGACAATGTGGTATATCGATTGGGTATAGCAATTACTCGTAGAGCTGCCCGTCAGTTAGTTGTTCACAAGCATATAGTGGTAAACGGAGAGGTGGTTAACATTCCATCATATACCCTAAAGCCAGGTGATGTGATTGAAGTGCGCGAGAAATCTAAGTCGTTAGAAGCAATTTCTAATAGTTTGGCTCTTAAATCAGCCCAGAAGTACAACTGGTTAGAGTGGGATGCCCGAGAATTTACCGGAAAACTAATTAACTTACCAATTCGTCAAGATATTCCGGAAAACATCAATGAACAGTTGATTGTCGAATTGTACTCTAAGTAATCATAACTCTTAAAATTTAAACTGCGTATGTCAATATTAGCATTTCAAATGCCCGAGAAGGTGGTCATGGAAAAGTCGGATGACTTCCATGGTTTTTTCACATTCAAGCCGTTAGAAAAAGGATACGGAGTTACCATAGGTAATGCACTTAGAAGAATTTTACTTTCTTCATTAGAGGGATATGCTATCACTGGTATTAAAATACCAGGAGTTTTGCATGAGTTTTCTACCATCGAAGGGGTTGTGGAAGATGTTTCTGAGATTATCTTGAACTTGAAGCAAGTTCGGTTTAGAAAGGTATCTGATAATTTCGATAGCAAGATCACGATACACGTCAAAAAACAAAAGCAATTCAAAGCAAGTGATATTGCGAAAGTAACCACTTCATTTGAGGTGTTGAACCCTGAGCACGTTATTTGTAATGTCGATGAGACTTCACATTTTGAAATAGAGCTTACGCTAGAGAAGGGTAGGGGTTATTTGCCAGCGGAAGAAAATAAGCCAAACGAACAGGTTTTTGGATTTATTCCTATTGACGCCATTTTCACGCCTGTTAAGAATGTAAAGTACAGTGTTGAGAACACCCGCGTGGAACAAAAGACTGACTACGAAAAATTGTTGGTGGAAATTGAGACGGATGGATCGATTCATCCTGAAAAGGCATTGGAAGGAGCGGCTTTTATTTTGATTCAGCACTTCCGCTTGTTCTCCGACAAGTCGATCGAGCTTGAAAGTGCTCATGATAGCGAAGTGGAGCAAGTAGATGAAGAAATGCTACATATGCGCAAGTTATTGAAAACACAGTTGCACGATTTAGATCTTTCTGTACGCGCATATAACTGTTTAAAAGCTGCTGATGTAAAGACATTGGGTGAATTGGTAAGACTTGAGATTTCGGATATGATGAAGTTTAGAAACTTCGGCAAGAAATCGCTAGCTGAATTAGAGCAACTTGTTGCTGAGAAGAACCTGACCTTTGGAATGGATCTCGCAAAATATAAATTAGAAGAAGACTAATGAGACACGGAAAGAAAATAAACCATTTAGGCCGTACGGCTAGCCATAGAAGCGCGTTGCTTTCTAACATGGCATCGTCATTGATTCTCAACAAGAGAATTACAACGACATTGGCAAAGGCCAAGGCGTTAAGAAAATACGTTGAGCCGTTGCTTACAAAGGCTAAAGATAACACTACTCATTCTAGAAGGACAGTATTTTCCTACCTTCAAAATAAGGAGTCTGTTCAAACATTGTTTGGCGAAGTTGCGTCTCGAATAGCCGACCGTCCGGGTGGATATACACGGATTGTTAAGTTGGGTGAAGTTCGTCTTGGTGACAATGCCGACATGTGTATGATGGAATTGGTTGATTTTAACGACATCTACAAAAAGCAAGACGCTGAGAAAAAGGGTAAGACGAGAAGAAGCAGAAGAGGCGGCAAGAAGGAAAGTACGGATGCAGCGATTAGTGATGCAGTGGTAGAAGCTAGCGAAGTGGTCGCTGACGAGAAGCCTAAGAAAGCTGCAAAAAAAGAACCAAAGAAAGCCAAAGAGTAAATTGACGACAGTTGCAAATATATAGGGGGATTGAACGAAAGTTCAATCCCTTTTTTATTGATTAAAAAATTTTGACGTAACAAAAGAGTCGTTTAAAGAAGTGTATTTTTGTAACCGTAACGGACAAGCAAATTGAGCAAAGCATACATACTTTTGGCCGATGGCCTCCAAATGGAAGGCCAAGCGATAGGAAAATTAGGCACCACCGGTGGAGAAATCTGTTTTAACACAGGCATGACGGGGTATCAGGAGATTTACACAGATCCCTCTTACACAGGCCAGATTGTGGTAAATACCAACGCTCATATTGGTAATTACGGAACGCTTGACAGTGAGCAAGAGTCCAGTAGCCCTAAAATCAATGGGTTGGTGGTGAATGAGTTCTCAACTATTTTCAGTCGGAAGGCTTCAGTTGAGGGCCTTCAAGGCTACTTGGAGAAACATGCGGTGGTGGGAATTGCGGATGTAGATACCAGGAAACTTGTTCGACACATTCGCAGTAAAGGGGCAATGAATGCACTTATTTCCTCAGTTTTATCACCCGCAGAGATGAAAGAGGAGTTAGCCAACGTGCCATCAATGGACGGCCTCGAACTTTCCTCGAAAGTAAGTACCAAGCAGCCTTATTTTGTAGGCGATCCATCTTCCTCAATCAAAGTTGCTGCACTCGATCTAGGTATTAAATCGAATATAACGAGATGTCTGGCAGAACGCGACTGCTATATTCAGGTGTTTCCTGCGAAAACTAGCTTTGCTGAAATGGCCAAGTGGAATCCACATGGTTATTTTATTTCAAATGGCCCTGGAGATCCTTCGGTTATGGACTATGCGATAAAAACGGTGAAAGATATTTTAGCAGCGGATCAGCCATTGTTTGGAATATGCCTTGGCCATCAAATACTGGCTTTGGCTTGTGGGGTTTCAACCTATAAAATGCATCATGGGCACCGAGGACTAAACCATCCCGTAAAAAATCTAATTACTGGATTGGGTGAAATGACTTCACAAAATCATGGGTTTGCCGTGAGCGAAAAGGACATAACAAGCAACCCAACTATTGAAGTAACCCATCTTCATTTGAACGATAATACCATCATGGGCATTCGTCTAAAAGGAAAGAAAGCATTTTCAGTTCAGTATCATCCTGAGTCATCTCCCGGGCCTCATGACTCAAGGTATTTGTTTGATGAGTTTCTTTCTTTGATGTAAGATTTTAGATGTAAGATGTTTGATTTAAGATAGGATGGACAAACATGAGTTGATAAGTAGAACTAGGAAGTTTGCCATTCAAGTATTTAAATTAGTTGAACGACTTCCAAAATCAGAAGCTGCGAAAGTTGTTGCTTACCAACTACTAAGGTCTTCATCGTCCGTTGCTGCAAATTATAGAGCTGCGAATAGAGCAAAATCAAAAGCAGATTTTTTAAATAAAATCAAGATAGTTTTAGAGGAGGCCGATGAAAGCAACTTTTGGATAGTTTTTATTGGAGACGTGGAATTATTGGTAAAGGAAGATAAAGAGCTAAATTTATTGATAAAGGAATCAGATGAATTAACAGCAAGTTTTACAACATCACTCAAAACGTCAAACCAGCAGAAAAATCTAACATCTTAAATCTTAAATCTAAAATCAAATTATGAGTTTAATCGAAAGCATTCACGCACGTCAAATACTTGACAGCCGTGGTAACCCAACAGTAGAAGTAGATGTGTATACCGAAGCCGATGCATTTGGCAGAGCGGCTGTTCCATCGGGCGCATCTACAGGAAGTCATGAAGCAGTTGAGCTTCGTGATGGTGACAAGAAAACCTATATGGGCAAGGGCGTTTTGAAGGCTGTTGCCAACGTTAACACAAAAATCGCCTCTGAAATTCTAGGCTTTGATGTGTTCGACCAGACGTTGATCGACAAAGTAATGAGCGAGCTGGATGGTACCCACAATAAAGGCAATCTTGGCGCGAATGCTATTTTAGGAACTTCTTTAGCGATAGCAAAGGCAGCTGCAATGGAATCGGGCCAGTCTTTATACAGATACATTGGTGGGGTAAATGCAACTACTTTACCTGTGCCGATGATGAATATTTTGAACGGTGGAAGTCACGCAGATAACTCGATTGACTTTCAAGAATTTATGGTGATGCCGGTAGGTGCTGAAACATTCTCACAAGCACTGCAAATGGGTGCTGAGATTTTTCATACCCTTAAGAAAGTTTTGCATGACCAAGGCCTTTCAACAAACGTTGGTGACGAAGGTGGTTTTGCACCTAACATAAAATCGAATGAAGAGGCAATCGAAATTGTATTGAAGGCCATTGAGAAGGCAGGTTACAAGCCTGGTGTTGATGTTTTCATCGCTTTAGATCCTGCAGCTACTGAGTTTTATGATAGCGAAACAAAATTATACACTTTCAAAAAATCATCAGGCATAAAACTTAGCCCACTAGAAATGGCTGAATATTGGACAAATTGGTCTAAGAAATATCCTATCATTTCCTTGGAAGATGGTTTGGCGGAAGATGACTGGACAGGATGGAAAGCGGTTACCGATAGCATTGGATCTAAAGTTCAATTGGTTGGAGATGATTTATTTGTTACCAATGTGACACGCCTGCAAGAAGGGATTGACAAAGGCATCGCTAATGCAATTCTTATAAAAGTAAACCAAATCGGATCGTTAACAGAAACTATTAATGCTGTTAATCTTGCTAAGAAAAATTCCTACAAGAGCATTATGAGTCATCGCAGTGGGGAGACGGAAGACTCTACCATCGCTGACTTGGCGGTGGCATTGAATTGTGGGCAGATTAAAACAGGTTCAGCATCTCGTTCTGATAGAATGGCAAAATACAATCAGTTGCTACGTATTGAAGAGGAGCTAGGCGAAGTAGCTTATTTCCCTGGAAAGAACATGTAATTTGTTTTATTTATTAAAAGAAAGCCGAGGAGATATCTTCGGCTTTTTTTTTAGATGCGGTTTGCCCTTCTGCAACTTTCTGTTTTTTTTATTTAACTTCGTATAAATTTTTTAAGCTATGTTGAAAAAATTGCCTCCCATTTTTCGCAATTTCTATCTTGTAACAGGAATTTGCTTTCTGGTTTGGATGACCTTTTTGGATGAGAACGATTTAATTACTCGCTACAAGATGGGAGCTAAACTTCGGTCGCTTGAACGAGAAAAAGAGTTTTATAAAGAGAGGATTGCCCAAGTTGAAAAGGAACGCCAAGAACTTACTACCAATAAAGAGCTTTTAGAAAAATATGCGCGTGAAAAATATCTTATGAAAAAGGAAGCAGAAGATGTATTTGTTATTCAGGAAGAACGTTAATCTTAAAAGCTAAATTATTATGGGTAAGATAGTCACAATCCTATTTCTTTTATGCTCTCTGTCTTCTCTCGCTCAGCGTGAAGTAGACGAGCGCTCACCTTTTAAAGAGCGGATTTATTTTGGTGGGGGACTAGGTTTTTCAACCGGTACAGGGTATACACAGTTCTCGTTAAATCCGTTAGTTGGTTATATGGTTAACTCCCGATTTTCAACAGGTGGCGTGATAAATTATCAAAACTATATCTACTCTTTCACGAACCCGAGTACCTCAATCCAGCAATACGGAATAAGTCCGTTTGCACGATACAAACTTAGTCAAGAACTTTTCTTGTATGGAGAGTACAGTATTCTAAGTGCCCCGAGTTTTATTTCAGCTACAAGCGAGAGAGCGATTTACACGCGTTTGCCAGTGGGTTTAGGCTATGTTTTTTCGACCGGAAATCAAAGAGGTGGCCTTAATGCCATTGCTCTTTACGATTTGATTTACAAAAATAACAACAGTACTATTTTTCAATCGCCTTGGGTAATCAGAGTTTTTTTTACGTATTAGAAAATTACTCCTAGCTTTTGCCCAAGTTCACTTAAATCAGTTACTACTTTTTCATTTAGAGGAATTCCATCCCTCCGTCTTGTAGTTTCAAATTCCCTTTCCGGATCACCCGGTATAATTAATTTGTCATATCCTTCCATTGTCTTCGCCTCGCGAAAGCGCGAAATCCAATTGTCCATGTGGTGTTTGAAATCTTCTACAGTTCTAAACGCATCTACTCGCATAGCTCCAAAGAAATGACCGATACCCTCACCAACGGGGTCAGTCGGTGGGGCAAGAAAGCTCACGAAAGGCGGAACCCAAGGGCCATAATTTGCTCCAGACAGTACTGCTGAGAAAATATCAACCCATGCCCCTAAACAAAACCCTTTATGACTGCCATGCTCCCGATCGCTGCCGAGCGGCAAAAGGGCGCCACCCTCTTTCAATTCGTTTGCATTAGTGGATACACCGCCTTGCTTATTTTGAATCCACCCTTCGGGAGCATCCAAATTCTTTCGCTGTAAAATTTCAAGTTTTCCATTGGCGGCAGTAGTGGTGGCAAAGTCGGCTACAAAAGGGGGTTGGCTGCCAGCTGGAATTGCCACGCAAATAGGATTTGTGCCAAGCAACCGCTCGACAGAAAAAGTAGGTGCCACTAACGGGCTCGCATTTGTCATCGAGATGCCTATCATATCATGGCTTAGTGCTTTCATAGAATGATATCCGGCAATGCCAAAGTGGTTTGAATTTTTAACCGCCACCCACCCGGTACCGCACAGCTGCGCTTTGCTAATCGCTATGTCCATTGCGTAGGGTGCAATCACCAATCCCAATCCTTGATCGCCATCAACTACCGCAGTGCTTGGCGACTCATGCACAATTTTCATGCTGGGCGTAGCATTGATCCGTTTTGCTTCCCACAACCGAACATACCCACTTAATCGCGCCAACCCATGCGAATCAACACCGCGGAGGTCGGCACTCAACAAAACATCCGATGCTTGTTTCGCTTGATCAGGTGGGCAGCCAATCTTTAAAAAAACAGTATTAGAAAAATCCCAAAGTTGCTGGTATGGAAATAGTTGGTCGCTCATTTTTGTCATTGAATCAGTCAAATAAATTAAGAGCTTGCAATTTCTTATCTTTTCGTAACATTCGAACAAAGTTTATGGAATTTTGACCTTTAAAGCATCTTGAAAGAAAAACAAATTTATGAACAAACACATATTAGTATTAGCATTATCGATCGTTGCAATTGTTACTCATGCGCAAACGGAAAAGACATTGGAATCCAAAATAACCGATGTCACTGTTTTTCTTAACAGGGCTCAAGTAACCAGAGAGGCAAAAACGAGAATAGAAGCCGGCAAAACAACCTTGATTCTAGGAGGCCTTACCTCCAATCTCGATCCACAAAGCATACAAGTAACTGGCCGTGGAAGTTTTGTTTTGCTTGGCACAAGCCACCAGCAAAATTTTTTGAACGAGTTGAATCAGCCAAAATCGATAAAGGCTTTAAAAGATTCGTTGGCTTTCTTTCAAAGGGAAATTGGTTCTATCAGTGTTCAAAAGGAAATTTTAAACAAGGAAGAACAGATGATGTTGAGTAACCAGAAAATTGGTGGAGCCAACCAGAATTTAACCGCAGCGGAGTTGAAGGCGATGGCCGATTTCTATCGAACCAGGTTAAATGAAATTGCAGTATTGCGAACCAAGTATGATGAGAAAATTAGTAAGCTAATTGATCGTCAGCAAAAACTTCAGCTTCAGCTTAATAGTCAAAATGAATTGTTCAATAGAAACACCAGTGAGATTGTGATAAGCGTTAGCGCAGAAACAATAACCGCGGTGGAGCTTGAAGTTAGCTATGTGGTTGCCAATGCCAATTGGTTTCCAGTATATGATTTACGTGCCGTTAACACCAAGCAACCCATTCAATTGAATTACAAAGCTAACGTGCAACAGAGCACAGGAGAAGATTGGAGCAATGTGCACTTGAAATTATCTACCACCAACCCAGGCTTAGGTGGATTGAAACCAGAATTGAACCCTTGGTATTTGAATTTTTATGAAAGAGTGGTTAGAACACGAAGATATAGGTCTTCAATGCCAGCAGCAAAGGCAAAGATGGAAGATGGCGTGAGTATTGTTGCAGCTGAAGTTTCCTCAGCGCCCCTAGCACTTGAAATTGATGATTACACTTCCACCATTCAAACCTCCATTGCTACCGAGTTTGACATTTCTCTCCCGTATACTGTTGCTTCCTCTTCAAAACCAACCGTGGTAGATATTCGCAAGTACGATGTAAAGGCCGACTACCTTTATGCATCGGCACCTAAGCTGGACAACGATGCTTTTCTCTTAGCGAAAGTTACAGGCTGGGAAGAATACAATCTCTTGCCAGGCGAGGCTAATATTTTCTTTGAAGGAACTTTTGTAGGTAAATCGTACATCGACCCAACGAGCGTGAAAGACACATTGTCGGTTTCGCTGGGGCGCGATAAACGAATTGTTGTGAAACGTGAAAAATTAAAGGATTTGACTTCACGCAATTTTATTGGCTCGACTAAGAAGGAAAGCTATGCTTACGAGGTAACAGTCAGAAACACAAAATCAGAATCGATAAAAATAGTGTTAGAAGATCAGATTCCTGTTTCCCAAAATTCGCAAATTGAAGTGAACATGCTGGAATATGTCGGAGCGAAGTACAACAAAGACAGCGGTAAGCTTACGTGGGAAATGGAACTGAAGTCCAACGAAACCCGAAAACTGACTTATAAATTTGAAGTGAAGTATCCGAAAGATAAGCAAGTGAGTGGGTTGTAGTCGATCGCGCATTTGACATTGGACCATAGTTGGTATAAGTAGCTATGGTCTATTGGTCATCGACTGAATTACGCCTTCCTTCAATGAATAGGTGGAAACGCGAATGGATTGAAAATCGTAGCTATCCAACAAAAATTTTATTAAACAGCTACCCACAACAATCATATCTACTCGTAATTCTATCATGCCGGGAATCTGCATCCGTTCGTCTCTGTTTTTTGTGACCAGCAACTGATGAATGGAATAGAACGCGCCAATCGAAAAGAGTGTCTCTGGACTTTCCGGATTATAAGGAAGTTCTTCATTAGCACAGTAGATTTCGCTCAACGTATCAAAAGATCCGGATGATCCCACTAAACAAATCGGTTTGTGTATGGTAAGTTGCTCCGTCAATCCTGTAAGTTGTTCCTTAAAATATGCTTCCAAAGAATTGATTTCTTCACTGGTAATCGGGTCATGCGGTTTGAATTTTTCTATCAAACGCTGCCCGCCCATCTCAATACTTTGCTTCGACAGAATACCATTTCCATTGGCGATAATAAATTCAACGCTGCCACCACCAATATCAACAATTAGGTTAGGCTCCTGACCAAGTTTTATGGCTGTGGAAACGCCTTTGTAAATAAGTTCAGCCTCTTCGTCACCCGAAATTACTTTTACCTCAATGCCCGTTTTAGATTTTATTCGTGCAATTAGCTCGCTTTTATTGGTTGCACTCCGAATAGCACTTGTGCCAAAGCAAAATATGTGATTTACAGCAAACGAATCCATTTTCAATTTAAACTCGGTGAGTGCGTTTAAAGCCCTCACTATTCCTGCTTCGGTAATTACATTTTGGTTGATTCCCCCCGCTCCAAGTTTGACGGCAATTCTTTCCTGACGGATAGTAATCAGTCGGTTATCTTTTCTCTCAGCGATCAACAAATGAAACGTGTTGGTTCCTAAATCAATAACTGCCACTCGGTTGCTCATCGTATAAAAATATTGCAAGCAATTTAATACCTTCATGCCGCATCTTGAGAAAATAAATATGTCGAAACGAAAAGTAAGTTCAGAAGTGCTTCAGCAGAAATTTGATGAGTTGGCTCGAAGAAATGACGAGGCGGAATTAGGTGGGGGTGTGAAACGATTAGAACAGCAGCATGCTCGTGGTAAACTTACGGCCAGAGAGCGTGTCCTTATTTTGTTAGATGAAGGGTCGTTTGAAGAGCTAGGAAAATTTGTTGTGCACAGAAGTACTGATTTTGGATTAGGTAAGGAATCTTATTTAGGCGATGGCGTAGTTACGGGTTATGGCACAGTTAATGGGAGATTGGTTTATGTTTTTTCGCAAGACTTCACCGTGTTTGGTGGTTCCCTTTCAGAAACCCATGCCGAGAAAATTGTTAAGGTGATGGATTTGGCAATGAAGAACGGAGCGCCTTTAATTGGATTGAATGATTCGGGTGGAGCGCGCATTCAAGAAGGGGTTGTTTCATTGGGAGGATATGCCGATATCTTTTATAGGAATGTTATGGCTTCGGGCGTTATCCCACAAATCTCAGCGATTATGGGTCCGTGCGCTGGAGGTGCCGTTTATTCTCCCGCCATGACTGATTTTATTTTTATGGTGGAGGGAACTTCATTTATGTTCGTTACTGGGCCCAACGTGGTCAAAACAGTAACTCATGAAAACGTAACTGCGGAAGAATTGGGGGGTGCATCTACTCACAGCACCAAAAGCGGAGTCACGCATTTTGCCAGCGCGAATGAGGTAGAGTGCATTGCTGGGATAAAGACATTGCTGAGTTACATGCCCCAGAATTGTGAAGACGATGCACCACGAGTCGCCTATGCCGAAGGCAACGAAAGTAGGCCCGTGTTGAATGATATAATTCCCGCTAATCCAAACCAACCCTATGATATGAGGGAGGTGATCAATGGAGTGATGGATGAGGCGAGTTTTTTTGAAGTGCATAAGAATTTTGCTGAAAACATTGTAGTGGGCTTTGCCCGATTGGCAGGCAGGAGCATTGGCATTGTGGGCAATCAACCTGCCTCGCTGGCGGGCGTCTTGGACATCGATTCGAGTGTAAAAGCGGCACGTTTTGTCCGGTTCTGCGACTGTTTCAATATTCCGTTATTGGTGTTGGAAGATGTGCCCGGATTTTTGCCAGGCACCGACCAAGAATGGAATGCCATTATTACAAATGGAGCAAAGTTGTTGTATGCGTTTAGTGAAGCAACAGTTCCGCGCGTTACCGTGATTACGCGAAAAGCGTATGGTGGTGCATACGATGTGATGAACAGCAAACATATTGGCGCAGATGTTAATTATGCGTGGCCATCGGCAGAGATTGCCGTGATGGGTGCAAAAGGTGCTTCCGAAATTATTTTCAAAAAAGAGATTGCGGAAGCGGCAAATCCAGAAGAAAAATTGGCTGAAAAAGTAGAAGATTATACCGCAAAATTTGCGAATCCTTATCGCGCTGCAAACCGAGGGTATGTGGACGAAGTAATCTTTCCGGATCAAACCAGGGAGAAATTGATCAAAGCTTTTAAGATGCTGGAGAATAAGGTGGCGAAGCTGCCGAAGAAAAAGCACGGGAATATTCCGCTTTAGTTTGTTTTGCGGAGAATAGCTTTATATTCTCCGCAAAAATGCGGAGAATAGCACCTTAATCTCCGCAGATATTCATATATTTACCGCACATTATGCGGAGAATAGCAGGAATATACATTCACTTATTGAAAAATTGGCCAAATTTCACTTGGCAACACAATGAGCTTGTCCATCCGTTGGCTGCAGTGCGGCACAAGCAAGGCAGGTTGCTGGGCAAACTGGAGTCATTCGGCTTCAAGCTAAGGGAGGAAGCCACCTTAACAAATCTAATCCAAGATGTGATACGATCCAGTGAAATAGAGGGAGAGCAGTTACCGTTCGACCAAGTGCGTTCATCCATTGCCCGCAGATTGGGGATGGAAGTGGGTGGTTTGGTTTCAGTAGATCGGCATGTTGATGGTGTTGTTGAAATGATGTTAGACGCAACGCAACAATACAACTCACCACTTAGCAGCGAGCGATTGTTTGGGTGGCACGCGGCATTATTTCCAACGGGCAGAAGTGGCTTGCACAAAATACAAGTAGGTGCCTGGCGCGATGAAACAAGCGGTGCTATGCAGGTGGTATCGGGGCCAATGGGGAAAGAGCGAGTGCATTTCGAAGCACCTGAATCCGCGCGATTAGAAAATGAAATGCAAACGTTTCTATCGTGGTTTAATCAAGTCACTGATATGGATTCGATACTAAAGGCGGCCATAGCGCACCTCTGGTTTGTAACCATTCACCCGTTTGACGATGGTAATGGAAGAATAGCCCGAGCTATTGCAGACATGCAGCTTTCACGATCAGACCAAACCGAGCAACGTTTTTACAGCATGTCGGCACAAATACAAAAGGAGCGCAATGTTTACTATGATACATTAGAGCAAACACAGAAAGGCACACTTGACATTACCCAATGGCTGTTATGGTTTCTCGCTTGTTTTGATCGGGCGCTCGCGGCATCCGAAAGCACGCTGTTCAACGTATTGAACAAAGCCACCTTTTGGGAAACACACAGGGCTGCTAGCCTGAACGAGCGACAACGAAAAATGCTGGTTAAATTGTTGGATGAGTTTGAGGGTAAACTTACAACTTCAAAATGGGCTAAGATAGCCAAGTGTTCGCCAGACACTGCTTTGCGCGATATTCAGCTTTTGATAGACCAAAATATATTGGAGAAAGAAGAAGGTGGAGGAAGGAGTACTAGTTATAAATTAAAAAGAAATTGATTTATAAAGTAACCAGCTAGCTTAAGTCAAAACATCATAAAATCAAATTGCTTGGATCATCTCAAATTTCTATAAATTTGAAAATTAACAAATCTATCCATGGACAAAATCAGCAAAAAATTCCTTTTCGAATATCTCAATAATGCATCGCCAACAGGCTTCGAATCATCAGGCCAAAAAATCTGGTTAGAATACCTAAAACCATATATCAATGAATATATCTCGGATGTGTATGGTACAGTGGTAGGTGTAATAAACCCAAAAGCCCCTTACAAAGTGGTAATTGAGGCTCATGCAGATGAAATCTCTTGGTTTGTAAATTACATCACTGACGAGGGCTATATCTATGTTCGCAGAAATGGTGGCTCTGACCATCAAATTGCCCCTTCTATGCGTGTAAATATTCATACCGATAAAGGCATTGTAAAGGGAGTTTTCGGCTGGCCAGCAATCCACGTAAGAGACTCGGGCAAAGAGGAAACCCCCACGCTGAAAAATATCTTTATTGACATTGGAGCTGAATCAAAGAAAGAAGTTGACGAAATGGGTGTTCATGTGGGTTGCGTAATCACCTTTGAAGATGGTTTGATGGAACTCAACAAAAATTACCTGACCGGAAGGGCACTGGATAATAGGATGGGTGGTTTTATGATCGCGGAAGTTGCACGGAGATTGAGCGAAAACAAGAAAAAACTTCCGTTCGGATTATATATAGTTAATGCTGTGCAAGAAGAAATCGGTTTACGCGGTGCTGAAATGATTTCTAGGAAAATAAAACCTGACTTGGCTATTTGCACTGACGTAACTCATGACACGCAATCCCCTATGTACAATAAAAAGGAGAGCGGCAATTTGAAATGCGGTGCAGGGCCCGTTTTGTGCTACGGACCAGCAGTACAAAATAATGTGTTGAAAATGATCATTGATACGGCCAGTATGAAGAAAATTGCTTTTCAACGCCAGGCAGTCTCCAGATCTACAGGCACTGACACCGATTCATTTGCTTATTCTGCCGAAGGAGTTGCCTCTGCCCTAATTTCACTTCCGTTAAAATATATGCATACCACCGTTGAAACAGTTCACAAAGCAGATGTTGAAAACGTAATTGGCCTTATTTATGAAGTTCTGCTTCAAGTAAAAGCAGGTCAAGATTTTAGGTACATAAAGTAGCATTTATTACAAACGTTTGAAATAGTCTTGAATCGGTTTTTAATTTTTTATTCATTAGTCAATCTTTAACTCAACATAGCGCGACTAAATGAAAATCTCTCCTTTATTGGCATTTACAATCTTTTTTGGGTTGATAAATAGTGCCTCAGCCCAGGATGTGCAGGAAGCGAAAGAGCTTCACCCTGCCATGATGTATAATTTCGTAAAGTACATACAATGGCCAACGGAATCTGAGTCAGGTGATTTTGTGATTGGTGTATTTGGGGCTGACGATGTGTACAACACGTTGAAAGCCCGATACGATGGAAAGCCAAAAGGGAGCAAAAAATACGTAATTCAAAAAATGAGCGCCATTGCAGATGCCGCCTCCTGTGCTGTGGTGTATCTCGGAAAGGGAAAAAGTAAAGATTTTGACGCACTGAAGGCCGCCACTGCCGGAAAGTCTATTTTAACAATTACTGATAACAATAATCTCGGCAAAAAAGGAAGCTGCGTGAATTTCAGAGAAGTTGACGGAAAATTAAAGTTTGAAATCAATCAGGCCTCAATTACAGCTGCTTCTCTCAAGATTTCATCTTCTCTACTTAGTGTGGCTATTGTGCTTTGATTGAAAGTGACAGAACAAGAGTCTGTGCCAACGATCAGTTAGGACGACAAGTAGAATTTCTTTTTCCGCCAAAGCGAATCATTTCATTAGTTCCTTCGCAAACTGAATTGCTTTTTGACTTAGGGTTAGACAAAGAAGTAATTGGAATTACAAAATTCTGCGTTCATCCATCTCATTGGCTTCAGTCCAAAACTGTTGTTGGCGGAACAAAAAATTTTTGGTTTGAAAAAATAACAAAACTCAATCCTGATTTGATTATTGGAAACAAAGAAGAAAATTATAAAGAAGGGATCGACTTATTGTGTGAAAAATACCCAGTTTGGCTAAGCGATGTAACGAAATTTGAAGAAGCAATAGAAATGATTCTTTCTATCGGTAAGCTTACTAATAGGGAAGAAATAAGTTATTCCTTATCAAGTAAGATACAATCTGATTTTTGGGATCTTCATCCCAAGAGTCACAAACGGGTGCTCTATTTGATTTGGAAAAATCCTTGGATGGCCGCGGGAACGACCACATTTATTAATTCAATGCTCGAAAAAATCGGATTCATAAACTGCATTTCTGAGCCACGGTATCCCATAATTTCTGAGGAGCAGATCAAGTGGTTAAACCCTGAAATCATCTTTTTATCGTCAGAGCCGTATCCTTTTCGACAAAACCACCTCAAAGAGTTATTGAGTATTAATTCCACATCACATGTAAGTTTGGTAGACGGAGAGTATTTTTCGTGGTTTGGAAGCCGAATGGTTCATGCTCCAGCCTATTTCAAGCAATTTAGCGCGATACTTTAGAATTATTTGGCACCTGGTTTCTAAAATTTCGCAAAATCTTACACTAGAAAGTATTGATTGCAACGAGAAAAGTGGAAGAAATGAAAGTGCTCTACTTTTGTACCACACAAAAACACAAAGAAGCAATGAGAACTAACAACGCAAAAATGACAAGCAAGGTAATATTGACTTTATGCGCTTTAGCCTTTACTGGCAGCAATCTATTTGCACAAGAAAGAAGCATCGAAGAAATTCATTCAATGATGGTGTTCAATTTTATTAAATACGTTCAATGGCCAGATGCAGATAAATCAGGTGAATTCGTTATTGGAGTAGTTGGCAGCGAAGAAGTATTTAAGAAACTGAACGCCTGGTATGGCGGAAAGCCAGCTGGCTCAAAAATATATGTAGTCGTCCCTTAAAAACTCAATTTTAGGATTAGAAGATTTTGGATTTGTGATTTTGTGGTTTTAACGAGCGAAAAAAGGCAATTAAAAAGTTGGGCTAAAAAGACAAGTGGATTTACTTTCCACT
>JBIKRT010000128.1:0-9729 GCA_044349005.1 Cyclobacteriaceae bacterium
CACTGGCTACTTGACGAAGAGCTTCTTGTTTAAACTGATCATCATACTTACGAGGTCGGTTTTTCTTTTCCATAGAAACACAAATTTATGTCATATTTGTGTCCGGATTTATTAGACCATCTCATCTATACTGAAACCTAAAAGGTAAAACCAGAATGAGTTTTTTGTCAGTCATAATAATTATCTTAAAATGATAACTAAGGAGTCCAAACATTGCATAACACGATAGAATAAATAATACAAAGACAATGGTCATTCCTGTTGTCTCTACGTCAACCTTGTCAAAAAACAAAATAGTGAATAGTATGCTAATTGTCCCAAATAGGAAAAATCCAAAAAGGGGTATTAAGTTTGGTATTCCTATTCTCAAGTCGTTTAATAGTTACGTGTCACTCATTTAAAAACTTGCCGCCAACGTTTAGGCTTGCTGCAGGTGGGCGATTAAAAACCTGCGCCTTGTCCCACGCGATAAAGATAAATAAAGAACTAGACACTTCAATGACGCACAGTCCCGCCCACTTGAAGCAAGCCAGTGTTAGCAACAGTGCCCTTCTCCGTCAAGTGTGTTAAAGGCATACGTCCCACGTTGTTGGCGCGTCACGTGGAAGGTTGTGATGTCGAACCTAATTTGTTGGTGAACCCTAAGAGCGCGGGGGGCAACCTAACCCAATCTCTCGGTTTGCTCTTAATAATCTGTCCAGTATTGGTGTGGGGGTGCGGCACTCTTTGCAAAGCTTGGGTGTTGCGGGTGGATTTGTGCGGGCTTTGCCATGTGTGCCGCTCGGGTCAGCCTAACTGTCGGGTGGGATATGCATTAATCTGCTCAAATTTGATGTTTTGTCGGGAGTATCTAAGTCACAGGTGCGAGAATACTAAACTCGGCCCGCAAGAATACTACTCGCGGATGCTCCATTTCCTTTCCCAGTCCCGAGTTTTCTAGTCACAGCAGCAAGAATTCAAGTCGCGGAAGCAAGAATACTTCTCACAGGTGGAAGAATTCTTTTTACGGATGCTCCATTTCTAAAGTAGGTTGGGAGATTTCCAAATCGTCCCGCCTACTTCGTGAATCAGGTCGCCCTTTTCTTAGTCAGAGGTCGCCCTTGTAAACTTCAGTCCTCTCACTTGCTTGTACTGGGGACTGGTCTGGACGAACAGAGACTTCACATACTATTTTACATCTTTTGCTGCGCCAAGAATTCTGTGGTTCCCCATAAAAGGGTTTTGTCTCTTTTCACACCGTGCGCGGTCACTAAGCTGGCTGTAAAACTTTTAGGAAAAAACTTATATTTTAAGGTTAAATAAAGCGAATGACTATTTCTTAAGAACTGAGTGAATCCAACTCGTAATCTCATGTAGCGCAGTTGGGGATATGGTTTGTTCCAATAATGCGTATTCATTTGGCAAACCTGTTTCGCACTCTTGGAATAAATGATTGTGCAGTGGCAATGTTTTCGTTACAACTCTTTTGTTTCCGCCTTCATTCAGAGCATTCTTTACAACTGACAAATTAACTTGAGGTACTTGCAAATCCAAATCACCATTCAAAGCTAAGACTGGGCATTTAACTCTCTTCAGACTTGGCACTGGATCGTATTTGAGGAAGTACATCATCCATGGGCTTGATACTTCTTTTACTTGTCGAGTTATAAATATTTCCAAATCCATTCCCCTAGGCAGCAGTAATTTATTTAAGCTATCGCTCATTGATTTAGTAAAAAAATCAATCAATTCTACTTTCAGCTGGATAGAATCAACGGATTTGGACGCAATTTCAAATGCTCTAGAGTTAATAGCTTGGATTTTTTTTATATACTCTTCGTTGAACATTGAGGCACGTAGCAACTTTTCTTGCTGAAGCAACAAAAGCTTATCGCCTTTCAGCCCTGGAGCCGCCAATAAGACCACAAAAGCTATGTCCTGAGTATGTGAAGCGATGATTGAAGCAATCAAACCTCCCTCACTATGACCCACTAATCCAATTTTCTTTTTATCAATATCCATCCTTTTCAACAGGTACTCATATGCACAAGAAGCATCTGAAGAAAAATCTGCCGTGGTTGCGGTTGAAAAGTTACCAGTAGATAGGTTCACACCTCTTTTATCGAAACGAAGAGTTGCAACGCCTTTTTTTGCTAAGTAATCAGCCAGTACTAAAAAAGGCTTATGCCCAAAGACCTCCTCGTCTCTATTTTGTGGGCCACTGCCTGCAATAAGAATTGCGACAGGAACTTTCTTTTTTCGATTATTAGGTAGAGTCAAAGTGCCTTTTAAATCAATGCCGTCTTTTTCGTTTCTAAATACTATTTCTTCAACAAGGTAAGGGTATGGCTTCTCTGGCTCTTGATATTTCTTCCTTCGCACTTCATTGCTTGGGTTTTTTGCCAAAGTTAATGGCAATGCTTGACCTGATTGTTTAAAAATCCCGACAAGCTTGTCTTTATCGTTCAATGTACCCACAAATTCAATTCGCAAGGAACTAACCGTGATCTTTAGGATTTTGTTTTCATACTTGGTACTAGAAACGGAAATATTGTAAACGCCTTGGTCGGGGCTATCCATTGTGGATTTTAAGCTGCTTTCAATCTCAGAAATATTGAAAACAATTTTTAGACTGACATTGCCAACCTTCAGGGTACCACTCCATTTACCTAAAATATCTTGACTAAAGCCTGCATTAAAATAAAGCACTAGTAAAGCTAGAATGGTGGTTTTCATTCGAAAAAAAAATGGATTTAGCTGATAGGTGAATCCTAAACTTTGTTAATTAAGTTTTCGGTCAAATTTTTTCAGTGAAACCTCAATGTATATTATTGAGCCTAGAATCAAAGAGAGAAGCCCAAAGATGACATACCCGGTATTAATTTTTGATACGAAACTTACTAATCCAATGCACAAACCAATCATACCGATAATAATTGCATGCTTGGCAAACTTCTCATTTGCAAATTTCCAATTTGCCTCACTCTTCATTGATAAATAGGTTCGATAGCCAAAAACTGAATTCATTTCAATTTTTAAGTATCTAAGGATTAGTCCCATTACCAACAGAACTGAACCCAATACGAATGCTGGTATCATAAAATAGTTGTTTTATTTTTTTAACTAGAACAGTAATATTCATAATATATCCTATGGGGGCTAAATACAAAATTAGTGCAGCCGACATTGTAAAGAAAAATGAAGCCAAGCCATGAATAATAAATATACCAAAATGAAAAATAATTCCAACGACAAGTAGATATTTTTTAAAACTGTTTTTCATGAATAAACCCGAAAACAAAATAAATTCAAAAATTATTGTACCCCACGTTATTAAGAACAGCGAAGTGCCATTATACATGAGCGGTTCGATTAAAAAGCCAAGCCAACTAGGGTGCCCAAAAACTGGGTGATTGAACCAATAATAGATTGCGGTTCCATCAATCCATTCCGTTACGAAAAGTTTGGCAGCTGCTGAATTAAGATAGATTACTGAAACTTGAATTTTAATTATTATCAAGCTGGTATATGCAAAAATAGACCGAAGTGTTAGCGAATCTGTTATATTAGTTGTAGTTTTTTCTATTGCCCAATGCCATTTGCGTGTATCTGTTAGTGTAACGGGTAGCAGAAGCAAGCATATAATTGAGGCTATATGGTCTCCTCCATCAATTATAACAGCGGAATTCACGAAACTATATGTTACCCACCAGTGGATTGCCCCGGTAATCATTGGCCGCCAACCGATTATAACTGGGAGCAATAAAAATATAGACAGGAATCGACCAACTTCCATATTTTCAACAAAGCAGTATAGGCTTATTCCTAGCGGGTCACAATAGTTGACTTTCGCTGTTGGGCTTTTGAACAAAATATCTGTGCTGTTAAAAACTAATGTTAAAAATGTGCCTGTCGCAATAACTGTTCTTGCAAGGCCGTAGAAGTCTGTCCATGGTTTACTCTTGCCAAAATAATCAAGCAATCTAGTTATTGTCATTGGTCTCAATTCTTAAATGTATAACCTTGCAAGGCATTTTTCTGTTCGATTTTTTAAATGATTTTGCCCATGCCCAAGGGATTGGCTCGACCAATTTAAGGTAATAATCTCCGCTTAAAATCGGCTTTGGAAAAGAACTTTTGATAGTATATGAAGGAATCAAATTCTCATCAAAACACTCAGACTTTCCCGTTTCGCAATCAAACCATTTTCTTTCCTTCACAGACTGCCAGATAATGCTCATTTCCAAGTTGATTGCTCTTGGGTATCTTTCAAAGCCAAAAAGATATTTTGATGAGTTATTGTGAAGCTCAATTTCTTGTTTGTTAACCTTTGAAATTAAAACAACCAATGGCTCTCGTGGATTTCTTGTGAAAAAAGAGAACCCTTCTGGAAGAAGGGCTCTGAAAAGTAAAAAGTCTTTATTATGCGCTTTTACGGATGTACTATTGTAGGGTATGGCACTTGTAGCCAATACGAAAAAAGTTTTCATCCAAAATCCAAAAACGATTATCAAACATGAAATCAATAATAGTTTCTTAGGATTAATTCTCATCTAGGAAGCACGTAAGTTATCAGCAATTGAATTAACAATTTGTTCTTTCATTAGCGATGAGTTTCCGTTAGCACGTTGCAAAGCCCATACAAAGTGAACGATATTGGCGGTTTCAATCGCATTCAAAATAACAACCACATAGATTACAGCTACCGCAATAGCTGCGACTACTAACACAGCAGCACCAACTATAATTGAACACATCTGGTCTTCTATTTGATTGCTTCGTCCGTTAACTTTTCCTTCTAGACTTTTGAAGTAATTTGCCATATCCTTTTTGAACTCTTCTGACTTAACAGCTTTTTTCAAATCGCTTGCTGTCAGGTTATCCTTCGATCCTGGGAAATGAGATTCCATTACCTTAGCTAGAGGTTGTTTAGTTGGATTTATAAGACTGGTGAAGGCTTCATTCCCCGAGTACATTTCCTTAATTACACTATGAACTAAAATAGCATTTTTTGTTATTGATTCACTTATCAAAAGATGATCTCCACTTGTAATTTCTGTTTTGAACGATGCAAATGTACCGGGATGCAATTCCTCGGTTTTGTTTAAAATAATTCCTATTTGGTCTCGTATTTCCGCAATCTGATCCGTTTCGAACAAACTTTCTAATTTCAAATCTTTAAGCGGCTCTATATTGTCAAGTATCTTACCGTCAAAGAAATAGATTGCCTGCATCAATTCCTTACCTGATAAATCTTTTACATTTGGTTGTAAAGATTCTTTGCCACAACTAAATAATAGTAGGCTGAACGATAGCGAAAATATCAACACTGGATTTCTCGCAACTTTTCTAATTGCTTTCATTTGTTTTTTTTAGGTTAAAAGAAGTTTAATTTTTTATTGTCCAATTCTAAAGTAAACCTAGCCTATGACCTACTCTTTTTCAATAGTAGATATCTATCATTTTCTCAGCCTTACCTCTCCATCCTCAAAGCACAGCTTAGTTTTGATGTGACCATCAGTACAATACCGTAATAGAGAGTTCTTACCACTAATCTCGAGCTTTTGCCTAATTTTTGCCTCATGATTGTTTATTGTATTAGGGCTAAGAAACATTGCCTCCGCTATTTCCTTAATTGATTTGAAGTGCGCTACATACCACAACACTAAAAGCTCCGTTTTGCTCAATTTTAAAAGATTTGAAGTATTAAATTCAAAGTTTTCAATGTTTAAATTCTCTTGGATAAAATCCCCGTTGTTTGATTCCTTTGCCTTGTAAGCGAGGTTGCGCTGGATTATTTCTGCTGCCATATCTGTCATATAAGTGCCAGAGGTATAAACCGTACGAATTGCCTTGAAAAGTTCTTCTGGTCGGTCTTCCTTACCAATGAAACTCTTGACACCGATTATGTACATGGCAACGATATTGGATTCGTAGTCATATTGAGAGAAAGTGATAATCTTTATTTTTGGATAAAGCTCTTTTACTTTCTTAGATGCCTCGATGCCGTCCATTTTGGGCATGCGGATGTCCATCAAGATAACGTCTGGCTGTTTGGATTTCAGTTGCTCCAGCAGGTGAATGCCATGGTCTGCTTCCAAAACAATTTCAAAGTCTCTTTCAGGTTTGAAGAGAACTCTAATGGCGTTTTTGAACTGTTTATTATCGTCAGCAAGTGCTATTTTGATTTTGCTCATCGTTTAAGAATAGTTGTCGTCACACAATCTTCATTTATTGGTCGTTGCGGGTGGGTTTGGCTCTTGCCTTTGCTTAGGTTTGTGGGTAGGATGTGTGGCAATGGCAAGTGCCAAAAGCGTGGGTGAGAATCTTCATAGTTGCCATGCGGTGGGTCAACTGATTCCCTTTCCGTGGTAATTCTCTAATAGTCGTCCTGATTGTCATTTTGCCGTTAGTGTTTTGTTTGCTAGGTGCATCCAATGTCGAGGGTGTCCACGGGTCAAGTAGGCAAGGGGAATTTCACCCCAAGCCTCTCACAGAACCGTACGTGATAGTCTCCCATCATACGGCTCTTCAGTTGATAATCAGTAGGAGAATCGTCCCACTTGCATGGTTGTTCCCGTAGCAACATCCTATCAAGCCGCTACCCCCTTCGCTCCACTCCCATTACAGAAGTTTCAACGCTACTACAAAGTAGTCCGCCATCATACACAGCATCAGTATTTAGCCTTGTAGGTCTTTCCCCTACTTGTGCCTTTCCCTTTACATCTATGTATGACTTCCTCTGTTCCATAAATAAGCCTGAATAGAAATCATGCCCCCTCCGTGACGTCTGTCATGTAGCCAGTATAATTCAGGTCGTCCGCTACATTCTTCCTATCGTACAATGCTCCAATAGTTTTGACAGAGAGTGCGTTTTCTCGACATTTCAACAGGGGTTCATTTGCATTCATCTTTTCTATTCATACCTGACACGTTCAACCATGCCTTTTCCCCCTTCCGTTCAATACCTCGCGGTTACCCGCTTAGCACCGAGGGGCGGTTTGTTAGCTTTGCCTGCACAACTCTAACAATGGACCTACCATCATCTTACTTACAACATTGAAACTAAGTACGTTCACTTAGTCTCATTCAGAGCACACGCATTGTTGCTAACGTCTGTGCTTCTGCAGTAGCGCACTTCCGAAGCCGCGTCCTGTCCCGGACACCAAACGTGGAACGAAGGTAACACTTATAGCTTACACGTCACCGCGCTATTGCAGAAGCATTTTGTTGGCAGTTGGGCAACCTACTCCGCTCTTTTTATTTACCATCAATTAGTCGTCACTGTCGCCAGGCAAGTCATAATATGCTGACCAGTCCAATTCATTTTTATTTGAGTCCTCTGACGAAGTCCTTTCGTTTGCTTGTTTAATTAATCTTGTCAACCTGCCTATCACTGATTCATTTATCTGTTTGAACTCAGTCAATTCTCTTCTTAGCAATTTAACTTCTTGTCTCAATGATTCGTTTTCATCTCGAAACGGTTGAGTCATTTTTATTAGCTTCTCCTTTTGGTCTTTACTTTTTGCCTCCAAAACCTTGATTATCTCTGAATACTTGTCCGCCTTTTCCTTAGCGATTTTCAGCTTGTACTGAAGTTCGTCTATTAGTCGGTCAGATTCTGATATTTTTATGTTTTGGTTATAACGAATGGCTGATTCAAACCCGTACTTTGTCCTAATATATTCGTCCCCGGATTCATTTATATAAATGTCTTGTCCAACGTACCTGAGTCCAACGTAGTGTGCAATTAAATCATAAACTGTTATGTCTCTCGTTAATTTGTCGTCACTTTTCTTAAGAATTAAACCGTCTGGAATTCGGTATTCAATTCTCTCATTTGTCGTTGTCTCGATTTCTGATTTTATGTCCGCCATTTTAAACCTACTTGTCTTTGGTTGCCTTGCTGCCAACGGTTAGCTTGTGGAAGGCGGGCAATTTAATACCTGCGCTTTGTCCCACACGCCAAGATAAATAAAGAACTACAAACTTCAATGACGCACAGTCCCGCCCGCTTGCCACAAGCTTTTGTTGGCAGCTGCACCGCATTCACCAATCTTTTTTTTGGTCTGTCACTTTACCGATTTCAAAATATAGTTGTTAATTATATTCTGTGTTTCTTTCTCTCCCTTAGGCATTCTTTGATAATTCTGTTGTGTCAACACCACAACTAAGTCAAGTGTCGGAAAGACGTAAAGCTTTTGTAGTCCGAAGCCGGTCCCGTAATAGCATTTAATTTTTTTGTCGTTAAAGCCATATTCGGTCAGTCTCCATAAGTATCCGTACTCTTTATTATTAAACTGAGGTTGTGTCGATTTACTTATCCAGTCCTCGGTCAATATTCGTTTTCCATTCCACAGTCCGTTATTTAAATAAAGTTGTCCGAACTTAGCTATGTCTCTCGGCAGCATCTTTAATCCCGCCTGTGTACTTGGAAACTTCGAAAATAAGGTGTCGAATTTAAGTGACTTAGGTTCTTTAACCCCAGGAATCTCACCATCTTCAGTTTTAGTCCAGAATTCCGACATTTTAACCCACTCATAATTCTTAATTCCCAACGGAGAGAACAAATATTTGTCAGCAAATTCATCTGCTTGAATTCCTGTTGAATTTTTTATGATTGGCGCAAGAAGCGTTACGTTGCCAGAGGAATAATTATATGTTGTCCCGGGGGTTGAGACTATTGGTAGTTTCAAAACAAATTCAATCCAGTCATTTGTGTATGGAAGTCTCATGCCTTGCGAGTTCATGTCCCCCAACTCAACCCATTCTAATCCTGTCGTCATTGTCAAAATGTGCTTAACAGTAAGATTTTGCAGAGCTGGGTTCTTGTCAGTCAGGTAGCTGCCCATATAGTCCTTAATGCTGTCATTTTCAGATGTTATGTGTCCTTGTTCAATTGCAATTCCAACGAGTGCTCCAACAATTGATTTAGTAATAGAAAATGCTTTATGTTGTTTCTCAGGGTCATACCCATTAAAGTATTCATCCAACACTAATTTCCCATGTCTAACAGCAACGATTCCATCAATTCCTTCATAGTCGTTACTAATTTTTAGTACGACCTCCTTTATTAATTCCATGTCCATCCCTTCTTTGTCGGGAGTTGAAATTGTCCAGTTGTCGTCAAGCTGTTTAGGAGGTATGTACTCTCTGTTGTCCTGTCGACATGATGAACTTATTAATAAAAGAGTCGAAAGGAAGTATGTTATTTTTCTCATTTA
This sequence comes from Cyclobacteriaceae bacterium, assembly GCA_044349005.1. Lineage (GTDB taxonomy): Bacteria > Bacteroidota > Bacteroidia > Cytophagales > Cyclobacteriaceae > ELB16-189. The sequence goes on from JBIKRT010000128.1 coordinate 9,204, forward strand.
ATTCTTGGTCTGATTTTGTCCAGCGGTGTTGCTGCCAACGTGAGTATTTGCGTTCGAGCGGGGGCTTCCGAAGCCACGCCTTGTCCCCGACAACGAACGCACTAAAGATACGAAAACGTTGGATTACGCGTCAACCCCGCTTGACGCAAATACATTGTTGTGTGACGTGCTGTCCGCCCGTTATTGTTCAACGTCCCACCCGTCATATAACTCAACCTCGCAATAGTCCGCGAGGTCATTGAAAGCCAAATTTCGCTTGTGGAGCTTCTCAGGGGTCAAGGTCTCACGTTTTAAAACTTGCAAAGTCCAAAGTTCATCATCTCCTTGGTCCAATTTTATTTGCGTGTATCCGTTGTCCTTTAGCTGTTCAAAGGCGTCTCGCAATTTCTTGCTGCTCCTGTCCACGAAGAAGAAGCACCAAGTTAAGTCATTATTAACGTCCCACTTGTCAGCGGACATCTTGTCAAAAATTATTTTTATGTTCTCTAAGTCCGATTTCATATCAAACGCGCATGGCACACAACGT
>JBIKRT010000173.1:0-2560 GCA_044349005.1 Cyclobacteriaceae bacterium
TCGCTTTTTTTGTCTTTTCCATAAACAAAAAAAGTTTAGTGAAACCACTTTCACTAAACTCCTTGTAACTATATGATTGTCAATGCCCCCAACGGGGTGTCACCAACTATTTTTCAGTAATATGCCACAAAAACTATTATTTAGACCTTACGGAAAACGAGAACTTAGTTTTCGATTCGTATATTACTGACCAACTTTATAACACCCGAAAGCAAACTAAAGGTAGCTTTAACGAGTACGGAACCAATTTTAAATTTAATAAAAATGAAGTGGCAAAAGCAGCACTTCTATCGTATTATCACGAATCAGATTTCAATCAATTTTTAAACTACTTAAATAGGTTTAAACGGACGAATGTTTCAGCCGCGGTTGTACTGCTCCAATATCACACAAAAGCTAAGAAAACGCTCGCATTATTGCAATCAAAGTATTGAGGTTAATTCCTTCTCCGCAGATTCTGTGATAAATAATAAGGTTTAATTTTATTAATTTCGCAGTAGGCAGTTTCAAACTAGCCTGTAAGGAGAAGCGGTCTTTGTTTTAATTAACGATGATCGCTTCTCTGTTTTAGGCTGCCACTTGTTGAATGGCGGGCCTTTTTTGTAATAAGTAGATGAAAGCACTAGTATCTGCCAAAAACTCTTTATCCTTGCCATTCATCTCGAAGCCTTTTTTGATAAGTCAATCCATCTTCAAATGTTTTCGGCAATGCCCCATAGAAATCAGCAAGGGTTTTCTGTGAAGGTGTGTGCTTCTTTCGTTTTGACAAGGCTTGTTTTATTGCCTTTGGTTTGGTCTTGCTAGTTACTTTTATGATTACAGCCATTCGCTCAGAAAATTTATTGGTTAAAGATAATGAATAATCGCTTTTATTTAAAATTTAAAGCGCAGAATCAATGTGTCGAGTGGTAAAAGCAATCTGGTGACTTAAGTATTGCCCGGCTTGGTGTGTTACCAGTTACCGTGTCAATTACCTATCTTGCATAAGCACCTTATGCGATGGACACTTTGTTACCCATTGATCAGCTAAACAAGAGGGATTTATTCGAGGCCTTTAAGCTTCAATTGACAAAAGATTTTGAGCAAAGTAACTTTAATGCCGACTTTGTAAACGCCCTTGAACCAGTTTATGCCAACATTCACGAAAAAATTATGGTGGAACTTCAACGCAGCGAGAAAGGAGCCGATTCTAATTTAATGCAATTACTTTATCGTGTTGACATCAGCGAAGTGCAATTGAAAAAATACCTCAACGAAGCAACTAATGAAAACCACTTGAGTGCCATAGCCGAACTAGTTATTAAGCGTGTGCTACAAAAAGTTGTAATAAAGCAATATTATAAATTGAATGAGAATGGGTAGCGCTTTGTCAATTGTTTTAGAAAATTGGTATTAACAGTATGGTAAACCTTAGCAAACTAGACAACCCCGTTTGGTATTCTTTAATGGAGCGTCATCAAGCCGTTGCCATTAACTATATTAATGCAAAATTTTACCATCCCGATTATTGTCCTTTTGGTGCATTTGAAGCATCTGATCATCTTTCGAATGGATGGATTGACTACGCATCGTTGACAGATAACTTTTTTATAGTAGGGGAGAAGCCAACGTTTCCAGCATCGTTGGCCATTAAACGAGAGGTGGTTTGTCTTCAAATGGTTCTCGAAAAGCAGCCCCAAGTAGAGATAAAGGAAAACATTGCCCTTTTAGATAGTAAGCACGAAGATGCCCTCTTCGAGTTAGTCAATTTGGTTCAACCCGGTTACTTCAAAAGAAAAACAAGTCAGCTTGGAAATTATTACGGTATTTTTAAAGACGATAAACTTGTTGCCGTGTCTGGCGAGAGAATGAAGTTGAATGGGCTTGTTGAAATAAGTGCCATAGTTACCCATCCTAATTATACGAGCAAAGGGTATGCAAAACAGTTGATTACGCATACAGTAAATAAAATTGTTGAACGAAATTGCCTACCTTTTCTTCATGTTGTTCAGAGTAATACCAGCGCCATTGGTTTATACAATCGATTGGGTTTTGCTACCAGGCGGACAATTAGTTTTTGGAATATTGTAAGAGTAAATGGAGACCACTAATTTTTTTCAGATGCATTCGTTTCGTTCATTGATTGATGAGATAAAAAATTTTGATAGAAAAGTAGTCTGGGTAATTGTTATTTCTGCCATTAGTCTGGCAGGCATAAATTATTTCGCAGCGGCTTCTCGTTTTTCAAACTATGCAGCTTTCTTTGAAACAGTTGGATTAAAAGGGTTTTCCGATCGAATGTATCAGTTATTGTACAGCGATGAACACAGCAGGCTTTGGGGGTTGTTGTATTGGGCATCGTTGACGGTATTTTTTTATTTTCTGTTGCCAGCATTTATTATCAAAGCGGTTTTCAAGGAAAGGCTTCGCGATTATGGATTGAAGCGCAAGGAAGTACTTAGTCGTCCCTTAAAAACTCAATTTTAGGATTAGAAGATTTTGGATTTGTGATTTTGTGGTTTTAACGAGCGAAAAAAGGCAATTAAAAAGTTGGGCTAAAAAGACAAGTGGATTTACTTTC
>JBIKRT010000174.1:0-2538 GCA_044349005.1 Cyclobacteriaceae bacterium
ATCGTTCACCACCAAAAGCATTTCCTCTTTCCGCAGCATAAGGTGATTTGCAAACTCCTTCTGATAGGCGTCTGCGGAAGTCCGCTCCTCCTAGAACTAAATTATTCGTTGGCAAGTTCGGTTCGCTCGACTTCCACACGAGGGTAATCTAATTTAAAAGCCTTCCATCTTTTGTACAGCATCATCGTCCTTACAACTGGACTTTGTTCAAGACACACACGTTTGTGTTTGTTCAGTGGTACGCTTGCGAAGGCGCGTCCTGCCCCGATACCAAAACGTTGAACAAAGATAACACTTATAGCTTACACGTCACCGCGCTATTGCAGAAGCATTTTTTTGCCGGCTGGCCATTTTGTCCAAAGTGACTAAATGGTGAGTCCTTATTTTATTATATCTTATACAAGAATCTATGTCGATGGACACAAAAACTTTCTTTACATCTACGCTTTACACCTGTACAATACGCTGTCCCAGGTAACGCTATCACGCAATTCTTTTTGGTCTGTTGTTGAGCTAGTAAAAGATCTTATCTCTTTTCCCTCACAATTGTATAGTGTAGGTGTATTTATACTGTTGCACGCGGGGTCAGTAATTGCTACAAAAATAGCAGTTTGACCATTATAGGTTCCTTTAATTATAGAGTTTTCACATTGACAATTAGTAATTGATTTTTTCAAATCTACAATCCAAGGCACATTGTCAATTGACTCAGTCGCTTTACAGACATTTGAGTCAATTTTTTGATCATCCGTGCAACTTGCGAAGCTAAAAGCTAAAATAATTGATATTGCCAAAATAATTCTTTTCATGTCCTTTCGGTTTTAACTACATAATGCTAGACACCGTTTATTTGTAATTAGTTGGAACACTCGTCATTTATACATCAAGCCGTCCGCCTACTGTTCTCTATTTTGTTGTCGTCCGAACTCTCCGTGTGACCGTTATCGTGGCTGCCGGCAACGGTTTCGGGCTTGGCGAAGGTGGCGATTTTCACCACAAATGTTGATGCGGAGAACCAAACTTTGATTAACCATCTCGGCTCAGCCGAGACGGATTACTGAACCGCCACTTTTGCCAAACCCGTGTTAGCGGCAGTTTTTAATATCCCACTTGCAAATGTTGTCTAATATAATTTTTTCCTTCTGCAAGATTTAACATACAGTCAGCAACATCTGCCCTTGAAATATACCATCGTGTTCCATATTTTGCGTCTGTCGATAAATGATATTTCCCTCTCAGTTTTCCATTGGTATATGTAGTAGGTCTCAGAATTACCCAGTCTAAATTCGAATCCTCAAGTATCTTTTCCATCTTAATCATGTCTTCGTATTGAAACCGTGCAGTTTTTTTATAAATTAGCTCTACAACTATATTTCGAACAAACCAAGAATATTCTTTAGGGTCGCCCATTCCGATGCCACTTATAGCTATGATGTGTTTCAAATTAGATTTTTCCATGGCAATAATTATATTAGCTATGCCTTTAGAAGTAACAGGGTCAAATTTTTTTGGCGTCTTGCTTCCTAAAGCACTAAATACAACGTCATTGCCTTTAATGGCTTCTGTTACAGATTCTAAATTATAGACATCGCATTTCTTGACTATGAGATTTGGATGTTTGAGGTTAAAATTCTCAGGATTTCTTACAGCAGCAGTAACAAAGTAACCTCTTTCTAAACCTTGTTTTACAGCATTAAATCCTACACCACCTGATGCACCAAAGATTACAACTTTCATATTCTTAAATTTTTATGATTAAGTCGCAAAAATATTAAGTGTCAAACTCTTTGATGTTGCGGAAAATCAAAAAATCAATATTTTAACCCAGCTCTTATTCTGCTGTATGTTGATTGATTCATTCGTAAAAAGCTTGCAATTTGATGTTGAGGAACACGCTTGATTATTGATGGATATTGTTCTGTAAAATATTTAAATCTTAATTCTGCTGATATGGGTGTAAACAGAAGATGAAACAGTTCTTCAATTTTGTATATTTCCCTTTCCGCAATTAGTCGACCGAATTTTTCAAAATCAGGAAATTCTTTATATAAGTATAATAAATCATCGTGTAAAATAAATGAGATTGTTGTGTCTTCCACTGCTTCAATCGTTTCTTTGCTTTCTTTACGAGTAAAGAAACTTGTAATATTTACCAAATCGTTTTCAATTGAAAAACAAGTAGTCAATTGGTTTCCATCATAGTTATGATAATGTCTCATCAAACCAGCATTAATCCAATAAAGTGCTTTGCAAATTGAACCTTCCGATAATAGAATATCACCTTTATGAATCAAACTAGATTTTATTACTTGGTTAATTGCATTTTCTTGCTCTATAGGTAGCAAAGTTATTTTTTTGATGAATTCTATCATTTAAATTTAAGTCATTTTAGTTTGGGAAGTCGGTTTGGTAAAATTCTGACTAACGTTTTACAAGTTGTTGATATTCAATTGCAAACCGAGGTCGTCAGGTGTGATATCAAACTTATGAATTAGCTTTTTCATTTCCATTACTTTCCGCTTTCTTTTTTGATCCAGA
>JBIKRT010000056.1:0-29941 GCA_044349005.1 Cyclobacteriaceae bacterium
TGTTCTTGCTGTTTGAGGATGCCCACGATTTGGCTCTCATTGAATTTTGTTGTTTTCATTTCTTCCCAATTTTAACGATTAAACTCTATTTATAATCGCTACTGTTTTTGGGGAAGCTTTCAGAAGCACCGAAACCATGAATGGCCTAACGCCAAACCTAAACCCGAGCGATAGCCACCAGCCACCGATGCGGAAACGAGCGATATATTTAAACATAACGCCAGCGCACGGGATCGGATAGAAAGGTGCAAGGGCTGCCGTAAAAAAATACTACCCGAGGGATGTGGGAAGGTAGGAGGGGAGGGTGGAGATTTTTTTACGAGCAGGCGCAGCGAACCCTTGTAGCTTTCTATTCCGCATGCCCGTAACTTTGTGTTATGTTTAAGTATGAATGATCTTCAATCACATTACAACGATTTAGTTTTGGAGATTTACCAAAGAGGAAATCTCGATGAAACCGACCGAATACTCTTTTATAAGCTACATAAGGAAGTTTCGAATCGAAACGATAACGCAATGAGAGACCTACTCTCTGAGTTGCGAAATCAAAAAAGATATAATGAACATTATATTTTGAGCGATGAAGAACGGGCAGAGATTTTTCAGGTTTTGGAAGATAAAAGAAATACTAAAGAAGGATTAGATCGATATGAATATCGCTATTTGACCTTCTTGGTATCCAAATATGGGTTTAAATCTGCTGCTTCGTTACCATGTTTTCCTAATATCATTGACATCACGCTAAATGATTTTGGGCAACGCTTTGCATTTAACAGCCAAAGAAATAGAATCTTTGAGATATTTAAACAAGGACTTACAAAATGCCTTGAGTTATACATACTTGATACTATAGAAGTAATAGTTGGTGGAAGTTATACCAATATACAGAATCATTACCCAAATGATGTTGACCCCGTGATTCTATTACCCGCCCAACAATGGCATGATGATCGAAAACACCCAATACTTAATAGAATTATAAACGAGTTCCCGAGATCTGATGGTAAGGGTGGTATTTTTGACCTTCACAAAATATTAGCTGGTATCTCAGATAAGCACTACATGTCTTATGAATTAATGACCCTGATGGGTAACACACCGGAATCAAAAATTGATGATGGAATTAAAGACCTAAAGTTTAGATGTAGGGATTTACTTAGATTGAGATTGAAACTTTATGAGATATCCAATTCATAGGTTTGTTACTATTTGCGCGGTGGCCAGAGCCAAATGCGGGGTGGCGCGATGGAATGTGCGAGGAAGCATATTTGGCTCTTGATCTTTTTGTTTCTTTTTGCATCAAGGCAAAAAGAAAAGAAACCCCGACAAAGGCGAACGCCACAGAAGCACTGCGGAGCGCGAGCGGAGCAAATAGAAAAAAATTGGTGAGCGATTTCTAAAAAGAATTTCAATAAATCAAATTGTTGGTTGAACACCTTAATCCAATGCCCCCAGGTTCAACAATGCACCGAACCGAGCGATGGATAAAGCATGTGTAGTGCAGGCTTTGGCTTGCGCGTGGCATGTGCGGCCTGCATTACTTATGCTTGGCGCGTGGGTTGACCAACTGCGCGGTGGCAAATACTTTTAGCTCAGAAGTCTTATTTTTAACAGCCGCTCAATGCCGTGGTGCGAACTTCTGGGCCCGTAGAAGCGCGGCCTTGAGCGGCTATTTAGCATAACGTCAAATTATATAACTGTGGGGTGGCATGTGCGATTTGTTTGGGTTACACTAATTTTCTTGTCAGTATGAAGCTCTGGCCCTGAAATCAAACAATGTGGTTATGGAATTTTCCGGAAAAGGGGAAAATTCGGATGAAAAGGATACGCGAAAATTGGTGTCATAAATTGAAAATTCGCCATTTTTTCCACAGTTCTGCGAGTCATTTTTTTAGCTTTTTAGCCAGTTGGATAGTTGTTTTCACGCCATTGAATCTGGAGTGAATTTTCAATTTAGCCCCTATTTTCTCCGCGCGAGCTTGGATGGACAGTATCCCAAGCCCTCTATTTTTTCCAATAAACCCATGCCCGTTGTCTTCAATGTTAATGTAAAGTTCATCGCCCCACCTGAGTACAACGGAGATTTCATCACCAAGCCCGTGTGAAAACGTATTTTGTATTACCTGTTGGCAAATTCGGTATAGCTCCAATTTGCTCAACTCATCCACATAGAATTCCATTTCGGGATTTTTATTCTCAAAGACCAATTTCCATTGTAACAAACCATCGATAGAACGACAAAAATCACCAAGGGCTCTACTGAATGCTTCTTGTACGAGTTGGGGAGCGAGCTCATCATGTATCAAATGGCGTATTGCGGCTATTTCGTTTACTAGATCCCGTTTGGCGAATGTCAAGTCATTTACTATCTCCTCTCGGAGACTGTAGAGAAGTATCCTATCCAACCTCATTCTCACCGCCTGAAGGCGTTGGATAGTACTATCATGCAATTCACTTGAAATCCTTACCCTTTCCGCAGTGACAGCCTCTTCGGTGGCTTTCAGGATTTTTCTTTTATAAAGCTTATTGAAGTGAATATAGGAGAGGGGATAAAATGCCAATAAGGAAAATAGCACTATCAAAAAATAAACCATGATCTAACTTGAGCTAATAACACATAAAGATTTATCCTTGATCGTTACCTGTCCTAAAAATTAAAGAAATCATCTCCGTCAACTACGAGTATGTTGGAAAAATTAAACACTATCTGCTAAATAGATTTGGTCAAAACGGCAAATTTTATAAAAATTCGCAAAAAGTCAACGTCGTATTTTTCCGACGTTGACAAGATCAATTTGAATGATCTCTTTTGTAATGAGTTTCATGCTGGGTTGTTTAGGTTACGGCCAAAGCGTTGATACCGGATTGCAATTTTATTTTTTATTTATCACTTTTTAAGATGCATGAAAAGGTTTTATTCTGAGCCAGCGAGCATTGACCAGTTATTGAATTTTTAAAACAAAAAAATATGTCCTTGGCTTCACAAATCCTGCAACAAGGCAAGCTGCTCCTCGGCTTGTATAAGTATTCAAGTGTTGAGGTCCGCAATCCTGACGGTTCACTCAACTTTACAGATGACAAAATGGATTGTTCTGAATTCGTCATGGCCGCCACCAAGGCCGCAAGTCCCGAGCTCTTCAAGAAACTGACAACAAAGAACCCAGCCGGAAAGCCAATGGCGAACACAAGTACAATAAAGGAAGCAATCAAAAACCTGGAAGGATGGCCCGACTTATCACATCTCAATACCGGAACACCGGCATCCGGTGATTGGCTCATCTGGGAAGGGCACCTTGAAATTCTCGAACAGGTTACGCAGGCAGGTAGATTTATAACATTGGGAGCCAATGGCCAAGAAAATGGTGCTGTGCCAAAGAATATCGATAGCAAAAGCCTCGCAAGCATGAAGACTATCGCTGCCAAATATCTGGGAGCATGGACACCGAATCTTCCGACGACAGCATGAAGTAAACTTTTAACTACGTTATCAAATGAAAGCTACTCTGAACGCTCTTTTATTTGTGTTGTTTCTAAGCAGTTGTAAAACAACTCTTCCTCCAAGTATTTTTATTGATCGCTCCGTACACCCCCACGTGTGGAAGACAGAACCGATCATTCATTTCTCTCAAGCATTTAAACGTGCCGAGCTCGTTACCGAACCAAACCGGCTAAACTTTAACGATACAGTTAAACTCACCTTGATCGAAACTCTGGAAATCCCAGATGACTCCGTGGATATGCAGAACGTCGATAATGACCTTAGTAAATTTTCATTGTCAACGAGCTTCGCTCAGCACACCGACCCCATCGTCCAGGTCATTTCATACCAGGACAGGGATGATCCTGCAAAGGGATTGAAAAAAGGGCAGGCCTTCACCAGCGCTAGCATGGCTGTGAGCCGCCCAATGACCATGACGAAAAAAGCGCTGAATAGCAGTGACGTCGTGTATCGCCGCAAACTTGGACCAGGCGATGTTATTTTGCTGGTGATGGGAAATCATTTCAATATTGCCGTATCGCTCTTCAGTCCATCGGAAAGCAACTTCCGAATCCCCTTAAGAAACGTTGTTAAAAGCAAAAGCGGCCTCAAAGACTACGAGAAACAATTTCTTCAGTTCGTTGTTGCAACACATCAAAATTTTGACAAAGAAGACGATGACACAAGGAGTGGTCCGAAGCTCGAACAATTGATAAAATGTTACGCTGAATACAAAGAAGAAATATGGAATGCATTGATCGGGGAAATCTACTTGCAGTATTCTAAGCGAGGTGGAAGCGCTGTTGTCGCCAACTTCAATGCTGTCAATGTTAAGTTATCTAAAACCACCCTGATCGATACACTTTTTCGCGCACATCCACCACACCTCTTCAGCGAAATAATCACGCGCCCACGATTGATGGAAGACGAAACAAATGTTTTTAAGAGCAGATTACCAGCCGATGATGATATTCTTGAACTAAGGGACAGAAATTACTATACCGGGGTTACTGGAGAAATTCCCTATGTCGTCAGTCTCGCTGGGGTTGAATTGAATGGCGTTCGAATAGGTCCCGACAATATAGAAAACCAAACCTGGAATCTGATTGACTGGCAATATTCCAATATTCCCTATCTCGTAAAACAGGTAAACGGTGCACCAGCTCCACTCGGTACACTAAAAACCAGGAAAAATATCATCAATATGGACAACAAAACCTGGAAACTCGAAGTCCGTAATAGAGCTACGATCGGCTATGGGTTGTGGGTATCACGTGTCGGCAACTCCAGTCAGCTTCGACGATCAATGCAGGGAAAGCACGGAAGAAAATTGCCTATAGGTGAAAAAGAAGTCTTGCTGCTCAAGCCCTCGATGATTCAGGATCAATCCTTGTCCAATACCTTCAATCTAAAATAAAATCTGATGGCTCAACTCCGGCTCTGGAACTTCGACCTTCCGCTAACATCAGGTGTAGAATGCCAATTTGAAAATGGCATTCATGCGATCCGGTTTCTTTTTTCAGAGCCGGACAACCGGATCGAAATAGCCGTGAAGTCAACCAACAAACTTTGGGTTGTCGATTTGAAGATCATCGCCAAAGTCACCGTTGACAGATTTGGTGTGCTGGTATTCCAGCAAGTACAATCATCGGTGATCACAAAATTTAAGTGGCTTTCAAAACCCACGCTTACTTTCGTTCCTGTCATTGACAATGCAAAGCTGTACTTCCGCGTCAACGGCGTAGTGCCAGAGCCTCTGGATGAACTATCCCAACTCAATATTAATGCGCTGAACGGACTGCTCAATTTGTCAGGTATCAACAAAATTAATTTAGGTCAGATCAGCAACGGCAATGTCGGCTTTGATTTTACAGACACCGTCATCGTGGTGTTTCATTTTAATTTAAGACCCGAAGCCAACTATTTGTCTTTCAACGAAGACATCCGCGGCCAGCTAACTACAATATTCAGAAAATCACTTAGCCAAAAACTCATTCCCCTCAACATTGGCATCTTTCAAAATGCCGGAACGAATATTATCCACATCAATTTTGTCCCCTTCAATAAATCTACCGGCAACTTTGTCTATGTCAATCCCTACATCTTCCACACACTCAAAGATTCCAATAACCTCGTAGCATACCAGTATGCACTTGCAAATGGAATTCTCAGGCTTGACTCATCTCAAAATCGATGGTATTGGATAAAGGGAATTATCCTGCTGCTCAATTACACCGACCACAATGGTAATCCCCTTCCATTGAGCTCTGAAACTATCGAACTCATCGACCGCCGCGGACTTCAATCCATAGTTCAATCCAGCAATAACATCGAATTAATAAACCAGGGCATTGGAATTAAAAGTATAACCAATGATACCACCTACCCGGTTGACTCTATCGAACCTCGCTCGATAAGCAATGTTTTAAAAAATAAACAACTCTACGAAAAAATAGATACTGTAGGCGACCTCGCCATCGAACGCAAACCGTTCTGGCTCGCCGCAGATGGTACAGTCAAACTGACGGGCAAGCGACCACCGGAATTTTATGGACAATCCAAGGGCACTATTTACGTTCCGAAAGAAGAAAAGATCGACGCACGCTTACCTGGCGAAGATATAGTAGATACCAAAGGCACAATCTACCGGACCAGCCAACTCGAATTTGCATATAAAGACCTCCAGATTCACACACTGATGGAGGAAAAAGAATCCTTTACTACATCATCAGCGCTGACAGGTAATGCCAAAGTAGCCAGGCGATCATTTATAAACGACAACCCTGAACCAATAACCCTGCCTGCAACAAACTATAAGATCGCAGCAACAAATGTTTTTAATCCCAATCCTCCACCAGGTACTGCATCCGTCACCATCATTTCAGAAAAAGTTGGCAAATGGGTCAATGATATACAAGTCAATCTGAGAAAACTTCAAGCTTCAAATGAAACGATTGAACATGAGTCAGGATTTCAACGCGCAGAAGGAGCAGCAGTCAGCCCCAATCAATTTTTCAGCCAGGCCCCCAAGAAGTCATTCAATTTTCTCGATACCGCACCCATCAACCTTGAACTTCAACGGATAGATACACCTGCGAAATTCATCCACGGCGCAAAAGATGCTGCAGAAAGTAATCCATTCGTTTCAAACAGCAGGCGCATCCAGTTAAAAAGTTCGATCACTGCATCCTTCATCACTGATGTCGAAGTGGAAATTGCCGAACATGCGGCAACCTCCGATGTATTGAAAGGCCTGCGCCGCTTGAAACGATTCTGGAATGAATGCGCATCAATTCCAGACGACGACGCCAAACCGTGGAAAGCCCTGAAATTCTATTTTCAAAAAGGGCCCGACGAACTTATCCGTCTCATGAACGCTGTTGAAAACAACACCGCTCAGTTGGACGACCTGAATGATATCCGAGGAAAATTTGAAGAGTTTATCGGAAGCAAAAATCTCGCTTCACCGCAGGCTCTAAAGGCCCTCGGTGATGTCAAGTTGCTTGTAAACGGAAACATCAACACCATCGCAGGACTGGGAACACGTGCTCAACAGGTTTTGGAAATCATCAACACCTTGGATGTCCAAACACTAAAGAAGTTCTGGGACAATACGTGGACCAAAGACGTGAAAACTGAAAGCGATAAGGTAATTTTTGAATTACTCAACTACTACTATTATCCCTTCGAAAAGAAGACCGTCACCGAATTAGCACGCCTCAATAAAATTCTGTTAGGAACAGATCTTACCGCTGCCGAAACAAACCTTCATAAAGCGTTTAAATATTTTCATAATGACTACACCGGGCTATTCACTGACATCAATGAATTGCTGCAGACCGAAATTGCAGACCTCTCAGGCCAGGCAGATGCCGAAATAAAAAAACTGATCTCCGAAGCATGGATCGATGTTGATCCCTATGTCACCCACCTTGAAAAAATCTGGAAGTACGAAATTCCCGTCCCAACTGATCTTGCAACAATAAAAAATAACCTCGATACTCTCGTAACAAATCCACTGCCAGCATGGGGAGCCGTCAGTGCCACTATCTCTAAGAATTTTAGAATGGATGGAATCTGGGCCGTTATCGAAGCCGATGCCAAAGCAGCGTGGGTACCAGCAGTCAATACCGCAGACAACGTCTGGACAATGTACTCGAACTTCCTGACAAAACTCCGGCAAATCAAAGCCAACTATGGACCCTACTTCAATCCGAATGCATATCAGCAAATACTAAAAGACCTTGCCAAAGGTGCTTCTTCCGAATTGTCTTTTCTTGAGAACTCATTAAAAAAACAAATTGCCGCGGAGTTCAGAAACGCACTGGAGAAAAACCTCGCACAAGACATCGCGGCCTACGAAGAAGATCTCCTGGTATTGGGACGGCAATTTAAAAAATGGAGCAGCGTCTTTGATTTGACAAAGAATGAAATAAAAGAGGTGCTCGCCATAACAGCGCAGGAACTGGCCGACGAAGTGGAGGTCGCAAAAAAAATCTTAAAGCTTACTCAACACACAGACATCTATGAAGCATTCAAATTTGCTTTTCTTGATGTTGCCAAACTTTCCTTTCAACCCGTTCAACTACAACTTCAAGCCTTTGTAAAAGAACACAAGAAACAAATCCTCGACGTACTAGGTTTTTTGAACACCATAAAAATCCCGAACGGGGTGATCAGCGAAATCTTTGCTGACTTTGATGATGTTCGCACCGACTTCGAACGCATAGCCTTCAAGCTAAGAGAAGTCCCCTCCAGGATCACCGCATTGATTGACTCCTATCTTAAATACAAATACGATCAGTACATCAGCCTGGCAGACCTCCGCCTGCAACCTCCGGAATATATCGTCTATGGCAAAAATGTTGCCTACAACGTCGAACCTAGTATTGTCAACAAGTACAATACCATTGTCGAGAAATTGTTTGGCAGCAAGTTCACCCTCACAAGCTTCAAGAACGGTGAAAAATGGAATGTCGTACAAGCAGAGTCTTCCGTGTACATCCTCAAACTCGGCAACAATGTCACCCTGGATCAAATCATCAGGCAAGTCGAAGACAACAACACAAAAATCAGCGGCGTCAACCCATTCAATTGGACTGCAGACGATCGCGCTAAATTTATCAGCGAACTTCCCACAGAACTCAATACAAAATACTGGCGCGGAATTTTTATTGTAAACCCTCAAGCTGACATCACCAAAGACGAATCGCTGAAAAAACTTCTCGGCACCTCGCACTTTAAAATGCCCTATGCCGCCATCGGCGGAAAAGAAATTAAATCAGGCGACCTGGATCTCTATGCCCGGATCAAAGACAAAAAAGATGCACTGCCAGCAGAACAAGGCGAACAGGAAACAGAGTTCACCATCACCAGCTTTGATGCTACAGTAAAGAATACAACGCTAATCTCCGGATCCATCGAATCAGTGCTGACAATACGTTCGGTTTTAGGCCATGTGTTTACGCCGCCTGTCTCCGTGATAATCACCGGTTCTCTTCCCGCGAAAAGTGACGCAACATCAACAGGCTCCTCACAAGGTTTTGAATTTTCAGCACGCCTGGAGTCACCGCTCGAACTCCCGTTAGACTATGCATTCTTTGAGAAAATTACTGTCACCCGAATTCGCGCAGCAAACCGCAAGGAAAAATGTTTTCTCGAACTGGACGCCACAGTTTCATTCAAAGAATTCGCCGGAGCTGCAGGATTAAAATCCGTTGCCCTACAAAATTTCCGAATCGAAGTGCCAGCCATCACCGGAGGAGCAAGCGTCAAATTAGGACAGGCACGACTCCTTGACTTTGACATGGAGGCCATCGAATTCATTCTCAATAAACCCCGGCCACTCACCATGCTGGGCATGGAACTCCTCCCAACAGGAATAGGCTATACAAAGTCTTATTCCGAAGAGCTCTTTAAATCCTACTTCAGATGCCTTGGCGAATTTCCAACACCAGGAAAAAAAGTCGCCTATATAAAGTTGGACGTCAACTTAGGAAACCTCACCTCCCTGGGAAGCACCGACGGTCAATCACTGAAGTTTACCGGGGCACTGGCCTACAAACTGGAAGACAAAAAACTTTTCTTTGGAATCAGCGGCGGCGAATTTAAAAATATTGACATCAATCTTTTCAGGTTCATTCAACTTAAAATCGAAGAACTTACACTGGCCAACGACGTTCAGTTGAATGGGAACCACGAACAAACTAAATCTTCTGTCATCTACGCCAAAAATGCGCAGTTGAATTTATTGAACTGGCCTGTGTTTGGTAAGGATGGCAAGATCTCATTGCTCTTGCTCAATGAACAGGATGAAAAAAATCGAAAAGGGTTTTACTTCTTTTATAAGAACGCCACCCCGGAGGGATTCTTAAAAATATACTGGGTACTGATCGGCAGGGGAATCGTGCTGCCACCGGATGTTTTGTCCAACCTCCTCATCGCTACCGATGGAGTAGACCCCACAAGTCTCAACCTGCCTCAGACACAACAACTTCAAGTTCCTAATCCCGATCCAAAAGATAAATTCAAAGAGCTCGCTTTCGCTAACGACAGCAATTGGCTCGTAGGCGCCAGCTTCGCGATCGGCGATATTCTCGAACGCTGCACATTCATCCTCCATGATAATCACTACTACGGCATCATGGTGTCTTCGAAGAAAGCGTGGTTCAAAGCACTTTTCGGTGGAGACAAAATTGCCCTCGCCTACATTCCAGGACGCACCAAAAAAGAAGATCGGTTCCGCATAGAAACACCATTGCCATTCCTGAATTTCTTCGGCGCCCTGAAATCCGGAATGTTCGCCATGGAGATTGGCGTAAACAAAGATTTTCTCTTCGACCTCGGATACCCATGGCGCGTCGGCAACCGCTATGAATGGCCACGTGCCTTCAGTGCACGACAGGGGATATACGAAATAAAATTTGGTCTCTACTTTGAAAAAAGAACAGAATACCTGGAAGATGCAACAGGGCAGGAGCAGAGCCTGCTCACCATCGGCGCAGGCATCGGCCTCTACTACGGATACTATGTAGGAGGACGAACTCCAATCGCATGGGCCGAAGCAGGAGTAGGACTCTTTATCATCCTCGCCGGCAGAGCCACATTCAGATTGCAAGGATCATCAGGACTCGACTTACTCAGTGCCTCACTGGTCAGTATCGAAGTGATCGGCGTAATCGGAATTTATGCCTACGCCGAAGGCGGCGTCGACTACTGGGTGATATCAGCAACCTTCCGCGTAGAAATACAAGCCGCCATACAAGGACGCCTTCTCTACCTTCCACACGGAGGAAGCTCACTCACCTACGAGGCAATGCTCTCTGCAAGATTCTCAGCGTCAGCAAGAATAAAACTTGGATTCATCCGCGTGCGCGTCAGCATTTCCGGTCAGGTCGAACTATATGTCGGTGGTAAAATCGCTCTAAACTGATGACAGACGTATGAACAAACTTTATATACACTTAGATTTTTTTTCTCCCTCTGTCTATTTCAAATCACCAGGCAACACCGCAGACGGACCAATTTTTCTTTGCCTCCAGCCATACATCTTCGGCGATCCATCCATGGGCTGCCCTGACCTGGTCGAATATATCCAAGACATCTCTTCAGAGACCAACCCAAAAAATTATGAGTTTGTCATCCTCGACGAAATGATCCAATCTCATCGAGACTTGAACATATGGGACGACAACGGCACATTCGACAGTGAGAACTTTCGCGCAGGCGCCATACCCGTGCCCTTCCCGTGGAATACAAATCTCACCCGCGAAGGAAACAGGATCAACGCAGCTAACGCCACCGAGCTGGGCTTTCGCTTTAAGGATGCCAAAGCCAAAGTTCAGTGGATGATCTACAGCATGAGCAGCGTCACCATCACCGCAGCAAAATATTTTAACGAACTCAACTACAAATATTTTGACAACAAGCACATCGACAAATGGTGGAATACCATACAAGTAGTCTTGAATACCTACGTGGAGAAGAATAAAAACGGCGACTACCAGGGAATCCCCACAGAAATATTCACAGACCCCATCCTGAAATTCAAAATTGATCCTGCCAGGCGCTCCTTATATGAATTGCTTAAACTCCTGGAACAATACCGCCAGGAAAAAAAAGAGGTGGACACAGAAGAGAAAAAAAATGCAATACGCAATTACCTCAAATCACTGGACACCATATTCATCAATCACAGTGAGCTAATACCAAAACTCGATCTTCCCAAAATCACGCTGGTACAAAAAGACCTCGAAGACTTGTTAAAAGAAGACGAAGCGTTAGTGAAAAAAGTAGTACCCGGTCCCGAAGGATATCTGAAGAATGTATGCCGCTACTTCCTCACTGTCTTTGAAAAATCTGAAAACAAAGAGGATAACCCGACAAGCAAAAACAAACGCGCAGGGGAGGTGATCGAGGCCCTGAGAACTTATTTTCTTTTCGGCGAACGCACACGCCTGCAAAAAGATTGGGTGCCAAAAGATTTTAACATCATGCGCGTGGAAGACCAGGATGCCGTCGCCGACAAAGATTTAATTTCAACCGCCGTGGTCAGCCTGCTGGGACAAGTCATCGATCTTTCAAACAACGGAACCTATCGCCTCAATAATACGGAAGTAACCAATACCAACTTCGCCGACAACGTGAATGCCATCCGTACAAACACACGGGATAACACCGGCGACAGTTTTGTCCGCACACTTTCTACGATGAATTCGGTGGACTGGAATTCACTCATTGCCGACCCTAACCTGCAACAGGATTTTAATGACAATTTTGGCAACCTTGGAAAAGCTTCCTTTATACCCGCTAACGCCGTAGGCGTGCAATCCGAATTATATCCTAAGGTCGGCGCTTTCGACGTGTTCAATATTCCTCAATCTATTTTTGATGGACTCGAAAAGCGCGGACGCTTTTCCTATACCGGCTACTTCGCCAGAAAAAATCCCCAACGAAAGTCTGTCGAGTACCCCACCGATATTTTTAATTATCACCTCACCGCGAAAGGAACAGCACCCATCAACAACTACCTATTCCAATTTACACCTGCCATCATGATCAAAGTGCAGGCAAACGAAGTACCACTATTTGGCGTCGATAAAAATATCCTCTATAAATTTTCTGCCAAGGTCGAACACTACGATTCAAAAATTTACGATGCAGAATTTCGTCAATACATCGAACAAACCGTATTGGCAAACCTCGGCAATTTTGTTTTCACGCTGCTCGATCCGGGAAGTGACGGTCTGGAATTTTCTCCTATGAGCGATGACAAAATGGACAGCGACGAACTCATCGAAATCTATGCGTTCTTTGAGAAAGGCAAAATAAAAAAACAACAATACGACCTGCTCATCTATCCTAAGCCCGAAGCTTCCGCATGGCAAAGCACCGTACACTTCAACGTATTGTTAAAACCCAACGCAACAATACAACCCATACTCATTCACCGGGATTTCTTCCATTTTAAATTCAATCAATCATCAAATGGCTTCAACTCCTATTTGCGCATGGAGTTGAAAAAATCACCATCATTCAAAGACCTCACAGGAAACCTGCTGCAACCCATACTCAATGACCACTCCGCATTCAATAAGTTTCGGACTCAAATAAAAAAATCCGATGGCGCGATTTTTTCACTCAACAAAGCTGATGCACTCAGACCTATATACGAATACGTCGAAGGTGATCCCGCACATTCATCCGACATCGTCGCCTATTACAAAATATTACACCGCTTTTCTGAAGAACTTGCAGGATTCAAAGCCAGCGCAATGCCCGAAGGATTCGAAACAGAATCAACACGGTATCTGCTCTACAAAAGTACAGGACAACCGAAAGCTGTTTTTGGCAAAACAGAAAATCAGTACGCCTTCCGCCTCCACACACAGGAGTCTGACCCCGTAAAACTGAACAACAGCGGAGACCTCGCCAATCCTGCACTGTTGGCAATCAATGATCAATCAGACAAATCCACGACAATACACGCACTGACCTACCAGGTTCTGCCCGATACAAAGAAGCTTGAGGTTCGGCTTAACAAAAACTATTTCGATCTGTTCAACCGACAGAACAATCCGGAAAATGGCAAGAACTACAGGCAACTATATGAATCGTTCATCGATTTTATTTTCGCCGACAGCATAGAACTTCAGATCGAAGGTTGGGAATTTGACAATACACTATTCGACTTGCCAGCATCATTGGCCGTCCACCCTGAACTCGCCAACGAGATTCCAAGTCACCAGCCATACCTGCGGCCCTATCCGGCCAACATGACGCTGGATATCACTCCGTTTCTTCTCATTGTCAAAAAACATTTTGATCAACCGGACTTTCAGCAATTCGCTCAAGCCGTTAAAAATTTCAAGATCGATATCGCACAACAATTTGAGATCCCCACGGTATTACAGGATACAAGTTTTCTTCGCCTACGACTCACACTGTTCCGTGATCCAAAGAAAACAATCGCCACCAATTTCAATGGCACCGTAACCAGCAACGATCTCATCATGGATAAATGGCAAGCCATGCAATCCGTGATCGATAAAAAAGAATACAACGTCGATGTAAATCCCCCTGAGGTAAACGCACGCGCCGTCTCCCGACTTACAGACCTGATCACACTACCAGACTCCAATGAAAGACTGTCCCTTCCCATCGGCTCCGGTATGTTTTTCTCGGCGGCCTTCATCGCCGTAGTCCAGTCTGCTCACAACCAAACAATAATCAAAACACCAAAGATCAACGAACAGATCAAACTTGTTCTGTCTGAGAATACAACATTCACGGCGATCAATTTTCCGCTTGACGCCCCCGTCGTCACGCAACCCCCAAAGGACTACGGACAACTATATTATATTCCGTATGCCGCCACACCCATTCAAACCATTGAAGAAATCGGCAACGTAACAGAAAGCTACCTGTTTGTGGAATACCTGCTCAAAATAATGATCGCCTTGGCATACCCATCCAAAGCCACCGAGGATTTAAAAACACTGGTGGGGAATATCAAATGGGATACAACATCCGATGAACGTGCTCAAATGTTCAAACTTGTCGTACAGGCACGACTTGCACTGGCAGCGCAAATAGCTCCCAAACTTGCCTCGATGATCACCTATGTTGACGATCGCGATATCGAACGCATACCTGGAACAGATACACTTCCCGACAGCTATAAAGTACTCACATCAATTTATCAGTCGATTGATTTTAAAAAAACGATAAACCAGTATTTTACTTCTTTGTTCACAGCAAAACCCGAACTGTTCCTCTCCAGCAAAGGCTACGGCGTCGGACTGGTCAGGAATGAATTTGAATCAGGAGGAATGAGTATGGTCGCGGACTTTGGCCACCTGTATTCAATCAAAATCGACAAGATCGTGATACGATCAAAGGCCCCCGCCGTGCCCATGAGAAAATTGACAAGCGTCTTCGATTTTACCTCGATCTACAAATGCGACCCCACAGGCCGATATAAATTCTTCGTCGATGTACTGGACGATGAAATGTATGACAACGAATTTGAAATCCTCCACAACGAATCATCACCCACCACCGGCATCTCTGTAAAAAATCACCGCAGAATAATGTCCACCAATAACAACTATGTCGACGTGTCTGCGCAAACAGAAAATATTGACCTGGTCCACTACGTACCGGACTGGACAGAAAAAAAGACAGGCCGTAAACTGTACTTGCTGCCTTCACGCAGACCACCACAGAAACCCGTAGAGCAAAAGTTTTTCGAAAAAATCTATTTCAAAAATTCGCTGAAACCCGCATCCGAATTCCAGAAGCAACAACTCAGGAGTATGCTCTTCGCAGAACTCGACAGCAGGCTCCGGGAAAAGCATGTCAACGACGGCTATCCGCAAGCACAGACAGGAACTGCAGCGGAGACACGTGTGACGGCATGGACATTATTGAATGCACCCAATAACATGAAGCGTGGGTACATAACCAGCATACAGGCAAACCAAATCAGTGAATCAGAGTGGAAACGATTCGATAATTTTATTTCCATATACACCTTCGCCATCGAACCCGATGAAGAAGGCACCCTCACAACACATGATACTCCACTCAACGGATTTCAGAACGATGTCATAAAAGTATACAGTACCACTGTGGACTTGAATCGCTCAAGACCATCAGCAACAGAGAGACGTTTCGAACCCGGTCCGTTCAAATCACTTTTTGAAAGCTATAATAAAAGAGCCAAAGGAGAACGGGAAATTCCTGACGTAGACATCAACACGATTTTTGATACCACAAACCCTGAACAAGGATTAATAAAAACACTGAACTCAGTATTAGTACCAATTACTCCGGGCCAACGAATCCTCGAATCCACAGACTATCCACTCATCGGAGAAATTGTCGTCACCAAAGAAGGAGAGGTCGGAGGCTTCCGTCTTTCAAAAGCTTTCGGCTCAATGGTCGGCACCATGCTCTACGCAGACGTCGACCTCAAGACAGGAAAAACTCTAAAATACTTTTTATCTGTAGCAGTCCTGGTCACCCCATGGGAACACACCAAGTTGTGCATTCAGGTCGACAGGAACAGCCGAGACTACGACAGTGACGGTGATCCGGATATTAATCCGGCGTTTCAAATGTTCTCGGAATATTCTGAATGGGCAGATCATGGAAAAATATCCGCAGACTACAATTTCTGGGATGGCGAAGGAGAAGATAACAAACAGCTCGTGGAATACCCGGATCAACTGCGGGCCATTGTCTATGACAACGTGACTCAGCAGAATTATGACGAAAACCTGAAACAAAATCTCGACAAACCACTCCCAGACTTTTTCATGAACGTCTTGCCCGCAGATCGCTTCGACAAAGAACAAATTAAAGGGAAACCAATTTACATAGCTGTTTCGCATCGGAGTACCACCAACCAGGTTATTGAGGTCTCGAAAAAACTTGATAGCAGTTTTGTGTCCGACCTGAACGCCGGCTTGCGTGCATATCGCGATCAATTTGTAAAACAATCGATGTTATTTCCGGTAGGCCAGGAAAGAGCAAAACTCACCCTGGACGATAGAGTCAGGGCATCCCATCCGTTCATTCGCGTCGTTATAAAGGAGAATGACGACGAAGTAATAGAATTGCTGTCCATCAACCTCCAGCTTCAATGGCAAACAGATAAATGATAACAAATAACTGATAGCTGAATAGTTCAACTACGTGCGAAACATTCGACTTTCTCAAAATATAAAAATATAGTACCTGGGAACTTAGATACCCATAATACCTTTCGACATGACACGAGACGAACTTCTCTTATCCATTGACCTGATCGAAGAACTGATTCCAACGGGAAAACCAAACCGTCCTGGCACTGCCATCGCACCAACAACCATTACCATACACAACACATCCAACCCCACCGCAGGTGCCGATGCTAAAGCTCATTCGAGTTTCGTGAGAAATACAGGCTACTATGATATAACACACCCCGACGGAACCGTAACAAAGAACTGGGTATCCTGGCATTTTACGGTCGACGACAAACGAGTAATACGACAACTGCCAAGCAAGGAAAAAGCTTTTCATGCCGGAACGCAACAAGGCAACAACTCCAGCATAGGGATTGAAATTTGCATGCATGCAGGCATCGATCAAAACAAAGCCAATGATCGGGCAGCACGACTGATCGCGCTATTGTGTCTTGATCTGGTCATACCAACCACAGCCGTGGTAACTCATAAATCCTGGACGAATAAAAATTGCCCGCAGTTACTGCTGCCAATTTGGGGGACATTCGTCACGACATTCACCAACTACTATAACAGCATAACCGCAACAAGCCCGGTCGGGATGACAGCGCTAAACATTACACCATCGAACGGCCCACAACTTTGCTGGAAAGACTCATCGGAAGCAACTACCATCAAGGTGCAGAATGGTTTTAATGACAAATTCCTTGCTGACACCCTGATCTCACTGCCAGTGGTGGCCAACAACCAGGCTAAAGCCGACTACGTTTTTCTGCATCATCAAAACCTGACTACGTATTTTAACAAGGTCCGCAAACTTGCCTTGTACACCGGCTGCAATTTTGACAAGGAACATTTTCATGACATCACCAGGAGCAATGCATTCCAACCCGATTCGCAAATCGATACTTCATTTCAGCTCGCGGATGGATTTTACAAATCAAAAACGCTTAACATCACCCCATCCACAAATTATTTTGATCGCGGACATATCATCGCAAGAAGATATAACCAATGGGGCGAAAATGTCGCCGAAGCAATAAGAGGTGAAAGAGATACTTATTATTTCACAGCCATTCACCCACAGGTGAAAGAATTAAACCAGGAAGAATGGGAGAACCTGGAAAGCTTCATCATCGAACACGGCAAGCTGGATGTCAATCGCGTATCGGTTATCGCGGGTACATTCCTCAAAACCGATGATCCGAAAGCAACATACACCGATAAATTGTATCAGGACCAAAGAACAATTCAGATACCCAAACTATTCTGGAAGATCGTCTATTACCAGGTTAACAATGAACTTAGAAAAATTTCTTTCCTCATGTCACAGGTATACATGTTGAAAAAAATGAAGTTCGTAAAGTTCCCGATCCATGCACTAGCAGCAGACCCTTTCGACAAACTGGATGACCCTCTTAAAACCTACGTCATCAACAGCTCCCTGATTGAAGAACACACCGATCTTGCTTTTTCTCAAGCAAAAGAACTCTTTCAGGACAAGGAACCTCTGGAAGTAGTGATGAAAGATAATGAAACGCACTACGCCGCCATGGCAAATATGAATAACCTCATTCAGTTCATATAATTACCGAAGTGATAATCTAGAACCCATCAACCCATACCTATGAAACCGATCTATATTCTTCTCATACTATTCATGGTTACGAATAGTAATGCATTTGGACAAGACAAAGTTGATTCAACTCAGAAAAAAACTTACAAGCCTGAAAAGGACACAATTGCTGCGAAAGCAAAATTTTTTATTGCAACAGATTCAACAACTGCTACTACTATAAAATACGGACAAACCTTTTTTATTGAGCTTACACCTGCAACGATGCCAGCGAGCAAGACAAAAGCCGAAGAGTTTACATTGATCATTAACCGCAGGCATTTCCCGCAATATGCTGCCAAACAATTTTTCGTTGTCAAAAGCAAGATCCGCTTAATGTTCCTGATCGACCACTCCAATGGAGATGACACGAACCTCGCGGAATTTCTTGGAGAAGCACGCAATGATGATGGTAAGGATCCATATCCTATATCGATTGAGGTGATTCGGGCAGGTGAGAGCGTGACTAAGGAACCAGCAGACATAAAAATTGAATTTTATACGGTGAACGGTAAACTACTAGTTCGTGTTTTTACCACTGCTATCATTGCACTCCTGGTGTTTCTGGCCATAAAAAGTAACCTGTTAAAAGAACAGGTGGCAACTCTGGACCTCCAGCTTAGTAACGTAATAGATATGCGCTGGAGTCTTGCAAAAACACAGTTGGCAATCTGGACCATGGCGGTGGCTGTTCTCTATCTCATGATTTGGATAATCACATACACAACCCCGACCATCAACGACACCGTCCTTGCACTGCTCGGCATTTCATTTGCCACGACCGCAGTCGGAATCACTCAGCCCTCTGGCAAAGTGTCCATCGCCAAAGCAAAAACAAACTTTCTTCTCGACCTAATAGACGATGGCAACGGAGCCAGCATCCATCGATTCCAAAACGTCGTTTTCCTGGGAGTCTTTGTTGCCATTTTCATCGGCAGCACTTATTCAAGCCTGGAATTTCCAACATTTGACAACAAGCAACTTCTTCTATTGGGTATCAGTTCTGCCGGCTATTTGGGTATAAAGTTCCTTAAGGAAAAACCTTAACAGTTCAAATCACTTGATATCACGACAAATACGGTATTGCCCAAGTCCTGCCCGAAGTGTCGTCTTCCAAAGAAATGGAAAAAAATGGCGTGAACCTGGGCGAGATGAACATGCTGCTGCTAAAGATGTGGGAACTGGTCTAGCATGGAATTAGGGAGATGATATTGTAATAAATGGAGATGGCAACGTAGGCAGTGGTGTCACCGATCCAGGCTCCTTTAAACTTGCCGTAAATGGAAAAACGTGGACAACCGAAGTTCAAGTAGCTGGTAACCGACCGCCTGATTACGTCTTCGAGCCTACCTAACACGTAAAGATCTACCCTTGGTCGTTCCCTGTCCTAAAAATTAAAGAAATCATCTCTGCCACATTTTTCACTTTCATTTTTTTCAAAAGCCTTTCCCGATAGGTGGTTACAGTCTTTGCCTTGAGTGCCATTTGTTCGGCAATCTCTTTGCTTGACAAACCAGACCCAAGTTTGCCAATCAAAGTTTTCTCTTGATCGGTTAGGTTAAACATGGTAAGCTTCCTTTCATGTCCTTGATCTAGTGCGCCCTCGATAAATTGTTTACCTGACAAGGTAATTGAAACAGCCTTGACGATGTCCTCAACACTGGCATTTTTTGTTATGAACGATAAGCCAAAGCGTCTAAAATGTTCGACAACAACGTATTCCGAGTGCTGAGTGAGCATGATCAAGGGGGGAGGAGACGGCATGGCTAATATTTCCTTGCAGGTTTCATAACCGTTCATAACAGGCATACTCACATCGAGAAAAACAAGGTCAAATTTCATTTTCTTTATTAGATGGATAGCCTCCATACCGTTTTTGGCTTCATAGAATTGACAATCCAACGTTAGGGTAGCCTTTAATAAGCTGATGAAAGCAGACCGGAAAATCTGGTGGTCATCGACTACGAGTATGTTTGAAAAATTAAACACTATCTGCTAAATAGATTCGGTGAAAACGTTTAAATATATAAAAATTCGCAAAAAGTCAACGTCGTATTTTTCCGACGTTGACAAGATCAATTTGAATAATCTCTTTTGTAACGATTATCCCGCTGTTTTTAATGGAATGGGCAGTAAATAGTGGAATTCGGGTATTCGATAAATTTATTTTAAGAAAGGAAAAATATTAATGTATAAAATGAAGGCGGGTTTACTATTGATATTTT
Source organism: Cyclobacteriaceae bacterium (assembly GCA_044349005.1). Taxonomy (GTDB): domain Bacteria; phylum Bacteroidota; class Bacteroidia; order Cytophagales; family Cyclobacteriaceae; genus ELB16-189. Next base: position 20,551 of record JBIKRT010000056.1, read on the forward strand.
TTTCGTTTCTAATGGGTTGTTTCGGTTACGGGCAAAGCGTTGATCCACTTACCGGACGAGCAATTGTTAATTTTCCCTTAGGTGAAATAAGTGCACAGGATTTGTCTATACCTGTTGTGCTAACACACAACGGAGGTGCCTTAAAGGTAGATGAAGGTTCCGGAAATGCAGGCATGGGTTGGAACGTGGCTTTGGGCGGCAGCATCTTTAGAGAAGTTCGGGGTCTTCCAGACGAGATTAATGCTGATGGAAAAACCGGATGGCTAATAAATGGAAATGGCCAGACGATTCAAAATCTGGGAAACTCAACTGATTATTCGTTCATCAATGGATTGGCTTATTCGAGGGACACGGAGCCCGATATATATTATTTCAATGCTCCCGGACTATCGGGAAGGTTCATTTACGGTGCCGATGGCGCTGTTAAACTGATCCCTTACCAAGACGTAAAGATTACGATGGGATCTCAAATTATAATCCAGACAAATACAGGGATTACGTACACATTTCAAAACGGAAACACTGTCACTCGCAAGGCAGTACAATTTAAGCCAGATCCCAAACGGGATATATACCGGGAGGTGGATTTGTTTAAGAGAGTCTATAATTATTATACGAAACCAGTGAACTTCACCAACACATGGGACTTGGTTCGCATTTCTAGCTCTGCCAGCGCAGCCGCTGTCGACTTTTCGTACAAAGACGGGAACGAAGGTGTTAGCAGCGAGTTTGTTACGAGTATTGCCCCGAACGCACCTACACGTTCAACTACTAAAGTAGATACGCTCTATTCCATTCAAGATACAACTACCCCTAAGCAGTTGGTGGGTGTGAATCTTAAAAATTTTTCAATAGAAGTAACATGGAATAATAGTTTAATAGATGGCATTAAGTTTTCTGAAAAGGAGAGTCAAGAGGTAAAGGAATATAGATTTTATTACAAGACCATTTACTATGCAAACACAAACGACAGGTTTAATGATGTGGGCAAACCTTTTTTATTGCACGTTAAGGAAGTTAACTCAGCAACATGTACCGCGTTTCCATCTTTTGTATTTAGCTACGTTGGTGTAGACACTACCAATCTCTATGATAGGAAAAAGAGTCTGCTGGATTCGAGGTTTGGGAATGCCCCTGTTGATTGGAAGAGGGGCTGGGGGCAGGATGTTTTTGGGTACTTCAATGGAAAGATAAACAATAAGAACATACCCAGTGTCTATTACTACCCCGATGAGTTGAATAGCAGAAAACTGAGAGTGAGTCCCATCGCAGACTTAATAGCAAGCCAACAGCTTAATGGGGTGGATAGTAGTTTCTCGCAACTAATGAATGTGGACCCGTTGTGGAACTCATTCGGAGCACTTTATAAGATTGATTACCCTACCGGTGGTGCTACCTTTATCAACTACGAGCCAAATCGATACCTTGATGCTACCACGGGCGAGGAGCTTCTTGGCCCAGGTGTGAGGGTAGGCAGTATATCTACTAGTGGGGGCGAGGCGGCTTACAATAAGAATTGGAAAGCCAATGGAAATCAATTCCATTCACTCACCAAAAGCTATATGTATGTGCAGGAGAATGGCAGTTCCAGTGGCTTGCTTCTTTACCCGCCCAGTTTTGGATTTACCAACGGGAATACGGCATACCGCACACAGTCGAACCAAGCCCCCACCTCCCAATTGTTTTATACTACCGTAAAAGAAGTAGTGGACGGGCAGGGCTATAGGGTGTATGAATTTGATGTGCCTAATATCTATCCAGATGCCACTTCAACCGTTACGCAAATAGCCTACAATACAGGTGGAACGACCTCTTCAGGTACCTATGGATTCCCATTTGCTCCCTTGGAGGAGCTCGATTTTAAACGTGGTTTTCCTAAACGGATTTCGGAGTACACCCAAGCAGGTGTTTTAACCCAGGAGAGGCGCACGTCCTATGCAGAACCAAAATCCGACTCTTATATTCAGGCACTCCGCTACGAACCCCTGAACGATGTAAACCAAAACGAACATTTTTATTTCAGCCTTTACAAAATACCCATTAACCAAACAAAGATAGTACAAACTGAAACCGTTAAAATGGTGAGTGATAGCAATGTTAGCGACTCTACAAAAGCAGTGACGAGTTACACGTACAATGACAAAAACATGGTTACACAAACCACGCAAACTAATGACGACAATTCCATACTAACCACGAGTATTAAATATGCACTAGACTATCCTATCACCGCCCCAAAAGCGGGGGACATACAAGCGAATGCCCTTTTTAAGCTCAACAGCTCTAACCGTTACACCGAAGTAATAGAAAGCATACAAAAATTTACGCCCCGCAATGGCACTCCAGTCGTTGCCGGGGCAAAGTTGTCACTGTTTAAAGAGTACGGAGGCAATATTTGGCCTTTTCAGGTAAGGAGTTTCCCCCAATTGGCAAGCATTATACCTTCTTTTGTGGTAGAAGGAACAACACAGGGATTTAAATCCGATGCAAATTATATCCTTGAAAACACAATTGATTATGCGAACAGTGTACCCGTTAATCAAGTTGGCCTGGCCTTGGTACCAAAAGGGGTGCATTACGCTGTCGGCATTGCAGCGCCTGTGGCCACTTTTTTAAATTGTAAAGCGGAAAATGCCGTTTATGACGGTTTTGAATTTAGTATGAGCAGAGGTCTCCAATATGGCGCCACGTTACCAACCTTTCAAAACGGGAGAACCGGCAAACGGGCAGTTTTACTAACCAAAGCTTCAACATTCACAAGCAACTTGAGTGCCCCAATAGCTAAAGCTGGAAATAGTTACCGGCTTTCGTGTTGGGTCTTTGCCAGTCAGGCGGGGTCGATTTTAATGCAGGCGAAAAATGGCAACACTGTTCAATCGAGCGCTACCTTAACTTATTCAACCCCTAACGTTTGGGCCTATTTGGAAGGCACTTTAAATACGACAAGCGTAGCAAGTTCTTTTACTCTTTCCATTACAACGACCAGTGCCGTTGGGATTTTACTGGATGACTTTGTGGCTATGCCGGCCACCGCAAGGGTATCGTTTTCTACATTTAGGCCATTTGTGGGGGCTACTTCGCAAACGGACGATAGAGGCAATAGCAATGTGGTGAACTACGACCCCATGGGACGTAAAACCGCCACGCTCGACAAACAGCGGAACATGGTGCAACTGCAAGAATATGGGCAGCAGCGGGAAGGAGCAATTACTTTGTCCGCGAGTTTTTCGAGTAATACAAGTAAGTATGTACAAGGCCAACAAGTGCTTTTTAGTGCCCGGCAGCAATGCGCGCCACAGGTAAGCTACGATTGGGTCTTTTATGAGAATGGTACAGAAACGTATGCTCAAGGCAAAGACGTGTATAAAACGTTTAGTTCTTTTGGAGAGGTTAAGGTACATCTAACTGTTTCAAGCCCAGGCTATACCAGCGTGTCAACTATTGAAAGCCTCTGTATAAACACCTCTATTGCGTTGAGTTTGACAGTAAGTCTAACACCCGAAGACCTTGTTTTATGCCCTACCTGCAATCCTGCGAATAATAATCCTTGTGAAAGAACTATAAGTAATGTGAGGATTTTCAGGCCCAGCCTTAGTCCTTTTAAGAATATGAGAGGATGGAATGTTTCTTATCACTATATAGTAAAGGACACAGACGGTAACGAAATAGCTCGATTGAATACCTTAAGAGACATCAGCGGTGAAGTGATGGAATTGGAAAATTTATGGATGAAATTAAACAAAGACGGAACCCTTGAAACCAAATCGCCTTTACCTGGCCATCAGGTGGAGTGCTTCGTGACCTTGGCAAAAAAGTCCAACTTCCCTTATTCATCTTGCAACGAAGATATTGTTACAAATACGGGTGTTGCAGGTGTAGTATATATAAACAATACCCAATGCGAATGAAGTTAACATTCTTTCTTTTTATGCTCTTAGCCATTTCAGCCAAGGCTCAAGATATTATGAAAACCAAGCTTACCTGGAAGGTAGGGCAGCTCACTGATTTGAATACAAACAAAAACCAGGTTTACCAATGTAGTTTTATTACTAACGGTAACCAGCCGATTGAATGGGTGCAGAAAAACAATTATGTGCGCACCTTAACTGTAACCCGCACGAGTGGCACATGGACCGATGTAAAGAACCAAGGAAAGGTTGTTTTTGAGGTAGTGGAAGAGGGTGAGGTGGGGACGCTTACGGTGGAGCGTTCAACGGTAGGATTGAGTATTAAAATGGAGAGACAACAAGGTCAATTATCCAAATTGAACCAGCGGTTTCTGGTCAACTCAGTAAATTAATATGATAAGAACCAGCATCTTAATGGCAAGGGAATTAAAAAAGCAGCTCGTTTTAATTTTATTCATGGCAATGGCCATGCCCGTGGTCGGCCAATGGATCAACCCTGTTACCACTACTTCGGTAAATACTACGGTTACTTACTACTTTGATAGCGAGGTAAATTATATTGGTGCCAAGTGGACAGCCACAAATGGTGTTGTTGACACAAATTCTCTTCAACTAAATGGTACTACCTATTCGGTTTCTGTGCAATGGACAGTGGCGGGTGCTGGTGTGCTAAATTTTCAAAGCAAGAATACTGTTATTTCTTCTCTTAACGTAGCGATCTGTGGCCTGACCAACTTTAATCTAATAGGGGGCAGCATTTACTGCCGCTCGGGCGGTATTGTTACAGTTACGCTTTCCGGTTCGCAAGCTGGAGTTAACTACCAATTATACAAAGCCCAGACAATTCCTTTTGGTGCTGCTGTGGCCGGCACAGGTGGGCAACTCTCTTGGAATATTGACGCATTTGGCACTGGATTAAAAATAGGTGCAACGCAGGGAACTGGATGTAGCCTGACCATGAACGGTGGTAACAATTTCGATATTATTCCAATGCCGACAATATATACCGTTTCGGGGGGCGGAGGTTGTGTTGGAGAGTCCAATGGTTATTCTATTTCGTTGAGTGGATCTCAGCCATCTACTAGTTATAGGCTGCAATTAAACGGTAATTTTGTAGGTAATTCCATTTTTGGGGGAGATAACCTAGGGAATAGTATCCCAATTACGTGGAGCAATATTTCGGCAAGTGGAACCTATACTGTTGTTGCTAATGCGTCATTCACCTGCACGCAAACGATGAATGGCACTGCAGTAGTAAATGCAAATCCTCCCCCTACTATTTTTACCGTTGGCGGTGGCGGCTCTTATTGTGAAGGCGGAGATGGGCTTTCAATTACACTGGACGGATCTCAACCAGGAGTTAACTACCAATTGAAGTTGGGAAATGATAACGTGGGAAGTGTCGTTAGCGGAAATGGGTCTGGCCTAAGCTGGCAAAACATAAAAAGTAGTGGCAATTATAGCGTTGTGGCAACAAATGCCACAACCCTGTGTACCCAGGCAATGAGCGGCACGGCCACGATATCAATTTCAGGTAATGCTATTGCTAACGTAGGTGGTGGTGGTACTTTCTGCGAAGGGGGAACTGGCGTGAGCATCACATTAGACCGCTCAAATTCAACTGTTTCCTACCAACTTAAAGTAAATGGTGCTAATGTGGGTGACGCAGTCACTGGAATATCAGGAGGAATAACCTGGGCGAATCAAACCACGGAAGGTTTCTATACGGTATGGGCTACAAATAGTAGCGGGTGTGTCACCAAAATGAGCGGAACGAGCTACGTTAGCACGTTGGCATCTCCCTTTTTATATACAATCAGCGGTGGAGGAAGCTTCTGTTCAGGTGGAACAGGTCCTGGAGTTCTGATAGCTGACTACTCGCAAGCCAATGTAAATTATAGTTTGTACAAAAATGGAGGCGAATCGGGTCGGGTTTACTATGGGAATGAAACGGCTCCCTTTAAGATGGGGTGGTCCAATATCACGCAAGAAGGTACTTATACTATACTCGCTACGTTGCCCGCAACAGGCTGCACCCGGTTAATGAGCGGCAGTGTTGCCGTGGTGGAAAAACCGACTCCCACAGTCCCCATCCTTACTAACGCCACTGTCTGCGGTTCAGGCACCATCACAGGCACGTTACCCGCCAACGCCACCACACTTAATTGGTACACTGCCCCCAGCGGAGGGCAAGCCGTGGCTTCCACCACGTCACCTTCGGCCACCAGCACCACTACATTTTATGCTTCCGGCTACAACAGCACTACTACGTGCGAGAGTGCCCGAACTCCGGTTACGCTTACTGTAAACCCGTTGCCAGTGGATGGGCAAATAGCAGCTGATGTAACATCTATTTGCCTGGGGACCTCCATTAACATCAGCAGCAGCGGAGGAGTGGGAGCTCCAAACTATTGGGCAAGTACCAACGGAGGCCAGAGCTGGAATGTTTTTGCACAGGCCTATGCAGGGCAAACCAGTTTTCAGTTTACGCCCACCGAGGCAGGCACCTATCGTTTTCATCTTCGCAACCAGACTTCATGTGGTTTCTGTTGGACTTTTAACAATTGCCCCACGTTTCCTTATGTAGACGTGGTTGTGAACCCCAAACCGCAAAAGCCATTTTTTGGTCGACCGATTTCAGCGTGTGTCAACGGGTCGGCTTCCTATCAAATTACAACTCCTACAGCCGGTAGCAACTACGCGTGGACTATAAATGGGGGCACACAATCCTCTGGCGGAACGGGCAGTTCGATCACCGTTTTATGGGGTGACACTAACTCTGGTTCAATAAGTGTGTATGAAACAAATTCGAGTGGCTGTAAAAGTTTAACATTAACCAGTACGGTGACGCTGCTTTCGTTACCCACATTTGCCTCAACCCTCGATGGCCCCACCACCGTATGTCCTGGCGCAACAGGCGTGACTTATAGCATTGCGCCTGTTAGCGGCAGTAGCTACACCTGGGCAATTTCAGGGGGTACCCAAGCATCGGGCACCAATACCAATTCCATTACCGTTAACTGGGATACAGAACGAGTGGGAAAAAGTATAAGTGTACAAGAAACCAATTCTTCTGGCTGCGTTGGATCTGCGTTAATTACTCCAATAGGGATGAGTTTGATACCTACTATCCCGACCGGAACTGCGACACCCGCTGCCCTTTGTGCAGCCGGTACGGTTGAGCTTTCAAGTTCCAGCAGTTTATCTGGTAGCGAATCTTTCAATTGGTATCAAAACGAATCTTGGGGCAGCCCACTATCATCGACTACTCAAAGCATAGCAACTACTACAACTTTTTACGTTTCAAAGAGTAATTCTTATTGCGAATCGGAAAGAAGCCCCGTAACAGTTACAGTAAGCCCGGTTCCAACAGTCCCCACTCTTTCTGATAACACAGTTTGCGGCTCAGGTACAATTGTAGGCAGTTTACCTGCCAACGCCACCACACTTAATTGGTACACTGCCCCAAGCGGAGGGCAAGCCGTGGCTTCTACCACTTCACCTTCGGCCACCAGCACCACTACATTTTATGTGTCAGGCTATAACAGCACTACTACGTGCGAGAGTACCCGAACTCCGGTAACGCTTACTGTAAACCCGTTGCCGGAGGATGGGCAAATAGCAGCGGACGTAACCGCCATTTGCCTAGGGAGCACCATTAACATCAGCAGCAGTGGAGGAGTGGGAACACCCAACTATTGGGCAAGTACCAACGAAGGGCAGAGTTGGAATGTTTTTGGGCAGGCCTATGTGGGGGAAACCAGTTTTCAATTTACGCCCACCGAGGCCGGTACCTATCGTTTTCATCTCCGAAACCAGACGTCTTGTGGTTTCTGTGGGGATGTTGGTAATTGCACCACCTATCCCTACGTGGACGTGGTGGTGAATCCAATTCCGGCAGTTCCAGAGCTTTCTGATTACACAGTTTGCGGCTCGGGTACAATTGCGGGCAATTTACCCGCCAACGCTACCACACTCAATTGGTACACTGCCCCCAGTGGAGGGCAAGCCGTGGCTTCCACCACGTCACCTTTGGCCACCAGCACCACTACATTTTATACTTCTGGCTACAATACTGATGCCGCGTGCGAAAGCGCCCGAACGCCCGTAACACTTACCGTAAACCCCTTGCCAGCAGCCCCCGTTGTCTCTTCTTCAGTAGTCTGTGGGCAGGGATCACTGATTGCCAGCGATGCCGCTGATGCCAGTACCAATTGGTACGATGCGCCCACCGATGGCACCTTGTTGGCAACAGGCGCTGTTTCACCGCAAGCCACACAAACTTCCACTTTCTATGCCAGCTATTCCGCAGCTGGTTGCGAGAGTGCGCGCACGGGTGGTACGGTAACCGTCATCCCGCTACCCACCATTAATGCCACCAACAATGGGCAATTAACCTATGGCAGTTTGGTTACTTTATCTACTGCCAGTGCGGACACGTATCGTTGGCAATTGAATGGGCAAAATGTGAGCACCGCGGCCTCGTTTGTTGCCGACAAAATTGGCACCTATACCCTGGCTGCCAAGCAAGATGCAGGCAGCCCGGAGTGTACTTCGTTGCCGGTTCAAGTGAAAAGTTTCCTGGCTGCTCAACCCGCCCCCGTAAACTACACCAGCACCACCCGCATTTTGAAAAAAGGTGTTTCTGAAACCGCTTCCTTGTACTCGTTGGCACAAACAGACGTAAACCAATCGGTCACCTATCAGGATGGATTAGGCCGCACCTTTCAGCAAGTGGCTGTGGGCCTGAGCCCACAACAGACCGACCTGGTTACCCCCGTAGGGTACGGCAAGCAAGGGCTGGTGGACAGCACCTTTTTGCCCTATGCCACCACCACCCGGCAGGGGCTTTACCGCCCCAACGCCATCCGCGTGAACAATGCCTACACGGGCAGCGAGCAGCAGCAGTTTTACCAGAACACCGCCAAGGTGGCCGCTGACGCCAAACCCTATGCACGGGCCGTGCACCGGGCCGCCCTTGATGCGCGCGTGACCGAGCAAGGCGCACCCGGAGCTGCCTGGCAGCCCGGCAGCGGCCATACCGCCACCTCCACCCAAGTGCTCAACACCGCCAGCTACCCCGTGCGCTTTTGGAAATTTGATGGCACCACCACCGAAAACTACCCCATTAACACCGTATTGGTAACCATTACCACAGACGAAAACGGCAACCAAGTGCGCACCTACACCAACAAGCAGGGGCAAACCGTGCTGAAACAAGTGCAGTTAGACGACACCATTAGCGGGGCCATGGTAAACTGGCTGGAAACCTATTACATCTACGACCCGTACGGTCGCCTTGCCTACCAACTGCCACCCAGGGCGGTAAAAGCACTGGGAGCTGCCGTTACACTGAACGCCAACAACGTGCCCGAGCTCATCTACAAATACACCTACGATACCCGCGGCAGGCTTACCCAACAGAAAGTGCCCGGGGCGGCCGTTAAGTTTTTTGTGTACGATAAGCTCAACCGGCTTGTGCT
>JBIKRT010000129.1:0-9520 GCA_044349005.1 Cyclobacteriaceae bacterium
TGTAAGCATAAAAAATCTGCAAGGTTTTAAAGATAAAACCCGACTTTCTTGCAGATTGTTTCAACTCAATTCGATCGATTTTATTCAAAAACTAATCCCATTGGGCTTTTTAAGGAGTGACTATTTACCGTTGATTTATTCGTTGGCGCTTCAAGGGAAAAGTGAAGAGGTTTCTTTTTTCAATGATAAAGCCGTGGGTGGTTCATTAACCATGACATCTGTTAAAATCGGCAATTGATACGCGAGCCGTTTAAAAAGGAAGGGAGTAATGCCGGGAAGTCACTGCGAAAGTAATGGCTAGAACAACCACTTAAGGATGAACGGTAAGTAACCAGGACTCTTTGAAGATGGCCATTTTTCGGAACTTATCACGATCGGCCCTGGCTGTGTTGATATCGTTCGATTCAGAGATGTGCACATACCAATGTTTGTGCGCGGATAAGAATCCATAATCCGACTCCTTAAAGCCCAACTTCCTCAATCCATCGCTATACTTTTTGGCATTTGCCTCTGAATTGAATACACCTGCGATTACGTAATCTCCCAGGTCCATCTCCGAATTATGCGTTCCTCGTTTCGCAAACTCGTGACGCTCTTCATGGGGATGGGTACCCTTTTCGTCTTTGTGTTCCATATCCGGATCAGCCGCGTGGACTTCCAATCGCGTTAGCCGATCTTGTTCTTCCTTGTGCTGGCTTAGGGAATCCAATACGATCCGTTTTGTTGGGACTATTTTTAGGTCTTTCGCCACGCTTTTAGGAACGCCCTTGACCAACTGATTCTGCCTATGCGCCACCACCTCGTCAAGCGTAGGGTTTTCACCTAACCCATCGGTTTTCTTTTCTTCAACTGGCTTCTGCGGAGGAGCCTCTTTTTGCGCTGTAACGGGTGCTGGTTTCTTTTCAGCGGGCACCTGTTTCTTCGTCTCTATCGGTTTCTTTTCACGCTGCTTAGGTGTGTCTTTAGCAACTAATACTGGCTTTTTATCGTCCTTATCCAATATCGGATCATTTTCTGATCGCTTATAGCGTGGTGCAGAACTTGGAGCCGATGGCTTGTATTGTTTACTGGTTTTAGCCAATCCCGCCCTTACTTTACGCCTATCATTAGCCAATTCCAGCGGAGTTTTTCTTGGCTTCTTTTCTAACTCCGTATTGACGAACGAGTAAATCGGAATTTTTTTGTTCCGTTTGCCAAACAAGTAACCTAGGTGTATCTCAAAAGTTGGATTGGGTAATTGATTCTCCCCGATGTTCTGAATCGTGTACGAAAAACCTACCGCTGTTTCCTGATTCAATCGAAAACCTCCGAGCGCAGATATACCAAAGTTGGCCTTGTAAGAAGCACCGATATGAACCAAGTTTCTAAGATGTAACAGCCCCGCCACTTCTATTTGAGAAGGCAATGAATTGTTCAATCGGTAAATCAAGTAAGGCTCAAAAATGTTTTGATTATTGTTGAAGTAGAATCGATTGCTAGCATGTATAAGAATCGATTCGAGTGGCTTAAATTGAGGAACGCCAAAAGAGGTAGTAGTTAAATAGGAGGGCTGAAACAAATTAGGAATCGACAAACCCGCATGAAACGTCTGACCATTATACGATGCCCCCACACTGCCAATGGTCTGCAAATTACTTTGAACTAAGTTGCCAAGAAGAGGATCACCCGAGTTTCGGAAGGCTGGATCAAGCGCTTCGAAATCCACCACATTGGACGCTATCCCCGCCGAAAATCCAAACCTAAAGGATTGGTTCTCAGAAATTGGTAAGGTGTATCCACCCGCAAAAAGAGCAGACGATGTGTTGATAACTCCCTGTTTGTTGGTTGTTAACGATAAACCAATATTCACCCTGTTTATTAACGGAGCTTGAATACTGAAATTGCCAATTGTAGGACTCCCGGAAAGGCCAAGCCACTGCTTGCGATAAGAAACAAACATAGCGGGCCTCCCCTCTACCCCTACCAACGAGGCGTTAAGTAAGGATGGGTTAAAGTAAAACTGTGTGAAGTTTTGGAGATCTTGTGAATACGTCAGCGTACTTATAAGAGAAAATAAAAATAAAGACGCTAGTAAAACATGTGTCTTTAGTTTCAACATCGAAGATGAAGTCTTATTCACGTAGCAATATGCTAAATTTCAATGGTTTCTCAATCATTACTAATGACTAAACAGATGCGGACAGTCGAGGTCTTTATGCACCTTTTTTATCCGTGTGCGAAAGTTGAGCATCAATTCATGCGATCCTCTCGAATAACTTCTTACATCGCTTGTTATCCAATCATAAAAATAACCCACGGATAACTTGTCAGTTATTCTTAAATTAGCAAACGTGGTGATGCCATCTCCGGTTCGATAAGACGTGCCTATACTCACCTGCTCATCAAAAATTAAGTTTAAGTTAAAGTCCATACTCACGGGAGTACCATCTTGAACTCGTACTAACACCGAGGGAGTGAGCATAACCTTATCTGAGCGTGGATTTACTCGTAATCTAACACCCGCATTCAAGTAATAGTACCTCGGAACGTACAACGGCTGCAGCGAATTGTTGAAAAGTCTATCGTAGCTAATCAGGCCAGGAACAGACAAACCTATAAATTTCTTTTTGTCATAATAAAAAATGCCAGTGCCTACATTCGGCTTTATTTCACTGTTGTTTACAAAACTAGGATCTGCCCCACTTCGCAGTTTTAATGCACTAAAATCTGCTTTGTAATTGTTGGCCCCTACTTGAACACCCATGGAGAAAGAGCCACCAGAGGCAGTTTGGATGATATAGGCATAGCTGGCGAATGCGCCTGTGTTGGTATAGCTCCCAATCCGATCGCTGGTTACCAGTGCACCCAGCCCCACCTTGCCTTTATAAAACGAGCTATGTACGCCAAGCGTTGCCGTAACAGGCGCTCCATCGAAATTTACCCATTGATTTCTGTACGTGAGGGTAGCACTTAACTGAACGTGACTTCCTGCATAGGCCGGGTTAATCAGCAACCCGTTATAGAGATATTGCGCGGTTACTATGTTTTGTTGGCTGTGGGCGAAGGTGGTTGTTAGAAGAAAGACAATGGTCCATAGTCGATAGTCCATAGTCGCCCTATCCACCATCAACCGCAGGAAACCGACCACTTGTAATTTGCAATTCGTAATTCGTAATTGATTCATCATCTCACTAGCTCTAAATATCCCGACCTTGGTGTAGAACCGTCTCCTTTATCGATAATATAAAAATACGTGCCTCCTGGCAATTCCGTACCCAGCAAACTAACGCCCTCGTTGGAAAAACCGCTAAAAGCAACATCACGATTATCATATCCCTTCGCTTGGTAAACAATCGTGCCTTGTCTGTTAAATATTTTGACTTGGTTATTAGGAAAATCCTGAATACAAGCAATATCGAACACTTCGTTTTGCCCATCGTTGTTGTTAGAAATACCGTTAAAGACAAGAATCTCCGGAAGTATTTGAATGGACTTGGTGAGTACACAACTCCTATCGGAAGTAGCAGTTACCTTAAAGATTCCCTTCGGTAGATCCGATAAGATAGCACCCACCTGAGTGATCCCTCCTATATCCCATGTAATGCTAGAAATCAACACATCATTAAGTGGAATGTATTTGGCCTCGCCAATGTTTTGCTCGCAATTGGTGGGTTTTGTTTCTACATCGAAGTCGGGAAGAACTTGCGCTAGCTTTATTTCTGTGATGACAGGAGCTGAAATACAACCTGAAATATCTTCTACCGCCACCGTGGTATAGAAACCCGCGTCCAAATCCCTATAGAACTCACTCTTATCATAGTCGGGTGTTACTTTTGCTGTTCTGCCGTCTGACCAGCGGAAGGTGTAGCCTTGCACTTCGCCTTTTACAGACGCAGTAAGCGTACCATCCGGTACTACACAATTGGTTCTGTCTGACAACACCACGACCGTTGGTGGAGGTGTTACACGCTTTTTATCTTCTATGGTGATGGTTTTCGTTCCGAAGCAGCCCGACTCAATATCTGTTGCTTTTGCCGTATACAGCACCGCCTTTAAACCTTGCGCTTCTGCACCTGAATAGATGATGGGAGTAGTAATAGCACCTTCGTACCAGTCAAAATTATACCCTCTCACCTCACCCGCAACAGAGACTCTTGCCACCCCATTTGCTTTGGACGGTTCACAAAAGGTTAACGGAGCAATCTGTTCTGTAATCGGCACCGGATACACTCGTGCGTCCTCCACGGAAATAGTAGCAGGGAAGGACGGACAGAAGCTAAAGGCTGGATCAGGCACGGTAGCTTTCACCGTGTACGTGCCAAGAGGCGCGGTAGTGATTTGCTTTTGATTCGCAAAAACGGGTGTGCCCGTTGCCGTGGTGCCATTATACCAATCAAAGCGATAAAGGTTACCAATTCCATCGGCAGTGGCGCCAAACAACACTCCATTGGGCGACACGCAATTAGATAACGGAACGGCAGAGGCAATTGCCCTTATCGCGATGGTGTCAATGGCTAGCTTATAGGTTTCCTTGCTAAAGCACCTGGTTGCCTTATTGGTCACTTTTACGGTGTAAGTAAGTGGATCGTTAAATAATATACCACTCAAATCAGGGTTATCCGCCACCACCTCTGGGTCTGCAAGCGAAGCACCCCTAAGCCATTGGAAAGTATAGTCTGAAAAATTTAAATTCCCATCGGCCGACACCTGAAGGCTACCCGTTTTGGCGGGCAACAAACAAACGGTAGGATTCGAGAAATTATCCAGGCTGATGACGGGCTTGGCCGTGTTGTCAAGCACAATGCCACCTTGGTTGGAGGAACTGCAACCCAGTGTATTGGTGAATCTCGTAAAATAGCTACCCGCCACACGATTACTAAGAACATTCGCTCCGTTTGTGCGGGTGGTGAGCACGGCCGATTTATCGTCAAACCACTCGAAGTCAAAACGTGTGCGGTCGGCAGCAGTAGCCATAGAGTATGTTTTGGAAGGCACCAAGCCGGGCACTTCTTCTGTAATCTCCACCACGGTTAAACTTCCGTCTTCCAACGGAGGACATTTCATTTGTGCCACGAAGGTGAAACTACTCGTAAACTCCGTTTTCTGGAAATCGATCACGCCACTTACAGTATTAACACATCCTCGGAAAGGCGAAGCCTGATCAGTAGCCGTAACAAAATAAGTTCCGTCAGGTAAGTTGATAGCCGTAGGCTGATTTCCATTCTTACTGTTCGGTATCAAGCTTGTTGCTGGCCTATCAAAACTCCATTGGAAAGTGAACTTAGCTGGGTCGTTTACAGCTTCGCCTCCTTTCGTTCCATCATTTACCGTAGCAGAAATACTGCCATTGCCGAGCGCGGCAAGACAGGCGTAGTTAGCAATGCTCTTGGTATCTATGGCTGGCTTTTGAGTGGAGTCTCTCAGAACCACCGGATAGGGAATAGAAAAACAGCCGGAGCCCTTGCCTCCTTTTTTGGTCGCCACCACGTGGTAGCTTGCAGCATTCAATGAAGATACGATTGCGTTAGGTGTTCCGCTAGTTGAGTTAACAGATATGAAGCTCGAGCCTGTAGGTACAGGAGGCACTGCCGTTACTACTGGTGGCCCTACACTGCCTGGAATGCCCGGAGTGTAATTGCCATTGTACCAATCAAACGTGTACGTTTCACTCGCAATGGCGGGAAGACTTACGTACTTCGCATCTCTGCCATTGATGGCAAGGCTTCCATCAAACGGTGCGCAATCAAATTGGTGTTTTACGTCTACGTCTAGTACCGCTATGTCGGGAGTAATCTTATCAACAAAAACCGTGGACGCTTGCTTCGCAGTACATCCGTTCAAACGGTTAGTCACTAAAACACTATAAGTCCCTGTCGAAATTATATCACCTTGCGTAGCCGAATTGTAAACTGCCAAGTTAGTTTTTATTAGAGGGGAAAATACCGCACCAACTGGCTGGCTTGGATTAGTCCAATCTAAATCATACGTTGGGTTCTGAGCCGCAAAGTATTTGGTAGTAAGTGTATCATAAACTGGCGACCCTAGTGTCTTAGACTTAATGGAATCATAAACTAAATATTTTATGTTCGAGGTAGCTGGTTTAGCCGTGATTTTGCCATCAAAAATTTCGAATCGATTATCGCAAATGGTTTGTGGTAAAGTGGAAAAAGAAACTGTAGGGTATTGACGGTTATCTTGAATATTTACTCTAAACGGTGCTGATGGACAACCTGAGCCCGGCAATAAACTGTTGTTTCGTGTGGCCGTTACAAAGTATCTGCCCTTGCCATTGGCAGATAAAGAATCCAATCTAATATTACTTGCCAGGACATTATTTAGCGAGTCCGTCCATTGATAAGTGAATTCCGAAGTTAGTTGAGGAGTAGTTGGAGTTATTGTCGCGCCCGCTCGATCAGTATAAGTTACAGAAGTTACAACAGAGTTACCGCTTTTTACTGGAACATATACGCCACCAGTAAGCTGAGAACAATAAAGTTGATCGATTGTCTTTACCGATTTCACAAAAACAGGCACCTCATTTTTCAAAATCGTGGTTCTGGCAGAATCCAATACGCAACCTGTGGTTTCATTCTTTAAACGAATTTTATATTGACCTTCTTTATAATTGGTTCTAGTTGTGCTCGCCTCATTGATTGCTGTAACCGCTCCAAAATTATTGGACGGTGGTGTTGAAATACCATCCGTTGGATTGCTTAACCAAGTGTAGCTGTATTCGTAAGGCTTGGGTGCTGAGGCTGCTGCTGTTGAATCAGAAGCAGTAAAAGTAAGTTGTCCATCAAAAAAAACTGGACTACATGCACTATTGCTTACCGTTGCGAAAGTGAGCTGGGGCTTAATACTCTTGTCTTGGATTTTGACTTCTATTGGGGGTGACACACAGCCCAACCCTTCGCCAGTTTTTTTCTTACCCACGGCATAATAAGTTCCAGCCTTCATGGTAACAAAATTGGATTTTGATAAGACATCGCTCGTAATCGTTGCAAGCCCAACGTCTTTTAAAGGCGAACCAATCGTGCCAAAATTTGCAGTTGTTACAGTAGGTGGAGTTGTATTAAACCAGTTGAAATCAAAATTAGTGGTTATCTGTGGTGAAGTTAGGTACCTAACCGAGTCAAGTGCCTTTGCCCTCCTATCCAGTTTTACCTCCTTCAGCTGAATGGAACCATCTGGATTACAAATAAACTGATTCACTGAATTCGCGCTTACAATAGAAACGGGATACTGACTCAAATTTAATGTGGCTGTCGTATTAGAAAAGCAATTGGTCTGATTGCTGGTAACTTTTACAGTATATGCTCCTTCCAATAAACCTACTACGTAGTCATTATCGCCATCGGCTAACTGGTTTCCATTGTTTGAAACAGAATTTGCTGGAGAAACTGCCGACCCGTTGGAAGAAACTACAGGAGACCAAGTATAGGCGTAGCTGCTAGATAGCAGAAGTGGGTCTGTTACACTTATCTTCAATTCACCCTCACCCACCGTAGGATCGCATGAGGTATTCGGCAAACTAGTAATGGTGACGGATGGATCTTGATGCACATCTTTTAATGTAACAAGGAAAGGCGGAGATACACAACCTCGTCCTTCTGTTGTTTTTTTCTTCGCAGCAACATAGTAAGTACCTGCCACCACAGGGTAATTTGCTGTTGATAAGAATTCACTAGTAATCGTGGCAGGCCCAGAATCGACTAAAGGTGAACCTACTGTGCCAAAATTAGCTGTGGTTAAAACAGGAGGCGCTGAACTAAACCAATTGAAATCAAAATTACTGGTGAGGTCTGTCGATAAAGTAAATGTTTTCACAACGGGAGGAACTAAGCTAGGGTCGGAAGTTTTCGCGCTCCTATCTAGGTCTACTTGTGTTACCCTGATCGAGCCATCGGGATTGCAAATAACTTGATTAACATCAGCCGTTGCGGTAATCGCAACAGGGAACTTGCTATCTGCTATTGTTACCACAGGGAATGCTTTACACGCAGTAAGTTCATTGGTGATGACAACGTTGTAATCTCCAGCAGCTAAAAGTGATTTAGTGCGAGCTACCGTTCCAATTTCACCCGTAAATAATGGTGGCGCATACGTGCCAACAAAATCATACGAATAAGTAGACAGAAAACCTGGCGTAGTAGTTGATTCAATGGTGATGCTTCCCTCTGGTGCTGCCGGATCGCATGACGTATTAGGCAACGTTGTAATGACGGGAACTGGCTCCACATGCTCATCTTTAATGACCGCTGTTTCTATAGGTGCTACGCAACCAATGCCAGTTGTTCCCGAAGTGCGAGTTGCTTTCACATAGTAAGTTTGAGTGTTGCCAAAACCACTAGCGCCATAAATCCAACCCGACCCTGGTAGCCCAACTTTGGCAAGGTCACCTTCAAACAACTCCCCACCCGTGCCAGTGCCATTTGCCATTGCGCTGTAGAGTGCAGTGGAAGCCAAGGTAGGATCTGTTACAGGATAATAAGAAAAAGTATAATCGGTAATGGTATCGTCAGTTGTATTATCCGCACGTTTAATTTTTTCCACCAGCACGCTGCCGTTAGAAAAAGTGGGAGTAACACCGCAATAGTTTTCTGGCTTAACATTGAGGGTCATTTGGCCTGGGATGTCGGGCTGGTTGGGAATGACAACAATTTGTTCTGCTTTGCACTCACTTGTGTTTTCTATGATCGAAATTGTATATGGCGTATCTGAGTAAAAGCCTTTTAAGTTCTTACTTTGAGTAGAGCTGTTGCCGATTGAGTTCGTAAACGTTTGAACTGGCGCAGGGAGAACGCTGGTGATTTGGTAATCTAGCGAACCAGGAAGAGGGAAAGGCAAAAGTTGAACGGCTGGTGGTCCCACTGGCTGAGACAATTGAGCCGGATCTTGGGTTACAGTAAAGTTAACTTGACCATCGCCAGCACCCGGGGTACAAGCGGTATTTGGAATTAAGTTGTCAATAGTAATCAAAGGCTTGCTTACAATTGACTTGAGTGTAACAGCATTCGTCAGTTTACATGCAGGCGAGACACTTAAGTCGGTAATTTCAACAATATAGTCACCCAGCAACGGGCCAAAAGTTCCACTAGTTAATGACTGATTATCAGCAGCTCCAAATAAACTGGTGAAGTTCCCAGTTGCCGGATAGGTTCCACCCACTTGGCTTCCTGAAGGATTACCACTTACATCAGTTTGGAAGCCTTTGTATAGCTTAAAGACATAATCTGTTTTTAGCGCGATAGTATTCTGTGAAGTTAGACTAACATCAATCCGCGCATTTGATTTTGTTGGATTAAGATAATCTACCTCGCACTTAGTCGAATTAATTGCTGTAAGAGCTAGGTCGGGCGCATTTATGTATGGCACATTATAGAATGCTACCGAGCCACAGCCAGAATCATCCCTTACAACGTTACAGCTTGCCGCTGGTGGGGAATTTAAAACTTCGCTCTTTCCTCATGAAATAAAATTAATAAAAAGAGCAACGTTTTCCTAACGCAATAGCCCCCACTGGCGACAAGCCTTTGTTAGG
>JBIKRT010000057.1:0-29677 GCA_044349005.1 Cyclobacteriaceae bacterium
TATAAGCATCAACCTTATTGCTGACAAGTTGCTCTCCAGCAGAGCTTGATTCCTCTTCAGGCTGACGCGCTAATTTTAACAAATTATCGCATCAAAGTCACCAACTATTTTTCAGTACATTACCCAACAAATTCGTTATAGTAAATGGTCAAATACAAAAACAAATTTTTGTTACAATAGCATCGGAATCAGAGAATTGCTTTCAACTGAAATCCCAACAAAATCAACCGAATCAGTAACAACCAGCTTGAAAAATATTAAATCTGTGCCGACAGAAGAAGCACCGAATTTCTGGGCAAATCATAATTTCAAACTTGAGGACGACTTAGAAGAAAGTTATAAACTGCTTGGACTAACAAGTTGTAGCACAGCCATCTGCCTGTTCTAAAAGTTAGCGATTGTCGAACTACAGATGAAGGGAATTTATATCCGAAACACATATTTGCTCCATATAATAGTATAAAAAACCTTATGGGCGAACACAAAACTATTTACATTTTAAGCAGACGCTCCTAATAAGCAATTCTACCCAAGTTGGCCTTTGCCAGTTCTTCATTCAGTTTGGTTAGATCTTTTTTAACTTCTTCCCATAATTGGCTATTTTTCGCGAAAGTGTCTTGGGTTTCATTGGTTGCCGAAATGCTTTGTTGCGTGGGTGGCATCTCGGTTTCCTGAAGTATATTGAACACCGTTGCGAAGTTATCGCGGGTCTTAGAAAATTGCGCTTCTAGATTGCTAAGTCTGCCATCTAACATCATGATAGTGGGTAGCACAAACTGTTTGTTAGGTGTGTTTGCCCGTTCAATTTGAGGGCGCATCATCGTAAATTGCACTTTTATTCCTTTGATCTTGTTAACCAGGTTCATAGCTTCCTTTCTCCCGTTGTAAGCTTTCATAGATAGATCATGCTGCATCTGCAACTTTTCAGACGCAGTGGTTACGCGCGGATCCATTTTTACGATGAAGGATTGTTCAAAAGATTGCCCGTTAACAATCAATTTTGCAGTATACGTTCCCGGCATAACCCATGGTGACGTGAAATCTGGAGCGGTATCCATGTAGGTGGCGGAGATAGGGTAGGCCGGGGGAACATTCAAGGGTTCATAATGCAAATCCCACTGAAAGCGGTGCGAACCTTTTTCGTTTGACAAGATCTGTTGCGGGCGAATCCAGTACAAGGGTATGTTTACATCACCTACTTCATAGGGTTTGTCGTTGCTGGTATATTTTCTTATCAGTTTGTTTTGCGAGTTGTAGATTTCAAGTTCAACGGTTGCCGCTTTTTCTTTCAAATAGTAATCGATGATGGCGCCTTCGGGGGGATTTTTTCCAGCTGGCTCTTCTTGTGGTAATGGCGTGTCTGTATACATACTAAAACGGACACGGTAGGTGCTTTGCGGTTTGTAGAGTATGCTTTGCTTTTCAGTAAGTTCTTTGGTGAGTTGCCTCAATGGTGTAATGTTATCTAAAATCCAAAACCCACGGCCATGCGTGCCAATAACCAGGTCATCATCTTTAATGACTAAGTCGCGAATGGAAGTCGCAGGCATATTCAAGCGCAGGCTTTGCCAATGGTCACCCTCATCGAACGAAACATAAACTCCGCGCTCCGATCCTGCAAACAGTAAGCCTTTTCTAATTGGATCTTCTTTTACTGAGTTGATAGGATCGTTTGGCAATCCCGTCACTATTTCTGGCCAGGTCTTGCCGTTGTCTTTGGTTCTATAGATGTGTGGCTTTTGATCATCTAATCGAATTCTATTAACGGCTGCATAAGCAGTCGCCACGTCTGTATGGCTTGCTTCTAGAATAGAGATTTTACTCCAGCTGATGATCTCGGGCGGTGTTACGTTTTTCCAATTCTTGCCACCATCATTGGTGAGGTGAATCAATCCATCATCGGTGCCAGCCCAAAGTGTATTGATGTCTTTTGGGGAAGGAGCGAGGGTGTACACCACGCCTCTTCTTTTCATAGATTTCATTTCGGGGGTAGTGTAGATGCCTATGCTGGCAGGCACATCCCACGACTCACGCGTTAAATCAGGACTTATTACTTCCCACGAGTCGCCACCTGTTTGAGTTTTGAATACTACGTTGCCAGCAAAATACAATGTTTTCGGGTCGATAGGAGAGAACAGCACCGGAGCAGTTCTGATAAAGCGATAATTTCCACTTTGAACAGCTTCTGGTGCTATGTTTTGAACTTGCCCGGTTCGTTTATCAAACTTGGTGATCTTACCTCCATAAATAATGTTTGGATCCAACGGATCGGCCGCTACATATCCATATTCTTCCACGCCAACGGGGTGCCAATTGCTGTTGGTAATTTGCCCATCGTTACCGCGAGAAGCAATACCCACCGAGCCACTTTCTTGCTGACCGCCCAGCACGTTATAGGGAAACGAATTGTCGGTGCTTACGTGATAGAATTGAGCCGTTGGTTGATTGTACCAAGAGCTATACGTTTCGCCACCGTTCACGGTAACCAACGCTCCCTGGTCTGCGATAAGCAGCATGATTTCAGGCCGTGTAGGGTTTATCCAAATACGGTGATAGTCATCACCTCCGGGCGCACCACGAACGCCTTTCCAGGTTTTACCTCCGTCCTCCGATTTCCAGGTAACCACGTTTGCACTGTAAACAATATCTGGATTAGTTGGATGAACTTTACATTCAGCAAAGTCACTACCACGCCCCCAAATTCGTTCGTCACTGGTAAGCTTGAACCAGGATTCACCTCCGTCATCTGAACGATAGAAACCCGGTTCTTCTCGTGAATCGACCGTGGCATAGAGACGGGCGTTGTTGCTTGGCGCGATGCTAAAACCAATGCGACCCAACCCTTGAGCGGCAGTGGGCAACCCCTTGGTTAGCTTTTTCCAGGTGGTGCCTCCATCCATCGACTTGAAAAGACCGCTCTCAGGGCCTTGCCAAGCACCGTTCTCCCACGGGCCTTGTCTTCCAGCCCAAAGGTCGGCATAGACGATAGATGAGTTTTGCGGATCAATCGCCACTTGAATTGCACCCGTATTTTCGTCTTTGTACAATACTTTGTCCCACGTTTTGCCGCCATTTAACGTGCGGTAAATTCCGCGTTCTTGGTTTGCTCCGTAGGGATGGCCAAGCACGGCTACAAATACTCGGTTCTCATTTTTTGGATCGATGGCAATACTGCCAATTTGTTGGCCGTCATTTAAACCTGTGTTGGCCCACGTCTTTCCCCCATCTATTGATTTGTAAACACCACCGCCAACAGATAAATCGGGGCGCTGAATACCTTCTCCGCTCGCCACATAGATGACATTCGGATTGGAAGGCGATACCGCTACATCGCCAATAGAGCCCGTTGGTTGATCATCGAAAATGGGTTTCCATGTTCTTCCATAATCAGTTGTTTTCCAAACGCCCCCGTTGTTGGCACCGATATAAAATACATTGGGTTGGGAGGGCACACCGGTTCCGCCCACCGTTCTTCCACCACGAAAAGGCCCGATCATTCGCCACTTCATGCTGTTGAATAAAGAAGGATCGAACGATTGGGAAAAGCAATGGAAAGAAACACCAAGAAGGAATAGCACAATAGACTTTTTCATAACTAGATAATTAATGGATCAACGTTACAAGCTAAGTAAATTATTATTGTTGGTCAATGTTAATGATAGGTTTGCGAACGGATCCAACTTGCGAACGCCATCCCTCCGCTTTGCACAGCCAGAAAGGTAAACTAAACTTTCAAGACGAACCGATACAACAAAACAAGTTTGTCAAATTCTTGTGCAATGGTTTTATCAATGACCTCGGTGCTAATTGCAGGGTCGCCAGGAGAATAATTCCTACCAATAAAAAAGGCATAATATCGCCAATCATCAGACTTAATAAATTCAGCCAGTAGTTCAGGATTTTGGAAGGAATCAACCTTTCGCTTGTCTCCAACCACTTCGATCCAATAGCCGGCACCTAATCCCATCAATAATTGGAAGAACTGTTTGCGGTATTCTTCTTCGAGTATCTTATCTTTTAAATATTCCCGATCTTCTTTGCCTTTGCCAATTCCGCAAAACAATGATATTTCTAGCGATTGAGGCTTGAGGCCAAATTGCAATTGAACCACTTCTTCTAACTTAGTCTCTTGACTGATCTTTCTTAACTCTGCTTCGGGTCTTCCATAGCCAATTGAAAGGCTTCTTACTTTTTGGTTAGTGTAGTGAAGGGGATCAATAGTACCAGCCAGAAAGCGTGGATCAATGCTTTCAAACATCTTAAGTTTATTGACGTGGTCTTTTATCGAAGTATGTAATTGAATCAGTTTATTTCTTACTTCCTCTCGTTGCGAAACAATGTCGGGTATGGTTAGATGTGCTCTGTCATTGGCAAACGTGAGGTAATGGTTTTTTTGAAAGTACTGATTTTTAAATTTAATGTTGTCCCAATTAAATCCGGCTGTGGTGAGCGAAATGAATTCTTCTTTCTCTTTTCGCGAAGCAATTTCTCGCTGCTTAAACGAACCATACAGCAAATCATACTCCTGAATAAGACGCTCAGTCAGTGGCTCAGAGAACTCGAAGTATCCGGTGAACCACGACTTCAGTTCTTCGATCTGCTTGGCATCTGTGATTTTATAGAAAAGCTCTTCCCGATCCTTGATGCCTTCGAGCGTAAAATCTCCCGAGCCAATAAAGG
This sequence comes from Cyclobacteriaceae bacterium, assembly GCA_044349005.1. Lineage (GTDB taxonomy): Bacteria > Bacteroidota > Bacteroidia > Cytophagales > Cyclobacteriaceae > ELB16-189. The sequence goes on from JBIKRT010000057.1 coordinate 4,681, forward strand.
CAACCGCTTTGCGAAACGGTAAATCGAAAATATATACGTTGGAGTGAAACACATTTCTGGTATAAACAGTAAGTGTAATCCTCCCTTGGTAGTTTCGCCAAATTCGTTTGAGTACTTGTGGCGAGGTTGGCAGATCCAATCCCGTCACTATATCCATTTTACATTTGGGCGGAATCCGACTACGGATAAAGTCGAAGCCCGCCTCTGAAATGGAGGCCGAAGCAATGTAACAATGCTCTGCCTGTTGTAATAACTTCTCGTTGATTAAAGGTACTGCGAGTTTCTTGATGACCATGGACAATCAGTACAACGCTATTCCTATTTTCACGCCTTGTTCTATCGCGCGCTTGGCATCTAACTCACCAGCTTCCAATGCTCCACCAATCAGGTGAACGTTGGTGTGTGTTTCTTTCAACTTGTTGAACAGTTGATTGTTTGAAACCTGACCAGCACAAATGATTACATTATCTACTTCCAACAATTGTGGTACGCCCTGCACAGTGATATGCAGTCCGGCATCATCTATTTTTTGATAGCTTACATCGTCTATCATTTTTACTTTTTTCATCTTCAATGCAGAGCGATGAATCCAGCCAGTGGTTTTACCCAACCGCTCACCGAGTTTTCCTTTCTTCCGTTGCAAAAGATAAATCTCTCGTGGAGATTTCACCGATTGACCTTTCAATAATGCCCCGCCAGTTCGGTAGTCCATATCAACTCCCCACTCGTTCATAAACGTTTTTACATCCATCGTTTCCGAATGCGTCAGAAATTCGGCAACATCAAAACCGATTCCGCCAGCACCAATAATTGCAGCTCGTTTTCCCACGGGTTTTTTGTGCAGCACTACGTCTGTATAGGTTAATACTTTTGGATGCTCAATTCCTTCAATATCAATAGTACGGCCGGTGACACCTGTAGCCACTACTATTTCTGCAAAGTCGCTTGCCTGCGATTCGTTGAACAAGGTATTCAAATGAATTTGCACTTTGTTCAACTCCATCTGCCGTTTGTAATACCTAAGCGTTTCTTGAAACTCTTCTTTGCCCGGAATTTCTTTTGCAATATTAAACTGGCCGCCAATGGAAGATTGCCCTTCGAACAAATGAACTTCATGACCGCGTTGTGCGAGTGTAACTGCGCATGACAAGCCCGCAGGCCCAGCACCCACCACAGCAATTTTCTTTTTATTCGATGTTGGCGTAATCGACATTGTCAACTCATTGCAAGCCCTGGGGTTTACCATGCAGCTCGCTGTTTTTCGACTAAAGACATGATCTAAACACGCCTGATTGCACGCAATGCAGGTATTGATTTCATTGGTTCTTCCCTCCATCGCCTTCTTTGGAAATTCAGGGTCGGCCAAAAAAGGTCGCGCCATCGAAACCATATTGGCGTGTCCATCCGCTAAAATCTTTTCGGCCACATCCGGCATGTTGATTCTGTTAGTAGTGATTAACGGAATGGATAGTTTACCCATTAGCCGCTTTGTTACCCAACTAAATCCCCCTCGCGGCACCATTGTAGCGATGGTAGGCACGCGTGCTTCGTGCCAACCAATACCAGTGTTGATAATGGTAGCGCCTGCTTTCTCGATCTCCTTTGCCAAATACTCGATCTCTTCCCAGGTAGAACCATCTTCCACTAAATCCAGCATCGACAACCGGTAGATGATAATAAAATTCTTTCCGACTGCGGCTCGCGTAGTGCGCACAATCTCCAGCGCAAATCGGATTCTGTTTTCGTAAGATCCGCCCCACTCATCAGTGCGTTTGTTTGTCTTAGTTACAATAAATTGATTGATCAAATAACCTTCCGAGCCCATGATCTCCACGCCATCGTATCCGGCCTCTTGTGCCAGCTTCGCACAATTGACAAAATCCTTGATCGTTCGTCTTATGCCGCCTTGTGTAAGTTTCCACGGCTTGAAAGGAGAAATGGGTGATTTGATAGCCGATGGCGCAACGGCCAAGGGATGATATCCATACCGCCCCGCATGTAAAATCTGCATACAAATCTTTCCGCCCTCGGCATGAACAGCATCCGTAACGATTTTATGTTCTCTTGCTTCCGACTTTGTTGAAAGTTTGCTGGCAAACGGGCCCGTCCAGCCCGCCCGATTGGGTGCCACACCACCCGTAACAATAAGCCCCACTCCACCTTTTGCCCGCTCTGCAAAATAGGCGGCTTGGCGCTGAAAACCATTTTTGCTTTCCTCTAACCCCGTGTGCATTGAACCCATCAAGATTCGGTTCTTAAGAGTCGTAAATCCTAAATCGAGGGGCTGGAAAAGAAGAGGGTATTGCATGGTAGTAATTGACAATGTGGGCACAAAGTAATCAAATGATGGCTGATATGCATTTTTGTTTACGAGTTTTTAAATGCATTCGACTTGCATCTTTGCCTTGCAGAATCAGCGGTGGCAGGGTGATATCAGACAGCATTTTGTTGCAACTAAAATTAATTTTAAATTACACATCATAAACTCGTCTTTTCACTTATTTATTATGAAAACAGAAACCCTTTGGATTGCCGCATCTCTGATTGTATTTGTTTCTTTCAATTCGATGTCTCAACAAAATTATCCAAATACACCTCCGGAAGTATCGCCTATGCCCATGAAGCCGGAGATGACGGAGATTTGGGAACCCGAGGTAAAAATAATTACCCCAGCAAAAAAATCAGGTGACGCTCCATCGGATGCGATCATTCTATTTGACGGTAAGAATCTTGATCAATGGGTGAGCCAAAAGGACGCCACCAAGCCAGCTCCGTGGAAAATCGTTAATAAAGATCACATGGAAGTAGTTCCAGGATCTGGGGGTATTCAAACAGAAATGCAATTTGGTGATTGTCAGCTGCACATTGAATTTAGCGCCCCGGACTCTGTGTTCAGTGCTGGCCAGGGACGAGGAAATAGTGGGGTTTTCTTTCAAAACCGATATGAATTGCAAGTGTTAGATTCGTACAACAACCGCACCTACCGCAACAGACAAGCTGGTAGTATTTACAAAGACCTTGCACCGCTGGTAAATGCTATGCGCAGTCCGTTGGAATGGAACACCTACGATGTAATTTATACGGCTCCGCGTTTTAAAGTTGACGGACGTGTAGATTCGCCTGCCCGAATAACAGTATTGCATAATGGCGTAGTGGTTCAAAATAATTCTAGTATCAACGGCAACACCTATTATATCGGCCTTCACAATTATCCTGTTGCACATTCAGATGATGTTATTTCGCTTCAAGATCACGGCAATAAAACCCAATTCAGAAATATCTGGATTCGTAAACTTTAATAAAACACTTGCCTGGTAAATCGTGGCTCTTTGAAGAGAAACATCAACACCTTGGATTCCCTAATGCATAATCTGGGTTAAAATTACTTTTTTACTTGATTTGGTTTTAGCAAAAACAATCAAAAACTATGGAACACAAAATTGGAACAAAAGAAAATCCTTTACCATTGAAGACTCCTCCATTGACGAGTGAATACACCATGCATGTGGACAACAAGGACGGTAAAGACGTGCTTGTATGCACCGTTGGTAAAACAGTTTTACTTTACGATATCCGCTGTTTAGGCGATCTTCATGCGATGCTGAAAAAGCACGGGGATTGGATGGAACTTGGTAGCGCAGATGAACAAAAGCCGGCAAAAGAAGGGACGGTAGAAGCTTGGGGCCGCTCTGAGAATAATCCGGTGAAAGGTTGGTATGGGTTAAAGAAAGGCCTTCGCGGTCGCTTTGGAATGTACATCCCCCCGTTAATGGAGAAACTTGGTCTTGCGGAAGTAACGCACGATGCGAAGGGAAATAAAATGAGAGCGAAATAAGTAGGTGCACAAGAAATGAAAAGAGCGGCAGTCAATGCAGCAATATCATTACCAATTAATTGAAAATAAGTGAGGCGATACTTTGTATGGATTCAACTATTTTTTGTTATCGATAGCTTAAAATTAGTTTAGTATATGATTACGAAGTGTTCCGTACTGCGTCTACTTCAATATATTTTTTCGTTCATTAACAACAAGAATTCACAAGCCCCTATTGCAGGTTGACACGGGCAATGTGGTCCGCAAGGCGGCTTACAACATTTTTAACTAGGGGTACGGAGGACGGGAAATTACCGAGAAAACTAACTTTAGAATTTTAACAAAGAAAAGAATGGTGTCGATCTAAAAAAGTGAATGCTATTCATTACGAAACGCATCGATCTGGATGGGCAGTATTACCTTAAACTCCGAGCCTTTTCCCAATTCAGATTGAACACTTATTTCTCCTTGAATTTTCTCCAACGTTTCTTTCACAATATACAATCCAAGTCCCGATCCGTCCGACTTTTCGTTCCCCTGATAAAACATATCAAATATTTTGGACACGTACTGGCGATCTATCCCAACGCCATTATCCTGGACAGAAATAGCGAGATGCAGGTCTACTTTGGTTGCGTTAATTTTAATGAAGGGGTTTTCTTTGGCAGGATCGGAATACTTCAACGCATTAGATAATAAATTGGCCAACACGATCCGAACGCGGGTCGGATCGCTATAAAGCGTTGTTTCATCAGGTATGTTTACTACAATTTTAATTTTCTCTGATCCTGGAAAAAACTGAAGACTAATTAAAACCTCTTTCACCAATTTTTTTAGCTGTATTAACTCTACTTTATAGGCCGCCCGCGTGTTTCGCGAATATAAAACAATGTCTTCGATAAACTTATTTAAACCAATTAACTGATTGTCCATCATCTCGAGATATGATTTTGTGTCGGGTGAGTGGGGGTTAAGTCGAACTAAACCAATTAAACCCCGCACAGAGCTAATTGGGGAGCGTAAATCATGGGAGGCACTGTACACAAATCGATCAAGCTCTTTATTTGTTTTCTCGAGCTCTTTATTTTTGTCATGCAACCGTTTTTCATTTTCGCGCAGCGCCTGTTCAGAATGATTATTGAGACTCAATAGGAAGTAAATCATCAGCACAGCGGCAACAAAGGTGGCAATGAAGTTGATAATCATATTCATTTGCACATAGTCTGCTGTCGTTGGTCTGCGTATTAAAACCTCAAGATCAAAAACAACTGAAAAAACAAAAAACAGCACTGGCAGCGAGACAAAAACATATGCCAGTTTCTTGTGCTCTAAACCCAATGTACTGATTGCGCCAAGGGCGCAGACTACGAATAAAAATGAGAGACCTGTTTCGACCGGTTCAATGGAAGAGAAAAAGAAAATAGTAAGGTTAGTGGTTAGCCCAAGAACCACTTTAGCTGCCAAGTAATACCCTTGTCTGTTTAAACCAAAACTGACCAGCGACATAATAGCCGATACAGATAACAGAGGCCAAGAGTGATAGACATGGTGGTAAAGATCAAAAAAAACGTAACCCGCATTCATTACAAAAGACAACAAGCTTAGCTGCCCCGTGAGTATTGCAAGCTTAAATGCCGAGTAGAAAAGCTTGTGGTCATGGTTTCCAAGCAGCAAGGTTTTATACGTGTGTGGCATCATTCTAGTGCAAGATAGTAAATATGGTTAGAGTTCTGCCGATGGGAGTCATTTTGAGTAGGGCCTTCAAAATACTTTGACCTAGGCCCGGGTATCCGCACCGCACTTTCCGTTCTGTTTTTAAAAAGAGCCTATCACACCTAAGTTATTGGTGGGCACTCGCCTGATTTTTATCGGTATGTTAATTTTAATTTGGAAATAGGTAAGAGATACTTGATTGTGATTAGATTACTTATTTTTATGAGTAACTTAAAAACAGTTTAGGAAATGATGAAGAAGTATTCCGTAGTAATAGGCCTAACTATTTCTATGCTATTGTTTACGACAGCCGTTTGGATTTATCCAGGAGGCACCTATCAAGACAAGAATACGGTGGGTTTTAACTGGACCGAGAATTATATTAGTAACCTTTTTGAAGCAACCGCACTGAATGGCTCGGAAAATAGTTCCAGAACGTGGGCCTACTTCGGAGTGTTTTTTTATTCCATAACATGCGCTGTTTTCTTTGTGAACATGTCTAGAAAAATACCTGACAAGGGTTCAGCCAATGTTATAAAATATATGGGGATACTTACCATGCCTGTAACGCTATTGATAGCCACGCCCTTGCATACCCTGATGCTTAATATTTCTAACCTTTTATTTTGGACCTGCATGGGTTGGATAACCGTTTTTGTTTTTAAGACACGGCTTCATTTTCTAAAGGCTTATTGTATCATTTGCCAACTTATTTTTTTTTATGCGGTATTTGTTCATAGCTCCAGTAATTGGGATGCCTTGCCAATTATCCAGAAAGTAAATACGATGAGTTCATTAGTGCTAATTTTTGTGCTTGAGTATTTTACTAAAAGAGAAGATTTTGCAAGATGGAATCAAAAAAAAACCATATAGACTACGATGCGGGAAACGAACAGTAAAAAATCAGGAAATGGGATTGGCATTGGTGCGGCTCTCGGTGTTGCCTTCGGGGTCGCCTATGGTATTACTTCAAAGAATACTGCATTAAGCATTGCGATGGGGCTTGCCATTGGTGTTGCTATTGGAGCACTTTTCGACCTCGTTAAAAATAGAAAATAGTTTCAGTAAGACTTTAATCATTATGAAATTCGAGATAGCCAATAGCGATCTCTATTCAACTATCAAATTAGCCGTAAGAGCACAACAAGCTTTTTTGCTACAGTTCTTCTAATTGAAAATCTTTCCAGCGAACTTTAATTCCGCCACCATCATGAATTTGCAACGCAATAAAGCCCTCGCCTTTGCCTATCTTTTCGTCTTTTAAGTAGACCATTTGCTGGCCATTCAGCCAACTGGTAACTTCATCGTTCAATACCTTTATTTTAAGCGTGTTCCACTCGCGCGTCTTCAAATACTTTTCATTTTCAGGCGCAGGTTGAATAAGCCAACCACGACCATACGATTCGTAAATTCCTCCTGTATGGTTGTTTAAAGGGGCAACCTCCACTTGCCAACCACTGATCTTTACCCCCTCAATGCCCGAGCGAATAAAAACACCGCTGTTCCCATTTGCTTCCTGCTTAAATTGGACAGTGAAACTAAAGTTCTTATAGCTTTTATTGGTTGATAAGTAGCCATATTGCTTATCGGGTCCACTTTGGCAAACCATTTCTTTGTTTTCTACGTACCATCGCTCGGTACCATGAACAGTCCAGCCGGTTAGGTCAGTGCCATTAAAAAGGTTAACTTTCGTTTGTGCCAGCGCCAATTGAGTGGCTAGGAATAGAACCAGAAATAAGTTTTTCATGATCGTTTTGTTATTCAATAAAGATAATAAAAAGCGAAAGGTTTAGAACAATATTGTCTAATTTTTAACTAAAAAAATGCAATGATCCAAGAAAATTACGAAGCGCAAAAGAAGATAGCACGGGTAGCAGGGTTGCTCTATTTTATTTTGGCTATAACAGGTGCCTACGGGATTATGTATGTGCCGTCAAGTATCATTGTTATGAATGATAGCGCAGCAACAACCCGTAATATTATCGCCAATGAATTTCTTTTTAGAACTGGCATCTTTAGTAATCTTGTTTGCCAGACCACGTTTATCTTTTTGGCTTTAGCACTTTATAATTTGTTTAAAGAGGTTAGCGAGAAGTTGGCCAAGATGATGGTAGCTCTTGTGATTGTGTCGGTGCCTATTGCATTCTTGATAATATTTAATCAGCTCTTAATTTTGATCACTTTGAAAGAAGGATTTATGCCTTCTTTTGCGGCAGTTCAACAGCAAAGCATGGCCATGATTTTTTTGAAGATGTATAATCAGGGTAATGTGGTGATAGGGATCTTCTGGGGACTCTGGCTAATACCCTTTGGCCTATTGGCTTACAGGTCGGGATTCATCCATAAGATCGTTGGTGTTTTATTGGTGATAGGCGGCATATCGTACGTAGTCGATGCATCTGTTTTCGTGTTAGTGCCAGCGGCTCATTCGACCACGGCTACGCTGGTTGCAATTTTCGGAAGTGTATCTGAACTATCGGCAGTACTCTGGTTGCTAATAGTAGGAGTAAGGGAGCGGAGCGCCTGAGGTGTTAGCCCTTTGGCACAGTGAAATAAAATTTCGACCCAACGCCTTCGGTACTTTCTACATGTATAGTGCCTCCATTCTTCTCAACGAAGTCTTTACATAGGATCAGCCCAAGGCCCGTTCCTTTTTCCTTAGCAGTTCCGAGGGTGGAAGTCTTGCTTCCTAATTCAAAAAGGGATTGCAACGTAGCAGGGGTCATGCCGACACCGGTATCTTGCACAGCAAGCGTAACAACTTTCCCCAGGGCTATATTTATCGTTATTAAACCGCCTTCTTTTGTAAACTTTATTGCATTGGAAAGTAAATTTCGCACCACGGTGTTTATGGAATAGCGATGAGCCAGAACAAAGATCTCACCCTGGGCTTTATTTCGCAACTGTATCTTTTTATTATCTGCAATGCTTTTAAGTAATTCTAAATTCTCCACCACTACAGCGTTGATATCGAAACGTTCTGCTTTAAAGTCGATTGAACCGGTTTGTGATCTAGACCACTCTAATAAATTCTCGAGCAATGCCATGAGGTTCTTAAGTGACTTATCTAGATCGGCTGAGAGCATTTTTATTTCCTCTTTTGTTAACTTATCTGCATGATTGAGCAGTAGTGAAGAGAAGGACGTGAGCGAATTAAGTGGCCCTTTTAAGTCATGGCCGATAATGGAGAATAGTTTGTCTTTAGTGGCGTTTAGTTCCTTCAGTTTTCGACTTGTTCGCCTCATTAAGAAGTAAAGAAATAATATCAGCGCAAGGATCACAGCTCCTAATGAGATGACATACATAAGATTTCTCTTTTCTTTTCGTTGTGCCTCAATAACCAGTTCGCGCTGCTGACGATCTTTCTCAAGATTGGTGATTTGCAATTCTTTCTTGTCGATTAAGTATAAACTTTGACGTTCCAATAAGTGCCGTTCGTTTCTTTCGGTTTGACTGAACTCTTGCATGGAAGCAAACTGTTCACGGTATTCCAATGACCGCTTGTAGTCTTTTAATGCTTTGTAACTCTGGCTAAGGTAATCATAGCTGGTCTTCAGCTGGTCTTGGTCTTGCGCCTTTCTACCCGCCTCGAGTGCAAGCCCCAGATTGGAAATGGAACGCTTAAAGTCTTTTGTCCTAAAATATAGGCTGCCAATGTTATTATAAGTCTCAGCGAGGCCTCTTTCGTCTGCCAACGATTTTCTGATCGCCAGCGCGGCTACGTGATTTGCCAACGCTCGATCTTCGTTTTTCATTTGGCGATATAGTTCTCCGATCTCGGTAAGTGATTTTCCTTCCTTATCTCTGTCTCCTAACACCCGCCTTATCTGAAGTGCTTCTTTGTGCTGTGCCAGCGCATCTTTGTAATTTCCTTTTTTGCTCAGCAAGTTTCCTCTGAAGAAGAGTGCATCGGCTTCCCGGTCGGGTTGCTTTAATTTTCGTGCATAGTCAAGAGCCAGCTCAAAGTTTTCAAGCGCTTCGTCAATGTCTCCATAAGCAGCATTCGCCCGGCCCGTTTCATTTAATATAAAGGTGAGCAGTTCCGGGTTATTCTCCTTTTCATTTAGGTTCACAGCTTGTACTAAAAAGGCAATGCTTTTGCTATGATAGCCTACTACTTCAAATACCCGTGCCATAGCCAAGTACGTGAATACCCGTTCTTGATTGAGCTGCAGGGAATCTTCTACAACAAGCGACCGAATAAACCAGTCCATTGCTTTTTCATAGTCGTTTAGTTGGGTGAAATAAAGCGACCCGAGTTCGATCGTTGCTTTTACCTCTTCTTTTCCTTGGCCTTTATCTTTAGCTTCTTTGAGTTTGTTTTTGGCGGATACCAATTGCTGCTCCAGGGGGGAATTTAATTTTGTTGCAAGGAAAAGGTTTTCAAACCAAGGTACGTTGGTTTCTTCTTGCGCGTAACTGGTTGTTGAAATACTTAGGATGGCTACCAACCAAAGAAGAAGATATTTCGACATTTTATAACTGGTATTTCAAATCTTGAATTAACAACTGTTACTTCACTTTATGTCTTTTCTTTAATACTTCGTTTACATCGTCTAACCCATACCCCTTGGCTGTCAATAAAACAAGGTAGTGGTACATCAGGTCGGCCGCTTCGTTTAGGAATAATTCCTTGTTGTTATCTTTAGCTTCTATTATAAGTTCCACGGCTTCTTCACCGACCTTTTGCGCAACTTTGTTAATGCCGGATTCAAAAAGTTTGTTTGTGTATGAGCCTTCAACTGGGTTGGCTTTTCTGTCTTTGATTATTTTTTCGAGGAAAGAAACTCCATCGACACTATTGTTTTCATTGAAACATGTATCGGCACCCGTGTGGCAGGTGTTCCCCATAGGGTTTACTTTTATTAACAAGGTATCTTGATCGCAATCCACAATGATTTCTTTTACCAGTAAATAGTTGCCGCTGGTTTCACCTTTTGTCCAAAGGCGCCTTTTAGAGCGACTAAAAAACGTTACCCGTTTTTCTTTTTGTGTTTTCTCAATGGCTTCTTTGTTCATGAACCCAAGCATTAACACTTTGTTCGTCACGAGGTCTTGGATAACACATGGTATTAATCCATCTAATTTTTCAAAGTTTAGAGCAGAAATAGTTAGCATGGTTAGATGGGTTGAGTGCTTCGTACAAGAATATTTTTTTCAAGAAGATATGCTTTTAGTTCAGGTATCCTGATTTCGCCAAAATGGAAAACGCTGGCTGCTAAAGCTGCGTCTGTTTTGGTGTAGGCGAACACCTCCGCAAAGTGTTGCTTGTTTCCTGCACCACCACTAGCGATTACGGGAATGCTCAACAAGTTATTCAATTTTGTTAACGGATCAATCGCAAAGCCATTTTTTGTTCCATCATGATCCATACTAGTGAATAGAATTTCTCCAGCGCCTCGGTTCATACATTCTTTGGCCCACGAAAATAATTTTAAAGGTGTAGGATTTTTTCCTCCGTGCGTATGTACTATCCAATCGTTACCCATCTTTCGCGCATCAATAGCCACCACAATACATTGCGAGCCAAATGCATTTGAAAGTGAATCAATCAATTCCGGATTTTTAACTGCCGATGAGTTGATACTTACTTTATCTGCGCCAGCTTCTAACAATATCCCAACATCTTCGATCGAGGTTATTCCACCACCAACAGTAAAAGGTATGTTAATTTGTTGCGCTATCTCTTTTACCAGTTGTGCAAGTGTTTTTCTCTTTTCATTGGTTGCAGTAATGTCGAGAAACACTAGTTCATCAGCACCTTGTTGCGCATAAGTAGCTGCCAATTCTACAGGGTCTCCGGCATCAGCCAAATCGAGAAAGTTAATTCCCTTCACCGTGCGACCATCTTTAATATCAAGACAGGGTATTATTCTTTTGGTCAGCATATTCCAATTTGAGATGTGGGTGTTTTAGTTCCTGTACTTTCCTGAGAGTTTATATTCTTGCCTTAATGTTTGCAAAAGCTTGGCGCAAGCCAACTTATAATCATTGTATACAGTTAGGCTTGTTCCACGAAGGGTAAGTAAAGAACCAGCGCTTATATTATATAATTCTTCTCGATCTATTTGATTTTCTTTTACAAAATGAGGTTTTCGCGTAACAACAAATGATGAATCCAAAATTGCTTGAGAAATGGTTCGCTTTCCATTTTCCATAAATTCTTCCAACCAATCGTAATCATAATGCTTTTGTATTATGGGGCGCAATATCTGCGCAGAAAAGCCCATTTCTCTTTCATTACGAATCCGTAAAAAATTAATTGCTGCACCAAATTCACTGACCTGTTTTTGAATTAATGGATTTTTAAAATAACGTCTTGTGCCGGAATTTTGTAATTGAATCAACAAACCATCCGTTGGGTCGAAAGTTGAATTTGAGCCTATTTGAAGAAAAGCAAATGTAAAATGCTTATAGAAATTATTGCTAAGATTTACTAAACTACTATCTTTTACATATTTCATAATGTAAAGCCATGATTGTTCTTTCTTTTTTCTCCAAATTTGGATCTTGGCAAGTTTAATTGAATCTGATTCCAATTCAGCATAAAGATTTTTAGCCATTTCTTGCTCAATGGAGGCCTCCGAAATATTTTCCCTTATGTTCTCAGCAATAAACCCCATGAAGACAGCAACAAAAATCATGAAGCCTTCTAGCAAATACTTCTTAAATGATTTTCTTTTATTTGGTTGGTTTAAGATTTCATCCATAAAAGATCTTATTAGTAATTCAGTATTTTTCTATTCCAGAAAAGTATTGCATTTACAGACTTGGAACCAAAAGTCAATTCGTAATTGACTTCAACTCGTGCAGCGTAATCTTATTCTCATAAATGGCCTTCCCAACAATGGCTCCGTCAATTTTAAGGTTATGAAGATCGTCCAAATCTTCTAGCGAAGAAATTCCTCCACTAGCAATAAGTTTTAGTGCGGGAAATTGCGTTCTTAAATTTTTGTACAATTCAAAGTTGGGTCCTGAAAGCATGCCATCTGTTTTGATATCGGTGCAACAGAGGTATTCCAGTCCGTCTTTGATAAATAGATTTACTAAATCGGTAAGCAGAAGGGTTGAGTTCTCTACCCAGCCGTTGATCATTACCTCATTTCCTCTTACATCGGCACTGAGAACAAAATTTTCGGAACCGTATTCATGCAGCCACTCTTTAAACAACTCGGGCTGTTTCACGGCAAGACTGCCAATATTCACCTGATTAATTCCTAAGTCGATCAGAGACTCAACATCCTCTGTTGATTTTACACCACCACCGAAGTCGACTAACAAAGCGGTCTTTGACTGAATATCTTCGATCACCTTCCAGTTTACCACTTTGCCTTTTTTGGCGCCATCCAGGTCTATTAAATGCAGGTATTCCAGATCCGCATCTTCAAATTCTTTGGCCACATCTACCGGATCTTGGCGATACACTTTCATCTTTGAATAGTCGCCCTGTGTAAGACGCACACATTTGCCGTCAATGATGTCAATGGCAGGAATAATTCTCATAAACTAAACTGATAAAAAACTTCGTAAAATTTCTTCACCTGCCAAGGCTGATTTTTCGGGATGAAATTGAACTGCGTAAAAATTGTCTCTTTGCATGGCAGCGCTAAATGGAACGACATAGCTCGTTTGCGCGGCTGCAAAAGTATTCAAAGGCACGAAATAACTATGCACAAAATAGACAAATTGATTCTCTAATTTTCGGGGAATCCACCCATTTACCGCTTCTAGCTGATTCCAGCCCATATGAGGCACTTTTAGATGGTCAACGGGTGTAAATTTCCTTACCGTTTCCGGGAAAATGCCTAAGCAAGGCGTGTTGTTTTCATCGGAATGAGCGCACATAAGCTGCATTCCCAGGCAGATACCTAGCACAGGTTGTTTTAAACTGACGATAAGCTGGTCAAGCTTCTTGTCCTTTAAGTAGGCCATCGTAGTGCTGGCTTCACCGACACCCGGAAAGATTACCTTATCTGCACTTTTAATTTCTTCGGGGTTGTCAGTTACCACAAACTCGGTGTTTAGTCGCTCCAGTGCATAGCGCACCGATTGAATATTGCCTGCGTTATATTTTATTACCGCTATCATAAAGTGCCTTTTGTAGTTGGTAACTGGTTTCCTTCCCGCTTTACTGCCATTTTTATCGCTTTCGCGAAAGCCTTAAAAATTGATTCAATCTTGTGATGTTCGTTTGTTCCTTCGGCTTTAACGTTAAGATTACTTCGCGATGAATCTGTGAATGATTTGAAGAAATGATAGAACATTTCGGTTGGCATCTCTCCAATTTTTTCGCGTTTAAAATCTGCTTCCCAAACCAACCAAGGCCTGCCCCCAAAATCTATCGCTACTTGAGCAAGGCAATCGTCCATTGGCAGGGTAAAACCGTACCGTTCTATGCCGCGTTTATCGGCTAATGCTTTTGAAAAAACTTCGCCCAGCGTGATGCCAGTGTCTTCGATGGTATGATGCTCGTCAATGTGAAGATCCCCTTTTGTACTAATCTCCAAATCAATATTTCCATGACGAGCGAGTTGATCAAGCATGTGATCAAAAAAGGCAAGGCCTGTGTTGATTGACGATTTGCCCGAACCATCTAGATTAATCTTGATGGCAATGTTTGTTTCTTTCGTGGTTCTAACGATCTCAGCAATTCTTGGCGGATAGGAGAGCAGTGTAGCAATGTCATCCCACGACTCGGTGATTAACGCGCAATATTCGGTCAAGTTTTTATCAGCTAGTTTGTTTGCCATCGTTTGCTTGCCGATCAAAATTCCTTTGGCACCTAAATTCTTTGCAAGTTCTACATCGGTGATGCGATCGCCAATAACGAACGAATTTTTCAAGTCATACTCCCCGTTTAAGTAGTGATATAGCATACCAATACCTGGCTTTCGCGTAGGTTTATTTTCATGTGGGAAGGAGCGGTCGATAAACACATTCGAGAAAACGATTCCTTCTCCTTCAAGCGTTGTCATCATCTTTTCATGTGTTGGCCAAAAGGTATGCTCTGGAAAGCGATCGGTGCCAAGCCCGTCCTGGTTGGTGATGATGACTAGTTCGTAGGTACCTTCGCGCGCAATTTTCCCAAGCCCATTAAATACGCCAGGGTAAAACGTAAGCTTCTGATGACTGTCAATTTGTTCGTCAGCAGGTTCTAGAATTAACATTCCGTCACGATCAATAAATAATACTCTTTTCATAGTCTAATGGTGATTATTGCTTGTAGATTGCATTTATAAAATGTGTTATAAGTGGATGTGGTTTTCCTTTTCGTGAATTATCCTGAGGAACAAAAAGGGTGGCAATAAAAAACGAATGATCATTTAACTCCAGAATTCTAGCTTCTCCGTTTGTGTCAATTCCTACTGCGGTGAAACCTTTGCCGTTTAGTTGATTTTGATACTGTGGGTTAAGACCAAAATTGCAATAATACTTTTCATGAATTACGTGCGCACCATAGGTGCCGAATGTTTTTGAGGCACTATTGGTGAGTTCAATTTGTAAAAGTTGGCCAGCCAAAGAACAACTCAATGGATTGATGACTAGTTTAGAGGCATAGGGGTTGTACTCGGCATGTTCTGCCTCTTCAATCTTCAACACGTTTCTCGCAAATTCAATTACCATGTGTTGAAATCCACCACAAGTCCCTAGCGTGGGTATGCCTTGTTCCCTGCAAAACTTAATGATTTTTAAAGCTCCTGTCATACTTTTATAAGGGCTTCCAGGAGCGATCCAGAATCCATTGAATGTGGATGTTATTGATTCAAAGTTGGATTCAATAGATTCTGTGGAAATCCAATCGTAAATAAGCGGCAACCTAAGCTCGTCTAGTGAATGTTGGATTGCTTCGTTTGTGGCAACATGTGGACGAAAATTCTCGTCATAGTCTCCAATTATTGCTAATCTCATCTTCGTTATGGTAATGTCTTTATGACAATCGTTGTGATAAAATACAAATTGAATATTGCATGGTGATAAGATACTAATTGATCAACTCACGCAACGCAGTCAATAACTGTTTATTCTCTTCTTTAGTGCCAACCGTAATCCGCAAGCAGTTATCGCAGAGAACCACAGCAGAACGATCGCGCACAATAATTCCTTTCTCGACTAACTTCATATACGTTTCCTTGGCAGCCTCTACTTTCACTAACAAGAAGTTTGCATCAGAAGGGTAAATTTTCTCCACGAAACCAATAGTCAGTAATTGCTTTTGAAGCACTTCGCGTTCTGCTAAGATCTCTTTCACCCAGTTGTTTTTTGATCCCTCTTTTGAAAGATGTTCAAGAGCGACACGTTGGGTAAGATCGCTTATGTTGTAGGGAGGTTTTATCTTGTTAAGCACGTTAATGACACCCACATGGGCGATACAAATGCCCAATCTGAGTGCGGCAAGGCCCCATGCTTTCGATAAGGTTTGAAGTATTACTAAGTTATTGTAATCTTTTAAACAGGGAACAAAGCCCGATGAATTTGTAAAGTCAATATATGCCTCATCCACAATCACCAGGCCATTGAATTTATCGAGTACTTGTCTAATTTTTCTTTCCGACAATAGATTACCGGAGGGATTATTTGGGCTGCATAGAAAAATAATTTTGGTGTGAATGTCCCAAGTGTCTTCCAGTTCTTGAACATTAATATCAAAATCATCCGTAAGATTTACAGTTTTAATTGCTACGGCATTTACGTTTGCGCTTACTGTGTACATTCCATAGGTAGGCTGTGGAATTACCACGTTGTCTTTGTTTGGTTCGCAGAAAGCGCGTATCAATAAGTCAATGGGTTCATCGCTGCCGTTGCCCAACAAAATCTGATTCTGATGTACATTTTTAATTTTTGCTATTTGTTCTTTCAGCTTCAGTTGCTGAGGATCCGGATAACGGTTATAGCCTGTGTCAAAAGGATTTTCGTTTGCATCCAAATACACAGAGGCAGCGCCTTGAAATTCGTCACGCGCTGATGAATAGGGCTTCAACGATTTTACGTTTTCTCTGACCAGCGAACTTATATCAATCTTATTCATCTCTTTAATCGTATGGTAACAGATTCTTTGTGGCCTATTAATTCTTCTGCTGATGCCATTATTTCCACTGAAGGCCCTAGTTTTTCTAACCCCTCTTGGGTGATTTTTTGATAGGTGATAAACTTCATAAAACTATCGAGCGATACCCCGCTGTATGCTTTTGCATGTCCGTTGGTGGGCAACGTGTGATTCGTTCCCGAAGCATAATCGCCAGCAGACTCGGGCGTGTAAGGACCCAAAAATACTGATCCTGCATTGATTATTTTATCTGAAATAGCATCACAGTTCTTGGTGTTGATGATTAAATGCTCGGGTGCATATTCATTTACGAAATCGATCAGCGTACTTTCTGATTCAAAGAGCAGAATACGGCTGTTTTCAATGGCTTGGCTCGCTATTTCTTTGCGGGGTAATTTTTCGAGTTGAACAGCTAGTTCATGTTGAACTTTTGGAATTAGATCTTTTGTTAACGTAACCAACACTACTTGACTATCGCTTCCATGTTCAGCTTGCGCTAACAAATCGGCTGCAACAAAACCTGCGTCAGCGAGCTCGTCTGCAATCACCAAAACTTCCGAGGGCCCGGCAGGCATGTCAATTGCTGTGCCTTGAAGGTTTACCAGTTGCTTTGCTTTTGTTACATACTGGTTCCCAGGTCCATAGATCTTATTCACCTTGGGAATACTTTCGGTTCCGATGCTCATGGCCGCAATGGCCTGCGCACCGCCTACTTTATAAATTTTAGTCAACCCTACTAAACTGGCAGCATAAAGAATTGCAGGGTTGATTTTTCCATCGGTGAAAGGTGGCGTGCAGACTACAATCTCTTTGCATCCCGCTTGCACAGCAGGTATGGCGAGCATAAGCAGTGTGGAGAAGAGTGGAGCCGATCCTCCTGGTATGTAGATGCCCACTTTTCCAATGGCTACGCCTTTGCGCCAACACGTAACACCCGGCATCGTCTCGACTTCCAATACTGGTCTTTGTTGAGCAGCATGAAATTTTTTGATGTTGGAAGCCGCAACGGCTATCGCATTTTCCAGTTTTTCATCAACCGAAAGAATTGCTTCTTCAATTTCCTGTTGGGTAACTTCAAGGGTCGTCAACGTAGCTTGGTCAAATCGCTTGGCAAAGTCCACTAATGCCGTATCTCCTGAAGCTTTCACCTCGGCAATAATCGTTTTTACTGCACTCTCCAGCGACTCCAATTCAAGTTGTGGTCTTTCGCAGAGTGTTGGCCAATCCTTTCGTTTGGGATATTCGATCACCTCCATCATAGCTTATGCAATCATCTTTTCAATCGGCACAACTAAAATACCCTCCGCACCAAATGATTTGAGCAAGTCAATCTTTTCCCAAAAATCGTTTTCATTTACCACCGAATGAAGGGATGACCAACCCACACGGCCAAGCGGAATGATGGTCGGGCTTTTCATACCCGGAATAAGGTTGGTGATTTTTTCAATAGCTTCGTTCGGGCAATTCAACAAAATGTACTTGCTGTTTTTGGCCGATTGCACTGCTTCAATTCGAAACAATAGTTTGTCCAGAATTTGTCTTTTGTTTTCTGTCAGCTGCGGACTTGCAATCAAAATGGCTTCCGATTGCATTACTACTTGAACTTCCTTTAGTCCATTGCTCAACAGCGTGCTGCCGGTACTGACAATATCGCAGATGGCATCTGCCAAGCCAATGCCTGGAGCGATTTCTACAGATCCACTAATTTCGTGAATACCTGCGGCTACGTTATGTTTATCTAAAAAATTCTTTACGATAACAGGGTAGGAGGTGGCGATGTTTTTCCCGTTCAGCGATTGAACACCGTCATAATTATCGCCTCGTGGTATGGCAATCGAGAGGCGGCATTTCGAGAAGTCGAGTCGCTTGATAAGTTCGTTACTTTTTTGTTTTTCGATGTATACATTTTCACCTACAATTCCGGCATCAGCCACCTTGTCTTCTACGTATTGTGGAATATCGTCATCCCGAAGAAATAGAATTTCAACGGGAAAATTTCTTGCTTGCGCTTTCAGTTGATCCTTTCCATTACTGAAGGAAAGACCTGTTTCTTTGAGCAATTGCAGAGATCCTTCCTGTAGTCGTCCAGATTTTTGAATGGCAATTCTAAGTATATCGTTCATCTTAATCTTGTTTCTAATGTCTTATGTCTAATTTTAGCAAATAAAAAAGGCTCACCTTTTGGCAAGCCTTCTCATTATATATTTGGAAAAATTCAGAGCATGGTCTCACCAACTAAATCGCTTAGTAGATGATGGTGATGCAAATTGTTTTTTCTGATTATTTCGATCATTATGCTGCAAAGGAAACAAGAAGACTTTAATTATCCAAAGTATTTCGCCCTAGGTAGGCATTTATTTTAACTAAAACGATGCGAAAACCCAATACCTAACGCGGCAGAATTTTTCTTTCGTTACCTCTTCCTCCATTTGAAAGCGATGAAAGTTATTCACACTTCAATGACACACTGTCTTGCCCGCTGCAATATTGCTTTTGTTGTGCATTCGTTTTTATCTTTTGTCCCTCATTGCAAACTCTTTGTAGATCTTAATATCGTATTTTAACTGTTCGGGTAGAGTTTCATGCTTTTTCTTAACAACTTCATAAAGACTCGTAATTGAATTAATCATCAAGCACACGAGAAGCTTGGAATGGTGCAGATCGAAATTTGCCTGATTAGCTTCGTTCTCATGATTGTCTTGTTGCTGGCTCAGTTGAATAATGCTTAGTCCTTCTGAATGTGCATACATGGTCAAAAATGTGTAGAGTGCATAAAATGGGTTTTGTTCAGAGAATCCAGTCTCTTTTAAAATTGTCGCCCAATGACTGAACAATTTCCCGCTTCCGGTATTAAGTAGACTTTGTTGTTGTTTTGTTGTCAAAGTCTGAAACGCTTTAAGGTTTGTTATTAAATCCTTCATCCTAGCAATTTCGATCGAATCTTTCGCTTTTTGTTGTTTTCCGAATTCAGTTTTTGCTGGGAATGCTTGTCTCTGAATAAGGCTAGAATATATCCATGCATTATATCTTAATTCTTTCAAATCATCATAATCAGGATTAACATAAATAAAATGATACATCAAAAAGGCTTCAAATTGGGCGCGTAAAACAGCCTTTGCAGAAGAGATATCTATGATATGGTTTCCAAACAATTCATTTTTGTAATAAACAGACTTCAATTTAAGTCCACTTAAAATTTTATGCAATGTTAGGCCGTGAAATGCAAACTTATGAATCAACGTTTCTGAGTCTTTCTGCCAGTATTTGATTTGAACATGTTCTTCATATATAGCCTCATGTAGATAAACAAGCGTGTCAACAAGTAAATGATACTCATCAAGGTTCGCGGCTAAATCAGCTTTATCGAGCTTTTCTAACAGTTCCAGTGCCCTTAAACTTTTTGGTGTCAATTGCATGTGAATGTTAGTTTAAGGTGACGCTCAACGGCTAAGTATTGGCGATGGCGAGGCATTTGAGAGTACTTTGTAAATGATTAATTCAGCCATCTATCTAGGAACCCGCTTTTTTTCACAAACGCCTCGAAGTCTATGATATTCAAAATATCACTGATTGCCTGATTTTTGTCCACTGAATTTCGATAATAAGCCTCTGTTATCTTATATCCCATCCAATATCCTAAATCATTAGGTCTCCCTTCTTTCTTGCCTTTTGAACCGTATAGCCAACCATAATATTTTGTTTCGTTCATTATCCCCACAAATTCTTTACATAATTCGTCTAAATGCATTTCAGCATACTCGACTTTGTAGTTTCTTTTCATTATCAGGCTTGCCAAAAAATCAGCACTTCCCTCTACGATAGATTTTTCAAGAAGAGTTGCTTTTCCTATTGGTTTCAAAGAATACTTCTGATTAAAATGCATAAGTTCATGAATAACAAAATATACGATGTTGGGAAAATCATCTTTTGCAACCTCCACCCCAATAATTAGTCCGTTGTCAGTAACGCCTCCGCCAGCATTAAAGGCACCGATAACAAAATAGACTGGCGGGAACACTGCTTGTGGGTTAATCTCTTTAAAATTTTTATAATACTTCCTTATAGTGTCCTGTAAAAACTGAAGGCTGTCCGATTTTGCTCGAACACTTTTATAGTCTTGCATTCTATTTTTCACCGTTTTTTGCAAATTTTTAGGGCTTTCTATGCGATAAGGAATAAAATCTTTTAGCCCAATACTGCCAGTTTCCAAATATTCAATAAAAGGATTTTTTTCTTTTTCAATTAGATCAATGGCTTTCCAAAAATTGTCAATATCACTTTTTACAAATACGGCATCCTCTACTTTCTTGGTCAAAATAGTCTGCCCAAAAGACTGATTTAGGCAAATTGCAGAGAGAAATACGGTTAATACGTTTCTGCAAATCAAGATTGTGGTTAGATTTTTCATGTTCTGTCTAATTTAGTATTAATGCCAAATTTAATACACGTGCAACTCCATTGAGCTGTTCCCTCCAAAAATACCAATTAAGTGCAACTCAATTCCGCCAGTTTCATTTTTATCTAACCTATTGCTCGGCTACCTAAAAGCAACCCATTTCACCCACTTTTTTCCGCTACCCCTTTCCAGCAGGCCGTTTTAACGTTCAAATTGCTCGCCCCTGCACGGAGGCAAACAATTTGAACGTTTTTCTGGCGTCTTTTTCGGGCGGCAAGCCATTTTAATGTCGATTTTGCTCGCCCGAGGTAAGGGGCGACTGATTTTAACCTGTTTTTGGCTGTTTTTCTTTCGGTTTGGGTGATAAGAAAACA
The DNA here is from genome assembly GCA_044349005.1 of Cyclobacteriaceae bacterium. Taxonomy (GTDB): domain Bacteria; phylum Bacteroidota; class Bacteroidia; order Cytophagales; family Cyclobacteriaceae; genus ELB16-189. The sequence continues at coordinate 26,022 of JBIKRT010000057.1, forward strand.
GTTGTGTCTACGAAAAGATTTCGCGGCTAGCTACAAATTATTGTTAAAGCATTTAGATTCCATGCACACACTGGCACCCACCGACCCACAGCAAAAACTGATTGACGAACTAACCATTTTGCACGGCACTTTTGCCCGCCTTATTCAGGCTCGAAACAAAAAAGACGATAACAGCAGTCCGGCAGAATAATAGCCTATAAAAAACATACCTCGTAGTAGCCACCTTTGTTACCGCCTGAAAACCCAATACAGGCTATTCTGACGTCCGCAAGGCGGCTAAAAAACTAAGTTGGTTTCTCTTTGCATACCCGTCAAATGTATACCTTAGCGGTGAATTTATGCTGCTACTTAAACTCCTTTTTGTGCTATGATTACTCCCGAACACCACGTACAGACGTTGGCCATTCATGCAGGCCGCCTCAACAATGAAAAACTGGGTGATATTGTGCAGCCCATTCACGTAACCACTACCTTTGAGCGCAACCCAGATGGCAGTTTAAAGGACTATGGTTATACACGAAGTGCCAATCCAAATCGCCAAACCGTAGAAAGCAAAATTGCGGCCATTGAGGGTGCTGCAACTGCCGTTGCATTCTCCTCGGGCATGGCGGCTATTAACGCCATTTTTGAAATCGTTCTAGAGCCTGACTGTCATGTTATCATTCCAGATGACTGTTACCACGGCACGCGCACGCTACTCGAAAACTTTTTAAAACGTTGGAAAGTTAGCTATGATCAGGTAGACATGGCGGTGGTTGCTACGGTAGAGAAATCGATTAAGCCGAACACGCGATTGATCTGGATGGAAACGCCCTCTAACCCGCAGCTAAAAATTGCTGACATACAGGCCATCACTCAGTTGGGTAAAAAAAATAACATCTATAGTGCCTGCGATAATACATTCGCTACACCTCTCTTGCAAAAGCCGTTGGACTTGGGTGCGGACTTCTCTATGCATTCGTCCACTAAATTCTTTTCAGGGCATTCTGATATTTTAGGGGGAATTGTGTGCGTCAATAGAGCCGATGTTGCCACTCTGCTTCGAGGCTATCAAGGTGCGGCAGGAGCTGTGCCCGCACCATTCGATTGTTGGTTGTTAAACCGCAGCCTCGCTACTTTTCCGCTCCGGTTTGTCAGGCAATGCAACAATGCGATGGTCATAGCCACGTATCTCTCTACCCACGATAAAATTGAAAAGGTCTTTTATCCGGGGTTGACAACGCATTCGAACCACGCCATCGCAAAAAAACAGATGCCCAATGGGTTCGGTAGCATTCTTTCTGTTTTAGTTAAGGGTGGGAGGGAACAAGCATTTGCATTTGCTGCCAAGCTCACCATTTTTAAACATGCCACCAGTCTGGGCGGTGTGGAAAGTTTGGTGGAACACAGGCGCAGTGCGGAAGGCAATCATCCTATTAGTCCCGACAACCTGGTTAGAATTGCCATAGGTATTGAATATGTGGATGATTTAATTCAAGACCTAGCGCAGGCGTTGGATTAGCTTTTGATGCTGTATAGTTGTAATGATGCCGAATCTACGGTAATGGTTTTTTTTAAACCCATTCCTATTTTTTCCAATAGATGAATTGATCTTTTATTCTCGGCAAGAACGAGCGCGGAAATGCCCGTAATTTTCAATTCACCTTGTGCATACGCTACCGTTGCATTAGCGCTTTCCTGTGCATAACCTTGACCAGTAAATTCGGGAAGAAAGGCAAAACCAAGGTCGGGTTGATCAAGATAATCGCGCTTTAGTAGTCCGCAAATGCCCAGCTTCTCTCCATCTTGTTTTCGCGTGACAAGCCACAATCCGAATTGATGTTGCGCATAACTTTCCAATGGACCATTTTCCAAATACTCCTTGGCCTGTTCGTTATTTTTTATGTTCCGATCGCCAATGTAGGTAACCCAACCCGGTGTGTTTACTAATTCAAGGATAAACGAAGAGTCGTGAAACGTAAGTTCACGTAAGGTAAGGCGATCTGTTTCCAGGATAATCATTGCGCGGTTAAGATGGATTTTACCTGCCCATGGTGTCGTCTGATGTGAAACGCAAGAAACTCCAATCGTTGGTGAAAATCCATAGCACCAGAGATGGGATGGGGATGAGCCAGCATTCGCAGTTCATCCTCTTGAATTTCATTACCAAAGGCATCCAAAATAGGTTGTAAACTGTCCAACGCATTTCGCCAAAAAATCAACGTGCCGCCCATACGTGGAGCAGCAACAGGTGGAACGATTTCTTTCGGTTTCCATGTTCGATCGATGATCTCTTGAATTGGAAGATTCTTAAACTTGGAGTCAAACTTCTTTTCATATTGCCCTGCCCTGATAGCATATAAAGTTTTCCACATTCCTAAAACGCTTCCGTGTTCGGCCCAATATAAGTGTTCGGTGTTTTCAGTTACGTTCCATACTTCGGGCGTTTGTTTATGCGCTGCTTGAGTTTCTGATACCGTTGAAATTAGTGCCAGGTAATCGTGACGCGCGGATTTCACTTCTTGGATTAAACTATTTACTGCGTTCATTGCTACTTGCTTTTCACGTTTCGGTAAATTTTAAATGCTAACAAATTCCTGTTTGCGGCCATCAAAACGTTTTCTTAGAATGCAACACCGCGTCATCAATACGCTTTTTGATTTTTGCAAACGGAAGTTTCTTTCTCAGCTTTGGCGGATCAATAGCGGGGTCGATGTCATCAAAATAATTGATTGCCTTGAGTGGGATAAGTGGATTAAAGTGGGGGTACTTGACGGTGTAGAACTCAATCATTTGATGGAGCGAGAAATGCTCCAATAGAAAATAGACATCGATAAAATCTTTTAATCGTTTGCCCGAATTACTGATGGCGCTGAGCTTCATAGCCGCGATATCTTCTTTGGAAAGATACGTGATGCCCTCTTCGGTAATCGGTGGTTTCACGAACGGATATCCATGGCGGATAAAATCAACTTTTACATTGTCAATAAATCCTATGATCGTATTCTCGAAATTAAATTTCACATCGAACGAAAAGCCATTGGCAATAACATGGTTGATGATCTTCTCGTTTTCAAATGTGCGTTGAGTAAACAAATCAATGTCAATTGAGTTTCGATGATTCAGTTGCAACGCCAACGAGGTGCCACCAACGAGAAAAAAGTCATTCAAATCGGGAAGGGTCTGAAGTTTTTGAATCAGTTTAAAAGTTGCTGGCTCAATAATAAATTTATCTTTATGCAGCATCTAAGAAATCTGATTTTAAAAAGAATCGCGAAAATTTTTTATCTCGTTCCGCCAATTGCGCACTCCATTCTATGGTATCAAGTATTTTTTGTTCTCCGTAATGCCGTAGAATTTCCCGCCATTGTTCTAGATTTCCCAATTGCAAAACGCGCTCAATCACGATTTTATATGACCTGTCATAATTGAATGTTTCCAGATCATACTCCCATAAAAAATTGCTCGGAATGTTTGGCTTGCTCTTCATTGCGTTTAGGAATTAAACCTATCAAATATACGAAAAAAGGCTCTTTTAGCCTCACTTTTTTGTGGAAATGAAGTCAGCTACTTAGTCGTCCCTTAAAAACTCAATTTTAGGATTAGAAGATTTTGGATTTGTGATTTTGTGGTTTTAACGAGCGAAAAAAGGCAATTAAAAAGTTGGGCTAAAAAGA
>JBIKRT010000007.1:0-90795 GCA_044349005.1 Cyclobacteriaceae bacterium
AGTGGAAAGTAAATCCACTTGTCTTTTTAGCCCAACTTTTTAATTGCCTTTTTTCGCTCGTTAAAACCACAAAATCACAAATCCAAAATCTTCTAATCCTAAAATTGAGTTTTTAAGGGACGACTACCTAATGATGGTGGGAAGTTTTCAATAGCCAGCAACAAAACAGATAAACTGCTAACATTAAGAAGTACGCTAATTTTAAACAAGCCGGTTTACAATTCTGAAGAGTACCATTATCTGAAGGAATTATTCAGCCGCATTATTCAAATGGAGCAGTCTGACTTGGTTTTTCTTAAATCAGAAAAATAAAAGGCTAACTCGCTTGTAACTCCAGTTTTTGCTTTAGTGACACTATTTGCATTTCTAGTTCCTGTTTTTGCCTTGTCATTTCTTCTTGAGTTGCTTGAAGTTCTTCCGCATTTTGGCGCATTTCCTCCTCTTGCTGAGATAATATTTCCGCCCTCTCTTGCGATTCCTTTAATAGTTGTTTTGTTTGTGAGCCACTTTGCTTATTAAAAATTAAGGAGGCAATATTTTCAGATATTTTTTCGGTAAATTCTATTTTAAACTGTTCGATGATCTGAAAGGAGGCCAGTTCCATAACCCCTAAAATTTGGTCGCGCTGCTTAATGGGGATTATAAGAACATTCTTTGGAGTTGCTTCACCCAAGCCTGAAGTTATTTTCACATAATCCCTCGGAATCTCTTTTAGGTAAATTGTCTGACCTTCAAGCGCACATTGGCCAACCAAGCCTTGACCAATCTCAATTGCATCATCTATGAATTTCTTTTTGCCATAAGCGTAAGTAGCGACTCGGAGAAGCCTCTTCTCTTGAATTATAAATAACGCTCCTTGGTTTACCTCTAGGTATTTTATGAGCAACGCCAGAATTTTATCTCCTAAAGAAGAAATGTCTTCGGATTCGTTTTTGATGATTTCAGAAAACTTTGCGGCTCCCTCATTTACCCAATTAATCTTAATCTGTCGTTCTTCAGCCTCACTTAGCTTTTGTTGCATTTGAATGATCGATTTAGCTAGCACGTCATTATCAAATCGTTCATCATATTTTGCTTTTAGATCGCCTTCGCCCATTTTGTGGGCAAACGCTGTTGCCGCGTGAAGTCGCTCAAGAAATTGGTTTAAGGCCATTTTCGTTTGGCCTATTTCTTCTGTTGTTCCGATGGGCAGTTTTTCTGGGAATTCTCCACTCGCTAAATTCTGCATGGCATTTCTTATTTCCTTAATTGCTTTTGTTATTAGGCCTGCATAAAATACGGCCAAAAATATACCTGCTATAAGTTGAACCCCAAAAATGATCCAGAGCCCGAACATAATTTGCAATGTTTGCTTTTCGCTTCTTGCTTTCAAGGTTGCTCCAAATGATGCGAGCGGTGTTTTTAGATCTATCAACCGCTTATCCAATTCGCCCCGTTTACCATCTTGCGGCTTTAGACCTATTTGTGTCTCAATTTCCACCACATTTAGAAACTCGGCTTTATAATTTTCGAGGTTGTTCAAAACATCGCTTGCACGCACATCTTTTATCTGTAAAATTGTCAATTTAAATCTGCCTGCGTTTTCGATAAACTCAGCTTTGTATTTTATGTCTTTTCGTAAAAAAAAGTCTTTTTCATTTCGCCTTAGCGTTAGCAATTGTGCCTTGTCAAATTTGATTTCACTTTCTTCTATTTTGTGTACTGCTTTTCTGAGAGCACCTTCTAACCCATAATCTTTGAACCCGCGTTTCCTCAACAGTTGTTTAAGGGAATCGAAACCCATTTGGATCGATTGTAATGCCGTTTGAATATTCTGTACGCTATTTTCCGAGTTGGCTGTTTCTTGGAAATTTTGCTTCAGTTCTTTTAATATCGAAAGTGACTTCAGACTATTTTCGTTATACGTTTCAATGTACTTGCTCCGGCCAAGCTCTTGGAAATCTTTTTCTTTGTAACCCTCATAAATAAATTCTTTGATAGCAAATTCTTGGGATTGAATACAGAGTTTCAGTATTTCAACTTTTTCATTTACATCCTTGTTGTCAATAATTCGATTAATGCTGTTCAGTGACAAAAGGATAAGTAGGACCGAGAAGAGCAGAATAGATCCAAAAGCAGCCAGTAGTTTTGCCCTTATCCTTAGTCCAAGAAGCCAATTTTTCATTTGTTTACAAATAATAAATAACGGATTCGATCAGCAAGCTAAATGAATGCGAGTATTATTGTTTTGTTAATTTATGGAATTTGCGTTAGCAAAATCACCACGCAACTCGCGGTAACGTTTTCGTGCTTCAGAAGCATAAACACTGCCCGGGTATTTCGATAGAAAGTCGCGATAGATTTCCATTGCCTCCGACTTTTTGTTTAAGTGCTTTTCTAAAACCTCTGCTTCTAAAAAATACGCATCATCAGAAAGCACATCCTGAGAATAAAATTTTGTTATCATTCGAAGTAGCGAAATGGTCTTTTCGAAATCACCTTGCTTTAACAAAGTATTTGCTTCGAGCCAATAGATGTCATCTAATAACATGGAGCTTTTCATTCTCAAAGAGTCACCATCTCCTTCTTTTTTTTTAAGAGCATCTAGTTTTGTAATGGCTGCATCTAGCTTATTTTGATTGAGTAGCATTTCAATTGAGGCGTACTCTTTTAAGGAAGTAGCCAGTGAGTCTGAAGCTGTATTTTCCTTTATCCGAAGACTTAGCTCCAGCGCATCGTTCGCGATTTCTCTCGATGTTGCTTTTTTTAAAATGTCTAGATGCTCTTCGGCCAATTTAAAGTCGCCAATGAAGTAAGATAGTTTTGCGTTTTTAAGTTTTGCATCATAACCCAACACTGTTTCTTTATTGGTTTTCTCAACCTGCGAATAAAGCAATGAAGCCTCCCATGGCTCGTATTTAAAAAGGTATAGATCACCTAATTCTAGTTTGCATTTAGATTTTAAAAAAGGCGAGTTAACTTTTGGATTGTCTATTAGGCTTGTTAATATTGAAATTGCTTTTTGTTTGTCATCAAGATAGTAAGCAAAAAGAAGCGCTTTGTTTTCAATTGCTTCGAACGAATTAGGATTATCTGGGTAGGTTTCTATGAACTTATCGTAGCTCGCTATCATTGATCGCACAGAATCTATTCTGATTGGCAATTGTTCTTTCAGCCTAGCCTCTTTCGTTTTTAGAAGACCGAGTCGGGCGGAGAGAAAATTGCTCGTGTTAGCGTACTCCTTCATCACAAAAATGTAAGACTTTTCAGCAGCTTCATAACTTTTGTTGTTAAAAGCGATTTGAGCTATTTCCAGGGTTTTACTGGTTTCCTTTTTGAATCGTTTATCAAAGGCTCTAGCTTGTATAAAGGCACCTAAAAAATTTCGCTGTTGGAGATTTACCCATATCAAGAGCTCAGCGTAGTTTTCGTTGTCGGCTGAACTTTGAACTTTTAAATAAAGCTGTCCTTCTAATGCTTGTAATTCTTCTGGCTTGGTAAGCAGTACCTGAAGGAGATTTTTTATGTAACCTAAATTTCCTGGCGTTTGAGCAATGTAGTTTAGATACTCATTCACCATTTCGTTATTCTTGCCGCTAAGTCTGAAGAGATTGGCCAATTCTAGCGTGAAAATTGTTGGTGTGTTGCTTGTTTCTCTAGCTTGCTGCAGCGCATCAATGGAATAGGCTATAAGGTTATTTGTTAAGAGATAGTCAGACATTTGCTTTAACCTGGCAATGTCTTGTGATGATTGGCGGATTAAATTTTTCAAGTATTTGTCTGATTTTGGGAGATCACCTTGGCGTTGATAGATAACTCCGAGGTCAAGTTGATAGGTTAGTTTATTTTCATTTCGGATTAAACGGTCGACATAAGCCTCAGCCTCTTTGAACATGGATTGGTCAAGTAGCAAGTTGAGATAATCATTATGGATGTAGGGTATATTCTCATTCTTTTTTGCAAGCTTTTTATAACTGTCTATCGCTTTTTGTTTTTGGCCTTTCAATAGATATTCGTTGGCAATTTGAATCTCAGTTACGTCCTGTGCAAATGTGGCGGCTGGATATGTTGTAATCCACATGAACACTACTTGTATTAACTTATTAATTATAAATTTTTTGTTGTAGTAATTATCCATGTGGATTTGTGTGTAAGTTTTTGCGTGGAGATTTTGTGTCTTTATTGTTCGAAAATAATGCCCTTGGAACGGTTTCTTTTACGTTTGGAGTTTGTTGTCCACATTTTTGCGTATCTCTTTTTGCCGTATTGACTTATGAACATGTTGGTGTGTTGTGTCGGTGGTGGATGCTTTTTGACGTGCGTTGGTTTTTGGCTTTTGCAGTGTTTTTTTTGGTGAGAAAAAAACTTTTACACAAGTAGTTCAGAACTTGATTTTTATGTCAACTTCCCAGTTTTCTCTGATTGGTATCAGGTATTTTTTGTCGCGCCCTCGATAAAAGAATGTTTTTTCTGGTTCTTCGCGTATTAGTATGTTGCCGGGATCCCATTTATGGTTTGCGTTTGTGTCAGAGGTTATTCTTATTTTGTATTCGCCATTTAGACGTTCGAAGGTGTGTTTTTTTTTGTTTTCGATAACATCGATAACTTCGTTTGTTGGGTTGAGCAGCTCGATGATGTAATTTTTTTCGTTGGTCTCGATTTCTAGTCGTAGCAGTCCAGTGGCTATGGTTTGTTGTGGTGGGAAATTAATTTTTTGGAGCTTTGACGAATCACCATAAATTGATGTCGCGAACCCCTTTCCCAGGACTAAAATTGGTTTTTGTGTTCTTTGTTGTTTTTGTGTCTGTTTTGGGTCTTTGTTTGGTGGTAGTTTTGTCGAAATGAGCGTGGTGTCTATTTTTGTTGTTACTGTGAATTGTTTTGTTTTCGGTGAGTATTTGATGTCATTTTTTTTGAAGTGTAGTTTTGTTAATGAGTCGACCGTGATGTAGATACTGTCTGTATTGAATTCGCGAGTTGGTATGTTAGTTTTTCCACGGAGTTCGAAGAAACCCGTTTCGAAATTTACGACTGGCGGTTCAGTTGACAAACTGTATGTTTGTTTTATGGCTTTGATATTGGTTTGTTTTATGTAGACGAGGGAGTCGAAATGCTGATCTAAGCTGTCAGTAGCGATGATCTGAATTTGGATGCTATCTTTTATTGGTTTTGACTCGTCATAATGGAACTGTATTTCTGTAAAGTTGTCGCCATAGGTCGTTGGCGTGTTCGGGGTGAGATTTGGAGTGGAGTAGTCCGTGAGGCTCTTATTAAATCGGAGCGTTGTTGTTTTGGTTGTCGATCGGTTGCTGTTCAGTTTGATTGGTCGGCTATCTACTTTTACCAAGCTTAATTGGATTGAATCGTTTGTTTGTTTTATTTTGATCGGTTTAGCTTTGAAAGCGTATTTCTCGTTCGTACTTTCTACTTTTAGGTTTTTGTTCTTGTCATCATAAGCGTATAAAAAGTAGTCGCCCGCCTTTAGGTTTGTTATTTTGAAAGTTCCTTTTTTATTTGTTTTTGTGAAATAGGTGGAGTTGTCAGTGAAGATGTCGAACGTGTCCGACGCATATAGCGCAACGGTAATGTTTTCAGGGATTGTCTCGCTTCTCGATTCAACGACTTTTCCGGTAATAAACAAGGTGTCGATGATGTTTCCAGTGCTAAAAGCCAGGTGTAGATCCTCAGTTGGATTGCTTTCGGTGATATCCTGAATGGATTCTCGGAAAAGAATGTTATAAGTTGTGGAGTCGTGCCATCGGGTCGGTGGGTCTATCGTTATTTTGTTTCCCGTTGCTGTATATTTTACATCTTTTCCCATCGAGGGGGAAATTATTATTTGATCCTTGGGGTCTTTTAGTTTTACATCTTCTGAGAAAAGCATTTCGATTTTTTTGCCCTTGAAGTTTGTTTGGTTTTCCTCTGGTGAAGAGTTAACAAGAACAGGTTTGATAGTGTCCTTCGGCCCACCTTCGGGGGTTGTTTGTCGCGCACAATTTGATAAAATGAATGTTGTAATTGCTGCTAAAAAGACTCGGTTTAGTTTCATCTTGCTGTCGCGATATATATTAGACTTGAATATTCGTTTGTGATTTTTGCACTCATATTTGAGAGCAATCCATTTTTAAAGGATTTTAAGAGGTTAATTAGTTTATTTCCAGGCATATATTTGCTGCTTAGAATCGACACGTAGTAAGAGTCTAGTTTCATTGGTATTACTTTTTTGAACTGCAAACCAGCATTTTCTATTATTTTTACGAGTATTTCTTGGTCGAAATGCCACAGGTGTCGGGGTAGGTCATACCCGGCCCAATATTGTTTGTATTGGTTCGCGTCATAGCTTTTGTGGTTTGGAACTGCGATTATCAGCGTGCCCTTTAGGTTTAAGTGGCTCTTGAGGGTTGCAATAGTAGTTTTAATGTCTGGCACGTGCTCCAAAACATGCCAAAGGGTAATAATGTCGAATTTTCTTTCACCCAAAGAGTCAAGATTGGAATTTACCACTCGACCCAGTTTTCCAGACGCTTCCTCCCTTGCCTTTCTAGACGGTTCGACTCCGAGTATTTGGTACCCCTTCTCTTTGCAAGTTAAGAGGAAGTCTCCTGTTCCACAGCCGTAGTCCATGATAGATCCTTTTTCACCTATAGCTTGGCGGACAATTTCGGTTTTCCATCGGAGTGAGAACGTTCTTACTATTTTGTATACGGTGTAAAATAACGAGAACGTTTTTCGACCGTGGGAAATGTAATTATCTGAATGATAGTATGTTGGAGTTTCCGCTTCAGAAGGAATCGGGTTGGTGAATGAGATACCACAGCTGTTGCAGGTATCAACATTGAACTCTCTTAAAGTTAGGAAATAGTCTTTGCTAGTTAATACTCTTACAATTTTCTGACTAGAACATAATGGGCAGTTGTTTAACGTTGTCATTTTATTTGCCCATGTATATCGTTAAAACGGATATATCTGAAGGGTTTACACCGCTTATCCTTGAAGCCTGACCTATTGTTTCAGGTTTAATTTTTTTCAGTTTTTCTCGACCTTCTGACGAGAGTGCCTTCACTCGATCATAATCGAAGTCTGTTTTAATTATATAGTTGCTAAGTGATTCGATTTTTTCTGCCATTTTTTGTTCTCTCTCGATATAACTTTCGTATTTCAGGCGTATTGCAACCTGCTCTTGGATTTCTAATGGATAAGTATTCAAAGTGATACCCAGAAAACTGTTTAAGCGTTTCAATTCAGTTAGGCCAATTTCTGGTCTTCGCAATAATTGAGCGATAGTTTGTGGCTCCCTGATTTCTGAGCTATTAATAGCTGTCAATGCGGGATTAATACTTTCCGGTGACAGCCTAATCTCTTTGGTTTTTTGCAATAGTTGCTCGACAAGGGCTATTTTTTCATCTAATTTTTCCAAACGGGAATTATCTGCGAGGCCTATTTCGTGGCCTTTTCTTGTCAATCTTAGGTCGGCATTATCTTGCCTTAGAAGAATGCGATATTCGGCACGTGAAGTGAACATTCTATATGGTTCTTTGGTGCCTTTATTAACTAGGTCGTCAATTAATACACCGATGTAGGCTTCGGATCTTTTTAGTACAAATTCTGTCTTTCCTGTATTTTTTAAGTGCGCGTTAATGCCAGCTATTAAACCTTGGCAGGCTGCTTCCTCGTATCCGGTGGTTCCGTTTATCTGACCTGCAAAGTATAAGTTTTCGATTTGTTTGGTTTCTAGTGTGGTTTTTAACTGTGTCGGTGGGAAGTAGTCATATTCAATTGCGTAACCAGGACGAAACATTTTTGCGTTTTCGAAGCCAGGTATCTTTGTTATGGCTTTATATTGAATTTCCTCGGGCAGCGAGGTGGAGAAACCATTTACGTATATTTCAACTGTGTGCCATCCTTCCGGTTCTACGAATATCTGATGCCGATCGCGTTCTGCGAAACGGTTAATTTTGTCTTCTATGGAAGGGCAATACCTCGGCCCGATGCCCTGTATACGGCCTTGGAACATAGGCGATTGATGAAACCCCTTTTTTAATTCTTCGTGGACGGCATCGTTGGTATACGTGATCCAACAGCTTAGCTGGTTTTCTGGAGGGTTGGTATCAGTATATGAGAAGGTAGCTGGGTTTTCGTCCCCCTTTTGTTCCTCCATTCGTGAATAATCAAGGGAGCGGCCATCTACCCTTGGAGGTGTGCCGGTTTTCATTCTTCCAGCTTCGAAACCTAAATTAATTAGTGCTTCGGTTATACCAGTTGCATTTTTTTCTGCAGCTCTACCCCCTCCAAAACTTTTTTCGCCAATGTGAATTTTGCCGTTTAAGAATGTGCCATTTGTGAGGACGACAGATTTGGAGCGTATTTCTATACCTAGGGCGGTCTTTACACCCTTAATTTGTTTGTTCTGCACGAGTAGGCTTACAGCCATTTCTTGCCAGAAGTCTACATTTTTTATACGTTCTAACTGGAGGCGCCATTCTTCTGAGAATTTCTGTCGGTCATTTTGACTTCTTGGACTCCACATTGCGGGGCCTTTCGATAAGTTCAACATCCTGAATTGAATCATAGATCGATCAGTTATTATTCCTGAGAAACCGCCAAGAGCGTCAATCTCTCTAACAATTTGCCCCTTTGCCACCCCCCCCATTGCCGGATTGCATGACATCTGGGCAATTGTGTTCATGTTCATTGTGATCAAAAGAACAGAAGATCCCATTGTAGCTGCGGCTGCCGCTGCCTCGCAACCGGCATGACCAGCACCAACCACTATTACATCATAATCTTTAAACATATCCAACTTTAGCTGTTCCACGTGGAACAATGATTATTGTCCCGAGTCCTCTTATTGTTTCACGTGGAACTTTTTATTAAACAACTTTAAATAAAAGTTTTCCCTTTCTACCATTTTTTTCTTTTGCAACATCTTTTTATCACTGTACCCACAGAGATGAAGTAATCCATGAATCATTACCCGATTTATTTCTTCTTCAAATGAAACTGAAAACTTTGTTGCGTTTTCCATTACCCGATCAATACTTATGAAGACATCGCCCCTGATGATTTCGTTGTCGGTAGAATAATCGAATGTAATGGTGTCGGTTAGTGTATTGTGCTTCAAGTATCTTTCATTCATCTTTAAAAGGTAGCTATCACTGCAAAAAATATAGCAAAGTTCAAGGAGTTCTTTTCCTTCTTGACTAGCACAGGCCATAATCCATTTTTTTGTAACACGCTTACCCTTCATTAAAAAAGATATATCTTCTACAACAAAAGAGACCGAACCCATTAATTGATGTAAAAGCTTAGCTCAACGACTCTTCCATTTTCCTTAAAGTCCACCTCGTCAGATAGATGTTTCATCAGGAAAATGCCCCTCCCACCGGGCTTATCAATATTTTCTGGTGAGGTAGGATCTGGTAAATGCTGGTAGTCAAAACCACTTCCCTCGTCTTCTACTTTAAATTTTATCATCCCTTCTTTCATCAATAGCGTCAACGATACGTTCTTTAGTGGACTACTATTGTTGCCATGCTTTATAGCATTGTTGACCGCCTCGGTGATGGCAATCATAATATTCCCATAGATATCATCGTTAAGGCTGAATTTTTCTCGTGCATTATCAATGAAACTTTCAATCATTCGAATGTTTTCTTTGATGGATGGAATTTCAATGTGAATGCTATTCATGTCTTAACAATTAATTTTTAGTCGTCTTACTCAATTTGTGAACTTTCCAGTCGCACTTTCCTGCAACTACTGTATTTTGTCTTTTTGGATTCTTTTAAAATATTCTGTCACTTCTTTCTTATAGTAAGGATACAATTTTGGAGGAACAGTTTTCAAAAATTCTGTTTCCTTTTGCCTTATCTTTAAATACTCTTCAAATGCCCTCGGCACTTCCTTAGCATAGTCCTTTGCACTTTCACCCTTTCTTTCTTCTTCTTGATTTTGCTCCCTTAAAGACTTTTCTGTTTCTAGAAGACGAGTCATAATTTCCTGCTGCCTTTTTATAGTCTGCTCGGTAATTCTTTTGTTTACCAAATCCATCTCCGTCTTTTCCATTTCTTCCGATAAGTTTCCACCTGGCATTTTACCACCTTGCTGTTTCATTTTGTTCTCCATCTCCTCCAATGCCCTTCGAATACGCTCTTGCTCTGCAGCCATTCGAGCGAATTCTTCAGAATAAGATCTTTCACCCTTACCACCTTTTTTCAACTCGTTTAATTTATCATTTATTTTCTTTTGCAGTTGAGATAGGCTTGGCTCGTTCCCCTTCTTTTTATTTTTTCCTTTTCCAGGTTTTGATTTTGAGATCATCTCCATCATCGCATTAAAATGATCATCTAGCATTAATGCAAGATTATTGATGCTGGTCATTGAAAGTTGCATTTCAGTAGCTGCATTTTGTTTTCTTCTTTCCTTTATGTTTTCGGATGCCTTTGCAAAGTGTTCATTTAAATCACCAATTTCTTTTATCACAAAGTTACTCATCAATGGATCGCGTTTGGAAATAGCTAGTAGGCTGTCTTCTAGAACTTTAGCATCATCTTTAATCTTAATTTGATTTTGTGAGAGGGTTAAATATTTAGGGTCAACCTGCTGAACATTTCCGAAATCCTTCATGGTAAGTTCTTGATCGTAGGACAATTTGATTAATCCATGTACAGCCTGTCTAAGAGATTCTAGGTTTTGCATATTGATCTCCATTTCCATACTGTTTTGCGAACTTTCTAAATCATTTTTGACCTGATTCAATTTGTCTATTGCCTTTTTTTGAGATTCTACCGCTTTCTTAGGTTGTTTTTGATCAAGTTGACTCTTGCTCTCTTTTTGATGTTGGTCAATTTGATTGAGATCTTCCATAGATGGTGTATCAACTTGCTTTTCTAGCTCATTCGACAATTTTTCTAACTCTTCTGCCGTCTTTTTAATTTCCGCTAAACCTTTATTTGTTTTCGCCTGGCTATTTGCAATGGAATCTCGCAATGCGCTATTTTCTTTTGAATTTGGATTTTTTTCATTCGCTAGCTCCTTTGTATTTTTTTGAATTTCGTCTTCTTGCTTAATCTGATCCTTCAGCTGATTTAACGCTTGATCAACCTTATAGTCAAACTGAAGTTCCTTGAACAACTCCAAGGTTCGTTCAAGCTCTTTCTCAAGATCAACCTCTTTTTTATTGATCTTATCAAGCATTTTTTGCAATTGTGATGGCTCGGTGTTTTCATTTACAAGTTTTTGAAGCTCTTCAAACATTTTTTTCGTTTCGTTGTCCAACAGCTCGTCCATCAGCTTTTGAATCTGGTCTGACTTTTCTTTTATTTTCTCATTTTCTTCTGTAAACGCCTCTTTTTTTTGCTCCAAAAGGTTGTTTTGCTTCTTTAACTCA
Source organism: Cyclobacteriaceae bacterium (assembly GCA_044349005.1). GTDB lineage: Bacteria > Bacteroidota > Bacteroidia > Cytophagales > Cyclobacteriaceae > ELB16-189. The sequence continues at coordinate 11,369 of JBIKRT010000007.1, forward strand.
TCAATGGCTTTATCGAGTTGTTCCTTTTGCTGAATAATTTCTTCCAGTTTTTTCTTATCCTGCCATTCAAGACTTTGCTTAGCTTTAAGATGTTGCTTCGCATTGTCTATTGATTTTTTTAATTCTTTTGCCTTTAAAATGCTCTCATCAATTTTAGATTCAGTCGAGAGTTGCTCCTTTGAAATTTGATCTTTCAACTCGAGATCAGTAGGAAGCGAAAAGACATAAGTCTGTGTTCTTGTTGATTTACTGCCATTAACCCCATCGTTATCCCACACTTCGGCATAATAGTTTACTTTGTCCCCAGGTTCAAGCAACAGAGAGTCTAGCCGCCAATCATAAAAAAAGGTAGATTGCGAATTCGAACTGATGACGATGTTCTTTTTACCCGATTGGCTCGTCCCACCTTTTGCAATTTCATAGCGTAACAACAATTTGGTTATGCCGTAATCATCTTTCAATTGTCCGCTCAAATAGATGTGATTAAAAAGTATCGTATCCGAAAGAATAGATAAATTAATCTCTGGATGTTGATCTTTTATTATTTGTATAGAATGGCTAACCTTTTCCTTATTGTAGCGGCCATTATTTTCTAGGTCGATCTGATATTGATCCGAATTTTTGAAACCTTTATTAAAACTAAACATTTGATTGTCAGAACTTTCCATTCTATTTCCTGACTCTGATGACGAAAATTTAATAACGGCTTTTTTTGTGTGGATCGCATTTACTTTCCAGCCAATAACGCTTCCTTCGGGCAGTTCCACATCTCCTGCATTCACAATTTCCACATCCTTTTGTTTAAGATAACTGGGGTATTTGATACTCAATTTTAGGCTTGTCAATTCTGGCCTATTTAACACCTTAATTGAATAGGTATTCGAACTAAAGCCAGCCGCCATTAAAGTAAAGTCAATTTCAGACTGGACTTTTTCGAAGGTGTAACTATAAACACCTTCGCTATCTTTCGAAAGTTTAAGTTGACTAGAAGACCCTATTAAAATCGAAAGTGATTCAGGCTGACTTTCACCAACCACTTTGATTCTAACGGTGAAATCCTCATTTACAAAGGCACTAAGATCTTTATTTAGCAAATGAAATTGGAAAGGTGCGATAGGCCGAAATTCAGTATTGAAATTGATAATTCGGGCCGTGCTATTTGTAAAAATATTTTTGTTGTAAAGTACTAGAGCTACAATTATAAAAACAGGTATGGCTAAATACCTTAAGTATTGCCTATTATCATTAAGATCAACCGCTTTTTCAAAAGAGATGTTTTCAAAGGAACGCGTTTTCTGATAAATGCTTGCGTTGGCCAATGCAGATCTGCCGGCCAGTTTTGAAAGTTGAAGAACGTTTATCAACCGATCGCTAATTTCTGGAAAATGCTGCCCAATAACATTGGCACTTTGCTCTTCCGTAAGTCCTTTACTTTTTAAAATCCAAAGTAGTGGTGCTTTAAGAAATCGGTAAACACAAAAAAGGAAAAAGCAAAAGAATAAAATGATAATACCTAACCTAGCAAAACCATTAAGCCAAAGATTATACTCAGTTATTGTAACGGTTATAAAGTAAAAAAGGATAAAAGAAAGTGTTAAGATACCGCCTCTTATGAATAGACTTAAATAGTACTTTCTTCTGAAAGCAGCTAGTTTATCTTCAATATCATTAAGGGCGTCCACCATTTTAAGATAGATCTAAATATAAAAAGAAACGTATTTCCACCAACCTTAGTTTATAATTTAACAACACACCACCAAAACCAAGCAACGCATCTAGAAACAAGCTTACGTTCAAAAATAAGCTTCGTTTTCAAAATACTCCATAACATGCATTTTAAGCAGCTTTTCTTGTTCGAGCAGATCAAAATGCGGCAATTTTTTAACCATCTTCCAATGCGGCCACCCCTCTTTGTCCAGCCCCTCCAATTCATAATAACCTGAAAGACTTAGCACTTTGCAAATAGCGATATGCATCAAATCTTGTTTCTCTTCCTTGCTAAAACGAAGAAATCCTTTGCCAAGTTCTTGAACTCCAATTATGAAAAGTACCCCATTAAGGTCTTTAGGCTTTTTCCCTAAAAACGTCTCTAGGTTTCCTAAAAGGCTCTGCCAGCCCTGCTCTAGTGCTAGATCTCGCTTAAACATGATGAAGCTCTCCCCAATACTCAAACGCTCTTCGAAGGTGAGGTATTACGATAGTCCCGCCAACCAGCGTGGCTATTCCCATTGCTTCATGCACTTCTTCTGAGCTTAAGCCAACTTCCTTACATTTGCCCAAGTGATATTTTACACAGTCATCGCACCGTAAAACCAGTGAACAAGTTAATCCTATTAATTCTTTCGATTTAAGGCTTAATACACCTTCTTGATACGCGTTTGTATCAAGGTTGAATATCCGTTTTATGATTAGGTCATCAGAAGCAAGAATTTGATCGTTCATTTTGCTTCTGTAGTCGTTGAACTGTTCTACTAAACCCATAAATTTATTCTAATTAATGGAACAAAGATGAAGGCAAATGAACGTAATTCAAAAAGTCTCTCCGATGTAATGTTTGACTTTATCGCTTTATTTTTCCCTCATTATTGTTTAGCGTGTTCAGAACCGCTAGTAAAAGGCGAAGAAATGCTATGCACTAGATGCATATTAGACTTACCCAAAACAAATTATCACCTCGACAAAACCAACCCAATAAAAGAGCGATTGATTGGTAGAATTGAAGTTGAAAACGCTATTGCCTTTTTAAAGTTTAACAAAAAAGGAAGCGTTCAACATTTGCTTCACCAATTAAAATACAATAATCAACCCGAAATAGGAATAACATTGGGTATGATCTATGGAAAGGAGTTGATGGACGCTCAAGTTTTAAGAGATTATGACTTTCTAGTTCCTGTTCCCCTGCATCCCTCTAAGGAAAGAAGGCGAGGCTATAACCAAAGCACCAAGTTTGCGGAAGGTCTGGGTTTGCTTCTGAATATTCCGGTAGAGGACAAATTGATGGTAAGAACAAAAGCGACTGTAACACAAACAAAAAAGACGAGAGTAGAGCGTTGGGAAAACGTTAAAAGTGTTTTTGAGTTAACAGATACATCTCAAATCAAAAATAAATCAATACTCTTGGTAGATGATGTTGTTACAACAGGCGCAACAATTGAAGCTCTGGCTCAAAAGCTAATAGATGCTCAATGCAATAAAATTAGTATTATCTGCTTGGCAGAAGCCCAATAAAAAAGCCCTCATTCGAGGGCTTTTTTTAACTATTTGCTTTTTTCACTTAATAATTTGATCCAGCTTTGATCATCGCGCAACGGAAACCAATCGTTGCTGTTGCAGAATCTTCATCAAGAAATCTTCTTGTGCCCGGTGACATCCAATAAGCAACATCTTTCCAAGATCCGCCTTTGTAAACCCTAACTTTATCAGAAACGAGAGATTGGAAATTGTCAGGCTTTTTCTGGTAGGTGAATGATTTCGAAGAGTCATTCTTTGTCTTCGAGTATCCGTTTTTATAGCTAGTGTGGTCGTCTAAGAAATCATCTCTTCTTATGGGATTTAAATCGTCAAAATCCTGATGAGAAAGTGGGCGATATACATCCATTACCCATTCACTCACATTACCTGCCATATTATATAGACCATATTCGTTTGGAGGATACTCATACACGTAGGAAGTGATCAACGCGCCATCATTCAATTTACCTGCAATACCTGCGTAATCACCTCTACCCCGCTTAAAATTCGCGAGAAAAAACCCTTGCTGAGCACCGTACGGATTTCGTAGTGAGTGGCCATCCCAAGGATAAATACGTTGGTGAGTTTGCATCTCTTCCAGCCATTGTGTTCCTATGAGTGCCTGAGCTGCATATTCCCATTCAGCCTCTGTAGGAAGCCTGTAGTCAGGAACAACCACGCCTGATTCAATAGGAATTCTACCCCCAGGAGTAGTCGGTTTTAAATCATCGCGTCCAGATTGCGTAGCAAGCATGTCATTAACTTTTGAAGTTCTCCATTTTGAAAACTCGTTAGCCTGTTTCCAAGAAACGCCAACCACAGGAAAATATCTAAAACCAGGGTATCTTAAATAATGTTCCACGTAGGGATCATTGAAAGCCAATTTTCCTCTCCAAACATTTGTATCTGGCAAATTTCTCGTATACGCATCTTTAATGTTTGGATCAGACGATCTTGGCGAATCCAAACTAAGGTACTTTAAAAATTCTAACCAATGAATGTTTGAGATTTCAGTTTCATCCATAAAGAAAGAAGCAACAGAAACCGTTCTTTCGACATTGTCACCGTAGGCCATTACGTCCTCTTCGAATGACCCAAGTACGGCACGACCGCCTTCAATAAAAACAGTATTTGGAGCATCAGGCTGTTGGTCATAAGGAGTAACCTCAAATCCGCCACCATCGGCATCATTGTAAGCTATACCAGTGGCCGTACTGACCTGACCTGGATTTTGCGCAGTTGGCTTTCCACCTTTCGTTCCGAACAAGGAACAAGATGAAATGAAAAATGACATTGCTGTCAGTAGAAATAGACCTTTAAAGTACTTCATGGTATTCATTTGATGTATAACGTAAACGCTAATATAGACAGATAATTATAAGTTTTCCAAAGGCAGTTAATTTTATTAAAAAAAGCAACAAGGGCTTAACAATAAACGCGGTTTTAAAATTAGTTGCAATTTGGGATTTATTTTACCAAATCTGGAAAATTGAACTGCAAAAAGCCCATAAATTCTCTAAAAAATCAACTGGCACAACTATTTCTATACGTGTAGCGAATTAAAAATGATTATGACTACGCTAAATGATTTTCTTTACTCATCATTCGAAAAAAAATGTGATGTTGTAACAATGAGTTCTCAGTTCGTAACCGGAAGGAAGCTCGGAGATTGCAAGGTTTATCTTTACCATACTGGGAATTTTTTTATTGAGGTCTACTATTCCGTGGTTTATAAAAAAGTTTTGATGATCAATGCCTTTAACGATGCTTTAGGGCTTGAGCCCTATTTAGAGGCGATCTCGTTGGCCGATTTAGAGCGATAGTCTGTAATTTTATTGAAAATAACGATAGCAGCTTCCACTGAGGCAATGTTGGTAATTGTTAAAATGAGCTTGCCGGCCGTATCCTTCATTCTGCATTGCTTGGAGTGTATTTGAACGAAAGTTAGAATCTTCCCAAAAATATCAGATTTGAAGTATTCATCTTTCCCAGAAACAAAATAGGCTCTTAGATTGTCATTTTTTAAGGAGATCTTCTCCAAACCTAATTCCTCGCCCATCCACCGAAGCCGAACGGAGTTTACCAACTGCTCAACCGATGGCGGGAGCGGCCCAAATCTGTCAATCAATGAGCTACTAAAACTTTGAAGTGCTATTTCATCTTTTACATTATCGAGACTGCTATAAAGTTGCAGTCTCTCACTTGAGTTGTTGATGTAAGTTTCAGGGATTAGAATTTCTAGGTCGGTCTCAATCACGCAATCTTGAACAAGGTGCTTAACACGCTGGGCTAGCTCTTCCGAGAATAAATCTTTGAAATCAGTTTCTTTTAATTCTTGAATAGCATCGTCCAGAATTTTGTGATAGGTATCAAAACCTAGGTCGGTAATAAAGCCGGTTTGTTCTGCTCCTAATAAATTTCCGGCACCGCGAATGTCCAGATCGCGCATCGCTACTTTAAAGCCATCGCCCAATTCCGAAAATTCTTCCAGCGCGGCTAGGCGTTTGCGTGAATCAAAACTTAGTCCAGAAGAAGGAGGGGTTAATAAATAACAAAAGGCTTTTTTATTAGAGCGCCCTACGCGGCCCCTCATCTGATGAAGATCGCTTAGCCCAAACATGTGAGCGTTATTGATCATAATGGTGTTAGCGTTTGGAATGTCTAATCCAGATTCTATAATATTTGTAGACACTAACACATCGTATTCACCTTCAATGAACTTTAGCATGGCTTTTTCTAAACGGTCGCCTTCCATTTGGCCATGGGCGATACCGATTCTTGAATCGGGAACGAGTCTAAAGATGGTATTGGCAATTTGTTCAATATCACTTACCCGGTTGTGAACGAAAAATACCTGACCACCTCTCTTTAATTCATAGCTTACGGAGTCGCGTATTGATTCTTCATTAAAAGAAAATATCTCGGTAGTTACTGGTTGCCTGTTGGGTGGTGGAGTTGCAATGATACTTAAATCGCGAGCACCCATGAGTGAAAAATGGAGCGTACGCGGTATGGGTGTGGCGGTAAGGGTAAGCACATCCACATTTACTTTCAGTTCCTTCAGTCTATCTTTTACTTTAACCCCAAATTTTTGCTCTTCATCAATTATCAATAAACCAAGATCTTTGAAAACCACGTCTTTGCTTACCACACGGTGAGTTCCAATGATGATATTTACCGTGCCTTCTTTTACCTGACTAAGAATTTCTTTGATTTCTTTTTCTGTTTTAAAACGGGAAACGTATTCAATTTTAACAGGGAAATCGGAGAGCCTTTCGGCAAAAGTTCTATAATGTTGCATCGCCAAAATAGTAGTTGGCACCAGCACGGCAACCTGTTTTCCTTCCGATGCAGCTTTGAACGCAGCACGAACGGCAACCTCCGTTTTACCAAAACCAACATCGCCACACACCAGTCGGTCCATTGGGTGCGGCAACTGCATATCTTTTTTCACTGCTTCGGTAGCACTTGCTTGGTCTGGTGTATCCTCATAAATAAAAGAAGATTCTAGCTCTGCCTGCATAAAGCCATCGGGCGCATAAGCAAAACCAGGTGCCGATTTTCTTTTCGCATATAATTCGATCAGCTCTTTTGCGATGTCTTTTACTTTCTTTTTGACTTTGGCTTTTTTGCTGTCCCATTCTGCAGAGCCTAGTTTACTCATGGAAGGTGCAGCCCCATCTTTGCCAGAGTATTTTGAGATCTTGTGAAGCGAATGTATGTTGATGTACATCAGATCATCATCGCGGAACACAAGGCGGATAGCTTCTTGTTCTTTCCCATCAACTGACTTTTTTTCAAGGCCAGCAAATTTGCAAATGCCGTAGTCAATATGCGTAACAAAATCGCCTGGTGTTAGCGCCTGAAGTTCACGAAATGTTAACGCCTTTGTTTTGCTAAACTTTTCCTTTGCTCTGTAGCGATGAAACCGTTCAAAAATTTGGTGATCAGTGTAACACACTATTTTTGTGTTGTGGTCAACAAAACCCTGGCGAAGAGCAAATTCCAGCGGTTGAAATACCAGATCGGGATTTACTTCTTCGAAAATTCCGCGCAAGCGATCTAATTGTTTACCTTGATCGGAGGCTACAAAATTTGAAAGGCCCTTATCTTGTTGCTCCTGCAAATTATTCGCTAACAATTCAAAATTTTTGTTGAACGAAGGCTGAGCAGACGACTTAAATTCGTAGGTGTTTGATGGCGCAAATGAAAAGCGAGAGCCGCATTCAATTAGTGTAAAACTCTTAATTTTTTCTTCAAAACTTTCAGAGGTTTCGAATAGTTGCTCGGGCTGAAGCACAACTTTCGCGCCTCCGCTGTTATAGAGAATGGTATCAAAGCTTTGGCTGGCCTTATCAAAACACTTTTGAAGCACATTTACGGTAAGCTCAAAATCTTTGATCCAGATTCTTGCGTTGGCAGGTATAAATTCAAAAAATGATTGGCGTTCTTCCTGGATTAAACGAGTTTGAACGTTGGGCATCAAACTCACTTTATCTAGAGAGGTTACTGAAAGCTGCGACCCAGGATCAAAACTTCTGATACTCTCCACCTCATCACCAAAAAGTTCAATTCGGTATGGAAGGTCATGTGCAAAGGAGAAAACATCGATAATCCCTCCCCGAATGGCAAATTGCCCTGGTTCATAAACAAAGTCTGTTTTCTCAAAATCATATTCGTGGAGAAATTCCTCCAGAAAAGTGTGATCTAATTTCTCACCCTTCATTACTACGAAGGTGTTAGAAGCGAGTGATTTTTTGTTAATTACTTTTTCAGATAATGCTTCAGGATAAGTAACGATGATTTGAGAATCGGGATTTGTGCCAATAAAATTTAACACCTCGGCACGCATGAGAATATTGGCATTCTCTGTCTCATTGTACTCATAAGGCTTTTTATATGACATTGGAAAAAACAAAATTTCCTTTTCCCCCAATAGATTCTGCAAATCATTTAACACATAAAAAGCTTCTTCTTTGTCGTGAAGGATAATTACATGAGTAGCCCGCGTGCTTTTGTAAACAGTTGAAAAGATTACAGAATCAAGGCTTCCCGAAAGGCCTTTTACGCGAAGTGCGGTTGTTTTGGACGTGCGAATTCCTTCCGCCAGGTTTTGCACCAAGCTATCCGACTTATAGATACTTAAAAATTCGTTCGCCTTCAAACCTCCCGATAAAACAAAGGGCAAAAGTAGGAAAACACGGCAACCATTTTACATGGCCAACACAAAATTTACTAATACAGACATGTCTTTTTTAATCGTTAAACTTTTAACTTTGACGTAATGTATTATGTTCGATTGCTAATTCTTTACTTGGGCTACACCAGTTCGATCTTTCTTTTGGTAGGATTGTATAAACCATGGACCATGCTGTGGTGGGAAGATGTGCAAAATAGAAAAAAGGTCTTCCAGGTATATGGCACATTATTGGTTGTTTTTTATGTAATCTATTGGGTTCTGGGTTTTGTAAAGTAAAAACAATGAGAATTTTATTTTTATGTATCGCGCTAAGTTTAATAACCTGCGCAAAGAAGACAGAAGTAACAGCGGTTGCAAAATCAGCTCCTACACCTTTACAACAAGAAGTTAACCAACTCCCTATTATGTTAATGGTAGATAAAGACAATGTGCTGACAGATGCCCATAAACTGAAAGGAAAAAACATCATTGTTCTTTTTTTTCCCGATTGCGATCATTGTAAACGTGAGGCAACAGAAATGGCAGAGCGCATAAAATCATTTGATGGTTACACACTCTATTTTCTGTCGATTAACCCTTTTGAAGAAATTTTAAAGTTTGCCGAAGACCATAAGTTGAATGACATAAAAACTGTAAAGTTTGTTCAAACAACTGGTGATGCTGTTTATAATAACTTCGGGGCGGTGCCCACGCCATCAATGTATATTTATGACAATGGTAAATTAGTTAAGAAATTTAATGGTGAAACAAAACTAGAAGAAATTGTAAGGTATTTGTAAACTAACCTATACGTTTTGCAATCAGTAACATTCGCTTTTCGGAAGTTATTCCAAACAAAAACAAATTCCCTCCATCTTTCAAATAGAATTTCTTTTTTAATTCATCAGCACTTAATGGGTAATTACGTGTGGCAACGTTAGCTTTACTATCAGCAAAAAATTTTTTCACATCATTTTCTTTTGGATTCACACACTCAATTTCAAAAACTCTGCCCGGAAAGTTTTCGACAAGCTGATGGGAGGTATAAAGATGTGTGTTCACATCAAGTTTAAACAGATTGAAATGTGTGCTAACATATTTGAAGGCTCCACCTTTTAGTATCGAAGTATTTGGTTCATACAAATAGGTGAGTGGTTCTGCATACAAAACATTTGAATTTTTCTCTGTCGAGAAAGTGAATTGCACCATACTGCGATTTCCGGAGAGATCAACGCAATTGATAATTGGCTCACCACTAAATCCTTTTTCACAAAGAAATAATACCTCTTTACACTCATTATCAACCGAGACTACATAAATATTTTTAACAAACTGAAGTTCTCGCGCACCTTGTTGCAAATCCAACAACGGAGAAGCTTTAACTAAAACAAGATAAGTATGTTCAAAAAGTTTTGGCAACAGTATGTCAACAGCAGGATCGCACTCGCTAAACTTGTAAACCCTTCCTTTTTTTGCTCTGCGTGAGGGATCGACAAAAATAAAATCAAAGTTGTTTTTAGACGAGTTGATAAAATCCTCAGCGGTGGTTTGATGATATTCAATGTTTGTAGCGCCTAACTTTATATGATTGAATTTTGCTAACTGTAAGACTGGTGCCTCTTTTTCGACATATTGAAAAGACGAGCAATTTTTGCTTAAGAAAAAAGAGTCAACGCCAAAGCCTCCTGTTAGGTCCACTCCTTTTAAATCAGAATTATTAACATGCTCTTGAATGATTTCTGTTTTAAATTTTGCTGTAGCTTCTGAAGAAGATTGCTCGATGTTTATGCTTGGCGGATAAATAATACCGCGGGTATTATAAAAAGAACCAAGTTTGATTTTTGCTTTTCTTCTTCCGACAAATTGATTAGCAATAATGCCAGAGGGAATTCCGAAAAGGTTTTTGTGTTTCAATACAAATTCTCTTTCGTCTAAATGTTCATTTGCAAACAAGAAATCTTGAAAGTCATTTTTACTAAGTAATGAAAATAGATTTTCGTCCACTTATTCCAGACTTACGTTTACCTTATTCCTCTGTATTTTTCAAAAAACTTAGTAAGTCATAAGCACCATTGATAACAAAGGTTTTTTCTCCCGTTAACTTCTTTGGAAGAATAATTTCCTTGAAGCCATCGGAGGATTGGCCGATCTCAACTTCCGTCATTTCATAAGTGCGTTTACTTTCGTTGGTTACAATAAACACATACTCTTTGCCATCGAAACTTACCACCGCTTTTTCAGGAAGGCAACTGACTTGCTGTAGACTGGTCTCTATGCTAGCATTAAAATAGGATCCGGGAATTAAGGAATGATCCTCCTCAGTTAGGTGACAGTGAACACGAACCGTGCGTTCCGGAGTAATTTCTTTTCCAATTAAGTAAACGGTCGCATTTCTTTCGCGCGTCTCATTGGCTAGAGTAAGATGCACCTTTTGCCCTACCCGTAGTTTTGTAATATCTTTTTCGAAAACCTGCGCTTCTGCATGTAAATGTTCTGTGTCTACTATTTCAAGCATTACATCTGCTGGATTGACATGAATGCCGATGTTGATATTTACTTTAGTGATGTACCCCGCTATGGGCGAAAATAAACTGATCGTGCTGCTGATCGCGCCTTTTTCAAGAATATCAGTTTCGATATTGATTAAATGAAGCTTTGCTTTTAGGCCTTGCACTTTCGCTTTGGCACTATAATAATTTGATTTCGAAAGTTGCAACGATTTAGCCGCGTTTACATTTTCTTTAGCAAGTTCTTGTTGCCTTTGATAATCTAATTCAAGAAATTCTAACTGACTTTTACTATCTAGATAGTCTTGTTGAAGCTGAATATAGTCTTGATTTTCAAGCGTAACTAATAATTGCCCTTTCTTTACCTTCATCCCTTGTAGAAGTTCGGTATGTTTTACAAATCCCGCCAAGGGTGCAGAAATAGTTACCAGGTTTTGTGGAGGCACATCCAGCATGCCATTCGCTTTTATGGATCCGGTAATCCCGCGTTGCTCCAATTTTCCAACTTGTAGATTTACTGTATTAAATTGTTCTTCGGTGAGCGTTACTTGTGAGGTTGTCTCCGCTACGGCATTTAGTTTTGGTTGATCCGATAGTGTTGGTTTTGAACAAGAAAAAATAAAAAAGAACCCAACAGAAATTTTGACAAAGGTTTTCATGATGAATAAGAGTTTTGGATTGTCCATATTTTTATAACGTTCCAGTAAGGAACTCAATTTTTATGACCGACTGATTATATTGATTAAGTACCTGCAAATAATTCGACTTGATAATTATGGCATTTTTAAGCGACTGTAGGTACTCGATGTAACCTATTTCACCAGCCTTAAAAGATTTTTTTGATTGCGTGAGAATGAGGTTGGCATTTTTAAGCGCGCTGCTTTCATAGTAATTTAAGCTAGAGCTAAATTTGTTCAGTTCTTGCTGCGCTTGCGCAAACGTACCAGCAAGAGTCGTCTTAAAATGTTCAGCATTTTTTTTCGTTTCTAATTCTGCGAAAGCAGCAGCTTTTGACCGCGCAACTTGTGGGCCAAACCATAAAGGAATGGAAACGCCCAATTGAAAACCTTGAAAGCGGTTTCCGGCATTAAACCTTTGATCTTGACCATTGATGTTTTGAGTGCCAATTAAACTTTGATTGAAGTAGCCAATAGTAAGGTCGGGTAGCATCCGCGACCGTTCGGTTATTTTTGCCTGCCTGCTGATCACACTTTGATGCTGCAAATAATTTAGTTGTGGATTAGCCGCTACCGAAATAGAATCAACCACTTGAGCAAGCTCTCTTTTTTGTAGAACACCTGCGGCAGAAACGGGTGTTTCAAATTTCAACAATGCCTGAAGATGGGTTTTTGCAATCTCTACATCTGCCAAGTTGAGTGCTGCTTGATTTTTGACTTCCATCAATTGGCTTTCGGCAGTGGTTTTTTCGAGCAAATTGCTCTCGCCAGTTTTGTAGCGAATACTGCTGGCTCGGGCAAAGTCTTCAAACAAACTATCTTGTGAGCTGATCAACAATCTCAAAGCCTCTAAATACTGTAGCTGATAAAATGAAGACTTCACTTGGAAGGCCAATTCATTTTTTACCACCGATAAGTTTTTCGCTGCGCCAATAACTTGTTCTTGGCCTAACTTATGTTGGTTGCTCAAAACGGTTGGAAAAGGAATGCTTTGAGTGAACGTCAGATTGTTATCTTGATACAACGAGTTGTATTGTCCGTGCATCCAGCTGGCAGAAAGCTTGCCGATTTCGGTGGAGGTTTTCTTCATTTGTTTGAAATAATCAATTCTAAACTCTGCCGACTGAATGAGTTGGTTATTCTTCAATGCAATACCTAACGCTTCGTCCAAGGTTAAACTACGTTGCGCAGACACAGAAAATGCACTGCACAAAAGTGTCAATGCAACTGTTAGTCTTTTTAAAATCATATTCATCATAATAATGCTTCTAATGTTGTTCATCTTTTAATTGCGATAACGCTGATCCCTTTTCAATGTATGTATAAAGCACCGGCAGCACTACAAGGGTGAGTAAGGTAGCCGTAATTAGCCCACCGATTACCACGGTTGCCAAGGGCCGTTGCACTTCTGAACCCGATGAGCTTGACAATGCCATTGGTAAGAAACCAAGCGAAGCCACCAAGGCAGTCATAATAACGGGGCGCAAACGAACTTCTGTTCCCTTTAAAACTACTTCATTTAAATCGCTTAGGCCACTATTCTTTAAACGCGTAAACTCAGCAATTAACACGATGCCATTGAGTACCGCAACGCCAAAGAGTGCAATAAATCCTACACCAGCTGAAATACTAAACGGCATGCCCCTTACCCACAGCGCAAACACACCACCTATTGCCGACAAAGGAATGGCAGTGAAGATGAGCAGTCCATGGCGCAGTGAACTAAACGCAAAGTAGAGCAAGATAAAAATCAATACCAACGCCACCGGCACTGCTATCATTAATCGTTGGGTTGCTTCTTCCAGGTTTTTGAATGAACCACCATAGGTTACAATATACCCCGGTTGAAATTTTATTTGGGATTGAATTTTGGCATCGATCTCGCCTACGATCGTTGCTACATCGCGGCCACGCACATTGAAGCCCACCGCTATTCTGCGCTTGGCATCATCGCGCTGAATCTGATTAGGCCCCACCTTCAGTTTTATTTCTGCTACCTGTTCCAATCGAATTTGAGAACCGTGGGCATCTGAAATATAAAGCGCTTTAATATCCTCTATGCTTAGTCGCTTACTCTCCACCAAGCGTACTACAAGTTCGAAGCGCTTTTCATTTTCGAATACCATGCCTGCGGCTTCGCCCGAAAAGCCAGTACGCAACGCCTTATTGGCCTCGTCAATGTTTAACCCAAATAGGGCCAGCTTTGCGCGATCGAATGTTACCACCAGTTGTGGTAGCCCGCCAATTGGCTCCACAAAAACGTCTTCGGCTCCCGATACCGTGCTGGCAATCTTTCCAATTTTTTCGGCATAGGTTGCGAGTAAGTTTAAATCTTCGCCATAGATTTTTAATACAACATCTTGCCGTGCGCCTGTCATTAATTCGTTGAAGCGCATTTGAATAGGTTGTTGAAAACCGTAGGTTACTCCGGGAATAACCTGATGCAGCTTGGCAGAAATTTTATCGGCTAGTTCTTCGCGGTTGGATGCGTTTGTCCATTCCGATTTTTCTTTCAAAACAATAATCAAATCCATTGCTTCAATTGGCATGGGGTCGATTGGAATGTCGGAATTTCCGATTTTTCCGACCACGCTTTTTACCTCTTGAAAATTATCTAAAATGACCTTCGAACTTTTCTCCGCTACTTCAATACTTTGGCTTAAGGAGCTGCCAGTAAGCAACCGCGTATCCACTGCAAAATCGCCTTCATCTAGTTGTGGAATAAATTCCCCGCCAAGGGTAAGAAACAAAAAGATGGATAAAATCAATAAAACAGCAGAGCTAGTAACCACCAAGAGCCTCTTCTTAAGTGCGAAGTGGATAAGTGGAGAATAGACGCGATGGATAAAGTTGATGATACGATCGGAAATGTTTGGCTTGTGGCCGGTATTTTTAGATAAAAGCACTGAAGAAACCATTGGCACGTAGGTGATGGATAAAATTAAAGCGCCAATAATGGCAAAGGCCACGGTTTGTGCCATGGGCCTGAACATTTTGCCTTCAATGCCAACCAGCGACAGAATGGGCAGGTATACAATCAAAATAATAATTTGGCCAAAGGCAGCTGAGCGCATCATTTTGGTAGCCGAAAGGTTAACCTCTTCGTCCATTTCTGTTTGCGTGAGTCGTTGCACCACTCCGCGCATGGCTAAGTGATGCATCGTGGCTTCCACAATGATGACTGCCCCATCTACAATCAAACCAAAATCAATGGCACCAAGGCTCATGAGATTTCCTGACACGCCAAACGTGTTCATCAAAATGATAGCGAATAGCATGGCCAGTGGTATCACCGAAGCTACTATCAACCCGGCCCTGAAGTTGCCTAGTAACAAAACCAGCACAAACACAACGATCAATGCCCCTTCAGCCAAGTTCTTAGAAACGGTACTGATGGCACTGTTCACAAGCTTGGTTCTGTCCAGATAGGGTTTGATTTCAATGCCTTCCGGAAGTGTTTTCTCGATAATGGCAATACGCTCTTTCACTTTTTTAATCACACGCGAAGAGTTGGAACCCTTTAACATCAGCACAATAGCACCCACCGTTTCGCCATCGTTGTTATAGGTCATGGCTCCATACCGATTGGCATGGCCAAGTTTAACTTCTGCTACATTTCGCACTTGTACAGGCAAGCCGTTGTTTGTTTTTACGATTATGTTTTCAATGTCCTCTAGGTTCTGAACCATGCCCTCGCTGCGAATGAAATAAGCGAACGGTTTTTCGTCAATGTAAGCACCCCCCGTATTTTGATTGTTCTTTTCAAGGGCAGCGAAGACTTCAGAGATGGTGACATTCATGCTCCGCAGTTTTTCGGGATCAATGGCCACTTCATACTGTTTGGTAAAACCCCCGAAACCGCTTACATCTGCTACTCCCTCTGTACCCAAAAGTTGCCTGCGCACAATCCAATCTTGAATGGTACGTATATCCATCGGGGTATATTTTTTTTCATATCCCTTTTTGGCTTGTAGCGTATACTGATAGATTTCACCCAAACCTGTTGTAAGTGGTGCAAGTTCTGGACTTCCCGACCCAGCAGGAATCATCCCTTTTGCCTGAT
The DNA here is from genome assembly GCA_044349005.1 of Cyclobacteriaceae bacterium. Classification (GTDB taxonomy): domain Bacteria; phylum Bacteroidota; class Bacteroidia; order Cytophagales; family Cyclobacteriaceae; genus ELB16-189. The sequence goes on from JBIKRT010000007.1 coordinate 27,026, forward strand.
TAAGGCGTTCGTTTACCTGCTGGCGTGCCCAATAAATATCAGTTTCTTCGGAAAAAACGATTGTTACCACCGATAAGCCGAAGCGCGAAAAAGATCTCATTTCTGTGATGCCAGGAATGGTGGTCATTGTTTGCTCTACCGGAAAAGTTACGAGTCGCTCTACTTCGGGGGCTGCCAATGAAGGCGAAAGTGTGATCACCTGAACTTGAGTATTGGTGATATCGGGCACAGCATCAATAGGTAGCTGAGTAACAGAATAGCTGCCATACACGATGAGTGCAATCGTGGCCATTGCAATGATGAACTTATTCTTTATAGAAAAAGAAACTATGCTTTCAAGCATAAAAATGATGTATTATTTTAAAGTGAACTGACTACAGAAATTAAAACTGGAAAGGTCGGTGCTTGTAACACTAAGACCTTATAGATTTCCAAGAATCAATTATGAAAGTTTTGGCGGCTGAAAAATAGTCTGATTGGGCGAAGCGAAGAAGGCAACTTTGTAATGGGAAGTATGTTTGATCTCCTCGAAAGACGAAGGCTCTTTTAAAGACAGTTTTTGAAAAGGGAGACTTACTGCAGCGGCAACATACGAATGGTTTTTATCCTTAAAAGGGAGTTCGTTATCTTGATCATCGTGAGAAACATCCGTTTTGTAATGCATCACTATAAATTCCCAAAAAGTGATATCGCTCACCTGAAGTTTGTGTTCTTGAAAATGTTCAATCAAAACAGGCACACGCAATAACTCGTGAAACTCAGTGAACGAGTTTAGGTAAAGAACTAAAAGCGATATGGAAATGAGTTGTTTCAAGAATTTACTGAAGCAAAGTTAAGTAAAACCTTCAGAAAAAATAACTGAAATAGGCGTAAGGCAACTTGGCTAATTGTTTACAATTCGAAAGAGTTTACACCCCCTGCACGAATTCTAAGGCCAATTTGTATTTTGAAGTATTGAAAACAGCAGAAAAAGGATACTTTTAAAAATGTAAAGAGTCGAGTTGCCAATTCATCGTTAATCGAGTAGGGCAAGATGTGGTAAATTCAAAACGGATTTAATGAAAAAGAGTCTTTTACGATACGCGCTATTGTCAACTCCAATTTTGGCAAGCTATGCTTTATCGCCAGTATTGATTTTCGATGTGATCAATAGATCAGAATTGCCAACCATAATCCTTGGCATGTTTGTAAATATTTCGATTGTATGGTCTATCAATATTCTTATTACGCTGCGCCTACAGCATCTCGAAAAATGGAAGCGATACGCTCTTAGTTATCTTTTCCAATTACTGTTTCAACTTGTTTTGTTCCTCGTTAGCGACTTCATCGCCATTAGGCCAGGCCTCGCAGAAAAATACCTAAGTTACCCAGTACTTATATCGATTAGTTTTAATGCTGTTATTATTCTTCTGTGTAATTCAGTAGAGAATGCCTTCAAGAAAAATGTGGCAGAGATTGAAAACCGGGAACTGAAATTTCAGAACAGCGAAGCACAAAAACAACTATTGCTTCGCCAATTGCACCCCCATTTTTTATTTAATGCATTAAGTGTTTTGAAATCACTCATTAAAGAAAAACCCGACACAGCTGAAGATTATTCAATAAAACTCTCGGACTTTTTAAGGTATTCTGCAAGAGCATCTGCACAAACGCTTGTAACGCTTAAAGAAGAATTAGAATTTACAACGGGTTACATTGAATTACAAAAAGTAAGATTTGAAAATACGTTTTCATTTTCTGTCAATATCCCAAAAGAAATTATGCATTTTAAAGTACCTGTGTACTCTATTCAAACATTAGTTGAAAATGCGTTTAAGCACAATTACTTTACGGAAAAAAATCCACTGAGCATTAAAGTGAACTACGATAACAACAAACTTACTGTTACCAATAATAAAGTATCAATCAAAGTTATTGAGCGATCGGGTATGGGTCTTGTCAATTTAAATCAACGCCACAAGTTGATTACCGGAAAGCAAATTGACATTAATGAAACGGAAAACTCATTTTCGGTAACTATACATTTGATGGAGTAATGAAGATTGCAATTATAGAAGATGAAAAGCCTACCGCCAGAGATTTGGCTAAAACCATTACGGCTATCGAACCCGATGCGGAAATTGTAAAGCTGCTCCATTCGGTAGAGGAAGCAACTGAATATTTTTCGTCAAATTCTGTTGACCTCATTTTTTCTGACATTCAATTGGGCGATGGATTGAGTTTTAAGATTTTCGAAGAAGTAGAAAATCAAGCGCCCATTATTTTTTGCACGGCCTTTAATGAATATGCACTGGAGGCATTTAAAAGTGCAGGCATCGATTATCTTTTAAAACCGTTCAGCAAAGCCACCGTGGCCAAAGCGCTCGAAAAATACCAGAAACTAAAATCGGCTTTCGCGAAGCCACAGCACGACTTTGCACATTTGTTAAAAGAAATTGAACGGAGCATCACCAAAAAAGGAAGTTCTATTGTTATTCGCCAAGGCGATAAAATCATTCCGTTAGATAGTGCCAACGTGGCTCTTTTCTTCATTGAAAACGAAAACACGTATGCTTACACCTTTGACCAAAAAAAGCTATTGGTTAATGAAAAAATGGAGCAGTTGGAGGCGTCTTTTTCGCCTATTTTCTTTCGCGCAAATCGTCAGTTTCTTATAAATCGAAAGGCGGTGAAGGATGCGGCACAATCTTTCAACAGAAAAATCGTGGTGAATCTACAACTCCCGTTTAAAGAACCCATCGAGATAGGGAAGTTGAAAACGACTGAATTTATGGAGTGGTTGGCTGAATATTAACGATGAGTGTGAGTTGATTCTTAAATACTCTTAAGTGCTTCGGGGTTACCAATCAATTTGCTGACCACTTCCCAGTCCTTTTGCTCGTCTTCCTGAATCAAATCTTTATTTGCAAGATGCTTGAGCTTACTATTGAATAAATTGTAAAACCCTTCCTTAGCTTTGCTAAATTCTGTACCAGTAAACTCAACTCTAAAGTCTGGGAACGATAATGTAAAGCCAGTGCTTGAATCGAAGTTTACAGTAATAATGATTTCCTCAATAAGAATAATTGCGGCATCATTTGAAGGTTCAATAATATTTGTTTTGATATCGAATTCACAGGCTTTCAATTGTTCTTTAATGATTGTCTTTCGACTTACTTTTCCACTTTGAAGATTTCTTGTGTGAGTAATTGAACTTTCCAATTGCCCAATATCTTCTTGTGTAATTGGTTTAGTTGTTATCAGTCTCTTTTTCTGTTTGTTAACTATACGTCCAGCAAATTTCTTGTCAAATGTATCAGGGTCGTAGTAGCCAATTTTATAAGACGTATTGTTTGCCTTAATCCTAGTTAAGGGTCTGAATATTTCGTTAACTTCTTCGTCAGCGTAATTCTGTTTGATTAAATTAATATCTTCGTCTGATAGTGGATTTGAGAAAATCTCCTTATGAAACTTTGCAACTACATTTGCTTTTAGATCCAACAATTCCTTCCTCTCATTCTCATGTGTAAGGAAATCATTTGCAATCGAAAATTTGAAGCTGCCATAGGCAGAACTGGTAACCAATGGATTCACCATTTTTTCTAAGTCCTTAACAAATGATTCTTCAATTTCGCCTTCAAGCTGTAAAATCCTTTTAAATTTACTAAGAGCAAATGCCTTCAACGATTTTAGATAACCTTCAGAAAAATCCTTAATCATTTCCAAGCTAACCGATTTCCCATTAAGAGGCAGCGAAGGTTCTAGAACATAGTGTATGCTCCTTTGCCTTAGAATATTAAGATAATTGTATTCACCACTGGCGTTCTCTGGTGACATGTTATCCAATGAAACCGCAAGTTCAAGAGCATTGTTTAATTGACTTTTGATAAGTTTGTCGGTTGTATTTAGTAATCCAAAAAAAATAAATCGTTTAGCCTCTTCTATCAACCCTGCCTTCAGGTTTAGGAAGGCTGCACTTCTGATAATAACACTTCTTGTTGGTTCAAGTTCTGGTTTGTCGAAATAGAATTCAGCCACTTTACTTTCAAGTTCCGCTGCTTGCTTGTAAAAGTCGAATGCAGCACTAAAATTTCCTTCTTCCATAGCTTGCTTGCCTTTGAAAGAGAAATCCATTGCTTGCTGATGTATTACTTTTGGTTTCATCTGTGAATTTCCTTAACCGTTTTAGGTTCGCTAAACAAAGTAACGATAACTGATGATTCGTTTTCTTTTCCGCCCTCTACAATTTGTTTGTGCTTATCCTTAATTCTACCATTTAATGTATTGGATTTAGACTCTTTTAATATGCCAGAAATTTCAACATAGTGATAATTATCAAGGAAATTCAAGTCATCATCGCTAGGCTCTTCCTTCATAAACCAATAGTCTACTCCAGTTCCAATTTCACTTTGTCCAGCATGGCCATATCTACAAATTACAGACATTATAAACCAAGCCAATGCTTCGCCACCATGAAATGCCATATAAACTTCTTCCTTCATTGCAGCTTTGGAAAAGGACGAATCCCACTGCAGATTGATTTCGGTAGGCTGCCCATCTACTTCCAATTGCAAAAGAGCATTTGAGTTTGCATGGAATTTATCCAACGCTACAGCAGCCCACTGATTATTATGAACAATCTGTGCTTCGGTTGGGCCTTTTAGTGCCTTCAGCGTTTCATCTAAATGATGGATGTCCATAAGCTTGATAATCTTACTTCATAATTAACTGCAGGAATCAGCCGCCTAAAATACAGGTTTTGGTGTAAAGTTGTGTAGGTATGCCGCGATAATTCGCGCTTTGCCATAGCCTATGCTGTCTTAGTTTGTCCATTTCACCTCTCCTTTTGTCCACTGCACCCATAAACTCATTCTGTAGCTGATGGCTTTGTAGAATTTTTGTGCCGTAATCAAAACGAATTATGACACAAAATGTAAAACGAACCATTCTAACGACTACTGCGCTGCTTATTGTGCTGCCAGTGCGTGCGCAATCAGCATCTGCTATTATCGGCCAATGGCAAGATGAAAAAGAACCTGACCGCCAAATGGAATTCTATTTGGATAAGGACGGCCTATACTATGCCAAAACAATCAATTCCAAAAGGAAAGAAATGATGAACGGCCAGGTGCTGGTAAAAAAATTAAAGTACGATGAAGTTACGAAGACATTCAAAGGCACGATGACCCCGCCTGATGCCAATTTGGAATTGAGTGCTACTGTGACGATGGTCTCCCACGACAACTTGAAAATTGTTGCCAAGAAACTGGTGATGAGTAAAACGATACAACTTATACGCATAAATCAACTCGAAAAACAACCGAAATGAAAGAGATACTTATTCTATTATTCTGCTTACAATTTGTAAACTCAAATGCTCAGCAGGTTTTTACCAATCTAGATTCATTTTTAAAATATGCCAATAGCAAAAGCACTTCATTGCAGTCAGGTCAGATAAAAATGGATCAAGCAAAAAAAGCAAAGATTGCCGCAATAGCCAGTATCCCTGATCCAACCGGAAGCGCATCATTCAGCTATACTGATAATTTAACGTTACCTGTGACACTTTTCCCGGCCAATTTCAGTGATCCAAACGCTCCGGCAAATGAGTTTAGAGCGCAACGGCTAGGCGTACGATACAATTCAACGTTGAGTAACTATGCGGAGATCAAACTATTCAATTTGGAAGGTTGGCATAATTTAAAGGCCTCCAAACAAAACCTGGATGCTACCGCTTTCGACAACAAACTGACACTAAAAACACTATACGATAATATCGCAAGTACCTATTTCAATATTGTGCAATTGCAGGAGCAGCTTGAATCCGCAAAGGAAAACATAAAAGTAAGTGATACGCTATTTCAAATAGCGTTGAATAAATTCAATCAAGGCCTTCTAAAACAGCAAGATGTAAATGAAACCAAAGTAAGCTATTTAAACTCACAAGAAAACGCCAAACAAATTACTTTTATTATCGAACAGCAATATTTGACGCTCAAAGCGCTAGCAGACATTTCAGACAAAGACTCAATTGTCATACGTCATCTTGTGCCAACTGAGCCCTCCGCAACAGCTCCAGAAGTAGTTTTCAACAATCTTAATTTGGCCAGCACGATTGCGAAAGAAAAAGTAGCTTTTAGCAACTTTAGAAAAAACAAGTCTTCAAAACATCCAACTCTTTCTCTTTTTCTTTCAAACTCTCTAACACAGTATAACACAAGTGCAGGCCTGTTTGATAGCAATTGGCAATGGTATGATGCAACAGCCATTGGGTTTAAAATTGCAATGCCCTTGCCTTTTAGCGCAGCTAGAATATCCGCTAACGCAGAGGCAAAATACAACCACCTTCTGGCACAAAAAAATACTGAACATGCGCGGGTCAAAGCAGAACTAGACAATAGACAGTTAAGTACAGACTACAATAAAGCGTGGTCGCAATTTGTAACAAACAAAGAGATTTATAAACTAAAAAACGACAGCTACCATAAAAATAGAAATTTATATGAACAAGGCCTTTTGAGTACTGACAGAACACTGGATAGTTTTAATGCTATGGTTAACAGTCATTATAGTCTCATTACTTCTGCAATCAGTCTTTTATTAGCAGAAGCCAAAATTGAAATCAACAACACTATTAAATAACGCCAAAATGAAAATGAAAAATTTGACAACTATCATCATTTGCACCTTTCTACTGGCAGCTTGTGGAAAGAGGAGCGAAGAGACCAAACCCATTCGCAAAGATGTAACCGAAACAGTATTTGCATCGGGAGTGCTGGAGGCTGAGGGCACTTATAACCTAACCGCACAAACCGATGGCTACTTGTTACAAATCAACTTTAAGGAAGGAGATATAGTAAAAGAAGGAAGTGTATTGGCTGTTGTTGACAATAAAGAAAATAAATACAACACGGAAAGTAGTACCGCACTCTACAACATTGCGCAAAGCAATTTATCGCCCAATGCACCAGCATTGATGCAAGCAAAAAACACGATGGTGGTAGCTAAGCGCAATCTACAGCAAGACTCACTACAATGGCATCGATATAAAAAACTATTGGAAACGAAAAGTGTTGCGCCAGTAGATTTTGAAAATGCACAACTGAAATACCAAACTTCCTTAGCCAGCTATGAAAGTTCTAAAGAAAATTACAAGCTACAAAAGCAACAGGCTGAGCAATCGCTCATTAACAACAAGGCTCTGAAAGAAGTGAACCGTGTGGTATTCGGAAACAATGAAATACGAGCCGTGGTGAGCGGAAGAGTATATGAAAAAAGGAAGCAGAAGGGGGATTTTGTAAAGAAAGGTGACATAATAGCCGTAATTGGAAATGCGAACAACCTCTACGCTAAAATAAATGTAGATGAAAGCAATATTGGAAAAATCAAATTAGGCCAAGAAGCATTGATTCAATTGAACACCAACAAAGAAAAAATATACAAAGCGATAGTTGGAGAAGTTTATCCTGCCTTTGATGAGGCTTCGCAATCTTTTTACTGCAAATTGATATTCACTGATTCCCTCGATTTCAAAATTTCCGGAACGCAGTTACAATCAAACATAATTGTTGGCTTTCAAAAGAACGCCCTGCTTATCCCTCGAAACTATTTAAATTTTGATGGCACAGTGCAAATAAAAGGAGAAAAGCAACCAACCAAAGTGGTAACCAACTTTGTGAGTACTTACTGGGTACAAATTCTGAGCGGCATCACCGAAGCTACGGTATTGGTTACGGAAAATATTTCCACTAACAAGCTTGATACCTCTGAAGTAGGCGCAAGCATGCGACCATAAACTATACAACTATGAGAAAGAAAAGTGTAAACATCGATATAGCTTTTACGCACATATTCACACGCAAGAAACAAACGCTAGTGGCCTGCTTAGGCGTAACGTTAGGTGTGGCCGTGTATCTCTTCATGAATTCGTTGTCGGGTGGGTTTAGTGTCTATTCTCGTGGAGAAATATTCAAGAACTCAGCCCACATAAAAATTTATAAGGAAGATAAAATTAGCAAACCGTTCATAAAGTCTTCCAATGAAAATGAGTTGGTGGCCATCGTAAATCCTCAGATTACCACACTCTCCAAAACGCTTGTCAATCCACAAGGCCTACTTGATAAACTGAAAAAGCAGGGATTCATAACACATGCTGTCGCACAAGTAAATGTGGATGTGTTCTACAAAAATGGAAAATCCCAATTAAAAGGAACCGCCAATGGAGTTAATGTTTTAGAAGCAGATGCCATGTTCAACATCAGCAGTTATATGGTTGGCGGTAGCCTCAAAGATCTACAAGGTAATCTTGGCGGCATTGTAATTGGCAAGGGCATTGCGGAAAAACTGAACGTACGCCTCAATGATAACATCACCGTCTCATCATCGTATGGAATTACAAAGACACTGAAAGTAAAAGGGATCTTTAGTACTGGAAGTGCACTATCAGACCAATCAAAATCGTACATCAACATCAGCACGGCACAACAATTTGTCAAAGAAGGCCCTTCCTACGTAACCACTATTTATGCAAATACATTTAATCCAGATGCGGCTCCTGAGTATGCAAAAGCTTTACAGCAGCTTACGGAATACAAAGTAGATCCGTGGCAAGTAACGAATGCTGATGTCCTTTCTGGCGACTTGGTTCGAAATACTATGATGGGTGCAATATCATTGTCTATTCTAGTAGTAGCTGCATTTGGAATCTACAACATCCTAAATATGACTGTGATGCAAAAAATAAATGACATTGCCATTCTAAAAGCGACCGGCTTCTCTGGCGGAGACGTAATCAAAATATTTGTGACCGAAGCTTTGGTAATGGGCTTCTTGGGTTGCTTGATGGGGCTTGTTGTGGGCGGCATTTTGATAGCCATTATGCAAAACATTTGGATGGGGCCACCGGTTGGTTACTTCCCTATCTACTTCAGTCCTCAATTTTTTATGAGCAGTTTTTTACTTGGCATGCTGGCAACATTAGGTGCAGGATACATTCCGGCCCGCAAAGCATCGAAAGTAGATCCAGTAGAAATTTTTAGAAAATAAACCCAATTTGAAAATGAATCAATTTGAAAATTTGAAAACAACCGAGCAAGAAAAAATAGCTGGCTCAATGAATCGTGATGTAGTGTTGCGCACAAAAGGAATAGGTAAGTATTTTCATGAACCTGTCAAATTCAAAGTGCTGGATAACATCAGTTTTGAAGCGTATAAAGGAGAGTTTTTGACATTGGTAGGAAAAAGCGGTAGTGGAAAATCTACTTTGCTGTATTGCCTCAGTACCATGGATACTGCCTATGAGGGAGAATTGTTTATCGAGAACGAAAAAATCACGGGTAAGAAGACCGATGAACTAGCTGCCTTGCGAAACAAGAGTATCGGATTCATATTTCAATTCCATTATTTGTTGCCCGAGTTTAGTTGCCTTAAAAATGTGATGCTACCAGCTTTGAAATTGGGTAAACACTGCTATGAAGAAGTAGAAGAACAAGCCTATCATAAATTGGAAATGCTTGGATTGAAAGATCAAGCACTAAAACCGACATCTAAATTAAGCGGAGGTCAACAACAGCGCGTGTCTATTGCCCGGTCGCTCATCAACAATCCGCAAATAATTATGTGTGATGAACCCACGGGAAACCTCGATAGCAAGAACACACAAATCGTATTTGACATCTTTAAGCAAATCGCACACGACCATGGCCAAACCATCATAGCCGTAACTCACGATAATGATTTCGCGAAAGCCAGTGACCGAACAATTGAGTTAGCGGATGGAAAGATTACCAACTACGACAAGAAGAATTTCGATTAGGTGAATTTGATAAAATCAAAACAAACTCTCCATTCCACCCTTTCTAAGTTTTGTTAAATCGTAAGGAGGCATTTTTCTATCGCCAAAATATTTTTTCTTAGACGAGCGAAAGAGCTGATGGATGGCATCTGCAAAGTTGCCATCGCCTTTCATTCTTCTGCCAAACTGCGAGTCGTTTACGGAGCCCCCATGCATGGAGCAGATTTGGTTCCATACTTTTTCGAATCGGTCAGGGAAATTCTTGCGCAGCCAATCTTCAAAAATAGTTCCAATAGAGACGTTGAGTCGCACAATGGTCATGCCTGCGGTTAACGCACCGTGGTCGGCAGCAGCTTTCAATACCGCTGGTATTTCGTGGTGATTCAACCCCGGGATTAAGGGGGCATTCATAATCCCTACTGGGATGTTTGCTTTTGCTAACGCTTCAACGGTTTTAAGCCGTTTGATAGCACTGGCAGTGCGTGGCTCAAGTTGCCTTCTCAATTCTTCATCTAACGTTGTGATGGAAATCATCACATGCACAAGGTTGTCGCTGGCCAATTCTTTCAACAAATCAATATCGCGGGTTACCAAACTGTTTAATGCTTACGGGGTGGCGATATTGTACAAGTACTTTTAACAACCTTCGTGTTATTTCCAGTTTCCGTTCAATGGGTTGGTAACAATCAGTGTTGCCACTGAGCATGATTGGCACAGCATTCCAGTTTTTATTGAGTAGTTGCTGCTCCAATAACTGAGGGGCATTTTGTTTTACAATGATCTTGCTTTCAAAGTCGAGGCCCGCGCTAAATCCATAATACTCGTAGGTATTGCGGGCATAGCAATAAATGCAGCCATGTTCGCAGCCTTGGTAGGGGTTCATTGAAAACACGAAACCCAGATCGGGGCTATCGACCTTGTTTACTATTTTTTTGGGGGTTTCATAAAAAATCTGAGTGGCTGCGTTTTCCAGCAAAGGTTCATCCAAGCCTTCGATATGTTCTTCTACGTATTGGGCTTTTAAAAATTTATTGCTGGTTTTTATTTGAGCGCCCCTACCTTTGAAGTAATTCTCGTCCATTCAGTAAAAATGCTAAATAATTTAGCAATTACTAAGTTTTTAATTGTATTTTTTATTTAAACATTTAGTGAAAAAAATTTTGGATGGGGCAAAAATCTGGGTAAGGTGGCATCCTTAAAGCGTAGGGTGTACCAAAACTTTGGTAAAGTGGCATCCTATAAATTCTGGATGTGCCAAAACTTTGGTAATTGCCAATCCAAAAAAGTTAGGATAGGGCAAAACTTTTGTAAAGTACTATCCTTAGAATTTCGGATATAGCAAAACCTTTTATTTGTGGCATCCGCAAGAGTTACGATATGTCAAAACTTTTATGATTGTTATTGCGGCATTTTGAAAAGCAAAACAAACTCGTTAATTGATATGGAATTTTCTAAATAGATGCATCTTACAAAAAATACAAAAGCTATGAAATTCAAGTTACCAGTCTTATTTGTTTTTTTGGTATCCTCCATCGAAGGCCAACCGCAAGGTTTTGGCGAGCGAGAGTTAGCCACCAAAATTGAAGAGGTTACGGTTTTTCTAAACGGGGCACAAATTTTTGAAGTCGGGAATACTTCGATCCCGAAAGGCAATACAATTTTCACCATAAAAAATCTGTCACCTTACCTAGATGAAAAAAGCATCCAGGTAAAAACCGAGGGCGAATGCACCATTTTATCGGTTAACCATAAGGTGAATTACTTAAATGAGATAAAGAAAGGCGGAAAGCTGGATAGTATAAGAAACAAACAAGAGCAACTTGAAAAAGCCATTGCTTACGACCAAGCTAAGCTTGAGGTGTTGAAAGAAAAGCAAAGCGTTTTAAACGAAAACAAAAAGTTGGGCGGCCAAGCCACAACAGTTACGCTTAGGGTACTAAAGCAAGCGTTAGATTTTTATGAAAATGAAATCTCGAAAATTAAAGAGACGGAGATTAAAATTAAAAGCGCAGTAGAAGAGAATAAAAAGAAAGTTGAACAACTTGGCAAACAAATAAAAGAGTTGGCAGACAGCAAACAATTGCCGACAAGTGAAATTGAAATTAGAGTCAGTTCTGAAAAAAACATAACTGCGAAATTTAGTCTTAGCTACTTAGTTGCTAATGCCGGCTGGTATCCTAAGTATGATGTTCGTGTTGAAAATATAAAAAGCCCTTTAGAATTAACGTATAAAGCAGAGGTATTTCAAAACACAGGCGTTGATTGGGCCAATGTTAAACTTCGGTTCTCAAACGGAGACCCAAACCAAAGCGGTGCAATTCCAAACCTACATCCTTTTTTTCTTAACTATGAACGCTTCACGGTGTATGATAAAGCCGTTAATGGTTTTACGCAAGGCTTAATTAGAAGCGTGAAAGGAAAAGTGGTGGACGAAAGTGGCGAACCTTTGCCTGGTGTGAACGTGCTGGTTAAAGGAACTACCATTGGCACGGTAACCGATGCAGGCGGCAATTATAGCTTAACATTACCAAACAATGCGCAACAACTTGTTTTCTCTTTTATAGGATATACTAGCTATGAAGAAACTATTACTAAACCGGAAATAAGTGTTGTCTTGAAAACAGATATACAATCGCTACAAGAAGTTGTAGTTGTAGGTTATGGCAGCCAAGCGGACGATGCACTGCAAGGCAAAGCGGCAGGTGTAAGAATACGAGGAGCGAGTTCCTTAAAGAAATTTGCGAGTCCGTTACTAACAAACGTGATAGAAAACCAAACCACAGTAGAAATTGAAGTAGCAACACCTTACACCATTAAATCTAGTGGCGAGAAATTGCAAGTAGACTTGAGACGGCATGAAATTGATGCGTTATACGAATACTATTCTATACCTAAACTAGACAAAGATGCTTTTTTAATGGCTCGCATTATAAATTGGGATCAATACAATCTTTTGGAAGGAGAGGCTAATTTATATTTTGAGGATGCATTTGTTGGCAGATCGATATTAGATGCCAAAGCGTTGAAAGACACGTTGGAGATTTCGTTGGGCAGAGATAAAAACATAGTGGTGGGCAGGGAAAAGGTGGAGCAGTTTTCAAAGAGGCGATCCATTGCAGGCAATATTATTGAGACACGTGGGTTCAAAATTATAGCGAGTAACAAAAAATCACTTGCGATAAAGCTCACTATTTTTGATCAAGTCCCCGTTTCAGTGGCAAGTGACATTTCCGTAAATTCGCTTGAGCTAAGCAACGGAAAATTAGAAGAAAAAACAGGCAAAGTAATTTGGGAATTGTCAATCGAGCCACAGCAGCAAAAGGAATTGAGCTTGCAATACGAAGTTAAATACCCAAAGCGTGAAAGGGTGATTTTGGAATGACAGCGCATCCGATGATTACATACCATTCAACTCCAATTCAAGAACTAAATGCCGAATTGCTTCACGAAAAAGGAATAGAACTTTTTATAAAATGCGAAGTCCAAAACCATCCTCATGTTTCGGGCAATAAATGGTGGAAGTTGAAATACAACTTGGAGGAGGCAAAAAAACTTGGCTATTCTAAGCTGCTTACTTTTGGAGGTGCTTTTTCAAATCATATTTATGCAACGGCCGCGGCTGCAAATGAATTGGAAATTGAAAGCATTGGCATAATAAGGGGCGAAGAAACCCTTCCATTAAACCACACACTCAGTTTTGCCAAAGCAATGGGCATGGTTCTCAACTTTGTTTCGAGAGATACCTATCGAAACAAAACAGAACAAAAATTCATAGACGATCTTCATACTAGATTTGGAGATTTTTATTTGATACCCGAAGGAGGATCAAATCAACTGGCCATTAAAGGGTGTGCAGAGTTTGGAAGGCAATTGAAACGTGAATTAGATTTTGACTATGTCTGCTTACCTGTTGGCACAGGCGCAACCATGGCCGGCATTATTGCGGGCGTTGGCAACTCGAAAAAAGTAATTGGCTTTTCCGCTTTAAAAGGTGGAGATTTTTTAGTGGCGGATGTAAAAGCAAATTTGAAAGAGTATGCTGACACTGATTTTTCGAATTGGGAAATAGTGACCGACTTCCACTTCGGTGGTTATGCCAAGACAAAAGCTCAACTTTTAGATTTCAAAAAGTCATTTGAAACGAAATATCACATTCCGTTAGATCACGTTTACACCGCCAAAATGATGGCTGGCATTTTTGATTTGGTAGCGAGGGGTTATTTTGAACGCGGCTCAACTATACTGGTCGTTCATACGGGTGGTTTACAAGGAAATACGAGTGTTATTTAAACAGTGCTTGAAACACTTCGCTCAACTTGCCAAACGACTTCACTTCAATTTTTGTTTTAGCTAAATCAAGTGCCTTATGACTAAACTTCGAGATATAAATTTCTTCAAAGCCCAGTTTTTCGGCTTCCGAAATGCGTTGCTCAATTCGATTAACGGCTCGCAGTTCGCCACCCAAACCAATCTCTGCGGCAAAACAAATTTTATCAGAGATGGGAACTTCTTCCATGGAAGAAATAATAGAAATACAAATCGCTAAGTCGATTGCAGGATCCTCTACGGTAATTCCGCCCGCCATATTCAAGAATACATCTTGCGCACCCATGCGGAAGCCACACCGTTTTTCTAAAACAGCCAGTAGCATATTCAGCCGTTTCTGATCGAAACCAGTAGGCGTGCGTTGGGGCGTTCCATATGATGCAGGACTCACGAGCGATTGTATCTCAATCAACAAAGGCCTATTCCCTTCTAGCGTGGCGCCAATGGTAATGCCGCTAATGTTGCCTTCTTTTTGTGAAATTAATATTTCTGATGGATTGGAAACTTCGCGCAAGCCAGAACCTAGCATTTCGTAAATACCAATTTCTGATGTAGACCCAAACCGATTTTTAGTGGTTCTTAAAATCCGATAGGTTAAATGGCGGTCGCCTTCAAATTGTAAAACAGTGTCTACCATGTGTTCCAGCACTTTTGGCCCAGCAAGCATACCGTCTTTGGTGATATGGCCCACTAAAAAAACAGGCGTGTCAGTTTCCTTGGCGTATTTCATTAACTCAGCCGCACATTGGCGCACTTGTGAAACACTTCCTGCTGCCGATTCAATTAAATGTGAATGAAGTGTTTGAATAGAATCTACTACCACTAAATCGGGTTCGAGTGTTTCAATGGACGAAAAAATATTTTTTGTGTTGGTTTCAGTAAGTGTATAAAAAGTTTCTGACCTCATCCCCTGCCCCTCATTAGCGTGAACCGGTGTAAGTCGTTCCGCGCGCATCTTCAGTTGTTGTTCGCTTTCTTCGCCCGAAACATACAGCACTTTGTAATTAGTAAGTGCCAACCCAATTTGTAGCATTAATGTTGACTTGCCGATGCCAGGTTCACCTCCAATCAATATTAACGACCCGGGTACGATGCCGCCACCTAGCACGCGATTGAGTTCTTGATCTGTGGTTATAATTCGGAACTCATTGGTAGACTCAATTTGAGAAAACGTTTTGGGTTTAGGCTGGCGGTTTTTGGTAGATTCCTGCCGCCATTCATTTTTGTTAGCCTCATCTTTTACAACAGTTTCTTCCACGAAAGTATTCCAGGCATTACAGGACGGGCATTTGCCTAACCACTTCGCTGATTCATATCCACACGATTGACAAAAAAATATAGTTTTAGATTTGGCCATAGTTAATTGCAAAGGTATGTATTTGAGATGTTCATTTTGGGTTTGTCTTTTACGAGCGTTTTTTGAAAAATTTAAAACGGCAGGGCTTTTTTGAAAAACGTTGTGTTCGTAACCTCCCAATGTTTAACAACGTAAGAAGGTCAGGTACGTCTTTACTGACCTCCACGTCACTCCATTCTATTCACATCCACCTTCACCGAAATACTCTGCCCGCCTGAGCTGAAGATGATTCCCTTCACAGGAGCAACATCAAAGTAGTCGCGGCCAAAGGCAACGGTTATGTGTTTATAAGAAGGAAGTAAATTATTGGTTGGATCAAATTCTACCCAGCCAATCTCAGGAAAGTAAACTGCCACCCAAGCATGAGAGGCATCGGAGCCTACAAGTTTTTCTTTGCCTGGTGGCGGAAGGGTTTCTATATAACCGCTTACGTACCGCGCTGGCAAACCAAGGTTGCGTAAGCTTGCTATCATTAAGTGAGCAAAATCCTGGCAAACGCCTTTGCGCAATTTCACAACCGATTCAACAGGTGTATTCACTGTTGTGAACCCTGGCTTAAACTCGATGGCGCTATAAATTTTTTGCATCAACAATTGGCAACCATTCCAAAGCGTAACATTATCGGCAAAACAGTCTTGCGCAAAATTCTTTATCACTTCGCTATAGGGAACGTGAAGCGAAGGCAACGTGTATTGTGCTACATCGGCATATACATCGGGTTGTTGCGTTAAAAGGTTTTTTACGTCTTTCCATAAAATGGTTGAACTAAATGCACGATCGGCATTGCTGCGATTCTGAATATCAACTAAACTTTCTGATACTATCTCAAGTTGTGAATGTTCTTTATAGTTAGAAATGAAAAGTACAGTGTTACCAAAAAAATCGGTTCGATAGACTTGCTCATCGGGTGTTGGCGAAATCTTAACATTGTATGAAATACATTTCTGCTGATCCCACGTAAGTGGCACTAAACACAAGCGATTGTGGCCTGTGCTTACCATTTCTTGGTAGCGATATTCGGTTATAT
The DNA here is from genome assembly GCA_044349005.1 of Cyclobacteriaceae bacterium. GTDB lineage: Bacteria > Bacteroidota > Bacteroidia > Cytophagales > Cyclobacteriaceae > ELB16-189. Next base: position 43,508 of record JBIKRT010000007.1, read on the forward strand.
GTTTTATTTTATATCGCATACTACACTTCAAATTGAAAACCTTCTCTATCGCTTTGGTGACTGTACGTGGTGTGGCTAAAGTAGGTAGAGCTTAGCTTCGCTGATATCGCAGAAATTTGCAGCAGTAGTTGATCGCAAAATTTATAGAGTTCTTCCCGCAAACCACTTTCTTCATCTGCCTTAACCAACGTATCAATGTTCATTAAACGCACTTGACTGTAACATTCAAACACCAATCGCGAAATTTCATTGTCGTTTGTGTTTCCTTCCTTTTGTGCCAAGTTTCTGGTATATTTTAAAAGGCCTTCTAATTGCGAAAAAATGGAGGTCGGGTTCTGACTGTTTAAAAATAGTAAGTCGATGGCTGGCACCACATTTAATGTGGTGCGATACACCGATCGGTAAGAGGAAAGATTTTGGTTGCTTAACAAAACAGATTCTAATAATTGAAACTCAACACTCTCCTCGTGCTGTGTGGTCAGCATAGATTTAAACTGCGCTAACTCCATCAGCATTTCTTCAATCAATTGACCAGAGCGATACATCGTTCGGCCATCACTACGGTACATGCTTGTGCGCGTCATCTCTGCGAACGAAAGCAAACCAGCCGTTAATTGGTCAAGCAACGAAAACACATGACGGATGCCATCCGGTTCAACCGCTGCTATCCTTCTCTTTATATTTTCTATTTCATCGATGATCCGCCAGCTATCAACGGTCCATCGATCGCGTGCCGCATACATTGCTTTCAGCAAGTTGTTCAAGGTAAAAAGAATACTGCCGATGCGATTGGGATTACAAATCAGTTGGTGCATTTCCTGTAAAGGATTTTTTAGTTCGTCATCAGCATCATCAACAAACCCGGGATATGTATCGGTTACGTGCGTAACGGTTTGTAACAACACACGGAGCGATTGCGAATCGTTTTCATTATTCGAAAACCCTGTTTGAGTTAAGTTTCGCAATACAATGCGAATGAAACGAGACGTACGAATTACTCGTTGTGTATACCGTCCTACCCAAAATAAATTTTCCGCGGCACGACTGGGCAACACGGCCTTGCGTTTCATATCTGGCGTAGATTGTTTCCCCGAAAGCGCGTTGTCTTTGTAGGTAGCTTCAACCCAGGTGTCTTTTGAAATACCACCATCCTGATTGGAGACAAGGAAACTTCCCTTCTCCGGTGAACAACGTGTAAGGCCACCGCGCATCATTTCATAACCCTCATCTTTGCCAGCGACTAGATAAGACCGAAGGACGGTAAAGCGTGGTTCAAGTTTACCTTTTGTGAACACAGGTGAGGTTGAAAACTGCACTTCTTCCTGCCCCACATATTTAAACGGCTCAAATTTTATTTTTCTGATGAGTTCTTCTTTCTCAACTTTAGAAAGGTGACTTCCCATAACTGTTTTAAAACCACTTAACCGTTGTGTGCTTTTGATTACGAGCGAGTCAATATGATCGATCACATGGTCCATTTCTTTTTTTTGCCCACACCACCAGGTGGCAATCATCGGAATGATGGGATCTTCGTTGAGAAAATGCTTGAAGGCACCATGCATAAACGCCATCAGCCCTGTGTTTTCAAGTATACTACTTCCAAGCGGATTGGCCACTGCCACATTGCCTTTGCGGACAGCTTGCAACAGACCAGGTATGCCAAGCTGCGAATCTTCACGGAGCTCCAAGGGGTCGCAGAAGGTATCATCAACTCTGCGTAAAATAATATCAACTTTCTCTAATCCGTCAACTGTTTTTATCCAAACAAAACTATCGCGCATAATCAGGTCTTCGCCTTGCACGAGCGTAATTCCCAAATACGATGCGAGATATGCATGTTCAAAGTACGTTTCGTTTCGTGGACCCGGTGTTAATAAAACGATGCGTGGATTTTCTTTTCCTTGAGGTGCTATTTGAATCAACGCTTGCATCATGTTGTTGAAGAAACCTCCCAACTTGGGCACATGATGATGTTGAAATAATTCGGGCACCATGCGGCTCAATGCACTTCTATTTTCCAATGCGTAGCCCATGCCCGAAGGGGCTTGTGCGCGATCTTTAATTACCCACACTTTATCATCGGGTCCTCTTGAAAGGTCGGCCGAATAGAGTGGTAGTTGGTGTTGGCCTGGTAGTTTTATTTTATCGCATGGACGAAGAAAACCTGAATGTGAATAGATGAGTTCTGGTGGGATAATTCTATTCTTTAACAAGGTGCGTTCGCCATACAAATCGTCAAGAATCTTATTAAGCACAAATGCGCGTTGCTTCATGCCACGTTCTATTATGCGCCAGTCGACAGCAGAAATCACCAACGGTATTGTATCCAATAACCAAGGTCTGTTTAACCCGTTTGTATCGCCATACACGTTATAAGTAACACCATTCTCTTGCAATAATTTCAGTAGCTCTTGTTGGCGTGTTTTGAGTTCTTCCACACCTAACGTATCGATGTTGGTAAGCAATTGCTTCCATGATTCTTTTGCTCCTTCATTGTATCGAAAGCATTCATCTAACACAGAGGCATTTGAAAAATACTCTTCAGTAAGATTTTGAATAGGGGGGTGATGAAGCTGTTTATTCATAGGAGATCATTATCCATTCAGTTTTTAATCTGTTAAAGATATAGATCGTTCTATTATTTTTTCAGTAAGCATTTTAAAATCAACAAAACATCTTTGAACGGCTTGATAGTGCGCTCCAATTGCTCCATCTGCTGGCTTTAACAAAAATATTGGTTTATGTGCCTCCATAGACATAGGTGCAAGGCTATGATAATGCTTCAACAGTGCAAGGCAGTTAATGTCTTCATCTGCTTTGGCTGGAGCAGTATAGTTTAAATTCCCAAGAACAAATTCTTGATACACAGAAGGAATTCTATCAGCCCACCGAATATACGATTTAACAGGCCTGCTTTCTCTCGAAGTATATTGCATCAATAAATATCCTATGGGTAACATTTTCCCTGAGGGTATAGCAGATTGGTCTGCTTTTGAATATTCATTTCTCCTTTTTGCCCATTGATTTTGCCAATCCATAAAAGTTTTTCCTAAATTCTTTATTCCTTGTAAGGAAAACAAATCAGATGCGACTGGTAGTACCACAAAATCAGTAGATATTAGAATTGACCTATTCATGGCTCCCAAATTTGGTCCGACATCTACAAGCACATATTCTGCATTACATCTATTTGCCGCATCTTCAAAAAGAGTTTTAAACACTGATGTTACCTTGAAAGCAAACGCATCCCCAGATAAGCATTTAGACCAGGCATCACTAAGCTTATCTTCAAAAGCCGATAAAGACAAATTTCCAATAAGAAGGGAGATGTTTGATCCTATATTCTCAATATGTACGGGCAAATAAGGTTCACCTTCGCTAATTGGCACTATCGCATCTAGTATGGTAAGTTTTTTTGCCTCATCTAAGACAACTTCCTCCATGCGAGCTTGTGTTAAAAACATTGAAGAAAGATTGGATTGGGGATCTAAATCTATTGCCAAAACACGATGACCCAATTCGGACATCATCCAAGCTATGTGATAAACAGTTGTGGTTTTTCCAACTCCACCTTTGTTATTGAAGAAAGCTATTATCTTCATCTAATTGTCTTTTTTACGATTACATTGAAATGGAGCGGATAATTGTATTCAAAAATAGGCTCTTGATTTCCATTGTTTTTCAATTCTTCTTTTGCCAAGGCAATACCACGGTTAAACCGATTCACATAACCAAGTATTTTTAGAGCCTCTGCAATCACAGGATTTCTATAGTCATTTTGAAAGGGAAAGTTATCTGGCCTAGCATCGCCATATAAACCTCCCGAATTTGAAATTTCTATCCTGTCTTTAAATTGATAGAATTTTATTGGAGCGTTTGATTCATAGTTGCGATGCATGATGGCATTATTCAGTAGTTCTCTCAATGCTTTAGTCGGGTATTCCTTTACAAGATTCTCTTGTAAAGCACTTATAAAAACTGACCTCGTTTCTACTTGGTTCTTAATAAATAAATCGAGTTGCGATAAAACAGTTACTAGATCTCCCGAAAACTCTCTTTCGTTTATGACATCAGAAGTTACACTATCGCCCGCAAAGTTGGCGTATTGTATATAAGCCCCAGGCAGAAAGAACTTTGGATTAGTTCCAAATAACAAGATTCCAGCATGGGTGGGGCAATCATACCTTAAGTCAAATAGCCTCAGGGAAGCCATTTGGCTTTTTAAATCTCTATGATTCGCTGCAAGTATTTCGCTATCAATGGCATTTGGAAGATAACTCAACCTAAAAACATCGATATTTATATCGCTCATTGCACTTCCCAAGGCTGGAGATACATCAAATGTTTTTGCGTGGCTGGCTCGTTTTTCGATCAATCTGTTTTCCTCGGCTTCGTTAGCTCTCGACTTAGTAGGGCCTGTTCTTATCCAGGTAACGCCTTTAAACCGAACGGGTGGGAAAGGGCTTGGAAATACTTTTATTAAAGCAATTTCACCTTCTTCCAAAACATGTTTCTCAACGGTCAGTATTGGCTGGGGAAGTATTTGACCATTGTTTCGAATGGAGGCTAAATCCTTTAATATCCCATCCGTAATTCTTATCCCACTTGGTTTATCGGTCTTATCATCAACGCCGATAATTAAATAGCCCGGTAAATTGTTATTTGGAAAGTCGTTAGCAAAAGAACTAATAGCCTCAGAAAATTTATCTGTATTAGTAGTAGATACTGTCCTTTCTATTCTATCAGATTCCATGTCTATTAACAAACTCTTCACTTCTTTTAGCTCTCTCATTTTCCTCTTATTACTCGCCAGAATAAATGATTTTCAAATTGACCATAAATTTATTTAATTCAAAACTGTCTTAAGTCTAAAGTACGTGGATATTCTGGACTTATCTTCAACGGAGGTGGATCAAAATTTCTAGGAACTTCATTTGGCTCTAAATATCTTGTTGCCACGTTAAAACTCTCCGTTGGTGTCAATGCTCCTTGTGTGTGTCCTTGCGTCCAGAAACGACTAATTCTTCTTCCTTCAGCTTCATAAGAATTGACTGGGAATGTATCATAACTTCGCCCGCCCGGGTGCGCCACATAGTACGTGCAACCACCGATGGCTCGATGATTCCACGTATCGACAATATCAAAGACGAGCGGCACATCTTTACCCAACGTGGGGTGCAATGCTGAGGGCGGGGTCCAGGCGCGATAGCGAACACCCGCCACATACTCGCCTTTCACATCGGTGAATTGCAATGGCACTGGCACACCATTACAGGTTACCATGTAACGATCGGCATTAAAGTTTTTCACTTTTACCTCCACTCGCTCCACAGATGAATCAACAAACCGGGCCGTTCCGCCTTGTGCGGCTTCTTCGCCCAACACGTGCCAAGGCTCAATGCCCATGCGCACAAGCAACTCCATCTCTTGTACTTTTATTTTCCCGTAAAGGGGAAAGCGAAACTCCAAAAATGTTTCGAGCCACTCGAGTTGAAAAGGATACCCCTGCTCTTGCAGATCGCGCACAACTTCGGCTAAATCTTGTTGCACGTAATGAGGTAACATAAACTTATCGTAAAGCTCGGTGCCCCATCGCGTAAGCTTATGTTTGTAGGGCTTATTCCAAAACCTAGCAACCAAGGTGCGTATCAAAAGCAATTGTACAATACACATTTCTTTGCTTGGTGGCATATCAAAGCCACGGAACTCTAATATGCCCAATCTTCCGGTTGAACTATCGGGTGAGTATAATTTATCAATGCAAAACTCCGCACGATGAGTGTTTCCTGTGATGTCGATCAATAAGTTTCTAAAAATTCGATCGACCAACCAAAAAGGAATTTGACCGTTATCGGGGATTTGGTTGAAAGCCAGTTCCAGTTCATACAACGTCTCTTGGCGCCCTTCATCAACGCGCGGTGCCTGGCTGGTGGGCCCAACAAATGAAGAGGAAAAAAGATACGACAGGCCGGGATGATGCTGCCAATAAGTAATCAGGCTTCTCAATAAATCAGGCCTGCGAAGCAGCGGACTATCAGATGGCGTTATACCGCCAATGGTGATGTGGTTGCCCCCACCCGTGCCCGTGTGCTTGCCGTCTAGGTTAAATTTCTCAGTGCTTAATCGACTAAGTCTTGCTTGCTCAAAAAGGATGTCATAATTTTTCAATAGTTCATTCCAACTCTTTGCTGGATGGATGTTCACTTCCAATACTCCCGGATCTGGTGACAACGAAAGCTTGGTAATCCGATTATCAAAAGGAGGTTCATATCCTTCAATGATAACTTTCAAGTTTAACTTTGTAGCGGCTGCTTCGATACAGGCCAGTAGATCTAAATAGTGTTCAACATACGTGAGTGGAGGCATAAAGAAATAAATCTTGCCTTCACGCACTTCAATACACAAGGCAGTTTTAATGGTATAAATCTGAAAGGTGGTTTCTACCTCTTCTGTCTTTTCCTTCTTTTCTTTTGGCTTTCCCTCGGCTTCAGCTGGTTCTTCTTCTGGATAAGGTTGCTGATAAAACTCTTTTGGGAGATTTTCTTCGGGTATCGTTTTATCGTATCGCTCTCCTGCTTTCGTTTGGAAATTTTCCAGCTTATCCAACTCTTCAAATGTGCTGCGCTCTACTTTGCGTTGAAGTTTTGTTTCGCTTGTATAAGCCAACGACTTTAGCGGAAGCCTAAGACCGATAGGTGAATTGCCCGGAATCAATGTAAGCTGATCGTTACGAAAAGGCCATTTGCACGAAATCCATCGGCTGTTCCAATGATTCCACTCCAGTGGGATAACGTAACCCGCATCCTCGGCCAATCCTTTGGTCAGCAACTCTGCCAGCTTCTTCCGCTCCAGCGAATCATTCAAGTTTGCTTTGTATGGATCAATGTTTACAGGCACTTTATTTTCTTCCCATAAAAAATAAAACACATCTTCCTTTGCAGGATGAATATGTTCTTCTGGGATATTCAAAAACTTAGTAAGTTCGTGAGCAATTCTTTTTGCATCTGCTACTGTGCAGTTGGAAGAAGCTTCATCTAAATCTAATAGCTTGTCATTCTTCCAAATAGGTTCACCGTCTTTCCGCCAGTAGGTGGAGTATTGCCAACGCGGTAGCTGCTCACCAGGGTACCACTTGCCTTGCCCTTTGTGAATATATCCGTTAGGCGCGAAGGAAGTTTTTAATTTTTTAATCAGTTCCGCACCCAACTTTCTTTTCTGCGGTCCATCCGCTCCGGTATTCCATTCCTTGGCCTCCATATCATCTACCGAAACAAAAGTGGGCTCTCCGCCCATGGTTAATCGAACATCACCTTTTTGCAAGTCCTCTTCTACCTGATTGCCCAACGCAATTATCCGTGCCCATTGCTCTTCGGTGTAAGGCTTAGTTACACGTGGGTCTTCGTGAATTCGGGTTACTTCATTTTTAAAAGAGAAAGTCACTTCACAAACATCGGTGAGACCAGTAACAGGCGCAGCACTTACTGGGTCGGGGGTACAACAAAGCGGAATATGACCTTCGCCTGCAAACAATCCTGAAGTAGGATCTAACCCAACCCAGCCCGCACCGGGAATGAAAACTTCTGCCCACGCATGTAAGTCGGTAAAATCTTTTTCCGTGCCAGATGGCCCGTCTAACGCTTTGGTATCTGCCTTCAATTGAATGAGATAACCCGAGGCAAACCGTGCTGCTAAACCAAGGTGACGAAGTACTTGAACTAATAGCCAACCCGAATCACGGCAAGAGCCACTTTTCAACGAAAGCGTATCCTCGCAAGTTTGAACCCCTGGCTCTAGCCTTACAGTGTATTGCGTATTCTTCCACACTTGTTGATTTAGCTCGACTAAGAAATCGATGATCCGCTTCTTATGAGAAATATCAATTGACTTTACCCATTGCTGCAACAATGGACCGTTCTCAGTCACTTCAAAATAGGGAAGGAGTTCTTTCTTTAGTTGTGTATCATAGGCAAATGGAAAATCATCTGCATACTTCTCTACAAAAAAGTCGAACGGATTGATAACGATCATATCGGCAATTACCTCGACTTCAAAACTGAGTTGAGAAGTCTTTTCCGGAAATACTACCCGCGCCAACATATTCCCGAAAGGGTCTTGTTGCCAATTGATGAAATGATTGGCTGGAGTGATCTTTAACGAGTAAGCCAGAATGGGCGTGCGGCAATGCGCAGCGGGGCGCAACCGAAACGTATGGGGTGACAAGTTTACTACGCGATCATACGCATAACTCATCTGATGGTGTATGGCAACTTTTATGGACATGGCGATTAATGGATCAATTTGAAAATATGACGATTTGGAAATGAAATATAGCCAAATTGTTAATGTATCAATTTGATAATTTGATAATTAAAGCCGTTGCTTATGGTTGAACTTAAGCGCAATCGAATGATTCCACCCATTAAATGCTAATTCATTGAGCACCGCTGCCTTTGTAAGCAGTTATTCAATTAGCTCATCTTCCAATTTTCCAATTTTCAAATCACCCCATCTTCCCTCTCAAAAACTCAGCCGTATAGCCTTTGCCCTTTTTCACCATGTCCTCTGGCGTGCCTTCAAACAACAGGTTGCCGCCTTTCTTTTCGCCCCCTTCAGGGCCAAGGTCGATAATCCAGTCCGCGCATTTAATTACTTCGAGGTTGTGTTCAATCACAAACACGGTGTGGCCTTCATCCACCAATGCATTGATGGCTTTCAATAGTTTTGAGATGTCATGAAAATGCAAGCCCGTGGTGGGCTCATCGAATATGAACAATATGTGCTCTTTGTTCTCGGTAGATTTCTTACTGAGAAACGATGCAAGCTTCACACGTTGTGCTTCGCCTCCGCTCAATGAGTTAGAAGACTGTCCAAGTTTTACGTAACCCAAACCCACCTCAAACAAGGGACTTAGTTTGTCGTGAATTGGTTTTTTGTCTCTGAAAAACTCCAAGCCCGCCTCTACCGTCATGTCGAGCACATCGGCAATGCTCTTGCCATTGTACTCTACTTCTTGTACTTCTTGTTTAAAGCGTTTGCCATGGCAACTCTCGCAGGTAAGAAAGATGTCGGCCATAAACTGCATCTCCACTTTTATTTCGCCTTCACCTTCGCAGGTTTCGCAGCGGCCGCCTTCCACATTAAATGAAAAATGCGATGGTTTATAACCTCGTTGTTGTGATAAGGGTTGATCAGCATACAACTGTCGGATGGCATCATACGCCTTTACATAACTTATCGGGTTGGAGCGGGAAGACTTACCAATCGGGTTTTGATCAACAAATTCTACTTGCGTGATTTTATTGATGTCGCCCTCCAGGCGATCATACTTTCCTGGCGTTTCAGCAACGCTGCCATGCATTCGGCCTAGTGCGGGGTAAATAATCTTTTTTATCAACGTAGATTTTCCAGAACCACTTACTCCGGTAATAACGGTAAGCACGCCAAGCGGAAATTTTACTGAAAGGTTCTTAAGATTATTTTCCCTTGCTCCAACTAAGTTTATAGAGTCTTTCCATTTTCTTCGTTGCGCTGGTATGGCAATTTTTTCTTTTCCCGTAAGGTAATCGGTTGTATGCGAGTTGACCTTGCCAGTCATTTGGTTGATGGTACCTTGAAAAACAAGGTGGCCACCGTGCGAACCTGCATCGGGCCCGATGTCAATGATCTGATCGGCCGCACGCATAATTTCTTCTTCGTGCTCCACCACAATTACGGTGTTTCCAAGATCCCGCAAGGATTTTAGCACTTCAATCATACGCTCCGTATCGCGCGGGTGCAAGCCAATGCTTGGTTCGTCCATAATGTACATGGAGCCGACCAGCGAACTGCCCAAGGATGTGGCCAGCTTTATGCGTTGGAACTCGCCACCCGAAAGAGTTGACACAACGCGGTTCAGAGTGAGATAGCCCAAGCCCACTTTCACCATGTATTCTAAGCGAGATTTTATCTCCATGAGAATTCTGTCCGAAACTTTCTTCTCGTATGCCGGTAGTTTTATTTGTTGAAAATGAGCCAACGCCTCTTCAATTGGCAAGAGCACAAGGTCGGTAATAGAAACTCCTTCAATCTTTACATACGATGCATCTTTTCTCAACTTTGTGCCGCGGCAATCGGGGCACGTGGTCCTTCCGCGAAAGCGCGAAACCATTACCCTATATTGTATTTTATGCGATTGCGATTCGATGTGTTTAAAGAAGTCATTGATTCCTTGAAAGTATTCGTTGCCCGTCCACAACAATTCTTGTTGAGCTTTAGTAAGTTCGTTGTAGGCTCTATGTACAGGGAAGTCGAATTTAATACCGTTTTTTAAAAGAGGTTTTTGCCATTCGCTCATCGCTTCGGTGCGCCACGGAGCTATTGCGCCTTCATAAACCGAAAGGCTTTTGTCTGGAATAACTAAATCATGATCAATGCCAATTACTTTACCAAAACCTTCACAGGTTTGGCAGGCGCCAAAGGGATTATTGAAACTAAAGAAATTTACGGATGGCTCGGTAAACGACATGCCATCCAATTCAAATCTATCGGAAAAAGGAGTCTTGTCTTTTCCTTCAACATAAACCAAACAATCGCCATGACCTTCAAAAAAAGCCGTCTGAACGGAATCACCCAAGCGATAGGTTAAGTCTTCGTCAGTCGCGTTAACAGCGGCACGGTCGATCAATATTTCAAGAACATCATTCTTTGCGAGCTTTTTTGCCGCTGCAACCGTTTCCTCAATAAAAGCCACGTTGCCGTTTATTAACACGCGGGTAAAGCCTTTACTCAACAATAAATTTAATTCGTCAACGGCTTTTCTGCCCTTCTCTATTTTGAGCGGGCAGGCAATCATAACGCGAGTTCCTTCTTTTAATTTATTTATGTAGTCAACTACGTCTTGCACGGTATCGCGCTTTACTTCCCTTCCGCTGATGGGGGAAAGTGTTTTGCCAATGCGTGCGTAGAGTAACTTTAAGTAGTCGTAAATTTCAGTAGTGGTGCCCACGGTAGATCGGGGATTACGCGTGTTTACCCGCTGTTCGATGGCAATGGCGGGCGATACCCCTCGAATGTAATCGACCTCAGGCTTTTCCATTCGGCCAAGAAATTGGCGCGCGTAGCTGCTAAGGCTTTCTACATACATGCGCTGGCCCTCGGCAAAAAGAGTGTCAAATGCCAGCGATGATTTGCCAGATCCTGAAAGCCCAGTAATAACCACCAGTTTATTGCGAGGAATGGCTACGCTAAGGTTTTTCAGGTTGTTTACACGTGCTCTTTTAATGATAATAAACTCTTTAGGGCTTAGTTCATCCAAAGAAGAGTCGGTCAATAGGGGATTGTTTACCATGAGAAGTGCAAAAATAATTAAAGTGGTACGCCAATCCTATGAAAGCAGTTGGCTGCCGAAAAGAAGTACAAAAAAGAAACACCACTTTTCAGGTGGTGCTCAATTTAAAAGATAAAGTTTTTATATCAGTTCCTTAGTCATCAAAATCAGGATCATAGCTGGGATCTTTTTTGCCACCATCTCCGTCATCGTCAAAATCATCACCACCGTCAACGGCATCTGCATCATCATCGTCAGGTGTCTTGAAATCATCTTCACCATCAAAATCTTGTTTTTTATTTGATTGGACACTGTAATCTCCGTCACTATTTTTTGTTGTTGGTACTTTCACTAAATACACCGCGTCTTCTGTTTCCAAGGGAAAAACGAATATGGGCTCATTTTTCGCGTTGGAAATCCGCTGAATACTTGATTGATATCCGGTAGGATATTGATGCTGAATCAGTTCTCGCAAATCTTCCGAAAGATTTTCTAAACTTTTAATTACTCTTTTCTTTGTTAAGGCCATTGGTTTGGTTGTACAGTAAAATCGGGTTCAATTAGCAAAAGAAATTAGGTAGTAGGCAAGAATTTTTTCAAAAATTTTTGCGCCTTTCAATAATATTTTTACCTTTTCACTTCAAATTATAAAATCAACCCCATACACTATCGATATAAACCTCTACGTTACCTAAATGTGAGAACGAATGATAGAGAACAGATTAAGCGACAGCCAACTGGTGACGCAATATCAAAGTGGTAACGAAAAAGCATTCGAAGTGCTTTTGTCAAGACACAAATCCAAAGTGTATACTGTTATTTACTTAATTGTGAAAGACAGGTATCAAGCAGAAGATCTTTTGCAGGAAACGTTTATTAAAGCGATCAATACAATAAAAAGTGGCAAGTATAATGAAGAGGGTAAATTTAAACCTTGGATTAGCAGAATAGCACACAATTTGGCCATCGACAGTTTCCGAAAAGATAAAAGACACCCCGAGATGGTGCTGGAAGATGGAAGCCGAATTTTTGATTCTATGGATTTTGCAGAAGAATCATACGAAACGGCACAAATACTAAAAGACAACAAAACACGTTTACGTGATTTAATAAAGGAACTTCCGAAGGAGCAAAAGCAGGTATTGATTATGCGTCATTACCTGGATATGAGCTTCCAGGAAATTGCTGCAAAAACAGATGTAAGTATCAACACAGCGTTGGGGCGAATGCGTTATGCGCTGATGAACTTGAGAAAGAAAATTCAAAAACAAAAGATAGCCTATGATAAAAATCTTTACCCAAAACGATTTGATCAGGTATTTATACAAAGAGACCACGGAGCAGGAGACGAAGGAAATAAATAAAGCTTTGATCTGCGACTCTGTATTGCAGGAGCAATACAAAGAGTTGGTAGTAAGCACTAGAACGCTGGACTATGCACAAATGCAGCCCGCGGCCAGTTCCATTCAAAATATTCTTAGTTACTCTCGGAATCTGCGAGAGTAGCCAATCGAACTTTATTCTTTAGTTAAACCGAGTGAGTTTTCTAACTCATTCGGCTTTTTACCAGTTCACTGGGGTTCACCAACGGCTGACTGTTTCATGTTTGGTGGCATTGTCGTAACAACATATCTTTCAGTCCAATTTATTTTATGAGCGAAAAAATTATTTCTGCATTTCTGATCATTCATATTATTGGAGGTGCCACCTCATTACTTAGTGGACTTTTTGCCATGCTTACCCAAAAAGGCGGAATGCCTCACCGATTGGCCGGCAAAATCTATTTTGGTGGTATGACAGCGGTATTTATTGGAGCCGTGGTGGTGGCCGTTGCGCATCGAAACGATTTTCTTTTAATGGTCGGCTTTTTTAGCTACTACATGACGGTTCGTGGCTACAGAATATTAAGCTTGAAAAAACTAGACCGCGGGCAAAAGTTTGCCCCGCTAGACTGGATCATCATTAGCGTTTCCGCGATTTTTATTTTCACACTTATTACTTGGGGCGTATGGGCCTGGATGCAGGGTTCTGGTATGGGAATAGTAGGACTTGTTTTTGGATTGATCGGATTAACCTTTTTGGTTAATGACATTAAGAGCTATGTTAATCCACCGACCGAAAAAATGCACTGGTGGTACACGCATATTTCGAGCATGGGTGGAAGCTACATTGCTGCCACCACCGCTTTTATTGTTGTAAACATTCAATTGCCCCACTACCAATGGGTTCTTTGGATTATACCTTCAATAATCGGGGGAACTCTCATTGGAAAAACAATTCGGAAATATAAAAAGCAGTTTAAGACAGCTTAAACAATCTTCTCAATTATCTTTCCCGATTGCTTATTTTTAAGGATGAGTTTTTTGGTGCCATAGTGCGTCATTTCTTCTTTCACCAAATAATGATTGGCATCAAACTCAACTAAGTGGCTATCTTTGCTGACACCTTCGCGGCCACGCCAAATATCTAGCTTTACGGGCTCCCATTGTTTTGTTTTTGCCGATTTGTAGGCAGCATCTAACACTGAGTTTACAACATATCCGTCATAAAAAGTTTCACGCGGCTGAACTCCCTTTTCCATAGAATTGAACATGTCCATAAACATGTGGTTGTAACCTAACTCGTTTAATTCATCCCCTACAGGGAATAACCATCCTGTATTGCTTTCTGCTTTTTCAGCCACATAATCTCCGCCTTTGCCCGAGGTGAACATTTCGAAACCAGTTCTTAAAAAGCTGTTGATCCAGATAGTTCCCTCAGTACCCATCACTTCATCGCGTAAGTCAAGGCCGCCACGGAACGTCCAGCTAACCTCAAATTGGCCAATAGCTCCGTTTTCATATTTGACTAACCCAATGGCATGATCTTCGGCATCAATGGGTTTTACTTGGGTATCTGCCCAGCACATCACCTCAATGGGTTTTATGTCTTTACCTATATAGCTTCGGGTTATCTCTACACAATGGCAACCAAGGTCTAGAATACAACCGCCTCCTGCTTGTTCAATATCCCAAAACCAATCGCTGTGCGGGCCAGGGTGAGTTTCTCTTGACTTCGCCCACAATATTCTTCCTAGTGATCCACTCTTTACGCTTTCATGTGCTTTAATAAACTTAGGCGTATACACAAGGTCTTCTAAATAGCCATTGAAAATGCCGGCTTCTTCTACAGCGAGCAACATGCGTTTGGCTTCTTCGGCATTGCGGCCAAGCGGCTTTGTAGTGATAACGGCTTTCTTGTGTTTGCAACAAAGCAACACTGCGGCCTCGTGCAAATTGTTGGGCAAAGAAATACACACCACTTCAACCTCTGGTCGATTGATAGCCTCTTCCATTACGGTAGTGTAGTGATTGACTTTATAATCCGCTGCAAACTTCTTTGCGCTTTCTTCCTTGCGCGAATAGATACTTACAATTTTGTCTTTGCTTCTGTAGCCTTGCAGTGAGTCTGCATAAAATCTTCCGATGAAACCGGAACCGAGCATAGCGATGTTCATAATTCGTTGATAGTTAATTTGTTTTTTAATAGATAGATTCTGGCGCCAAGCCTTTAGTTGCGAATAACTTGTTTTTCTTTAAATAGAAAAGCGAATAAAATCACTACCACGAGGGCAATACCTGAAGGCACAAACCAAATGGCTTTCCAATCATGCCCATTGGCAATTGTATAATAATCTGCTGTAAAGCCTGAGAACCAGGTGCCGATGAACATGCCCACTCCGTAGGTTGCAAAAGTGAATAAACCTTGAGCTGCATTTTTAATTTTCTCGCCCGCTTTTTTCTCCGTGTACATGTATCCGGTAACGAAAAAGAAATCGTAACAAATGCCATGAAGAATAATGCCTACGTATAACATCCAACCATTGGCCCCCACATCGCCAAACGCAAAAAAGATGTAGCGCAGTATCCAAGCAATCATACCGATCAACAACATTTTCTTTACACCAATGTTATTGAAAAGAAAGGGAATGGCAAGGATAAAAATAGCTTCAGATGCTTGGCCAAGAATCATCTTGCTCGCGGCATTTTCCATTCCGATCTCATTAAGGAATAGATTGGCGAAACCATAATAGAATGAAAGCGGGATACACACTAAGATAGCCGCTACGAAAAATACTAAGTAGGAAGGTTCTTTAAATAAGGAAAAACTTTCTGTGCCCAATACCGTGGATGCACTTGTTGATGTGGCTGCCTTCGGTGGCGTGTTCGGTAAAATGAAAGAGATGAGCCCCAATGCGGCTGAAATGATAGCAGCCATAAAAAAAGTAGAAGGCGATTTTTCAATAGAAAGAACTCCAATCATTATACCAGAGGCAATCCACCCCAACGTTCCAAATACTCGTATCCAAGGAAACTGTTTGCCTGGGTCTGTCATTTGACTAAAGGCTATGCTGTTGCTAAGTGCTATGGTAGGCATGTACAAAAGTGAATACAACAAAATGATCCAATAAAAAGCTGTGTTGTCTGTAATTTGGGTTGCCAAGTAAAGTAATACTGCTCCGACCAAGTGCAATATGGCCATGATGCGTTGTGCTGCAAAGTACCGATCGGCTACCATGCCAACAAAAAAGGGAGAGATCATGGTGGCAATGGCCAATGCACTATAGGCCGCCCCAATTTGTACACCGCTCGAGCCAAGAAACGTTGACATATAAGTGCCCATGGTAACGTACCAAGCACCCCAAATAAAATATTGGAGCAACATCATTAGCGAAAGCTTGACAAAAATTTCCAGTTTCATTTGAATGCATTTAACAGAGATTCAATATAGAAAGCCTATTTGGAATATCCGAAATCGGATGCAATTTTTTATCTGAGTGGTAATCTGTTAAAATAATTTTCAGCGAATTGATCTATTTCTTCTGATTTTTTTATGGTTTTGCTACATTGCTTATAAACCTTTTTACTTATGCCTATCAATCGCAGGAATTTTATCGTTCAATCAGCAATCGGTGCTGCTTCCATAACGGGCCTTAGTTCGTGTGAAACGGAAAAGAAGAAGGAAAATCCTTCGCCTTTAGATACGTTGACTTCACTTACAAATGATATTATTCCTATTTCGGTAGAAGAAAGACTGCAGCGAATAGAAAAGGCTCAAAAGCTGATGGTGGAAAATAAGATGGATGCCATTTATCTTGATGGAGGCACTGCCATGGACTATTTTACTGGCATACGTTGGGGAAACAGCGAACGCATGATGGCGGCAATATTGCCCGCAAAAGGTGAAGTAAAATATGTAGTGCCTCATTTCGAGGAAGCGCGGCTGCGCGAAATGATCAAAATTGGAAGTGACGTACGTGTCTGGGAAGAGCATGAAAGTCCTTACAAAGTGGTTGCTCAAATTTTCTCTGATTTCGGAATTAAAACCGGGCGGATTGGAATGGAAGAACGCGTTCGTTTCTTTTTGTATGATGGCATAAGAAAGGAAGCTCCGTCTTTAGAATATTTGAGCGCGGATGTGGTAACCATGAACTGCCGGCTTTTCAAAAGTGCGGCCGAACTTGCGTTGATGCAAAAGGCTAATGACGTAACCATTTCCGCCTTCAAGGCAGTTATTCCTTTATTAAAAGTTGGAATGACACAAGTCGAATTTGCTGGGCTGATATCGCAAGCCCATTCGAAGTTAGGCTCTTCAGGTGGAGCGCTCGTTTCTTTTGGCGAATCGACAGCTTTTCCACACGGCAGTAAAAAGCCACAAGCGTTGAAAGAAGGTGATGTTGTTTTAATGGATGGCGGTTGCAACGTGGGCGGTTATGCCTCTGACATAACAAGAACAATCGTTTTTGGAGAACCTAACAAAAGACAACGAGAGATCTGGGATCTGGAAAAAGCATCGCAAGCAGCTGGGTTTGCAGCAGCAAAATTGGGCGATCCTTGTGAGAATGTTGACATAGCATCAAGAAAAGTAATTACCGATGCCGGCTTTGGGCCAGGCTACAAAACTCCAGGCCTACCGCACAGAACTGGCCATGGCATTGGCATGGAAGGCCACGAGTGGGGAAACATGGTGCTCGGCAACAAGCAGCCCCTCCAGCCTGGCATGTGTTTCAGCATTGAACCCACCATTTGTATTTATGGCGAGTTTGGAATACGATTGGAAGATTGTGCCTATATGACAGAACAAGGAGTGAAATGGTTTACAGAGCAAAGTCCAGCTATTGATAGACCGTTCGCATAACCCAATATTATCGATTGCTTTGGGGGCGGTACTTCGCTTCTTTGAAAATTTTTTCCGGATCAGGCAAGGCCATAATTTGAGGAAGAGCAACGTCAGGATGTTTCTCTGAGTAGCTTTCGATGATTCGCCAGCCGATCCAGGTTCCAATTCGTCCAGGGCATTTCTCGCCAATCTCCAATGTTTTAGGGCGTTCTGAAATATATTTTTCTTTTATTTTATGACTTGTAGAATAAAGGACTTCATTCTCTACTAACCTAATATAGATTTTATCCTCATTATCCATCGAACCTTTCATCTCATCCGTTTTATATCCCATCAAAATGCTATCTGCTAAACAAGGGAGCATGCTTTTCGCAAAATAATATGCTTTGCCGTAAGCGATCATGTCAGCCAATACGGTCTGATCGGCCAGGTTTGTTTTGTTTGTTTTACTGTCAATCGCGTAAAGCAACATTACAGAGGGCACAATAAAATCCTTGGTATACCTTCTCAAAAGGTAATCATACAATTGGGGCTTGTACTTTGCACCTTTGCCGAGATAATAATCTAAGCCAACAATAATGAGTGTATCGCTCACCATTAGGTCGGTCTGAAACCCACTTATAATTGTTTGAATTTTAGGAGCTCGAAACTGAGGATAGTAGTATTTTATGTTGGTGAATGCTTCGGTAAAATTCTTCTTTAATTCAGAAAGATCACCAAAAACGCGATGAGTCTCCATAAGCAACGTGTCCAAATGAGGATTGATAAATCGATTGTACATTTCATTAACAAAAATCGAATCATTTGGATATTGGTCTCTTCCAAAAAAGTGATCTCTCACCACCGGATGCCGCGCAAAGAAATCTACTAATTGTTGCTTCGAAGTGATAGATGGCAAAGAATCTTCTAAGGCTTCGATTTTTAAATCTATCACGATCTCTTTCGTGTCAGGAACGAATGCACATTTTTCCTGATCTTTTTTAGAGCAGGAAACTAACGTACCGAGCAAGAGGAGGAAAACAAAGAGTGACTTTTTCATTCTACAAATGTCATAGTTTTTTTGGTGAAAACCGTGTTATAAGATTTCAAACTGCACTAAAACCATACCTTTGCACAAATTATTTCGGTGAAAGAATACCCCAAACACATCGCTATTGCGGGCAACATAGGCTCTGGCAAAACTACGTTGGCTGAAAAGCTGGCAAAGCATTATCGCTGGGCTCCGCTTTATGAATCCGTGGCTCATAATCCCTACTTAAAAGATTTTTATAGCGACATGCCGCGGTGGGCGTTTCATCTTCAAATATATTTTCTTAATAGCCGCTTCACACAAGCAAATAAAATAAGACTAGGCGAGCAGACAATTATTCAAGATCGCACAATCTACGAAGACGCCTACATCTTTGCTGATAACCTAAGGTCAAGTGGCCACATGAGCGAAAAAGATTATCAATGCTACTTAGACATTTTTCATTCCATGTTGGACTTCGTGAAGCCTCCCGATTTATTGATTTATCTGAAGGCTGATATTCCGAAGTTAGTACAACAAATTCAAAAGCGAAATCGCGATTTCGAATTCAATATTAAACTTGAATATCTACGAAATCTAAACGACCATTATGAAAAATGGATCAGCAATTACAAATTGGGCAAATTGCTGATCATTGATGTAAATGATTTAGACTTTGTAAAAAGAACTGAGGACTTTGCGCACATTGTTAGCAAGGTTGAACTAGAGCTTAACAATTTGTTTAGTTGAGAGAAAACTAATTCAAGAGACTCCAAGGGGATATTTTTCAACTCACAAATAAAAAAATTATTGGATATTCATTATATCCGTGATCAGAAATGCAAATCATCCTGAGCTATCGAGATTTTTTGGAATAATTATCTACATGTATTTTAAAGACCATTTGCCACCTCATTTTCATGCGGTTTATCAAGATGAGGAAGCGCAGATTGAAATTGAAACAGGTAATATATTAGTTGGAAGTCTACCTAATAAGCAAACACGGCTAGTACAAGCATGGGTTGAACTGCATCGAGATGAATTGAAAAGTAATTATGAAGAGACACAAAAAGATTTCGGTACGCTAAGAAAAATAAAACCATTGGAATGAACCCGAGAGTAAAATCAATTATTGAAATACACCCCTTTTCTGTTACGCTAGAGTGGACAAACGGAGAAGTGACAACAATTGATTTTAAGAGGTTTCTCGCAAGAGAACTCAACAAAAAGTCTGTATTTAGTAAACTCTTTCAACCAGAAATATTTCTTACTGTAAAAACAGACGGAAGAACCCTTTACTGGGACTCCCTCGCAGAAATCATAAATGTTGATGGAAGCAAAAAAGCAGCACCACTTGATTTTTGCCCCGATGTTTTGTATAATTTCTCCAAAATAGTTATCACCCACTAACATCGATATTGTCAGGCTAGTATATAACCTGATTTACTGCCCAACCAAAAAAACTGCGTTAGAAAAAAGTAATTTTCCGTTTTCCCAGAAGCTCCTAAACAACAGGTCATCTGTAAAATAAATAATTTGTCCCTTGCCTTTATCTTCCACACCAAAGGAAAGTGTATTCTCCAATTTCTTATTAATCTTGTAACCCGCAAAACCGATCAGTGGCTTTGGTTTTCCTTTTATAGTACCCACGTTCCAGCCTGTTTCTAAAAAATCATAATGAAGTTCGTTTGTTTTAAGCGAGAAATAATAATCGCCCAAGCCAAATGCAAGCGGATGAGTTTTATCTAACGCAACTTTGTATATCGCGCCATAAATATTTTTAGAAAGCTCTTTTCGTTCGGCTTCTCCATATTTCATAAGACCCTCCTTTTCTTTCGCCTCCTTGTCTTTTTTCTCAGCATCTTTTTTCTTGTCATCAGTTGCATATTCTTTAAGAGCAAAACCTTTTTTATCAGCAATCGAGTTGAGCCCACCTGCGAGAACAATCAATTTACCGCCATCGCTCACCCAACGCTGAATCATATCTAGCGTTCCCTCATCTAAAATTTTATAGTTGCCATCGGGCACTACAAATACGGTATACTTCCATAAATCAATGTTTTTAAAATAGTCGGTACCAATTACAGAAACAGGATAATGAATTTGCTGCTCAAAGAAATGCCAAAGCGAGCCATGGCTTAACGATGAGGTTTGATCACCACCGAGCAACGCTATTTTTGGAGGTTTGATGAAACTAACATCGCCTGAACCGAAATCCGCACCCTTATCAGCAAAACCAGTTGTAGTTGTGTTTATATTTCTGGCAAAAGATTTTGCTGTGGTTTGAACTGCGTTGTCAAAATCCGCAATACCCTCATTATTTCTCCGCGTAACAATTATCGTACCAGGAACAAAGGTTTGTGAGTTTAGCGTGAATGACTTTGCTGCATACCTAACTTTAACTCCTTTTTTTATAAGGGCAGCTAAAAACTCAACATCCTTTAAGCTTTGGTATGAAAAAATATAAGCATAAGGTTTTGAAGGAATTGCTTGTTGTTGAATTGCTTTTGGTTGATATGCTTTTGCGATAGCTATCTTTTCGTTCAAGGCAAACGCTTTCAGGTCATAGGCATACATTAAATTCCACGCGGTAATATCGTACGTTGCCGAGTCTGCAAGTTTGGAGGTTGGCTCGAAAACAGTTGTAATAAATCTTCCCTTTGGCTGATGGATATTAACAAGAATATCCTCTGTGGACAATGTGAAATTATTTTGTGATTGAGTTTGATAATCAAAACCTTTTACTGGCCGTGACAATGCCGCGTGGCCATATTGAATGCTGTGGGTATCCATCCAGGCAGTTATCTTCGCTAACTTATCCAAGTTGTTGTCTGCCTTAATAACATACGTCTTGTACGGAGAACTTGAATTGTTACTGTTTTCTTTATTAAATTTTTCAAACTCATCAACAAGCTTTGCAGCATTTATGGATGAGGCCTCGATGGTTGACATGCCTGTGGTAAAGTGATGGGCAATGCGATCTTTCAACGTCATGGGATCGCCTTCGGCTGTTGTAACATTCAATCCCGATCCAATCCCGCCTTGCTCGAAGGTCATGCCAATTGCTCCTGAATAGGTCGGGTAGGTATCACCATAACTAGGATAGAAAAGGTCGAAGCGCTCTTTGGTAAAATAAAGCCAACCCTGCTCATCAAAATACTTAGCATTATTTCTTCCAATGATCGTTTGGAACTCACGCTGCCAATTACTGATGACTTCGTGATATGGTTCTGCAGCGGGAGCAAAATAATAAGGAGTATTGTAACCCTGTTCGTGGAAATCAACATGCACATGGGGTAGCCATTGGTTGTAGACTTTAATTCTTGCTTGTGATTCCTTCTGGGTTTCCCATGCCCAATCGCGGTTTAAGTCAAAAAGGTAATGATTGGCTCTGCCTCCTGGCCAAATTTCTTTGTGCTCCCGTGCTTGTGGGTCGGGGTTGGGTGGGTTGTTGCCATATTGATTGAAGAAATTGGCGAAGCGATCGCGGCCATCTGGATTGATGCAAGGATCTAAAATAACCACGGTATTTTTCAACCACTCTTTGGTTTTCGCATTATCCGGATTGATCAACTCGTATAAGGTCTTCATCGATGTTTCAGTCGAGTTGGCTTCGTTGCCATGCACGTTATAGCTTAACCAGACAATGGCAACTTTTGTAGATGGCGTTCCTTCTATCACTCCTGCTCTCTTCAAATTATCTTGCCTGATTTGTTCTAAGTTTTGAAAGTTTTCTGCGGAAGCAATGATTGCGTAAATCAACGGCCTGCGCTCATATGTTTCTCCATATTGCTGCACTTTTACAGTTGGCGATTGTTCATCGATATAGTTAAAGTATTCCACCACACGGTGATGACGGGTAAATTGGTCGCCCAATTCATAACCCAAAAATTCGGATGGGCTTTTTATTTTTGATTGACCAAAACCAATAAAAGAAATTAGTAAAAGAGCAGCGAACGAAGTTAACTTCATAGATGATGTATGGATAGAATTTTCAATTGTGAGCGCAAAGTAAAAACAATTAGTTGAGTTGCATTAACTTTTTGATCTGCGGTAAATGGTGAATATGATGTTCCCTAAAAAAGGTCAAGGTCTGTTGAATGTTAAGTAAGCCGACTCTCACATGTCGATAAATCTTCTTATTGATTTGATCGTCTTTAATCTGTTCCAGAAATTTTTTCAACTCTTGCCTTTCTTGCCCCCATTGCAATTCCAATTGTTCTAAATCCAGCGTGGGCGTTATTTCATGAAGCCCTTTTGGCGCTCTGAATTTAAAAGGTAGTCGCTGCGATAACTTTAGTGCTATCATTTTCAACTCTTCAATCAGTCCGGTATTCTCTGCCTGATTTATCCCTTGCACTTTTTTATTTAAGTATTGCAACGACAATTTCTCAGCCGTCATTAAGTGAGAAAGAATTTGTTGGATAGACCACTTGCCATTTACTTTCTTTTGGAATTGCTCTTGCGAAAGTCTTCCAACTTGTTGTAATAGGGAGATCCTGTCCTCCTCTAGCAAAACAAAAAGTTTGTTTAATCTTGGATTCATTATAGTAGAAGAAAGGTTTTTTTAATGAACATATAATACAAGTCCTTTCAAATATTCTCGTTCTGGATGGTAAATTGAAACAGGATGATCGGCAGGTTGAGAAAGATGATGTAACACTTTTATTTCTCGGCCAGATTGAATGGCTGCTGAAACGACCGTATCATAAAATAATTGTCTGTCTACCACCTGGCTGCAAGAAAAAGTGAATACGATACCATTGGGCTTAATTGCTCGAAATGCCTCGGTATTTAATCGCTGATATCCTTTCATAGCCTGGTGCTTGGCATCTTTATGTTTCGCAAATGCGGGAGGATCAAGGATTATCAAATCGTATTGATCTTTTTTGTCTTTCAAGAATTCAAATGTATCAATGGCAAAACTTTGGTGAACAGAATTGTCAAACCCATTATGTTCGATGTTCTTTCTCGTTAACTCAATCGCTTTAGCGGATGAATCAACAGAATGCACAAGGCCTGCTCCTGCTTGTAGGGCATACACCGAAAAACCTCCGGTATAGCAAAATGTATTGAGTACAATTCTATCTTTAGAATACTCACCCAATAACTTTCTGTTCTCACGCTGATCCAGAAAAAATCCTGTTTTCTGACCTTCTTCCCAATCTACAAAAAATTTGTTGCCATGCTCGGTTGCTAAATGAGGCAGCGCAGCCATACCAAACAGATATTCGGACTCAACTTTCCCCGAAAGGGACGAATGACTTTTATAAAACACTGCTTGCAGTTGATCGCCCAATAGTTCTTTCAATGCAGAAGTAATGATGTGTCGATCGTTGTGCATGCCATCGCTATGTGCCTGAATAATGGCGACTCCATTGTAAACATCAACTATCAATCCGGGCAAACCATCCGCTTCACCATGTGTCAACCTGTAGCAATTTGTTTGCTGTGAGATGACCCGCGCGTCCAACCGTAATTGATAGGCCTTCTTAATTTTTATATGATAGATTTCTGGTGTTGGCTTTTCAACGGAAAACGAGAGCAGCCTTACGGTGATCGTTCCTTTCTGGTAGTGACCGTAGCCCAGCGTTTTTTTATTAAAATCTTTTACCTCCACCCAATCGCCTTGGCTGGGATTACCCTCCATGGCATGGATAGCGCCAGAAAATACCCAGGGGTGAAAGCGTTTTATAGAATGTTCACGATCTTTTTTTAATACAATGGAGGCAGCTAGATTCATTAAATTTTGTTATCGTAAAGTATTGATTTGAAGTAAAGTTACTTAATATATTTGGGCGATAATGATCCTTTCAAATTATGAACAAATTTTTTGCGGTCACAATTTTTGGAATCTTGTTTTCTTGTTAAAGTCCAGAAACCAACTCCAACTTAACCCAAAATGAATCTAAACCCCAACCTACTATAGCCGTTGCTGATACCATCTCACTCGATCTGCCTCCTGGTGCGGTAAGACAAAAATACGAAGGCAATGATCGGCTCGAAAATGTTACAGTTACTGATAACCAAGGCAACATCATCGTTCAAGGAACACTTATGAATGGTAGGAAAGTTGGTTCTTGGGTTGAGTTTAACACCAATGGTTCGGCAAAAAAGATAACCTCTTATGTAAATGGAAAAAAGGAAGGCTGGCTAATCGAGTTAAACAGTACTGGCCAGTTCACAAAAAAAGTATTGTATAAAAACAACCTCCGCCATGGCCCTTATCGGGAATACAATTACACCACTTTAAAAGAAGAACGTTTCTACCAAAACGACAAATTAGAGGGATCTGTTAAATTGTATTATGACAATGGGAAGGTAATGGAAGAAGGGAACTACGTCAATGGAACCCGTGAAGGTGTTTCGAAGTGGTATGATCAAAACGGAAACAAAACCATTGAGTACACCTATAAGAAAGGTGAACTTGTAAAGAACTAATTTTTGAAATCCAACGTATTAGTATTCTTAAGGAAAAAAGTGGCGTTGGCGTGATGAAGGAACAAGTTAAAAAGATGACAACTTTTTTAGAACATCTAACATCTATTCTCCCACAAACAAGCTTAGGTAAGTTTTTCAGGTAGCGATTTAACTGTATGAACAATTTGTCAGTGTTAATGCTGTCGGTACAACTTTTGTTAAGCTAAAAATTATTCGTAAAACTTAAATTTAAAAAAAATGAAACAGTTTGGTCAACTTTTATTAGCTGCGGTTCTTGGTAGCACCTGCACCATTGCCGCTTATAACTGGTTAGGGAACGATAATAATGGAGTAAAAATTGAGCACGTTTCCAACGTTCCCACCAGCACGGTAGCACTAAATTCAGCGGGGCAACCCGTAGGTCTTGATTTTACAGCAACTGCCGAAAAGGTAACAAAAGCAGTAGTTCATATAAAGTCGTCTAGTGAAACTACGGTAGCTAAAGGCAATCCAAATGATCCGTTCCAGTTTTTCTTTGGACCTAATAATCAAATTCAAAAACAACCCAGCCAAAGCAGCGGTTCAGGTGTAATTATCAATGCTGATGGATACATTGCAACCAACAATCATGTTGTGCAAGGTGCCGACATAGTAGAAGTAACTTTGTCTGATAATCGTCCCTTCAAAGCAGAGGTTATTGGAACTGATCCCGACACGGATATTGCGTTGATTAAAATTCGTGAGAAAGAATTGCCTTACCTTTCATTTGTTAATTCCGATAATTCAAAGGTTGGCGAATGGGTGTTGGCAGTAGGCAATCCCTTCAACTTGAATAGCACTGTCACCGCGGGAATTATCAGCGCGAAAGGACGAAACATTAATATAATAAATTCAAACAGGCCAAATTTGTTCAATAGCCAAGGGCAACAAGAAAATCAGCCCAACACCGCAATCGAGTCGTTCATCCAAACCGATGCAGCAATAAATCCTGGCAACAGTGGTGGTGCGCTGGTTAACCTGAACGGAGAACTGCTTGGGATTAACACCGCGATCGCCAGCCCAACAGGGTCTTATAGCGGTTATGGATTTGCAGTGCCTTCAAACATAGTGAGTAAAGTAGTGGAAGACTTAATTGCTTATGGTACTGTGCAAAGAGGTTGGTTGGGAATTCAGATCGAAAACGTAACGAGTGAGGTCTCGAAAAGAGAAGATTTAGCGGTAAATGATGGGGCTTTTGTTAATGGCTTTGGCGATGCTGCCGATAAAAGTGCCGCCAAAGCCGCAGGCATTGAGAAGGGAGATGTAGTTGTTAAACTTGACGAAACTGACATTAGATCAAGTTCAGCCCTTATTGAGTACATTGGGCGTAAAAGACCCGGTGATAAAGTAAACGTAGTAGTCAACAGAAAAGGTAAACTGCTGACTTTACCGGTTACTCTTAAAAATAAAGATGGCAAATTGGGTACTATTAAGCGTGAGGAGAAGGACGCTGTCGCTTCGTTAGGTATGGAATTGGAGGATTTGGATGCCAAAACACTAAAGAAACTAGAACTTAATACTGGCGTAAAAGTAAAGTCGTTAGAAAATGGTAAAATTGCTCGCTACACAGAAATGAGACAAGGTTTTATCATCACTCACGTAAATGATGCAGAAGTGAAATCTGCCAAAGAACTCAACGAGCTGTTGAAGAAAAAGAAGACGGGTGACTTAGTGACCTTTTCTGGTATTTATGAAGATTATCCCAGGGAGTATATTTATGCAATTCGATTTTAATCTTAACTTTTAATTATGAAGATGAGAAGATTGTTTAGAAAAGGTGAGCGCGTGCGCAGCAAGATTGACGGCAAAGTAATGGAAGTGCTCAAGTATCTTAAAACAAACTTAGTGGAGGTAAAATGGTTTGATCTCGAATCGAAAGAAGTGAGAACAAATAAGGTAAAAGAAGATCACCTATCGAAGGCAGCTTAATAGTTCCTTGCACTGACGTAGTTTTAAAAATTTGGAATTACATTCCATAGAAAATACTTTGCGAAAATTTTAGCCCCGGACTTATTTTCGGGGCTTTTTATTTTTTTAATCAAACGCGTGACCCTCCAAGTAAAGACTAGTTACAGGCAGATATTACAAATGACATTACCCATTTCGCTGGCTATGCTTGTGCCTCAAATCAACTTCATTACAAATAATGTCTTTTTAGGGGGCCTAGGGCAACAAGAGTTGGCAAGCGCAGGCATTACGGGGGTTTACTACCTCATCTTTGCGGTGATCGGCAATGGATTAAATAATGGGCTTCAATCACTTATTGGGCGAAGAGCCTGCCAAAATTTACCCAAAGAAATTGGCAGAATTTTTTATCACGGGGTGTGGATCGCCCTGGGCATCGCAGCCGTTGGAATTGCCCTGACGTATCTATTGGCACCGGTCATTCTTCGAAGTGTTATTCATTCTGTTTCTACGGCCGATCAAGTAATCCACTTTCTTTTGATCCGGATTTGGGGGCTGCCATTTCTCTATTTGTATGTAATGCGCAATGCGCTGCTGGTTGGCACTAATCAAACTAAATTACTTGTTTGGGGTACACTTTCAGAGGCACTGGTCAACATTGTTCTGGATTATGGCTTAATCTACGGTCATTTTGGGTTGCCTGCATTAGGTTTCAACGGGGCAGCCTACGCTTCCATTATTGCCGAAGCAACAGGTCTTATTGTGATCTACCTAGTAGTGCACTCAAAACAAATTCATAAACGATTCTCTTTTTATGAAAACAAAACCTGGGACGGCACTCTAGCCAAGCTCATTCTTGTTCAATCGGCACCTCTTATAGCTCAATACGCTATCAGTATAATTACATGGGAGTATTTTTACATTTTGGTAGAACACCATGGCGATAGGGCATTGGCTATTTCCAATACAATGAGAAATATTTTTGGCTTGTTCGGCATTTTCTGTTGGGCTTTTGCCTCCACCACAAACACAATGGTAAGTAATATTATCGGTCAGGGAAAAGACGATGAGGTACTACCGCTAATAAGAAAAGTGGTAAAGCTCAGTTTTTCTATCTCGTTTGTTTTGTTTATTCTGTTGAATCTTTTTCCAAGAATGTTTTTGTCTTTTTATGGACAAGGAAATGAATTTATCAATGAAGCAACACCTGTTTTGCGCACGGTTTCGTTCGCCTTATTGATGATGTCGTTTGGCACTATTTGGTTAAATTCTGTTACAGGCACCGGCAACACAAAAATAAACCTTGCCATTGAATCAGTGACTCTTGTCATCTATATCGTGTATGTCTACCTGGTGTTGGAATATTGGAACTTATCGATTGTTTGGGGCTGGGGGAGTGAGTGGGTGTATTGGATCTCAATGTTTACCATGGCGTTTTTTTATATGCGCTCCGGCAAGTGGAGGGGCAAGAAGATTTGAGATAGTCCTTTTTGCAATCCAAAAGACGTTAACCTCCGATTGATAATTCCGTTTTAATCCGATGATCGACCCCCTTACCAAAGTTCTTATAAAAATTTTTGTAAAGGGTTTTTATCGCAATCATGCGGGCAGTTTACTTTTTTTCTTTGCTGGCGTTTTTAGTTATTGCTTTTTCATTCAGGTATTAAACCAGACCCATTTAGAGCCTGCCGACAGAATCGTTCAAAACCTGTTGTTTGTGCTCACTTTGCTTTCCTCGCCACCCTTAGTGGCCATTGTTTTTATTGTTTGGATAGGGTTTACTTTTAAAAGCTACCGATACATTGCAGCCGAATTGATATTGCCCGCTAATCAATTTTTGTTCTACAGTGGCACAGCGTTAAAAAGGCAGGAGTTGTTCAAAAGTTGGTTCGTTGTGCAGACCTTAATTTCTATCCCGCTATTAATCTTTGGTCTTTTTGCGCTTACTGTGGGGGCTATCTACCATCAGTTTACCACCGCCTTTGTCATCGTCTTGTTTGTAATCTTACTCAATTGCCTCACCTCAGTGTTCCTAACTGTTCGGTTTTATACTCACATTGAAAGTTTCCAACAGTCTACTTTCGGTAAGATAACTCAGCACTGGCAAAAGCCATTTTTTTCATTGTTTATCTATCACATAATAGACAGACCGCTTGCCCTTACCCTCACAAAAGTCTTATCTTTTGCAGGTATTTTGAGTATAGGTTACTTATTGCCAAAGAATACCAACATTGCTTTTGTTGGTGGATTTATTGCGCTGTTTATTTCAGTGGCACACACTTTTCTGGTATTTGAGTCGGCACGGTTTGAACGGGAGCAGTTAGTGTTCATTAAAAACTTTCCGTGGAGCAAGAGCCGAATTTGTGTTAATTGGCTTTCTACCCTGGCACTTATTCTTCTGCCTGAAAGTCTCTGGCTACTATTGTATTTTAACTGGCCTGGCCTGGTATTGGTGTTATATTGTGCAGGCATTTGCTCCTTTTTGAGAAGCTGCCTTTACCGAAATCAACTCAATATGAAAAAGTTCTTGTATTCCGTTTTCTGGGTATTCACCTTTTCTTTTATCGGGCTTTTGTTTAACCTACTATTGATAATGATGCTTTTAGCTCTCGCCAGTTCGTGGATACTCTTCAATCGGTTTTATTATCGAACTGATTGGAACGGGATTATTCTAAAATCCTAACCCAAAATCATAATTATGCGCTTATCTTTGATGTTCTAAAAGTCATTATCATGTCCATCCACAAAAGATTTAGTGCGGCTGATCTCGAACGGATTAAAGCCGCGGTGCGGGAAGGTGAGAGTAAGATATCGGGCGAAATTGTACCTGTTTTTGTTGAACGAAGCGGATTCTACTCAATTGCCAATTTTAGAGGCGCCATTCTTGGTGCCACCATTAATTTTATTGCTGCCATTTTTTTGGATCGATATGCACCAGATTTGGCTGCCTATGATAGAGACCCGTTATTTTTGTTTATGGCAGTGGTGATCGGAGGCTTAATTGGTGCGGGCTTAATTAGTTATGCAGAACCTCTTAAAAAATTGATTCTCAACCAAGCTCACTTAGACCAAGCCACCCGCAAGCGTGCCGAAAGTGCGTTTCTGGCAGAGGAGGTTTTCAATACGAGACACCGCACAGGCATTATGATTTTCGTTTCATTTTTCGAACGCGAAGTAATTGTAATGGCCGACCGAGGAATTAGCAAAGTGGTGGAACAAAAAGAATGGGACAATTTAGTAAGGGGAATAACGTCTCATATGAAACAAGGAAAAGTCGTTGAGGGAATTGAAGCAGCTATTAAAAGATGCGGAGAAATTCTATTGGAAAAAGGGTTTGTTCAAACACCAGACGATATCAATGAACTTCGTGACGACCTTAGAGTAGAAGAGAACTGATTTTTTTAATTACGTGCAAATGCGAACCATTCTTATATCTATTTTATTCCTTTCCAGCATACTGGTTTTTGGCCAGGAAAAAGCCGTCCCTCCACATGGCGGATTTTGGGTGCATGACGAAGCTAACGTGCTTTCTGCCGAAACAAAGGCACAATTGGAGTATGTGCTAAAGGCCGAACGGGATTCTACCACCAATCAAATAGCCATTCTTATAGTGTCCTCGTTGGATGGGGCATCTTTGGAAGACTATTCGCTCCGCGTTGCCGAAGAGTGGAAACTCGGTAAAAAAGATACCGATAATGGTGTTTTAATGTTAATATCAATTGGCGACAAGCAAATGCGCATGGAAGTTGGTCACGGGTTGGAGGGCGTTTTGACCGATGCGCTTTCGAGCCGAATCAATCGCAACGAAATAGCTCCTCGTTTTAGAATGGGAGATTATGATAATGGTGTAAAGGCAGGGGTAGTTGCTGTGATTAAAGCCATTAAGGGAGAGTATAAGAATACCGAGGTGGGTCGCAGAAAAAGATCAAAAGGCAGCTCTTGGGTAAGCATCTTGGTAATGATTGTAATCTTCATCTTAATCTCGAGGAGAGGCGGAGGCGGCATGGGCGGCTTTATTGCCGGAAGTATGCTCGGCTCTGCCTTAGGGGGAAGAAGTGGAGATGGTGGAGGCGCAGATTTTGGTGGCGGCGGAAGCTTTGGCGGTGGCGGATCGAGCGACTCGTGGTAACTTAATTTAAAAATTAAGCAATTTGAAAATTTGAAAATGAATGGTTGAATTCTTGACTATGTCAATCAACGAATTTCCGAATTATCGAATCTTTTCATTATCAAATCGTATTTTTGCCCGCTAATAAATTCTGATCAATCCTTTAATCTGTAAATCCCCATATGAAGAGAGATAAACTCATATTCGACCTTATCGAAAAAGAAAAGCATCGCCAGCAAGATGGTATTGAACTTATCGCTTCTGAAAATTTCGTTTCGCCACAAGTAATGAAGGCACAAGGCAGTGTGCTTACCAATAAATATGCCGAAGGCCTTCCCGGCAAGCGCTATTATGGGGGCTGCGAGGTAGTAGATGAAATTGAGCAAATTGCTATTGATAGAATAAAAGAACTTTTTGGCGCTTCGTGGGCAAATGTCCAACCTCATTCTGGTGCACAGGCCAACGCAGCGGTTATGCTTGCGTGTTTAAAGCCGGGTGACAAAATTTTGGGTTTTGATTTATCTCACGGAGGGCATTTAACCCATGGTTCTCCTGTAAACTTTTCAGGGAAATTGTATCAGCCAACATTTTACGGTGTTGAGAAAGAGACAGGTTTAATTGATTTTGATAAAGTAATTGAAATTGCGTTGCGCGAAAAACCAAAGATGATCATCTGCGGGGCTTCGGCTTACAGTCGCGATTGGGACTATAAAAAGTTAAGGCAAGCTGCGGATGCTGTGGGAGCACTTCTTTTGGCGGATATTTCTCATCCATCTGGTTTAATTGGGCGCGGGTTGTTAAATGATCCTTTACAGGAATGCCACATTGTAACAACAACTACCCATAAAACGCTTCGCGGTCCGCGTGGCGGCTTGATTATGGTCGGAAAAAATATTGATAATCCGTGGGGTTTAACCACACCGAAGGGCGAAATCAGAAAGCTTTCATCATTGTTGGATTCAGGGGTTTTTCCGGGCACTCAAGGTGGCCCTTTGGAACATGTAATTGCAGCAAAAGCAATTGCGTTTCAGGAGGCCCTAAGCGATGAATACCTAGAATACATTGTGCAAGTAGCTAAGAATGCGAAAGCTATGGCGCAAGCATTCGCTGAAAGAAAATACCAAATTATTTCTGGCGGAACAGACAATCATTTGATGTTGATTGACCTCCGCTCAAAAAAGCTAACAGGAAAGATTGCCGAAGAAGCATTAATCAAAGCCGATATTACCATCAACAAAAACATGGTGCCTTTCGATACGCAGTCACCCTTTGTTACATCTGGTATAAGAATCGGAACCCCTGCTATGACTTCGCGAGGCTTGAAGGAAAAAGATGTTGTTAAAATCGTTGAGTTGATAGACGAAGCACTTCAAAAACCCGAAGACCCCAAACACTTGCGATCGGTAAAGGGAAAAGTAAACAGGTTTGTAAGGAAATTCCCCTTGTATTCATAATCTGTTAGTTTTGTACCATGAGTGGGCAGCAATTGATAAATGAGTTTCTAAAGTTTTCTGAAACTGAAAAGAGGGCAATACTGGTGGCTCTTGAAAATACACTTACAGAACAGCCGCCAGTAAAAAAGCGTAGCCTGCTGGAGTTGTCTGGTCTTGGCAAAGAGGTTTGGAAGGGAATTAACGTAGATGAATAAGATGAATATATAAGGAATGAGCGGAACTGGGATCGAAATTAGAACAGGCAGTACTGTTTTTTTAGATACATCTCCGTTTATATACTTTATAGAAGAAGTTGAGCCTTATTATAGTATTGTAAAATACATTTTTGAGAAAAATTCCTTGGGTGAATTTCAAATTGTTACCTCTACATTAACACATACAGAAGTTCTCACTCTGCCATTAAAAAAACAAGCAGCAAGACTGGCCATTGAATATGAAGAGATTTTGTTACGTTCGCCTTTTGTTTATTTAGCATCTTTTGACATAGCCATTGCAAAAAAGGCCGCGGAAATTCGAGCGACCTATGGCATTCAAACTGCTGATGCGATACAAGTTGCAACTGCTGTTGTTTCGGGTTCAGAAATGTTTGTTACGAATGATAAGCGCCTATCAGCAATTACAGAAATTAAAGTTATACAACTCTCTTATGTCTGAAGAAAAAGAAATGTCATTCCTCGATCATCTAGAGGAGTTACGTTGGCATGTGGTTAAATCGGTTATTGCAATTGGAGTTGGGATGATCGTGGCGTTCATCAATATTCGTTGGATTTTTGAGAACATTGTTTTTGCGCCTGCCCGCATTAATTTCCCTACATTCAAGTATATGTGCCAGTTTGGCAAACTGGTAGGTGCTGAAGAATCTTTATGTGCACAACCGTTTGACTTTATCGTTCAAAGCAGAAACATGACGGGGCAGTTTATGATGTCCATTACGGCCTCTGTTGTAATTGGGCTGATTGTTGCCTTCCCTTACGTTTTTTGGCAAATTTGGAGTTTTATAAAACCAGGGCTTAAACAGAATGAAAAGAAAAACTCAAGTGGTGCAGTCACTGCCGTAACGTTTCTTTTTTTGCTCGGAGTAGCGTTCGGATACTTCATTTTATCGCCCATGACGATCTGGTTTTTAGCCAGCTATTCCATTAGCGATATGATTAAGAACGAGTTCGACATTACCTCCTATGTGTCTACGGTTGTGGGTATGGTAATAGGCAGTGGATTGCTATTTCAATTTCCGGTGGTTGTTTATTTTATGACTAAAGTAGGCATGCTTACTCCGCAATTTATGCGCAAGTTCCGTAAGCACGCCATTGTTGTTATCCTCATTTTAGGAGCTGTGGTTACACCATCGCCAGACCCGTTTAGCATGATGTTAATCTCAACACCACTTTATTTCCTTTTTGAGATTAGTATCATCATCTCTGCCATAGTGGTACGAAAGCAGCGAAAATTAGAAGAACAAGAAGTACGAGCTGACCAACTCTAAAGACTATGACCCCATCAATTGCCATTGGAAGTGACCATGCAGGATTCGAATATAAAGAAGCACTTATCACTTGGTTAAAAAAGAATAATCATGTCTTCAAAGATTTCGGTACTTATTCTGTCGACTCTGCCGATTACCCAGACTTTGCTCACCCTGTTGCAAAAGCAGTTGAAAAAAAAGAATTTGATCTAGGTATCTTAATTTGTGGAAGCGCAAATGGAGTAGCTATTACCGCCAATAAGCACCAAGGCATTAGGGCTGCTATTTGTTGGCAAGAAGACTTGGCAATTCTTGCTCGTGGGCACAACAATGCAAATGTGCTTTGCATACCAGCACGCTATGTTTCGCTTGAATTGGCCACAACTATTATGGATAAATTTATTCAATCACCCTTCGAAGGAGGGCGGCACGAAAAAAGGGTGAATAAAATTAGTTGTTGATTTTGACGTAAACATCCCCATCTCGTTTATAAAGATCGGAGATGGCC
This sequence comes from Cyclobacteriaceae bacterium, assembly GCA_044349005.1. Taxonomy (GTDB): domain Bacteria; phylum Bacteroidota; class Bacteroidia; order Cytophagales; family Cyclobacteriaceae; genus ELB16-189. Next base: position 77,877 of record JBIKRT010000007.1, read on the forward strand.
GGAATTCGTTTAAAGAAAGCTTTCATCTTGTCTTGTGGATCTATTATTATTTCGGGCGCATCGCTGTCAAACATTTCCTTCATTAGAATTACGTGTTCGTAGTAATCTGGCTCATCCACCACCACTTTAGAAAGCGCCCAGTCTAGAAAGTACCCAGCTAATTTATTCGACTGATAATCTTCTAGTCCCTCTTTGAGAATCATTATTTTCTTATTCTGGAACGAAACTTGGGACTTTTTTGCAAACATACTTTCATACGAAACACCAGGTACTGATCTGAACATGGCGAAGGTGGCTATTCCAATAACACCGACTAAAAAAAATCCAAGTAAATATTCAGCCAGCTTTCTTCTTTTAACTAATAAAAAGTAATGGCTAATAAAGTACGCCAAACTTGGCACGAAAATGATAAAGCTATGGGGGGTCAATTCTTTTGCAATTAAAATGTGAATCAAAGCGAAAGCCATCCACAAAAACATGACCTGCGACAATTGTGATTGATACTTTGTAAATCGCCCCTCGGTGTTGAGTTTGAAGAATGCCAGTACAAGAAAAATAAAAGGTGTTGTTAGAAGAATAAGAAGTGTTTTAGGTGAGACTAAAATACTTCCCCCAACAGTCAAATTTGGATAATAAAAATTCTGCAAGAGCATGTCAAACTCGTTGTTATAAAAATAAAAACAGATAAGAAACACATGCGGCAGCCCGAAGCCTATGATTAGAAGAACGTATTTTCTAAAATCAATTCGCGTATATATTAACAAGATAACAATCGAGGCAATCAAAAATATTGAAAACGAGAACAAGAAGAGCGAGGCCACCCCAATGTAAATTCCAAGATTTAAAACAATTTCGTCTCGTTGAATCTTAAATTCTATTTCTTTAAAAAGATGGTTGATTGCCATTAGCAGGAATATTGAACCCAGCAATTCAGGTGTAATGGATAGAAAGTCAAAAGACAAAAAGCAGAGAATACCAACAATTAAAGCCGGGAGATAAGTGCTTTCAGTATATGCTTTGTTTCTAATCAAAATTAGGGCAAAGAATGATGCTTGTGCAAAAATGAGTACAAGCGCGACTAGCTTTCTTCCAAAAATAGAATGGCCGCAAAGCCAATTTACAAAACCAAAAAAGATTGAACTCAATGGGCCTGTAGAGTCAAAAAGTTCTGTGTAAAGCATTTTACCCTCAACGAATGCCTCGCCAATCAACATTATCTTTAGCTCTTGAATCGTTACTTCTGACTGGAAAATCAAAGTAGGCAACGAAAAAACGGTTAAAATAAAAACTAAAACTAAAAGGCGGTACGGGTCATTTAACTTAAAGAAACGCAGCATACAAATCACAAAAACTCAAAGTTAGAACAATCGTGAAACCTTAACTTTATATTTTAAACTTATATCTTTACCAAATGAGCGGATCAATACGTCAACAAAAGTTTAGCAAGCTTGTACTAAAGGAACTAAGTGATATTTTTCAGCACGATAAACGAGGCTTTCTAGGAAATGCCTTTATTACAATATCAGATGTGCTGGTTAGCCCCGATCTGGGAATCGCGCGCGTTTACGTTAGCATGATGCTCGTGCAAGATAAGCAAGCAGTTTTAGATAAAATTAATGCTCATAAAAGTGAAATAAGAAAAGCGCTGGGAGATAAAATAAGAAAACAGGTAAGGGTAATTCCAGATTTAGTTTTTTTCATTGACGAACTTCAGGAACAAGCAACCAAGATGGACGCGCTCATCGAAAGCTTGAAAATTCCTTCTGAACCGACAAAAAAAGGGGAATAGCCTTGGCGGTATGAACTTACCATTTTTTATAGCGAGGCGTTACTTTATTTCTACGCGTAAGAAAAGCTTCATTAATGTAATTTCTCTGCTTTCAATGGCAGGTGTGGCTGTGGCAACAGCCGCATTGGTAATTGTACTATCCGTTTTTAACGGCCTGCAAGAAATTTTACAATCGCTTTATAGTTCCTTCGATCCAGAGCTCAAAGTAGAATTAGTAAGAGGCAAATCGTTCGAAGTAGATAGTCTGTTGACTAAAAAACTGGAGGCAATTAACGGTGTAAAGATTGTGACGGAGATAATAGAGGACTACGCCTACATCCGTTATCGAGAATCTGAGATGGTGGTTATAATAAAGGGTGTCGCAGACAATTTTATTGATCATCATCGGTTGGATAGCAACATCGTAGAAGGGAATTTAAAGTTTCATGATAAAGGTGTAAACTATGCCATTCTGGGGCAAACAGTAAAACATATTTTATCAGCTTCACTGGAAGATAATCTTTACCCACTCCAGGTCTTTTATATCAAAAACCTGAAAGCTTCAACCATTAATCCATCACAGCTTTATTCTCAGCGAAATATATTGCCGGGAGGCGTTTTTAGTATCGAAAAAAATTACGATGAAAACTACATTTTTATGCCACTTGATTTCGTGCGAGAGTTACTCGACTATGGCAATAAACGCACTTCACTTGAAATCAAGACAACATCAACTACCGATGTGTTAACCGTGCAAGCGGATATCAAAAAAACACTAGGTAATAGATTTAATGTATTGACAAATAAAGAACAGCACAAGGATATATTTAGACTTTTGCAGTTTGAAAAATTGTTTACTTTTTTAGCTTTAGCCCTTTTGATTGCCATTAGCGCGATCAATATTTTCTTTTCATTGATGATGCTTACCATTGAGAAGAAAAAAGACATTGCTATTTTGGGTGCGTTAGGTGCAAGTCAACGTTTGGTAAAAAGTATTTTTCTGAATGAAGGTGCGTTAATTGCTTTTATCGGTGCTGGTATCGGTCTTTTTGTGGGGGCATTGGTTTGCTTGTTGCAAGATCAATTTGGGCTTATCGGAATGGGAGTGGCGAATGGAGTAATCTCCGACTACCCTGTAAAAATGAAACTGGCGGATTTTGTTTATGTGTCGGTGCTGATTGTTGGTATAACTTTCGTTGTGTCTATTTATCCTGCAATAACAGCTTCGAAAGGAGTAGGAAAAAGCAGCATTAAGTAAGCTAGGTAATTAGAATGTAGGATATCCGCACTTTTTCAAGATTTTATTTGATAATTTATACCTAAATTGCCATTCGGCTAATTTTGAAATTAGGCTAAAGTTGTCAATTGGCGTGTCTTCAGCTCGCTATTTTAAGATATAACAGCCGAGGTAGAATAGAGCGATGAAGGTATCTGCAGCGCAGCCGTTTCAAATTGTTTACTCTGTGTTTCAGCATGAGTATTTAGGCTTCATTTTTGAATCTTATATTGTGCACCTTGACGAAAAAGGAAGGCTTACCTTTCAGCACCAGAATATTTCCACAAAAAATGCGCGTGAATTCTCGAAAGGTATGGATGACCGCGATTACGAATTAGTAGACATCATGACGAGCATGAGCCAAGATGCCGTTTTGAGGCATTTTTCTAAAAAGGTAATGAAGCCGGAAGAATACTTCAGCAAAATTTTCAACAAGACCAAAGGAGACGAACTGGTACAAGAACAAATAGAGCTGTATCTGGAGAAACGCAGATCAGCTGTGTTAGAAAAAATAAAAGGCAAAATGCTTTTTGAAATGGGCAACGATGGTGAGCCCACTTGGAGAAGAGTAGAAGTAGTTGAAAAGAAAGCATCTATTCAATTTCATTTTATCAGGGGTGAAGAAAGCACGCAGTATTACCCTACTTTGACGTGCGGAGATAAGAAGATAGAATTGCCTAACGCTGCCGCCTATTTGGTCTGTAAAAGCCCAGCCTGGATGGTGGCCAACGGAAAGTTGTATGGTTTTGAGAAAAATGTAGATGGCAGAAAACTTCAGCCTTTTCTAAGCAAGAAATTTGTTATTATTCCCAAAAATTTAGAAGAAACATATTATAACCGTTTTGTTGCACCGCTTATCGCTTCCTTTGATGATATTGAAGCGCAAGGTTTTGAAATAGTAAAAAGCACGTTCGATCCTCATCCTATTCTTTCTATTTCTGAATTGGCGCCAGCGAGTGCAAAAAACGTTCCTTCCTTGTTTGAAGAACACCAGGCTTCGCCTGAGGATGAAACAGGCAAGATAGTTTTTGATCTTTCATTCAAGTATGGAAAGCACCGCTTCAAGGGTGATGCCTTCGGAATGGTAAGCGTAACGATGGAAAAAAAAGATAACGATTACGTTTTCCATCGTATTAAAAGAAATGTTGATCTCGAGAAAAAATTTGCTCAAACATTAATAAAAATAGGCCTTCCTCTGAAAGGATTTAGAACGGCTGTTGAAAAGGCGCATGCGTTTTCTTGGTTCAATGAAAACAGAGTAAACCTCCTCAATCTTGGATTTGAAGTAAGCCAACCCGAAAAAAGTGATAAGAAATATTTCGTTGGCAAAGCGGTTATTGAACTTGAGGTAAAAGAAGGAATCGACTGGTTTGATATTCATGCAAAAATACGTTTTGGCGAATTTGAAATCTCCTTTAAGGAACTTAGAAAACTTATCTTGAAAAAGAAAGTGGAGTTCAAGCTACCCAATGGCGAGATAGCAATTATTCCAGATGCTTGGTTGATAAAATATGGCGATCTATTCGCCCTTAGCGAAACCACTGGCGATCACGAAAAGCCGGTACTGAGAAAACACCACCTTAACCTATTAAAAGAACTTCAAGAAGGTAATCTTGCAAAGGTTCATATGAGCGATAAGCTTCGCCACCTTGAGTCGTTTACCGGCATTAAAGAGTATCCGCTTCCTAAAGACTTTACCGGTAAGCTGCGACCTTATCAAAAGGCCGGCTATAACTGGCTCCGTTTTTTAAATGAGTTTCATTTAGGTGGTTGTTTGGCGGACGACATGGGCTTGGGTAAGACCGTGCAAACACTTGCGCTATTGCAATCTGAAAAAGAAAAGGGTGAAACAGGTACCAGCCTGTTGGTCATGCCTACATCCTTGATCTATAATTGGGAGATGGAAGCTAAAAAGTTTGCGCCCAATTTGAAGATACTTACTTACACAGGCACGTTTCGAAGTAAAGACACATCGAAATTCGGAAAGTATGATGTTCTTCTTACCTCTTATGGTATTACCCGATTAGATATTGATTTACTACAGAATTTCTATTTCAATTATATAATACTAGATGAATCTCAGGTAATTAAAAACCCCACCTCAAATATCGCTAAAGCAGTAATGCAATTGCGCTCGCGATACAAGGTTACGTTAACAGGAACCCCGTTAGAAAACACCACACTTGACTTGTGGTCGCAGATGACGTTCATCAACCCAGGATTATTGGGCGGCCAAACTTTTTTTAAGAACGAATACCAAATTCCGATAGAAAAAAAGCATGACGAATTGAAGACAAAAAAGCTTAACGCAATTATAAAACCTTTTATTCTTCGAAGATTGAAATCGCAGGTTGCAACGGAGCTTCCAGAGAAAGTAGAAAACATTCATTATACCGATATGACTCCAGAACAAGCGGAGAAGTATGAGGAGGCAAAATCATTCTATCGCCATAAGATACTCGACCTGATCGATAAAGAAGGCATTGGCAGCAGCCGCATGACTATTTTGGAAGGGCTCACAAAATTGAGGCAGATTTCAAATCACCCGAAGATGGTTGATCTTGAATATGCGGGAACCTCTGGAAAGTTGGAAGATGTTATTCATAAATTGGAAAGCGCTATTGCGGAAGGCCACAAGCTCTTAGTGTTTAGTCAATTTGTAAAGCATTTAGAGATAGTGAAGCAGGTTTTGTTAACCAAAAAAATTCGCTTTGCTTATTTGGATGGATCCACCAGCGACAGACAAGATCAGGTTGAAAAATTTAATAAAGATCAGGATTTGAAGGTATTCTTGATCTCCATAAAAGCTGGTGGGTTGGGACTAAATCTAACCGAGGCCGATTACGTCTTTATTCTCGACCCTTGGTGGAACCCCGCAGTAGAAGCGCAAGCAATTGACCGCGCTCATCGCATTGGCCAAAAGAGAAAAGTGTTTACCTACAAGTTCATAACAAGAAATAGTGTAGAAGAGAAAATACTTGTACTGCAAAAAAATAAGCTGAAATTATCAGAGGGCTTGATAAGTAATGAGGAGAGTATTGTAAAGTCCATCTCACGGAGCGACATAGAACAATTATTAGCATAGATTAACTTATGAAAGACAAAGTTGTCGTCATAACTGGCGGTTCCTCGGGAATTGGATTGGCTTTGGCCGAACAGTTTGGAAAAGAAGGCTCTAAAATATTAATCACTGGCCGGAATAAAGAAGACCTTGACAATGCGGTTGACAAACTTTCAAAAAGAGGAATTACTGTTTTTGGATTTCAAGCTGATGTAAGTAAAGAAGAAGACAATAGAAAAATGGCCATGGAGGCTATTCATAGATTCGGCAAAATTGATGTTTTAATTAACAATGCGGGTATTTCCATGCGCGCGTTATTTAGCGAAGTAGAGCTTGATGTTGTAAAGAAAGTAATGGACATCAATTTTTATGGCGTGCTATATGCAACAAAATATTGTTTGCCGGAAATAGAGAAGAACAAAGGTTCTGTTGTGGGTATTTCTTCTATTGCTGGGTTTAGAGGTCTGCCTGGGCGAACTGGCTACTCCGCCTCAAAATTTGCGCTTAACGGATTTCTTGAAGTGTTGCGCACGGAACTCTTAAAAAAAGATGTCCATGTACTAACCGCTTGTCCGGGATTTACGGCTTCGAACATTCGCAAGAGATCACTTACTAAAGATGGAACAACACAAGGTGAGTCACCAAGAGAAGAAACCAAAATGATGACTTCCGAAGAATGTGCTTTGCATATTTACAATGCTACTATAAATAGAAAATCTCAATTGATTTTAACTACACAAGGGAAATTAATTGTTTTCCTCAACAAATGGTTACCGCGCCTAGCCGATAAAATTGTTTATAGTGTTATGGCGAGGGAAGCAAACGCCCCGATAAAGTAGATCAAGTCTTATTTAAAAATACAAGCTTGGTGTTATCTGCTCGGTTTACATTTTTGTAAAAATCGACCAGTTCATTGTATGTTTCTTTTGGGAATCGACATTTCCAAACTTTCATTCTTCGCGTATAAATTACCTTGCCTGCATCGAACTTAAAGTTTGCCTCGTATTCACCAAACTTAGAACTAATTTTGATGGGTTCGGGAAGAAACTCCGGATAGAGATTCTCCGGAATTGTGAACTTGATCGTATCTAAATCAAGGTAATTTGTGCTACGTACCACATCCGTTTTTCGTTCCGCCATTTTCTCGGGGATTCCAGTAAGGCGGTTCATTAAGTTCGGCACTACAAAAATTCGTTTTCCACTAACTGTTGCATATCGGTTGAGCGTCAAGTCAAGACTGACTATCGCGGAAGGAATTTTGTCTTTCTTCTCCACCATTGAAAAAGAATTGATATTGAAATTCGGGATCTCAGTATTGTTCTGAATCCATTTTTTTTTGATCGTCTACATTATTCATTACGTTATCTAGCCCATCGTTCTCATATTGAATGCCTTTATTTGTGGTTCTTATTTTAGCTTTTGCATTTCCGGTGGCATCTAGCTCAACCTCTGCAGTTCTTGATTGGCTGTTTTGTTCGGGTGAATAGTTTATTGTTTTCACCAGTTTCCCACCTTGGTCTGTAACGAGCAAAGCAAATCGATCTTCTGTGAATGAACCTTGATAACCAAACGGATTGGCTTGGCTTGTGCATTCCAACCACAGGGTATCTCTTCCATTAGGCACTGACACAAGAACATGATTGAATTGATGACTAGGAAACTCCTTGCGGACGTGACCCTCGCCCCTACCTGCCTGAATAATACTATAATAACCCTTAACTCCAACCTCTTTGAGCATTGCAATCGCATAATTTGATAACGCTTTACAATCTCCGTAACCAGTTTGATCTACCATTGATGCAGGAAAAGGCTGTAACCCGCCTATTCCCAGTTGAATACTTACGTAGCGAGTTTTACTTTGCAAGTATTCATAGATCGCCTTGGCCTTTTGTTCGTTCGTAGTTAACCCTTTCGTTAATTCTTTTACTTTTAGTTTAGTGGCTTCGGGCAGGTCGTCTCTTTGCTGATTCAGTAGCGCATTCCATTGACCATAAGTCTTCCAAGAAGTCATATCACCTTCATAACCCTCGTATTCGAATTTGCTAGGTGCCGCAATTATTTGCGGAATTAATTCTTCGTGATCTGGTCCATACGCTTCAAATTTCATGGGCATAATGTTGAGAAAATTCCACGTAACGGATTCGTATCCATCAATTGTCTTTTCTACCCTTGGGGTGCTTGATAAATTTAGAAGTTTGTAATTAGGTTTAAGATCTGTAGGATATATTAATTGATACGTTGCATGTTGGGTTGATTTTTTCTCGCCACCAAAGGCTGAACCTGATATTGAATACAAATACTTAAGTTCTAGCTCATATTCAAATTCAACGGTGTAAGGGTAGGTAGCCTGCGATAGGTTTGCTGCTTTAAGGCGATGATCACTATAAAGACTAAATCCGTCAAAAGAGGCCTGATCATAAATCTCATTGTTTTTTAATCTTTTAGTTTGCTTGCCTAACGCATCATAAACATATCCATTGAAATCAATAACCTTGGTAAGCTTGTTGTAACCCACCACTTGACTAGCGTAATTGTTTCCGTTCTCGTTGAAAATAGTTACGACATAATGCACATAATGCGTAGCCTTGTTCTTGGCAAGTATTTTAAATCTAATTTCGTCTTCACGGATAACTACATCAACATTCTCTTTTAATTCAACGGGTATTTCGCTTACCGGATATTTAAGGTCAGTGGCAAGAACATTTAACGATACGAACAATGCGACCGTAAAAATTATTGAATTTCTCATGAGTTTATTTTTTCTTTAATACAATTTGTTCGGCTTGCTTGGCAATAACTTGACTATATAATTCTTTCAAAAAAGGGTACTCTTCAACTTTGAAAATACTCTTGTTCATAATGAACTGACTCATTAAGTTAATGGTATTTCCAACGGCAGTAATATTGTAAACAAATTTACCTGCATTCTCTGGCAAAAGAATAATTTTCGACTTAGGCAATTCTTCAACAATATACTCCGAAGGAACTTGAATTTTAAACATATAGATTTTATCAAAAGAACTACCAAAGTCTATAGGGTATTTTCTTTTATCTGATTTAAAAGGATTTTCTTCTATCTTATTTATTAAATAAGGATCCAAATAAATTAATGAGTTCGTTAGCTGTGTATGATCTTTAATTACCAATTCGTAAGACTCTTTTAAAGATTTATCTGAGCGTTCAAGATTTTCAAAATTGCTTTTTGATACCTCCCAATCCCTGTTTGACAGGAAATCTTTAACGTATTTTTCTTTGCCTGCTTCACCAATTGACTTTCGGATCGAGCCTGCTGCGATTCCATCACTAGTTAAGATTATTCTACCATCTAATTCTCCTGAGTCTTGAATTTGAAAATCCGCATTGATTACTTTACGTGAACGCATCGAAACAAGCTTAACCCAGCTAACCTCATCTTTATTCACCACAAACCGTCACCATTTAAACACCTTTCGGGAAGAGCGTTCATTGGGAGATTGGTATCTGTTCCGTCTAGTAATATTTTTTTATCTGCAAGCTTAACCATACAAATGACGTCATTGAACTGACTAAACATAGGAACAGAATACCTAATTTTTCCATGTTTGCGAGTACTAATCAATAAAGGATAGGCCTCAAGTCCACTTTTTTGCAACATGGATACTAACATCAAATTAATTTCAGATGAACTTCCCTTTTTTTCTTCTAAAACTTTCTTAAAACTATGATCTGGAATTTTATCAATAACACTATTCCATTTAACGTGACTTTTGACGTAATCAAAAATCGCTTTAATTTTTCCGGAATCATCTATAGTTCCTGCCGTAACTTCATTAACAGTCTTATTTAAGAAGTTAGACGTCTTTATTTGAACTCCAAAATCCGGATTAGAATTAAGGTCGTTAATTATTGATCTCCAAGATCGGTTAAAATTAATCAGAGGCCGACCTGGCACAAAAAGTTGTGACAAATAAAAACTCACTTTTGATATATAATCTTCTGGGGTGGTCATAAAGGACTCTTCTTTAAAGGCCGGAACATCGTTCATTGCGAAGTTCTGAACCGAACCTTCGTATTCTGAAGATTGCTCTTGAATGTTTAATTCACCTTGTAAGTCTCTTCGAAATTCAAAAGATTTCGGAATAAAAAATTTATACTCACTTCTTAAGCAGGGAATTGTATGCTGAAATTGCCAACCTGGTAATAAACTAGCCTCTGTACTTAAAAGATAGGTATATTCGATAACCGAGCCTTCCCTCACTTGCGGTAATGTAAATTTTATTTGATCCGACCATTTGTTAATCTTTGTTTTAAATATCGATGTCTCATCCATTTCACTACGCTCCATTTTTTCACCTTCCAAGTTTTAAGTTATCCCTTTCAATTTTGATATGCCATCCTCATTATGGGAGAGCATAATCGTTTTAGTAGCCCATTCATCAATAGCTGCTTTAGTCAAAAATTTTATTCGGGTATGCCTCTTAAATTCAACCCTTAAATCTTCATTCAGGCTAGTTTCCCCTTTATCGAATATTATTACCGCAGATGCCATCGTATCTTTAGCGTATCTTTTCATTTTCAAATCTTCAATGGAAATTTCTCCAAATTTTACAGGTGATTTCTGCGCGTATATCAAAGTTGGACAAGCAAAAAGAAGAAATACACTTACTAGTTGGTTTTTCATAGTTCATTTTTTCTTTAATACAATTTGTTCGGCTTGCTTGGCAATAACTTGATTATACATTTCTTTTAGGTAGGGATATTCATTTTGTGCAAACAAGCTTTTGTTTATTTGAAAGTTACTTACTACGTTTATTATGTTTCCTTGTTGGGTTAAGCTATAGGAATAGCGCCCTGCATTACCTGGAAGGGCGATCACTTTTGGTTGTGGTAACTCATCGACTACATAACCGGCAGGGATAACAATTTTACACAAATACATTTTTTCCATCGCGCTTCCAAAATCTACTGGGTAAATTCGCGTATCATATTTGAAGGGGTTTTCGGCAATTTGAGAAGTTACTAAAGGATTTAGATATATGGTATTGCCAGCAGTCGCGGCATGATCTGCGATACTTAACTCGTGAATCTCTTTCACGGGTTTTTCCAATTCTTTTAAATCAGAAAATGCAGTCTTTTCGACATTCCAGCTTTTCGATGCGAGAAAATCTTTTACATATGTTTCTTCACCTTTAGTTTTATAGATCTCGCGCATATCAAAGGCATCATATCCATCAAGTGTATAGGTCAATTTGCCTTTTAACTCTGCGTTTTCGTCCAAGGCAAAATCTCCGCTTATAATCGTTTTTGATTTTGCTTTGCTGGTTACCTCCATCCAGCCTTTACTCAATTTTGAAATCACAAGCCCTTCGCCATTTAAGCACCGTTCAGGCAGCACTGTGTATGGTAAATTCTTTTCGGTGGCGTCTAATAGAACATTTTTATCAGTAAGTCTTACGATACATAAAGCATAGTTAAATTGCCGTTCCATTGGATATTGCTTTCTAACAAATCCATGGTCTCTTGTGCTAATTAACAGCATATCGACAGTTAGCCCTGCTTTATCGAGCATAGACGCGAGCAGCAAATTTATGTCTCCAGATGTTCCTTTCTTTTTTTCAAGAATTTTTTTCAGATCACCGGCTGTAAAATCCTTGTCTCCATCCCATTCTACGTTATCTCGTACGTAAGAGTGAATTACTTTAATTTTCTGAATTGGCTCGGTTAGCCCAGCGGTTAATTCTTCAACTTTGGTTTTTAAAAAATTTGACTTATCGATAACCTTACCAAAATTTTCACTTGCCATTAAGTTGGTGCTTAATTTTTCCCAAGAACCCATATAGTCCTTTTCAATTCCGCCCACTTTATACCCCGCCAGCGCAAAATTTATTTTTGATACATAATCGTCTTCGCTAGTCATATAAGGTTCAGGTTTAAATGCAGGCACGTCTTTGGAGATCCAATGATGTGCAAAAGTGTTAATGCCTGCTGTCATCTGATTGTCTACTTCATAGTTGGTGGCAACATAACCTTGCATGTATCTCTCATAACGCAGATCTTCCGGCATAATAGCCCAATACTCACTTAGGCGCGTTGGTATTGTGCTTTGAAATTTCCAATTGGGAAAGCTTGTAAAAAATTCGGAATTTATAGTGTAGCTGACCTCAAGAACCGAACCTTCTCTAACATTGGGTAAAGTAAATTTGACTTTATTGGTGTTGCGGTTAAATTTTTCTTTGAAAATACTCTCTTTGCCAATTGGAGTTTCCGAAATGGCCCCATTTTCCAGATTATAGGTGACAGCTTTCACCTTTGAAACCGTTTCTTCAGTAGAACCAGACTGAAAAAGACTGATTGAAAAATCCGCCCAAGACAAGCCACCCTTCTTTAGTATTTTTATACGTTTGTGTCTTTCATAAGTTAGTACATAACCTTCTCCTCTTGCGTTAATATAGGCTTTTCCATAATCGACCAACACCACCGCTTCCGCGGAAGAATCCAACGGGTAGATTTTCATCTTCATGTCCTCCATTGGTATGTCTCCAAATTTAATTGGCGCCTTTTGGGCATAGCTGAAAATGCAACTAGTCAAAAGCAAGAGGAGAATATTTGTTTTCATTAGGCTAATAAGTTTTAAGAAAAGTAGTGTTTTTTTTAAATTCTACATATAGCAGTGCTACAATTTCCAAAAAAGGCTAACAAAATTTGGCCAAGGTAAATGGCTGAGAATTTTGACAGGTTGTAAATATAGATGACTGTTTTGAATTTTGCATAGTTGAACTGAAACGGAAGCGGGCTCTGCTGAGGAGCAACCTGCCAGGGTTACGTTCAACCGACT